>NZ_CBTJ020000032.1 GCF_001051235.1 Candidatus Competibacter denitrificans Run_A_D11 | reverse complement strand
CACCTCTATATTTTTTAACTGGCTTTATCTTTTTAGTGTTTCTTTGGCCTACTTTTTTAAACAGTGGGGTTCTGATAAAAAATATAGTTTATCACTTATTATTTATTCATAACCTTGATGCAGAAACTCACCGTGCTCTTAATGCGCCTAACTGGTCAATCGGTGTTGAGATGCAATTTTATTTGTTGATTTTGCTGACTATCCGCTATTTAGTAAGACTCCACCCTTTAATTATATTATTAGCTTGCATAACCATTAGCTGGGCTTGGCGGGCCTTGGTTTTTTTTCTCCTTTGCCATGGTATGGCCTGTACGGCTGAGGTAATTTTTGTCCCTTCAACTCAGCTTCCCGGTTGCCTTGATGGGTTTGGCTTCGGAATATGCCTGGCCCGTGTGATTTTGGATAAAAATGGCCAATTTTATTCGATATCAAGTATTTATCAAAGTGCTTGGTTCTGGACAGCAACAGGTGCTGTCGTAGCTTGGCCAACTTTTAATATTTACTGGCAGTGGTCAAGCTATTGGGAATTTTGGTGGATGGTTATTTTCTGGAAAACTCTGCCTGGAGTTATTTTTTTTGCAGTACTTATCGTAGCAATAAAGGCAGTTTCATTAATAAAATTAAATAAATATATTTTTACACCATTCTGGTATCTCGGTGAAATAAGCTATGGTATTTATTTGTGGCATTTTCTGGTTATTCTAATTTTTAGCAAAGCTAAAATTTTTACCGCTGAAGAGTTTTTGGTATTGACACTATTCTTTACAATTTCTTTGGCGATTTTTTCTTGGCATTTTCTAGAGAAGCCTATAATAAGGCGCTTTCATGAATTAGTATAAATGCCTCTACGAAAATGGGAGCCTGAATAACTCCGACAACTTAATGTTCAGCTATGACCTTCGCTCAAGAATTTAATTACAGCGCTTTGCTAATCCTTGGAATTGTGGCTACCTATGCCACAGTTGGCCTAATTTTCTGGCTGATCAACTCTCCCCGTACCGTCGCTTCGTTGCAGCGCTTGACCAACATTTCGCCACAGTTGGTGGCCATCATCGGCTTACTATTCGGCTTATATATGGCATTTTTCGCCAACGATATCTGGAGTATCCGGGATCGGGCGCAGACGATGATTTTGCAAGAAGCCGATGGCTTGCGCGGTATCCTTGATGTCGCTGAAAGCTTACCCGCTGAAGTGGGTGCTCCGCTCGTTACGGCGGTGCGGATCTACGTTGAGGCAGCCATCGAAGAGTGGCCGTTGCTGGCCCAAGGCCGAAGCAGTCCGCAAGCGCGCGAACTCTTACGTCGCTTGAGTCATATCGCGCTAGGGGAGTCGCTAGCAACCCGCTTAGGGGTAGGTGCCCAGTTTGCCTTGGCACAAAATCTCGAACAGGCACAGTCGGCGCGCTATCATCGCTTGGCGCTGAGCCAGCGGCGTGGTGACCCGCTGAAATGGTTCGCTGTCGCCTGCCTGGGAACGCTGACCCTGTTGAGCGTAGCCTTAGTCCATCTCGATAATTGGCGCTCACAACTGGTCGCCATGCTGATTTACGCTTCCGCGATCTCGGTGAGCTTCACCGCTGCTTATCTGGAGCGCAGTCCATTTCAGGTGTTCGTGGTCAGTCCACAACCTATCGCCGAATTGCTGAATTTGGCAAGGTTGCCAGCTCCATCCTGAAAATAGGCTTGGGGCTGAAATTAATCTTCTTCACCGATTTGATATTCTTTGAGACGGCGTTTTAGAGTTGACAACGGGATTCCAAGCTCTCGCGCGACAGCAGCCTTATTATTTTGATTGCGTTCGAGAGCATCCACGATCATCCGCCGTTCGATTTCCTTCAGTTGAGCGCGGGCGGCAGCGGCACTCGGTTTGGGTGTGGATGCAACGGGAATAGTGGGCGGTATCGCCAAGGGCGTAGCGGCAGGAGCGTTACCCTTAGAAGGGGCTAATTCTTTGGGGAGCCGTAAATCATCAGGTTGAATTTCCCGCTCGCCACACATCACTGCTGCCCGCTCCAACACGTTGCGCAATTCGCGCACATTGCCTGGCCAGGCATAATTCTGCAAAGCGGCCATTGCGGTATCGGAAATCCGGGAGTTAAGTTGCAGCCGCTCGCACAGGTGGTGGGCGATCAGCGGGATATCCTCCGCGATCTCTCGCAGCGCCGGCAGTTCGATGGGAACGACAGAGAGCCGATAGAACAAGTCGGCGCGGAAAGTCCCATCCTTGACCATGCTTTCCAAGTCGCGATGGGTCGCAGTAATGACCCGAACATCCACCCGTAAGGGTTTATCAGAGCCGATTGGAATCACCTCTCGGGTTTCCAATACCCGTAGCAAGCGCGGTTGTAAATCCAGCGGCAATTCGCCAATCTCGTCAATGAACAGTGTGCCATTGTTAGCTTGACGAAAAGCGCCTTCCCGAGAACCGGTGGCGCCGGTAAATGCGCCCTTGATGTGGCCGAACAGATCGTTACGCACCATTTCCGGATCGGTCACGGAAGCGTCAAAGACCACCAGTGGCCCACGTCGGCTGGAAAGCCCGTGCAGAGTGCGGGCAACCGATTCCTTGCCGGCTCCAGACTCACCATGCAGATGGACTGTGGTCGGCGTCGGGGCGACCGCTCGGATAAGGCCATACAATTCTCGCATCCGTTCGCTGGCGCCGACCAATTCGCCCAGATGGTCTTGGCGCGGTACAGCGACTTTGCGCTCCTCGGTGTGCTGGCGGATGGACAGTCGCGTGTACCCCAGCCGACACTCGGCATGTTCCGGAATATAGGCTTCTGTGATGCGCACATCGTTGATAAATGTGCCATTAGTAGAACCTAAATCCCGTAATAGTAACCCGTCCGGGGTCATGCGAATTTCGGCATGTCGGCGCGAGATCGCGCGATCAGTCAGTAAAAGGTCGTTATCGGAAGCGGTGCCGATACGAACAGAGGGCAGGCCAAGACTGATTTCCTGACCTGCATCCGGGCCGGCGAGCACGCGCAATTCGATGGCCTCGAACTGGACTGATAACGGCAAGTGTGCCGCTGCGACGATGATTTCAGTACCGTCGGCGACTGGAGTAGGGGATAGCATTTCAACTCACCAGATAGAGCGTTAACGTGCTTATATTAAATTAATTCAGGCCAGCGGTAATCAACTTACCAAAAATTGCTAGGCGACGCGCGATTGAAGCGCACCGCCGTATAAAGCGTGTTGCTGCTGTTGGGCTGACTGAAATCATCATGATTGGCTCAATATGCTAACTGATGTAACGTCTAAAGTCTGATTTTGGTAATCAATTGCCAAGGCTTAGGATGAGGTTTCGTATCAATAAGCTCATTTGATCAATGTTATTGAGTCATTTAGTTCCACGGATTTTAGAGAATAATTAAAAGCGAAAACTTGTCGCAATTGAAAAAATTTGCCAGTGTTTTTCTACATCATTAGGATCAAGATTATCTTGATAGGGCAGCCAAGCCGTACCATTAATATAATGATATTCAGCGGCGATCAGAAAGGATGCGGTTAAGCTATAACGAACTCCGAAGGTCCAATCGGTGGCAAATTGCGTGTATGCTGGACGTTTCGTTATGGCTTGATAACCTTTGCCATATTTATCTGCCCTATTGTTATACAAAGCATCATAGCGGGCAATAAACTGCCAATTTTCATCGAATTGATAAACTGCTTGCAGATAATAGCTGTAGCCTGTTATATCCAAATCCAGTGCATGACCCAAACTTGCCCTTTGAATTCTGCGTGTTGCGTATTCAGCAGTAATGCTGAAAGGATCACCATTGTATTGCATCGAAAAAATAACAGGGATGAAGATGTCTTTTACAGGGGGCAAGTCATCATCTGACGCTGGAAATTTTGGCTGATATCGAACATCTAACCATACAGAACTAATCGCTGCACGATATTTTCCACCCTCTCTTTCATAGCTTAATCGCCCGATATAGGAAAGTTTCGGTTCTGTTTCTCCTGGATAATCAGCACCGAAATAAGCAAGTTCTGTATCCAAGTTGTTGCCGCGTGGAACTCCGGCGCCAATCTCCAGCAGGATATTACCTGCTTCACTGCGATGTTCTCCATAAAGAAGACCCCCGTCCGCCGATAGAGCCAAGTCTCGAGTGCGTTCCAAATAAATGGACTGGGGTAATAAAATGGTTGGCCGGGTAGATAACACATCACGGGTATCGTTATATAGACCTAGGGGATTTTTGAAGCGTCCGAAACGAGTTCCTAAAAGATGATCAGGCGTTGAGAAAACAGTATAGTCGAGCAAGCCAAAGTCGAGTTCTAAATCATGCTCATGGCCGGTCCCAGCGCGCCGGAATAATACTTGTCCGGCCAATCGGAGATCGGCGTTCGGGTTCCAAGAGACATTCAGGCCAGCTTCTGTAAAATCCAGGCTACCGTTAGCATCGCTTTCACCGAAAATTCGATTACCAGATGTTAAAAAATAGCCCTGGGTTAAAAAGCCGTGCAGAGAAAGAGTATCAGCCAGTTCGATAGCTTGAATCGAACTGGGTACATTCCAGAAGACAATCAGATAAAATAGCCCATGCTTAAAATAGTTAGACGAAAAAAAGATTCGGGTAAAAATGACTATATCATTTTTTTTAATCATTAGAGATGGCTTTAACGGATTCATTCAGCATCGACCTGCTTAAATAACCGATAGCCCCAGGCGTAGAACTGATCGCTTCACGCATTTTCTCCTCGGATTCTACGATCATAGGTTCTTCGCCAGTACCGGAAAAAACCAAGCGGTTCCAGGCTGAGCGTAATTGATAGGGAAAAACTCGGAGAACGTATTTTGAAAATGCAATATGTATCGGGTTGCCATCAGGCATTACGAATACTTTGATGGGAGAGCCATCCTCCCATTTTCGTAAGCGCATACCGAAGATTGCCGTGATGGCGTTTTGTGATAGGAAAGCATTAGGATAAGTTATCGAATTAACGACAACCACAGGGGTATCTTCCGCGAATCCCGGGCTGACCACACACAGCCAAAGGGTGCCAAGCAGGCAGCGTAAGTAAATCTTAATCATTCCTCCTAATTGAAGAGGCTAAGTTCAGTAAACTTCTGAAATAAATGAGTCGATTAATTCGGAGCCGGGAGCAACATACCTCGATCAGTCAATAAGTCCCATACCTGCCGGTTCGTCTGATAAAGATTGGCCATGATCTCTGAGATATAACCGATATAGCTCCTGCAAGGGCCAAAATAATCAACCAGTGGGCTGATGGGAGTAAAATGAATGCCAAAGGTACGAAGAAATCGTGCACAAACCGGTTCCATTCCACCATACCAATACGCCAGATCCTTTTGTAAACTCATTCGGGTGATGGCGACGAATAAGCCAAGAATTGGATGAGGAAAGGTGCGTCGCGGAATATGGCTACGGCGCTCATTGATGTCCTGAGCAGTACCAGCTTGCCGTCGTTCACCCCTTACTAATGAAGACTCAAAATCTTTGGCTATTCCGTGCGGTTGTATATTTTCTCCCCGCCTTGCCCGAAATTCAGAGGCCAGAATAAGCCGTGAGATCTCACCAATACGCCGCCGGGGCAGTGTTTCAAATCTACTATTTTGATAGAATGAATTGCCGGCATGGGCTTCGAGTGGGAATTTTATATCCCCCTGATCGGAGGGGATCGGTAGCACAATCCTAACGGTTCCGGCCACGCGCTTGGTGGGTTTGTGCATTAATAAACAATGTGCGGATCGCTCATCGTATTCATCCTGCTCCAAACCTTCTGGATAATTCTTTACGTCAAACCCAGGAATTAATCCTTCTTCGCAATAGACTTTATAGCGGATTCGATAGCATTCTTGCAATTTCTCTGGCGTATCCGCAAGAACCACTTCGAAATATTGCTTGAAGAGATCAACAAGGTTCGGGTCGGTATTCACCAAATCTCTCCTGAGTGTATAGCCAAACCAATGCAACTAGCCTTGGCATTCTATCTTGAGGACAAAATCGCAAGCTTCCGCTGCAATATCCGTGGTTGTACGGAGGGTTGTGGGTGCGCGATGGTGGTAATCAATGCCGGCCGCTTCCAAAAAACCGCGCGCCAACATCGCTTTGATGGCGAAATTGATGTTTTGCGGCACATCACCGGTTATTTCGTGGATACGAATGGCATTGAGTTTGGCGCTGACGACGCCTACTACGGTGCCATCGCTATCCAACAAGGGACTTCCGCTATTACCGGCCTGGATTGGAGCTGTGAACTGCAAAGAACGAGTATCATCGCCAGGGCCGATCAGCGAGCTGACGTTGCCGGTCGTGACCTGCGGGCCGGAGCCTAATAAGCCACCCAGTGGATAGCCGACCACGACCACCGTTTCACCCAAGCGTGCTGGCGGTCCATCACGAAATTTTGCCACGCCGGGCGGTGGCGTATCGGCCCGCAACAGTGCGAGATCATTGGTCGGATCGGCAAAAACCAATTCCAGGGCGCAGCGGTGGCGGGGCGAGCGGGCGAGAATTTGCCGAGCATCTTCAATGACATGATGGTTGGTAAGAATATAGCCATCGGGGTGGATGCAGAAACCAGTCCCGGTGAAGGTATCGCCGGGTCCGGTTTGGCGTCGTCCGTCCGACGGACTGGCCGCCGGGGGCGGGGAGGGTAAATCGGTAAGGCGCATCCCGAAGTGGGCGGCGAGTGCTGGTAATCCTGCCGCAAAGCCTTGGCCCACCGCCCGAAATTTCCATTGTTCGCGGTGACGGTAGAACTCGGCCAAGATGAGCGCCCGCTCGCCCCGGCAAGGCAACGGCAGTGGAAACAGTGACAGCGGCTGTCCGGCCGCATCCGCTAGCCAGGCGCGAATCGCGGCAAAGATTCCCAAGGTAACACCTGGGGGCAGCTCGGGTTTAACCGCCAGGACCAGCGCCATTTTTACCACGGTCGCCGGTACGGCCGACAAGTTCAGCTCGAATTCGCTGGGGGATTTGGCGAAAACAGCGGAGCCATCGGACGAGCGCGGTTGCTCGGCGCACACCACATCCCCTGAGCCGCCCACCTGCCCATGCTGATCAAGCAGCAGGAGACCTGCCTGCAAATGAGCGGTGAACGCCTCTTCGGGTTCACCACTGACGCCGACTGTGACCCGATCAGGCTCGATAGGGTGATTCTGTCCGGCTTGCAGTTCTCGCATACCGTTTTTTTGCCTCTCTCAGCCCGTACTCAACCAACGGGCAATAGGTCGGAAAAATCGTGGATGGCCGGAAATTCACCGGGCGTGCGGGAAATCTGGGTCGAATCTGGCCGCAAGACGGATACGAGATAGGCAATCCCGTAGGCTTGAGCGGCCCGCAAGATTCCCGGATGATCATCCACCAACAGAGTCCTGGCCGGTTCGAACCGTTCTGCTGCACACAAACAGGGCCAAAATGCCGCTTGCTCCTTGACCAGACCCAGCGTATGTGCGCAGATTATCTGGTCAAAATATCCCACCAAGCGAGTCTTTTCCATTTTCAGCGCCAAGCTTTTCGGGTGGGCATTGGTCACTAGCACCACCCGTTTGCCAGCCTCCCGCAAAGCGTTTAGAAAATCCAGCACATGGGGGTGGACGGCGATCAAATGAGCGATTTCATGCTTGAGCGTGACGATATCCAGCCTCAATTCTCGCGTCCAGTAATCTAGGCAATACCAGGCGAGAGTTCCCTCGACGGCTTGGGTATGGGCCGCGACCTCGGACCGGGCACGCTCCAGGGACACACCGTGGAGCTTGGCGTAGCGGTCGGGGACCAATTCTCGCCAGAAATGGTTGTCAAATCGTAAATCCAGCAAGGTCCCGTCCATATCGAGCAGGACGGTGGCAATTTGCGGCCATGGTAGCCGTAGGTTCATCTTTATTAGCGTCATGGTAAACGGTTTGCACGAGCAAACTCGTGTAAAATTAAAGCAGACAGACCGGGTTCACGCAGAATTTTGATGGTTGCCGCAGCGAGTTTTGACGCATTTGAACCGGTTTGTGCGAAAACGCCAAGAGGCTGACGTTCCCAGCACATCGTTTGCCCTCAACACTCCGACCCGCGAGGATGTCCGTGCCATGCCCGACGTTGCCAACGTCGATTTATTCGCCCTGGTCCAGCCGGTGCAGGCTATCGCTCGGGAGGCCGGACGCCGTATTTTGGAAGTGTACGCCGGGTCGTTCAGCGTGACGGAAAAAGCCGATCAAAGTCCGGTAACTGCCGCAGATCTCGCCGCCAACGAGTGTATTCTGCGCGGCCTTGCCGAGCTGACCCCGGATATACCGGTGTTGTCCGAGGAAGCGCCCGATGTCGGCTTCGCCGAACGCAGCCGCTGGGAGTGGCTGTGGCTGGTGGACCCTCTGGATGGCACCCGCGAATTCATCAAGCGCAACGACCAGTTTTCGGTCAATATTGCCTTGATTCATCGCCATGAAGCGGTCCTTGGCGTGGTATTGCCACCGGTGAGCGGCATTTGCTATTACGCCTGTTTGGGAGATGCTGCTTATAAACAGCCTGCCGGTCAGCCGCCGTGCCAGATTCAAGCGGCGCGGGTTTGCCACTATCCGGTTCGGGTGGTCAGCAGTCTGGAATCCTATCGTACCCGCCGCTTGCAAGACTATCTCAGCCATCTGGGTCCACACCGGCATTTTGGTATGGGTGGTGCCTTAAAGTCTTGCTTGGTTGCTGAAGGGAAAGCCGATCTGTACCCGCGCTTTGGTCCCACTGGAGAATGGGACACGGCGGCGGCTCAGGTGATCGTTGAGCAAGCGGGTGGTTACATGACCGATATGCAGCTACGTCCGCTGCGTTACAACGCCCGGCCGGTCTTGGTTAACCCGGATTTTTTTGTGTTTGGTGACGTTACCCGCGATTGGCCGCACTATCTGCCCCAGCGTCGCTCGCACGGGTGGCCGGCTTGAGTTGACTGATTAGAACAACAATTTAAAACAACAATGTTTTGAGCTGAGTTATGCCATACGAACGCTATCGCCAGGATTTGCAGCAGGAAGGTTTTCAGCATGACCCCGCCCAGGAGCGGGCGATTCAGTATCTGCAAAGAATTTACGATCAACTGATGGCCACACCCTCAAAAGCAGTGCCGACTCCACAGAAAACCGGCTTGTTTGGGCGGTTGACTCGCCGCGAAAATACCGGTGTGACAGAGAGTGCGCCAGCGGTTCGCGGGCTGTATCTATGGGGCGGTGTCGGTCGAGGTAAAACCTATTTGGTGGATACCTTTGTCGATGCCTTGCCCTTGGAGCGCAAGCAGCGCATTCACTTCCACAGTTTTATGCGAGCCATACACGCTGAATTGAAGAGCTTGAAAAATCAGCCAGATCCGTTGCGGATTGTCGCGCGTCGCTTCGCGGAGATAGCCCGGGTGATCTGCTTGGACGAATTCTTCGTTGCCGATATTACCGATGCCATGCTGTTAGACGGGTTACTCAGAGAACTTTTCGCCAATGGCGTCACCTTAATTACAACCTCGAATATTGAGCCGGATGGTCTTTACAAAGATGGCTTGCAGCGCGCCCGTTTTCTTCCGGCCATCGCATTGCTCAAACAGCATCTCGATGTACTGAATGTGGACGGCGGTGTTGATTATCGGCTGCGTTATCTGGAAAAAGCCGAAATTTATCACTATCCCCTGGACGAGCGAGCCGAACAGATCTTAAACGAGGTTTTCGATCATATTGCACCCGAACCCGGCCATCGCGGAGGGGATCTGGAAATTGAAGGCCGTTTCATTCCGACCTTACGCGAGGCTGACGGGATCATCTGGTTCAGTTTTCGGGCGATTTGCGATGGGCCGCGCGGAACGGCAGATTACATTGAAATTGCTCGCTGCTTTCACACCGTCCTCATTTCCAATGTGCCGGTGCTTGATTGGCAGATGGAGAACCAGGCCCGGCGTTTCGTGAATTTGGTGGACGAATTTTATGACCGTGGCGTCAAGCTGGTTCTCTCCGCCGCCGCGCCGATCCTGGAGTTGTATCAGGGCGAGAAGCTAAAATTCGAATTTCAGCGTACCGTCAGCCGCTTGCAGGAAATGCAGTCCCATCAGTATCTGGAGCGACCGCATTTACCGTAGCGGTCGCCGGATCTCGAATCAAGACATGGCATTGACTCAATAAGCGTGGCGCCTGTTCTTGGCATTGCCGTTTTGCTGGCTTAGTGTGTGTAATGTTACTTCGAGAGCCTGCCGAAAAATGGCGAATTGGTTACGGTTTTGTGATAATACCGTTATGCTTATTGGCGGGAAGATCCCCGCATTTTAACTTCCATCACCTTGAACACTAAAATTTTTATGACCGTAAATTTTAAGTCGCTCGCCAAAGTGGGCGTTTACGTCGATGCAGCCAACATTTCCCGCAATGGCGGACAACGTATGCAATATGACGTATTGCGCGAGTTCGCTTGTCGTGATCAAGCAGAACCCCTCCGCTTAAACGTCTATCTCTCCTACGATGAAGAACGCGCCGAAACCAATGTGGTCTATCGCGATAAGGCGCGTGCTTATCAATCAGCCTTGCGCGAGCTTGGGTACAAGGTGATCGAAAAGCGGGTCAAATGGTTTCAGGATGAAGCAGGTAACCGTTTCGGCAAGGCTAACGCCGATCTCGATATGGCCGTGGATGTGTTGCTGCAATCGGAGAATTTGGACCGAGTATTGCTGGCGACCGGTGACGGTGATTTTGTTCAGGTGGTACGCGCTTTGCAAAACAAGGGTTGTCGAGTGGAAACCTTGGCGTTCGATAACGTGTCTGAAGAGTTACGGCGCGAGTCGGATATTTTTGTATCCGGTTATTTAGTGCCAGGTTTATTACCGACCCGTGGCGACGACTATTTTGCGCCGTCTTGGGGAGCCATGGGTTCGCGGGTGCGGGGCTATTGCTATCATCATGATGACAACAAGAGCTTTGGTTTCATGCGGTTTCTGATCAAGTTGTCGCCTTTTCTCTGGAAGACTGATTCGCGCGATTCGGAATCGCCGTACCGAACCGCCTTCTTTCACGACTCTAGCCTGCCGGATGGCTTTAATGTCATGAAACTACCATCGCGCAACCATATTTTTGAATTTACCTTGGCAGAGCCGAACGGCAAGCAGCCGGTCGCCACCGATATTATTTTGGTTCACCCCGCTGCTACGCCATAACTGGGTCGATCTGGCTAATGCAGTGGGTGCAACTCCGCTCTCTTCGAGAAGAACGATGCAGAATGTTCGTCATTTGAAGCACTTGGGTCGATCAGTATTCTTGGCTTTGGCGCTCGTGCTGGGGTTGGGGCTGTCCTGGACGCTGGCGAAAACAGCCGATCCGGTCACCGATCCCGTTGGAAAAGCCTTGGCGCCGAATGCTCGGCAAGCGTTTTTAGATCAGACCATCGCTAAATTACTGTCGCAGCATCATTACCGACAGAGCAAGTTGGATGATCGGCTGTCCTCGCTCGTGCTGAACACCTATCTGGACGATTTGGATTTTGGCCGCGTCTATTTCCTGGCCAGCGATATTGCCGGCTTCGAGCCTTATCGCACGACGCTTGACGATGCGTTAAGAACGGGTGACCTGCAACCCGCTTACGACATTTTTAATATTTATCTGCGCCGCCTAAATGAGCGCACTACGTACATTCAATCGTTGCTGCAACAAGAACCCCGGTTCAACGTTGATGAATCCTTGAACGTTGATCGCAAGAACGCGCCCTGGCCCAAGACCGTGGCCGAGCTTGATGAGATTTGGCGCAAGCGGATCAAGCACGAGCTGTTAACGCTGATGCTGTCTGGCAAAGATCAGGCGGCGGCTCGTGATCTATTGGTGAAACGCTACGAAAATCGCCTACGGCAAGCGCAGCAGTCCACGAGCGACGACGTATTCCAACTGTATATGAACGGTGTTGCCCAGGCGTTCGATCCACATACCGCGTATTTTTCACCGCGCAATACCGAGAATTTCAACATTCAAATGCGGCTGTCGCTGGAAGGCATCGGTTGTGTGCTGCGCATGGATGAAGAGCAGGTGACGGTGGTGGAGTTGGTGACGGGTGGTCCGGCCGATCTGAGTCAGCAGATTAAATCGGGTGATCGGATCGTGGCTGTGGCGCAGGGGGATGGTGGTCCTTGGGTAGATGTGGTCGGCTGGCGGCTGGATGATGTGGTGGATCGTATTCGTGGCCAGCGTGGGACTGTCGTGCGGCTGAAGGTGTTGCCTGGCAAGGCCGGTGCGTCGGCGGCGGAAAAGACCGTCCGCTTGGTGCGCGATACCATCAAGTTGGAGAAACAGGCCGCCAAACAGGAGATCAAGCGATTCTCTGGGTCGGGTGGCCGTGAGCTACGTATTGGTGTGATCACCGTTCCAGCGTTTTACAGCGATTTCGATGCCGCCCGGCGCGGTGATCCCAACTACCGCAGCACCACCCGTGACGTGCGCCGCCTGCTGGAAGAATTGCGTGGCAAAATCGACGGCTTGGTGTTGGATTTGCGTGAGAACGGGGGGGGGTCGCTGCAAGAGGCGGTGGATCTGACTGGATTGTTCATCGGCGAAGGACCGGTGGTTCAGGTGAAGAATGCCGGTAAAGAAGAACCCGAAATTGAAAAGGACAGCGATCCAGTCCGGGCTTACGATGGGCCGTTGGCGGTGCTGGTTGATCATGCCAGCGCTTCGGCCTCGGAAATTTTTGCCGGCGCCATCCAAGATTACGGGCGGGGCCTGGTCATTGGTGATTCGACATTCGGCAAGGGCACGGTCCAGACCCTGGTTGATTTGAACCGGCTGACCCGTGCCAAGGAGCCGCAGGGTCAGCTTAAGCTCACCATCGCCAAGTTTTACCGGGTCAATGGCAGCAGTACCCAACATCGCGGGGTTCGGCCCGATATCGCGATTCCGTCGCTCGTTGATACCCAGGACATCGGTGAGAGCGCGCAAAAGAACGCATTGCCATGGGACGAAATCGCGCCGACGCGCTATCGCGGTGATCAGGCTTTGACGGGGTTGATACCGGAACTGGCCCGTCGCCATCAGGCGCGTATCGCCGAGAATGCCGACTACCAAGCGTTTCTGCGAGATTTGGAGTTTAGTCGGCAACAGCGGGAGAAGACCACGGTATCGCTGTTGGAAAGCCAGCGGCGAGCGGAGCGGGAGCGGATCGAAAATTGGCAGCGTGAACGTGAGAATCGCTATCGGGCGTCCAAGGGATTGCCGGCACTTAAGCCCGGTGACGAGATTCCAGAGGGCAAGGACAGTGTGATTCCTGATGCGGCACTAGAGGAAAGCGCTCGCATCGTCGGTGATCTGGTGTTGTTGGGCGGTGGTGGCAAAGCGGCGGACGCTTTAGTGATGGGTCGCTAGAGTCCGAGATCGTGGCGACCACTTTGCCCCTTGATGCGGCGCTAGCGGTTCGGTTGATTGGTGCCCTGGAACGGTTGGAAGCGTGGTGGCCGGTTCCGCCCGCGCCACCTGACTGGGAAAATGATCGGGCGTTTCGGTGGCGCCGCATGGGTCATCGTGGCTGTTTGCAAGCAGTGCGGCATCCGCATCGCTTGCGCTTGGCGGATTTGCAGCGGATTGATCGCCAGAAAGCGGCGCTGGATTTGAATATTCGGCAATTTATGGCGGACCAACCCTGCAACAACGTGCTGCTGTGGGGTGCGCGCGGTACCGGTAAATCCTCTTTGATCAAGGCGTTGCTCAACGAATATGCTGGGCAGGGTTTGCGGCTGGTTGAAGTGGATAAAAACGATTTACTCGATTTACCCGATATCGTCGAACCTCTGTACGACCGGCCGGAGCGGTTTTTGCTGTATTGCGATGACCTGTCTTTCGAGGCTGACGAGCCGAGTTATAAGGCGCTCAAGGCGATGCTGGATGGCTCGATCAGCGCCGCCCCTGACAACGTGCTGCTGTGTGCCACGTCCAATCGCCGCCACTTGTTGCCGGAGTACCTGCGGGACAATCAAGAAGCCCGCATCGTCGATGGCGAACTCCATCACGGCGAGGCAGTCGAGGAAAAAATTTCCCTATCCGAACGCTTTGGCTTGTGGCTGTCGTTTCATCCGTTCAGCCAGGATGATTATCTGGCGATTGTCGCCTACTGGTTAGCGCAGCTCGATTCATCGGTCAGCTTAAATGAAGCGGCGCGCGAAGAGGCACTACGCTGGGCTTTACAGCGCGGCTCGCGCAGTGGCCGAGTCGCTTGGCAATTTGCACGCGATTGGGTGGGGCGGCAGAGTGTTCAATAGTTTGGGTGCATATGAACGGGTGCTGCCATCCGAGTAGTTCGGGTGACTTTTGAAGCTTACTCTATTGCTTTAGATAGACAACCGCGCCAGGTGCCTCATAAATTCTGGCGAAGCCAAGGGTAGCCAACTGGGCTCGATCTGTTTCCTTGTCACCCAGCATGTAAATCATATTCGGTTGATAGCGGGAAACACGCTCTGATAGATCGGGAATGGCGCCGCTAAGGATAGCTGGAATATCGTCAAGGTGTTTATTGCCCGTCGGGATTTTTTCTCCTCCTGTCTTAGCGATTTCCAGATTCAGCAAGCCGGTGGTATCTACAAAATAAATGTCACGCGCCGAAAATTTCTCTCGGACAAAATAGGGGAAAAACCCTCCCTGATAGGTAGCGATGGTTAAAGTGCCTTTTTGTGCTAGATACTTAGCCAATTCCTGCTCAATGAACGGACGGATGGCATTGTTATCGCGCTGGTGGGCGCAGTTGAGTCCGATAGTGGTCTCGTTGGGATGAGCGAGCAGTTTGGCAAGAATCTCGCTGGAGAAGCGAGCCGAGCAATCTTGCGGGGATCGATAACTGAGTTCACTGGCGATAGTAAATGATGAAAAGAGGACCGCTGCCAGCATCGCCGGTTTGGGAAACCGAGTAGATACCATGGCATAGAGCCGCTCGCCGGCGATGACCAGCAGCAACACCTTCAAGCCCAGGGTCGGAACCAGAAAGCGGTGATATTCCATCCAGTCGCCCTTGACGAGGAGGATAAAGGTGTCGTAAGCGCAGATGCTCAAGGCCGGTGCTAGCAGGCGGCTTTCGAGTTGACCGTGCGACAATTTGGCCCACAGCAAGCGGCAATAAATAGCATAACATGCCAACAACCCAGCGCCGATGGTACTTGCGGCGAGTAGCACACCTATTAGCCCCAAGCCATAGAATTTGCTGAGGTAATCCCATCCTTCTTGGATGCTGCCGAGATGGCTGAGTGATACTTTAGCGTAGACGGGGTTGGGGAAAATCGCTCCAGTCACTGCGTACCTGATAACCAGCAACAGCAACAGGCAAAGCGCGGGCGGCAGAAGGGCGATTTTGAAAATGCGAAGCCATTGATCTGCAAGGGTTGGCCAATAGGCTAGCACTAAAACCAGGGTGATTCCCAGTAGACAAAACCCTTCTGGTCGGCACAGGACTGCAAGGATATGGACGATAGCCAGATAAACATAATTGTGTTGTGGCGGCGTCTGGTGTTTTGGGGGGCTGAAAATTCGGATGACAAGGACGCTATGGAGCAAAACAAGGAGCGCATAGTAGGGTGTTTCCATCCCACTGAGGCTCCAGTAGGCGAAACTGGAGTTGAAGCCGAGCAATGTCGTTGCGGTGATGGCACTGGTGGTAGGACTAATACCAAAAAAAGCGTGTCGGCCGTGCCCTATAATCCAGAGTGTGGCTAGCGCAGCACCACCACCCAATAGCTTATTGGCTAGATAATAGGTGTCAGCGCAGCACAAATAGGCGAATTTCGCGATCAGTGCGCCGAGGATGCTGGAGGAGATTTCCTGGAGTTCGCCGTTGTAATTGATGAACCAAGGGGCGGTGCCAAGCATTTTGCCCGCCCACAGGGTAATGAAGATATCATCCCGGCCAGCGCCAAAGTATCGATAGATCGCATTGAGTATGCACCCTAGTAAGACGACACCAAACAGGCTCACCTGGAGTAGTTTGCGTTGTTTGTGCATGGTGCTTACGGTCCTGGGGTCAACAGGACATGCCGACACAAGCCAAGATCACTGCATCGCTTGGCTTTAAGGACGACGGATCAGGGTTTCCAGGGCAGAGCTGTCGTATTGTGCATCTGCACCGGGCAAATAACTCTGCCCTTGTTGCTGTAATCGATCTTTCATGTAGTCCATGCGTAGCTTTTGTTCCAGGTTTTGCTGGACTTCCTCAAAGCTTTGTGATCGTGCCGGCTGACGCTCCAGTAGCTTGATGATGTGAAAACCGTATTCGGTTTCAACCACCCCGCTGAGCTGTCCTGGTGCAAGCTTGGCCATGGCTTCGGCAAACGGTGCTACCAATTGCTCAGGTTTAGTGGCATCGCCGAGATCCCCACCTTTGGCAGCGGTCGCGGTGTCTTCAGATTCACTCTTGGCCAGGGTTGCAAAGTCCTCCCCTGCTTGAAGTCGCGCCAGCAGTTGCTCGATCCGCCGCCGTTGCTCCTCCCGCTCACAGTCACAGCGGATTTTTTTCAGGATATGTGCAACCTTGAATTGTTCCGGTAGCTGAAATTGGTCACGGTGGGTGGCGTAGTGTTCGCGTGCGAGCGCCGCGAAATCGGGCTGTTCGATCTGCTTTTCAAGATGTCCCCGCAACGCATCGGACAGTACCCAACGTCGTTGCGCTGCCAAGTGGGCACGAACGATGGGCTGGTTTTCCAACCCTAACTTTTCGGCCTCGGCGACCAGGCGCTTACCGAGATAAAGCTCACGTAAAAAAGCCTTGAGCTTATCCACGTTACTAAGAGCTTGCAGCCGTTCGGCTTCGCTTAGAACGAGCAACTCCTGCTGCAAATCCTGTTCGGTGATGGCAGTGGTACCCGAACGTAACAAAATGCGCGGTTCCTGATCAGAGGCCCACCCTGGCGGGTTTATCGATAGCAACAGCATCATTCCAAACAATCCGGTTTTTACAGGCGCCATGATGGGATTCCCCAAGTCGGTCTTGCAAATGTAATCAAGTTTCAGATGCAAAAGGCCCACGCTTGCGCGTGGGCCTTGAAGTTACAGCTAGGCGATACTAGCTAAATCAGCTACTCATCACGGAGCAGGAGCAACCGGCCGGATGATGGAATGGTCATACAAGCCCGCCTCGCTGAGTAGCGCGCTGCCGGCATCATCGCGGCTAGTGATACCAAAGCCCACTGCTGGCAAGCCCCTGTTCGCTGCATTGGTCCCGATAAAGCGGACGTTCAACCAGCCGAAGGTAAAGTTTTCCGGATAGTTGATACTCTTGGCAATCGGCGAGTTGAGGATCGCGCCCTGGTTGAAGGTCAGCACGTTGGCTTCGTAGCACAACTGAGCGGTGCCACCGGGCGAGAAGCCTAAGGCGCTGGAGCGTTGCTCTTCGCGGTTATACAACTGGTAGCTGACCGAATCACACGACTGGCCCCGACGCACCGGCGTAGCGGCTGCCGTATCCACAAACGATTGGCTGAACGGTGCGAGAGTAGCGGCGGTCAGACCGGGCGCGGCAATATTATTAGTACGCCCAGTATTGCGCCCGGCGAACTCATTACCGGCATCATTATCTACATAGAAATTCTTGGTCGGGAAGGTGATCACCCAGTCGGTTGCCGTGACCCAGCCCGCCGCGGCATTGGTTCGCCGCGACCATTCATTCAGAACGCTGGCGGCTTCCAACGCACCTGTGACGAAAGTGGGTCCTGCGCCTGGTGCGGCGACGCCAGGGTTAAGGGCTGCTACAGCCCCACCGCCCCCAGCCAAGTATTCGGCTGCTGTGGTGGCTGAATACAAGCTTGGTTCATTGTAGGAATCATTGAATTGGTTACCGGCATCTGCTTGCGGCAACTGTGCGGTCATCAACGCCCCAGCACCAGCAGGCACCGCGAAGTTAGCCAAGTGGACGGGCAAACCAACAGCATTAAAGCCCTTGACGCCGTTAACCAGTGCAAACGTCCCCTTCAGCGGGTTCAGCGGCAGGTTATTATTCCTGGGGTCAGTGGCATAGGACTGGAATTCGCCACGCAATAGACCCGCTGTGGGAGCAACACCCACTGCTCCTAATTGGCTGTAAGTGGTGAAAGCGTCGATCAGGGCCTGGCAATTCGTCGGAACCCCATTGACGTGGATCGCACCACGGGCCAGCGGGGTGAGGTCATCCGCCGGCTTGGGCACGACCACATCGGCCGCACCCATCATGATCATCTCGACATAGCCTTCCTTCATCCGATCTGGGGTGGTCGGGCCCCCATCGGCCGCCGAGCCAGTGTAGGTATTCAGGCCGTCCGTAAACGGAATCCCGCTGGGCGACATGGCTCCCACAGTGCAGGATTTGTCTTCGGAGAAGAGCGCGGGCCGATCCCCCGCATCCGCCACCCAGCCGGTCCACACGTCATGGGGTGAGAGGATGATATTAAAGTCAAACACATCACGCGAGTTATACGCTTCACGGAAGCGCACCTTAACCGCGACTGTCAGGTCGCTGGTGTTGGTGACACCGAACAGGGTCATCCAGCCGCCACGCACCGTGTAATAAGGAAAGATCAGCGCCTGGCCCAGGTTGTCGGCCGACACATGCACCGCCTGCGCCGAGGGCAATACCCCCAACCCACCCAGCGCGATACCCACGGCCAACGCCAGTGATTTCATTTTGCCGAATTTCTTCATCTTCAAAAACTCCTAAAAGAAGTAACTAAAACAACACGAAGCGGCTTGCTTACCCAAGCCAATCGCGATCCAGAAATCAATTTTCCATCAAGTACCACCACTGTCCCTCTGCATAGACCCAAGGTTCCTCGACATACGTTTTCATGTCAATAGGTTTTCCCTCTACAAAACCATTATACACGACATAGAGATTTAGGCCGACTGTTGCGGCATCATCACCCTTGAAGTCGACTTTGGTGATCTCAATGCGTTTCCAACCTACCTTGTTGCCAAAGGTGCTTTGAAAGCGTTCCTTCGAATACAGTTTTCGATAGGCTGGTGAGGTGAAGGAATAGGCTGCTGCGAAATCCCTGCGTATCAAGGCATCCCATTTGGCGGTAACACGCTGTTCCAGAGCTTTACGCCGCGCTTGAAGGCTTTCAGCGGCTGAAGCGGTTTCAGCGGGTGGCACAGGCTGTTGGTCCGCGCCAATCGCTAAAGTCACCATTAGAGCTAGAAGCGTTAGTACCATCACACCGAAAAAGCGAAACAAACGCACCACAATGCTCCTTAAGATTGGCTATTTTAGAGCTTAAACGCAATCTACAACACTCTTTTCAAATTTACAACTGTTTTCAAATTTACAACAAACCTTACAACAAGGCTTTATAGTTGGCTAACTTGAACCATAGTATCGCCCTGCAATCCTGGGGGCCATACGGTATTGACCTTTATCGTGCATAAAAAAGCCCGCACTGGGTGCGGGCTGTGGGGCTAAAGAGCAGGCCGGACGATAGTATGGTTATACAAGCCCGCCTCGCTCAGCAACGTGCTGCTGCCATCATCGCGGCTAGTGATACCAAAGCCCACCGCTGGCAGACCCATATTGGCCGCGTTGGCGCCAGAGAAGCGAACATTCAGCCAACCGAAGGTGAAATTCTCCGGATAGTTGATGCTTTGAGCAATCGGCGATTCGAGGATCGCACCCTTGTTGAAGGTCAGCACGTTGGCTTCATAACACATTTGAGAGCTGCCGCTTGGTGAGAACAGACTGGTGGTCGAACGCTGCTCTTCGCGGTTACGCAACTGATAGCTGACAGAATCGCACGACTTGCCCCGACGCACTACGGGAGAGGCGGCGGTGTCCACAAACGATTGGCTAAACGGTGTAAGATCATCGGCAGTCAGACCGGGGGCCGCAACAGCGTTACCACGGAAACTATTGCGCCCGGCGTATTCATTATCGGGGTCATTGTCAACAAAGAAATGCTTAGTCGGGAAGGTGATGACCCAATCGGTGGCCGTGACCCAGCCCGCCGCTGCATTGGTTCGCCGCGACCATTCATTGAGAAGGCCGACTGCTTCGAGTGCGCCGGTTGTTCGGACAGCACCGGCTGTATTATGGCTAAATGCAACCGCCGGTATTGGCCGTTGGCCAAATATCAACTCATTATAGTTACGATGAACCTGAAGATACCCACTAACGCTATCTTGGTAACGGCTCCCCAAGCTTGGTTCGTTGTAGGAATCGTAATATTTACCGCCAGCTTCGTCTTTAGGCAACTGCGAAGTCATAAAAATTCCGGGGTCGAGCACGTCTCTGTCAGCGCGCCATGCATAACCCTCTAAATGAACAGGCAGTCCGACGGCGTTCAAGCCCTTGGCGCCGTTAACCAGCGCAAACGTCCCCTTCAGCGGGTTCAGCGATCGATTACTCGTGGGGTCAACACCATAGAACTGGAACTCGCCGCGCAAGAACCCGGCTGTGGGGGCCATACCTGCAGTTCCCAACTGGTTGTAATTGGTGAAAGCGTCGATCAGAGCCTGGCAATTCGTCGGGACCCCGTTGACGTGGATCGCACCGCGGGCCAGGGGGGTGAGGTCGGGAGTCCCAGCGGGAGTGACCACATTGGCCGCACCCATCATGATCATCTCAACATAGCCTTCCTTCATCCGGTCTGGGGTAGTCGGGCCACCATCCGCCGCTGTACCAGTGTAGGTGTTCAGGCCGTCCGTAAACGGAATGCCGTTGGGTGACATAGCCCCTACGGTGCAGGATTTGTCTTCGGAGAAGAGCGCGGGCCGATCCCCCGCATCCGCCACCCAGCCGGTCCACACATCGTAGGGTGAGAGGATGATATTAAAGTCAAACACATCACGCGAGTTATACGCTTCACGGAAGCGCACCTTGACAGCGACTGTCAGGGCGCTGGTGTTGGTGACACCGAACAGGGTCATCCAACCGCCGCGCACGGTGTAGTAGGGAAAGATCAGCGCCTGACCCAGGTTGTTGGCCGACACATACACCGCCTGCGCCGAGGGCAATACCCCCAACCCACCCAGCGCGATACCGACGGCCATCGTCAGTGATTTCATCATCGTTTTTTGCATTGCAACCCCCTATTTTTGTTTGAAAATCGCGCAAACCAGAAGAGCAGTGTCAAATTTACATACATGGCATGTGATAGATGACACATGAAATTATGGATCAAACCGTGGTTCGATGTGGATAGAAAGCAGACGAAAATATATAGTGCAAAACCTTTATTATGTCTCTGCTCCAGAGCGTTAGCGGGCGTAAATACCCTGAATTTGATGACAGCGCTGGAACGAGTTTGCCACTGACATTTGGTTTTTTGACAGGCTTGATTTTATGCCCAACTTCCCTGTAGAGCGCCAGGCCATACTGGTTCTCGGTATGCATCGCAGCGGCACATCAGCGCTGACGCGAGTCATCAATCTGTTAGGCTTTAGCCTGCCCAGGCATCTGATTCCTCCTAGCCAATATAATGTTAAGGGATTCTGGGAAACGCAGTCGGTCGTTGATTTCCACGACCGGGTGTTAACATCGGCTGGTTCCTATTGGCATGACTGGTCACGCTTCAATCCCGACTGGTACTCAGCCCCGCTGTTGACAGCCCATTTGGAAGAACTCAAAGCGATTCTACTGGCTGAATTTGGGACAGCCGGACCCATCGTAGTGAAGGATCCGCGTATTTGTCGGCTGCTACCTTTATGGCTCAATGTATTTGATGCGCTACAAATTGCGCCTACGGTCATTGTGCCCTTCCGTAATCCGCTTGAAGTGGCGCGCTCTCTGCATCAGCGAGATGGTTTCACCGAAGGTAAATCATTTTTGCTGTGGCTCCGCCATGTTTTGGACGCTGAGCAAGCTTCCCGCCATCTGCCACGCGCGTTTTGTTCTTACGAAGAGCTGTTGCTGGATTGGCGGCGACTGATGGATCGAATCGGTCGGCAAGCCAGCCTGGTCTGGTCCAGGCTTTCAGTGGATACCGAACTGGAGATAACCGAATTCCTTTCGGCCGAAGTTCGCCATCAAGTGGTTTCCGATCAGGATTTGACGAACCGGATGGGCATCCCATGGTGGGTGTCCGAAACGTATGCAATTTGTCAGCTTTTAAGCGAAGACCCGCAGGATACAGTCGCGCAGCAGCGGCTCGACGCAATTCGGCAGGAGTTCGATCAGGGATGCCGCTTGTTCGGTATTGCAGTGCGGGCCGAAGAGCGTGAGGCTGATCATCAGCGCCATAAAGTCGCTGATCTGGAGGCCGAGATGGCGAGCCTGCGGAGCGATTTAGAAAACACCCGGCAGCAAGCCAATGCTTTCAGGGAGGTAATACAAGAAAAAATTGCTGATGTGGCACGGTTGCAAGAGGACATGGACGGCGTACAACGCCATCTTGAGGAGTCCAGAGAAGCACTGCAAGAGCGAGCGGCTGAGGCGACGCACCGAGCCTACGAGTTGGAAAACAGTCGGCAAAAATCGGTGGTGCTGGCTACGGAACTTAATGCAATCAAAAACAGCGTCGCTTGGCGATTGACTACACCGCTTCGCTCGGCTGGCACTCATCTGCCCTGGCTGGAAACCCGCCTTCGCCCTATCGTGGCAGGGGCGCTGAACGGGTTATCTCCACGCACCATACGCCTGGATCGATTGACAACTCGAGGCCAATTAGATTTTAAGGAGAGGATGCCCGATGCCCGGTCGCCGTTAGCTCCAGACGATCCCTATGCCGCTTGGCTGCGCGTCAATCAATGGAATCCGCGAGCGGAAAGTGAAATTTATTACCGTTTGGCGGCACACCGTTCTCGGCTACCGAAAATATCGGTCGTCATGCCGGTCTATAATCCGCCTATGCGCTTTTTTATTCGCGCAATTGAGTCGGTAAAACGCCAGATCCATACCGATTGGGAGTTGTGCATCGCCGATGATGCCAGCACTGACCCGCAAGTTCGACCTTACTTGGAACAGCTTGCGCAAGACCCGCGTATTGCTGTGCACTTCCGTGAAGTAAACGGCCATATCAGCGCAGCAACTAATAGTGCCGCCGGTTTGGCGAAAGGTGATTTTTTATTGTTGGTGGACCAGGACGACGAGTTGACACTCGATGCCCTGGCTGAAGTAGCGTTATATATTGCCGACCATCCTGAAACTGATTTGCTCTATTCCGATTGCGATAAGATCGACGAAGAAGGTCGGCGTTATGATCCGCATTTCAAACCGGACTGGTCGCCTGAGTTATTGCTCTCCTATATGTACGCCGGGCAGGTGCTCGTTGTTAGAAGCGGCCTGTTCGAGCAGCTCGGTGGCTTACGAGAAGGTTTTGAAGGGTCGCAGGATCACGATTTTGCATTGCGGGCCGGAGAATTGGCACGTCATGTTGGGCACTTGCCTTATGTGCTTTATCATTGGCGCTGTGTTCGTGGCTCGACAGCTTTCTCGGGACATGAAAAACCTTATAGCTTTACCGCCGGTTTGAAAGCCGTCCAATCAGCCCTCGACCGACGCGGCAGTAAAGGTCAAGCTTATCAGCCGGACTGGGCGAAAAGAAATGGGAATGGTATTTATTACATCCGTTTTCCCGACGAAGGCCCTTCGGTTACTTTGATCATTCCCACACATAACCGGCCAGATTTACTGCGCCGTTGCCTCAAATCCTTGAATAAAACCACGTATCGCCACTATCGGATTATGGTGGTCGATAATGAAAATGATCAGCCTGAAGCGCGCCGTTATCTAGATAGCCTCAATCAGGAGGTCATTCGCATTGCCAACCGACCGGGCCAAGGTTTTAGCTTCAGTTACGTCATGAATCAAGCGGCGCAGCACGCTGCAACGGAATACCTGCTCTTTTTGAACGATGATACGGAAATAGTCACGCCAGAGTGGCTATCGAACATGGTTGGTTATGCGGAACTTTCCAAGGTAGGTGCCGTAGGCGCTTTGTTGCGCTATAAAGATGGCCGTGTGCAACACGCTGGAGTTGCTCAGGGTATTGATGGGTTATGCGATCATGCGTTTAAACTGACGCGGCGGGGAGATAACGGCTATCTGGCGTATATTGCCATGGCCCGGAACTGTGCGGCGGTGACCGCTGCCTGCCTGTTGACGCGACGCCAGCTTTTTCTAGAGGTGGGCGGATTCGATGAAGAACAATTTCCGGTTGCCTATAATGATCCGGACTATTGTCATCGGCTCCGAGAGCGTGGCTATAGAGTAGTTTATACACCCAATGCGGAACTATTGCATTTTGAAGGGCAGACTCGTGGTTTTAGTGATAGGCCCCAAGAGATCGCGGCTTACCGCAAGCGCTTTAATCTGGTCCGTGATCCTTATCTAAATCCCAATTTGAGCCGGGAAAATCCTAATTTCCAGATCACCCCCCGCCGCCTGATCCGGAATACAGGATTGAAATTGCGCGCGGCCATGTTTACCCACAATCTGAATTGGGAAGGTGCGCCCAGGCAAATGCTGGAGATAGCCAAATTTCTGCAAAAGAACACACAGATTAGGCCGCTTATTTTCTCTCCCAATGATGGGCCGCTGCGGGAATCCTACGAGCAGTCGGGGATTGAGGTAAAAATTTTATCGCATCCCCTAAGCAAGCATAATACCTTGCCCGGCTATTTGGAGGCTCTCGGTGACATTGGGCTACTGCTGGCTGAGTCTGCTATTGATATAGTGTTTGCTAATACCTTACACGGTTTTTTTGCGGTCGATGTTGCTCATCAGGCACAGTTGCCTTGCTTGTGGGTGATCCATGAAAGCGAGGGCTGGCAAAATTATTTTGATTTTGTTCCTCCAGCTATTCGATCTCGCCCCATTGAGTGTTTCAAATACCCGTATCGCGTAATATTCGTCGCTAAGCAGACTCGCAATATCTATCGAGAGCTTGATTTCTGCCATAACTTTACGGTCATCCCTAATGGTCTGGAGCCTGATTCAATAGCCTCCTTGAGTGAAACGGACAGGCAAAGCGCTCGCTCGGCATTAGGTATCAACGATAATGATATTGTTATTTTGTCAGTTGGTACCGTTTGTGATCGTAAGCGCCAAATCGATCTTGTTGAAGCGCTCTCGCGTCTGGATAAAGTGACTCTTGAGGCTCAACAGCTACGTTTTTTCATTGTAGGTGACCGAGATAATGAGTACAGCCAGCAATTACATGTTGCTGTCGAGAGGCTGGAGCCAGCCCGGCGTGCCTTGTTGACCATAATCAAAGAAACCTCGGATGTAATTCTCTATTATCGCGCCAGCGATATTTTTGTCCTCACTTCGGGGATGGAAAGCTACCCCCGTGTCATTTTAGAAGCAATGTCGGCTGGTTTAGCAATCCTTACTACCCCAGTCAATGGCGTAGTCGAGCAAGTCCGCGAAGGGATTAACGCCGATTATTACTCCGTCGGTGACATAGGGAAATTAACTGCGCGCTTGACTGCCTTGATCCAGGATAGGCCGCGTCGAGAGCGGTATCGGGCAGCCTCACCCTGGGTACTGCAAGGCTTAACCGGCTATGCGGAAATGGGTACCGACTACGCCGAACTATTGTATGAAGCGGCGTTGGCCAGTGTGGCCGATGTCTGAAAAGTGCCGTGGTAATTAATCAAACCTGATTTTACGAAAGCATGACTTTCCAACTCAGTTTTTATGCGGCAGCCTGATGGATAGAGCGATTTGTGAGTGATTTATTTTTCTCTTGGAGAATTGGATGTTGCTAGATCCGCAGAAAGATGCGGCTTTTACGGCCCAGATGGAGGCAGCCTTTAACGAGGTTTTCCTGAATGCCCATTTGAGCAAGCTGGATCGTGAGTCCGCTGAAGGCCGACTTGCTGTCGAGAATGCGGTATTCAGACGCTACAATCAAGCCACTCAATACGCAGTGCCGTGGGTCAATCGTACCACTCCGCTAGCGGGTTCCCAGATTGTCGAAATCGGTTGTGGGTCTGGCTCCAGTACGGTGGCTTTTGCGCGGCTAGCTGGGCATGTGGTCGGTTATGATATTGACGCTGCCCATGTGGAGGGAGCGCGGCTCCGTGCCCAGATGCTCGGCTTGAGCAATGTTACCTACCATGCGGTGACACCCGACCAACTATTGAGCCAGATTTGTCACCGCCACGGTGAAAACAGCGTTGATATTGTATTGCTTTATGCGGTTCTTGAGCATTGCACGAGCGCTGAATGCCTGGAAACGATTCAGGCGAGTTGGAAGCTACTCCGGCCAGGCGGCCATCTGGTAGTCATTGAGACACCTAACCGGCTTACCTATATGGATGTTCACACGACCTTTCTGCCATTTTTCCACTTGCTGCCAGGTCCCATTGCGCTTCGGTATTATCATAGAACCCAGCGCCAACGCATCATCAAAACCCTGGATGAGGCCATCCGCATATCCGAACAAGCAGCGGAGCTGGAGCGAATCCGGCTTGGTACCGGCATTAGCTTTCACGATTTCCAGATCGCACTCGATATTGAGGATCTTGGAGCGGTGCTTGCGGCCGATGGCTATGAACCCGAGATGCAGGTGTGGTTTCCGATTACGCTTGAAGAACGTTTGCTGCAAACTTTTTTTCTGGCGCGCGATCTTCGTATTCCGGTCGGTTTTGCTCGATTCGTTCTGAATTTGATTTTTCGAAAGCCTGATGGTGCTACTGTGCCGGTTGAGCCTTTGATTCCATTCGCATCCCGGACTCCGTTTCTCACTAACTATTCTGATATTTGCGTGAAAGTGCCAGTGCAGCGAGAGCAACGACTACAGGAATTCGATAGACTTGAAAAAATTGAACTGACAGTTACCCAAGATAATGCAAATTTACTGGTAGGAGCGCATCAGGTCGATATCACATCTGCTGATGATCATATCCGGCTACATGCTCATGGAAATGATCCGTATCTCTATCTGCCATCCCTTGGTGCTTCACTGCAAAGGTCAGTTCTAAAAATTGATATAGAGGCTCCGAGCCATTCCGTTCTCCAGGTTTTTTATATGCTTTGCGATCAATCTGATTATGCTGAGGAGCAATCGGTTCGTACATCTATTTATCGTGGCCACAATACATTACTAATTGAGTTACCTCCAGGTGTGACCGGTCGGCTACGCATCGACCCTGGCGAGGTGGCTGGCGAGTATCACCTTTACCAAATAGAGTTACGTAGTGCTATTGGTTAAAGAAATAGGAGATCCCCGGCAAGACTTGGGGATCTCCTATTTCTTTAAGAATAGTTCTTTTAGAGCATTTCTAAGATAAGTTCGATCATAAAAATTATTACTTACTCGTGAACTAACTTGGTTGGGTGTAATCCTTATATTTTCCATAGTATGTGACCGCTTTCTTTTCATGGTTGGAATACCTAAAAAAAAATCCCGATATAGATACCATATGATCGTAAATTTCCTTTTCATAATGTATCGTAATAATATGGCGCAATGCACCATAACTATCCAAATACTATTCTTTAGCAAGAAGTATATTGGTATATTCTTAACTAATACAAATAGCGAATTACGAATACCATAATATAATACGAAATCACTGTTAGGACCACCGCTACTTATGGAGCCTTTATGAAAAATAACTGCATCATCAGCATAAGCTGAATGATATCCCAGTAAGGTGGCACGCCATGCTAAATCGGTATCCTCAGCATAACAAAAAAAATAGTCATCAAAATATTCCCCAGTTGATTGATAAATTTGGCTAAGGAGATTGGTGGTGTAGAGAGCACAGCCCCCACAAGGCCCTAATAAAGGGTCATCTAGAGATTTGCGATTAGAAGCCAATCCGCACTTGTAAAATGTGATGCCTAAGTTATCAACGAGAGTCGGTTGGTGATATTTCATCATCCGTGCTGCTACCATCTCGATGTTATTTTTTTTATCAATCTTTATTAACATTTTATTTAAAAAATCCGGCTTAACTACCGTATCATTATTAAGCAACAAAATGAATTCATAGGAATAATTTTGAAAAATTTTTTCTAACAGTCGATTGTGAGCGCCGGAAAAACCATAATTTTCAGGAAATGGAATCATGTAGATACGTTTAATATGACTAGCTGCATAGCTAGATAACTGGGCTACCTCATTAATTCCTGAGCCATTGTCGGCTAAAAAAATATCAAAGGATGGTTCTGCCACATGCAATAAAGAATCTAAACATTCTATAGTATCAAAGGCTCGACGGAAATTGACTATCAGAATAGCCACTTTAGGTTCTATAATCGTCATTACAAATTATCAGTTAAAAGTTTAGCTTGATTTATTTAAATATAAATCACCTAATCCAAATTAGGTACTAAAATTTTTGTAAAATTTATGCGGGGTTTATTGGTAACCTATTGATCCGGGGAGGCCAGGAGAGATTAAAATCTTCTGTCTCTAAAGTTAAATTAGGGTTATAAGCAGGATCTTTAAGTAAGTAGTCTCCCCATTTTTTCTGCATATAAGCCATTTCTTTTTCTGATCGAAGTATTTTTTCGGCTGTATCATCATAACCACGGCTGGCAGATTCATAGTGGTAAAGCTCGGCATAAGGGGTCCAGATGATCCTTAAACCTAATTTGGTCAATTTGAGGCATAAATCAATATCATTGAATGAAACTGCCAATTGTGCTTCGTCGAAGCCGCCAACTAATGTGAAATAATCCTTGCGTAATACTAAACAGGCACCAGTTGCAGCAGAGAAATTTTGTATTAAATTAGCCCGCCCAAAATAGCCAATATCGCCTTTAGTAAGGCCCTTATGTGCATGATTAGCGACTCCGCCAATACCTAATATGACTCCACCATGCTGTAGAGTATCATTTTTATACCAAAGGCGTGCTCCAACTGCTCCGATGTTTGGTTGTAGAGCATGGCTAACCATCTCCGCTAGCCAGTCATGGTTAATCACTTCTACATCATTGTTAAGTAAACCAATCAATTCACCTTGTGCATACTTGATTGCCATATTATTGATGGCTGAATAATTAAAAGGATAGGGGTAATCTAGTACCTTGATTTTTTTTAGAGTATGTGATTTCTCTAAGTACTTAAGAGTTTTTTTATCATCGCTATTATTATTGACAATAATTATTTCATAAGCTGAGTAGCTTGTTTTTTTGATGATACTTTCGATGCAGGGGCTTAGTAATTTAAAACTATTATAGGTTGGAATAATCAAAGTAACGAGTGGTAATTGTTCAGGTAATTGATATCGAATTCTAATATACAAATGATCTGTGCTCTGCACTGCTTGCGCTTGAATTTCTTTCCGTTTTAAATGATCATTAACTGCATTTAAAGCAATTTGTACAGAGCTTTTTATTTTTTCAGTATTATCTTTGTTGGTAGTAGTAATTTCACGGCAATGATAGAGTATTCGAGGTATATGCTGTATTTGTGATGATTTAATTTTTTCAATTGCCCTAAGAGCCAAATCATACTCTTGGGCACTTTCGTATCCTTCTCGAAATCCGTTTAACTCACGCACCAGGCAAGTACGATAAACCCCTAGACGACTGAGCAGATTGTAGGGATAAGATAAAAAAAGATCTGGGTTCCAGTCCGGCTTAAAAAAAGGCTCTTTACGTTTTCCACTTTCGTCGATCTTATCCTCATCTGAATACCATAACATGCTTTCAGGGTGGCCAAGAATATCTAAAACGATCCAGAAAAGAGCATGAGGAGCGAGCAAATCTTGCTGGTTTATGAAGGTTATGAATTCGCCCGTTATGGTTTTTAAAGCTGCATTAAAGGCAGCTATTGAATTATTATAAAGAGCATCTCCGGAAACTAATTTGACCCTATAGTCCTGTGCTATGTATTCGTTCAAAATTTCAGAGAGACGATTTTGTGTATCAGCGCCTTCAGCGATATATAGCTCCCAATACGGATAAATCTGTGCAATCACCGATTCGATAGTAGCACGCAGCCACTGCTCTTCAGCATTTGAAACGCTCATAAAGATTGAAATCAGTGGCTTTGAAGGCCAACTTTTTATAATTTCCTGTAAATATTCAGATTCTTCAGGAAGTAAATAATCGTATTTTTTTATCCATTGAGTGTAATTATTGCTAAGCTGGTTGCTTGATTCATTACAGCCAGTTTGAGATACTGTTCTTTTATATATCTGATAAGATGTTGTATGTTTGGTTAGAAATTTTAAATGGTGGTGCGCTAATAATATAAGCCTTCTTTTTCTTTGATAAGAAAAGAAAGGTATTTTGTAATAAAATTTGAAAATTAATATTTCAAGATAGCTATTCATATTCTTTCTGTTGATAAGCTCTACTAATCAGCAGGATGATCTTTTTGTAGATATTGGTTGAGGATATCGTCAACAGGGCCTGTATTTTTAACCAAGCCATGTTCTAGCCAAATAACGTGGTTGCAAAGGTTTTTAATTGAATCCAGGTTGTGAGAAACAACCAGGATAGTTGAACCATCATTATGGTATTGTAATATCCTTTTTGCTGATTTTTTTTGAAAGTCAGTATCTCCTACTGCTAAAATTTCATCTATTATTAAAATATCTGGTTGAGTATCAGTGGCGATGGCAAATCCTAATCTTGCCACCATTCCGCTTGAGTAGGTGCGAATTGGGGCATCAATGAATTCACCAATACCAGAGAATTCCATAATACTTTCTAAACGATCTGCTATATTTTTTCGGCTGAATCCCAGTATGGCACCGTTTAAAAAAATATTTTCTCGTCCAGTTAATTCGTAGTCAAATCCGGCCCCAAGCTCCAATAGGGGAGCTATACGGCCTTCTACATAAAGCCGCCCCTGATTAGGGCGAATAACTTGTGCTATTACTTTGAGTAAAGTGCTTTTACCAGCACCGTTCGACCCTATAATCCCGACTGTATCACCCTTCTTTACAGAAAAACTTACATTATTAAGTGCATTAAAGTAGGTATAGCTTACTCTTCGCCTTTTTAGCCAACGAATTGCATATTCTTGGAAGGTGGGTATTTTTTCGTGTGGAACCCGAAAAGATATTGTTACATTTTCGAGTTGTATAATATTATTATTCATTGTTAAAGGCGGTAAATCACTTGATCAGCTTTATTAGTGAACAGAGTCCAACCAACAATTAGCATGATAGTTGCTAATATTATGGCTTTTATAATAATATCCATATCGGGTAGTGTATTGTTGTATATGGGAATACGAAAAATATCGATGAGTGGAATTATGGGATTCCATATTAAGTATTTCCCGATTTCGGTTGGAAGAATCGAAGGCGGGTACATGATTGGGGTTAGAAAAAATAGTGCTTGGGTTAAAACTTGATAAATATCTACGGTGTCGTTAAAGAAGACGGCGGCGGTGGATAGTAATAATGCAAAACCAAGAGTGAACATTGTTAGGATTAGAATACTAATCGGTAGGAAAAACCAACTTAGAGTTATAGGATGATTGAGAAAAAAAATAATGATAGCTAAGGAAGCAATTGAAACTAATAAATTAATTAAACCGTTTCCTGCTGAGGCTACAATATAGGTAGCTCTGGGAATATAAATTCGCCTAAGTAACCCCCCGCCTTGGGTCATGGAGACCATCGCGTATTGAGTGGTTTGAGTAATATAGTTCCAAATCAGTAAGCCACATAATAAATAAACTGCATAATTAGGCAGTGATGATTTAAACATTGTTCCAAAAGCGATAGTCAGAACAATTGTTTGTAGCAGCGGATTGAGTAGCATCCAAAAAATACCGAGCGTAGACCGCTTGTAACGGCTCTTGAGGATGTTTTCTATAATTAATATGACCAAATCACGATATCGAATGAGTTGAAAGAATTCGTCAATAATGAGGGGTGGTCGCTTGGCTGAGTCATATTTAGGCATATTGAAAGGCGGTCTTCTGGATGGAATTCATTAAAGCTGGTGATTCTTCCAGCCTAAGCCATTGTGTCAGTTTAACTATTTTTTGTGGCTCGCCCACAAGATCTTTTCTTTATAAATATCATAATATGAACGGTATCAATCGTAATTCTCGCCATATTGCTATCGCTTGGAATATAAAACACGCTGAAATAGACTACTACCTGAGAGAATTAATTTGTGAGCGTATCAAGAAAGTCAATCTTGTAGCTTAATTGGTTGTATAAAGATACTAAATATGTTGATATCCAATATTTTATTTACTTTTATTGTAGTGATCGCCCTTGATGTCATTCTGGTTCGTGTGGGGTCTCTGCTTCGGATCTTCGACCACCCTAATGTTCGCTCCCTACACAAGCTGGCTGTGCCCCGTACAGGGGGCATCGCCATGCTTGCAGGAATACTGGTTAGTTCTGCCCTGAGTAGAGGGATAGGATTTTACCCATTGTCCGAAACTAAGTTTTACCTGCTATTGGGGTTGACACCACTGGTGATTATTTCATTTCTTGATGATTGCCGGAATATTGCCGCCAAGTGGCGCATCCTAATCCATCTATTAGCATCTGTCAGCTTATTGGCTGCAGGTCTGGCCCCTGGCAACCTAGAGTTACCTGACTTGACCTTACCGCTGGCCTCTTGGGTAGCTATCTTCATTACCCTGCTGTTTGGGGGCTGGATGATCAACTTATACAATTTCATGGACGGCATAGATGGTTTCGCAGGCGGCATGACCTTGATCGGTTTTTCGACGCTGGCTTGGCTTGGGCGGGCGGATGCCACTTTCACTGATGTCTGCTTGATCGTAGCGGCAGCGAGCGCCGGTTTCCTTATTCACAATTTTCCACCCGCAAAGATCTTCATGGGAGATACAGGCTCGACAGCCTTGGGATTTCTGGCAGCAGCTTGTACTCTTTGGGGTAGTAAGGCTAACTTGTTTCCGCTGTGGATAGCGATTTTAGTGTTCTCTCCGTTCATCGTCGATGCTACCGTAACCTTGTTGCGTCGGCTACTCCGAGGAGAGAAAGTCTGGCAAGCTCATCGGTCGCATTATTATCAGCGATTGGTCCTGCTCGGTTGGGGGCATCGCAAAACGGTTCTTGCAGAATATGTGCTGATGCTGGCTTGCGCGGGGTCAGCGGTGCTAGCGATGGAACTACCACCGGCTGGCCAAACCTGGCTACTCGTGATCTGGGTTTTCATTTATAGCCTCCTGATCTGGGGGGTGGGGCGATTAGAGCGGCGTCATGCTACAGTATCGGCCCCGTGAAGCTCGAACAATTCCTGAATTTACCTCCTGACGTTCGCCGATTGTTGTTAGTCGTCGGCGACGCGCTCGCAGTCCTTGTCGCGGTCTGGGCCTCTTTCGCGATCCGCCTGGGTGACTGGTGGCCAGACATGCTACAGGATGTGGTGTGGCTGTTTCTGCTGGCGCCCGCCATCCTGATCCCTATCTTTGCAGGGGTTGGCCTCTATCGGCCGATTCTGCGCTATGCTGACGAAAGTTTGCTTTATACCATCGTCTTCGGGGTAAGTGTCGGTATCCTAGCGATGATGGCGGTTTGGGTCTTTTTGCGTGAAGGGTTAGTACCGCGCTCGTCTTGGGTGATCTGTTGGCTGGTGTTGACGGCGTTGGTGGGCGGTGGTCGGCTACTACTGCGCCGTTATTTACGCCGGCGGTTTCGGTCCAATACCGCCCGCACCCCAGTGATCGTCTACGGTGCGGGTGAGGCGGGTGCTCAACTGGTCAATGCGCTCCGCTACGGCAGTGGCTTTGAACCGGTGGTGTTCGTTGACGACAATCCGCGTCTATGGGGTAGCGTGGTCCTGGGTATGAAGGTTTGGGCGCCCGCCAAATTGCATCGCTTGATCACTCGTCACGAAGCCAGCCTGATTTTGTTGGCATTGCCTTCCACCTCCCACCGCCGCCGCCGGGAAATCCTTGAGATGCTAGCTGGCTTGCCAGCACGGGTCATGGCGTTGCCGACCCTGGGTGAATTGACCAGTGGTGCGCGGCGCATTGACGAATTCCGCGAAATCGACGTGCAGGATATCCTCGGTCGTGATTCCGTACAGCCCAATGAAGCTTTTTTGCGGGCGCGAGTCACCGGTCAATCGGTTATGGTGACTGGTGCCGGTGGTTCCATCGGCGCCGAGCTGTGTCGGCAGATTCTGGTATTGCGGCCTCGTCGATTGGTGCTACTTGAGCGATCCGAATTCGTGCTGTATAGCATCGAGCAAGAGCTGAATGCGATGCTGGACAACATGGGATGGCCACCCATTGAATTGGTGCCTCTATTAGGTTCGGTGCTCCATCAACAGCGGTTACAAGGGGTGATGGAAAGTTTCGAAGTGAGAACGGTCTATCATGCCGCTGCCTACAAACATGTTCCTATTGTCGAGCGTAATCCGCTCGAAGGAGTCTATAACAACGTTTTCGGCACCTTACATGCCGCTCAGGCCGCTAGCGCCGCGCAGGTTGAAACCTTCGTGCTGGTTTCCAGCGATAAAGCAGTGCGCCCCACCAACGTCATGGGCGCCACCAAGCGCTTAGCCGAACTCATCTTGCAGGGTCTGGCCGGGGAGGGGGGTGGCACTCGGTTTTGCATGGTGCGCTTTGGCAATGTCTTGGATTCTTCCGGTTCGGTGGTTCCCTTGTTCCGCGAACAAATCCGTAAAGGTGGGCCAGTGACGGTGACGCATCCAGATGTAGAGCGCTATTTCATGACGATTCCCGAAGCAGCGCAGTTGGTGATCCAATCAAGCGCGCTAGCACAAGGCGGTGATCTGTTTTTGCTCGATATGGGCGAAGCGGTTCGCATTTTGGATTTGGCGCAGAGAATGATCGCGCTGTCCGGTTTGACGATCCGCGACGACTCCCATCCTGAAGGTGACATCGAAATTCAGTTCACGGGTCTACGCAGTGGCGAGAAGCTGCGCGAAGAGTTATTGATTGATGCCGACGATTTACCGACGGAGCACCCGATGATTCGTCGTGCTCATGAGGAACATCAACCTTGGTCGGCGATCAGCGACTGTCTAAAGCGGTTGGATGCTGCCGGGCGCAGGTTCGATTATCCTCTGGTGCGCCTGATCTTGCAGGAAGCCGTAGCGGAATATCGACCAGAAAATGGGATTGAAGATTGGGTATGGCGTGCGGAAAGCCGCAAGACCGTTACCGAGCTAGCCAGTTAGCAACCATTGATCTGGACTTGCCGCAGCAAAAACCGAAAGAGTTAGAAGCCAAGCGAATCCAGCTTAATAGCGCCGCAGAACCAGCTCTAAGACCAGCTTACTACCAAAGAACGCTAGCATCAGAAAAACGAAACCGCTCAAGGTCCAGCGAATGGCCGTGCGGCCGCGCCAGCCAAAGCGCCAACGGCCCCAGAGCAACACGCCAAAGACGCACCAGGCGATCAAAGAGAGGACTGTTTTGTGTGCGAGGTGCTGGGCGAACAAATCTTCCAGAAAGAAAAAGCCGCTGATCAAGGTACTGGTCAGTAGGACGAAGCCGATTCCAAGCATCTGAAAGAGCAGTGTTTCCATCGCTGTTAGCGGCGGAATTGCGCGTAGAAAACCGCCAGGTTGGCGGTGGCGCAAACGGTGATCCTGGATGGCCAGCAACACCGCCTGAACGGCTGCTAGCGCCAACAAAGCATAGGCGAGGATAGCGATAAGGATGTGCAGTTCAAGCGGCCATTGGCTGGGATCGGCGACGATGCGCTGGGACGGAAACAGTAGACCGAGAATCAGCGTCAGCGCGCCAAACGGTAACACCAAGACCCCAAGGTTTTCGACCGGGCGGACCAGCGCGACCGCTAACATGACCCCGCTGATCAGCCAACCCGTCAAAGACAGCGCGTTGAAAAAGCCAAGATTTAAGCCAACAGGTTCGAACACCGTGCGTGATAAAACCATCGCGTGCAGGATAATGGCTCCCCAAGCGAGAGCCAAAGGGCGGCTTCTGGGCCAAACACCGCTATCGCCGGCGTGCGCCAGCCGCAACGTTAACCAACCTCCGGCCAGCAGATAAAGGGCGACTGCCAAGCTACCGATGACCGCGTTCATCATGTATTCCGCGACGTGAGCGTTTTTCCAGAGGATAATGGCACGGAACGGAAGTCGCTTAAAGTACGTTAGTGGCTTCGATGGCTCTCTTGGCCAATTTCCCTATAATCCATACATTCGCACATTCTCATCGTACTACTCCCACAGCATCGAAGGTTGATCCGGCATGTTCGAAAATCTCAGCGAACGTCTGTTGCGCACCGTCAAGAATTTGCGCGGCCAAGGTCGCCTGACTGAGGACAATATCAAGGACGCGCTGCGCGAGGTTCGCATGGCGCTGTTGGAAGCTGACGTGGCGCTACCGGTAGTGCGCGAGTTCATCAACCGGGTCCGCGAACGAGCCATCGGTGAGGAAGTCTTGCTGAGCCTGACGCCTGGTCAAGTGCTGATCAAGATCGTTCACGAGGAATTGATCGGTGTGATGGGTGAGGCCAACGCCGAGTTGAACCTGCGTGTGCAACCGCCGGCAGTGGTGCTCATGGCCGGCCTGCAAGGCTCCGGCAAGACCACCAGCGTTGCCAAGTTGGCTCGTTGGCTCAAGGAGCGCCAGCGCAAAAAGGTCATGGTGGTTAGTTGCGATGTATACCGGCCCGCCGCCATCGAACAGTTACGCAAATTGGCCGGCGAGGTTGGCGCGGAATTTTTTCCCAGTACCTCAGATCAAGCACCAGAAACCATTGCCCGTCAAGCGTTGGACTATGCCCGCCTTCACGCCATGGAGGTGCTGATCGTCGATACCGCCGGTCGGCTGCACATCGATGAGGAGATGATGGCGGAGATCCAGCGGGTTCACACCGTGCTCGATCCGATTGAAACGCTGTTTGTGGTTGACAGCATGACCGGTCAGGACGCGGCCGTCACTGCCCAAGCATTCGACAAGAACTTACCGCTGACCGGTGTGGTACTGACTAAGACGGATGGCGACGCGCGCGGCGGCGCTGCCCTGTCCATCCGCCAGATCACCGGCAAGCCAATTAAATTTCTCGGAGTGGGCGAGAAAACGGCGGCTTTGGAGCCGTTCTATCCTGAGCGGGTCGCGTCCCGAATCCTCGGCAAAGGCGATGTATTGAGCCTGGTTGAGGAGATGGAACAGAAGGTTGACAAAGAAAAAGCCCTTAAGTTGGCGCAGAAGGTTCAAAAAGGCCGAGGTTTCGATCTGGAGGATTTTCGCGAGCAAATGGAACAGATGCTCAAGATGGGCGGAATTGCCAGCTTGCTGGATAAAATGCCAGGTTTCAACGCTGCGCCGGCCGCTCTCAAGGATCAGGCTGCTGACAAGGAAGTCAAGCGTCTGGTAGCGATAATCAACTCGATGACGCCCCAGGAACGTCGGTTTCCGGACATTATCAAAGGGTCACGTAAGCGGCGGATCGCAACCGGTTCCGGTAACCAAATTCAGGATGTGAACCGGCTTTTGAAGCAGTTTGATCAGGCCCAAAAGATGATGAAGAAGATGAAGGGTGGGGGTTTCATGAAGATGTTGCGCGGTCTGCAAGGGCGATTGCCGATGGGTAGCTTACCGCCCATCAAGCCCTAGAAGCCCTGACAGAATCGAACAGCTATACATCGGTTCCAAACGTACCCGATTTCAGTTATTATTCTCCGCTTCGTCCGGCTGCCCCGCGTGGGCAGCTTTTCGTATCAGAATTCGCAAGAGGTATTCATAGCGTATGGTTACCATCCGCCTGTCGCGCGGCGGCGCCAAGAAGCGCCCTTTTTATACCGTCGTTGTAACCGACAGCCGCAACCGGCGCGACGGCAGCTATATTGAACGCATCGGTTTTTTCAACCCCATCGCCAGCGGTAAGGAACAGCGCTTAAGCCTCAACCAAGAGCGTGTGCAGTACTGGTTGAACAACGGTGCCCAGCCCTCGGAGCGAGTCGTCAGCCTGATCGCCGAGGCCGGCAAGCACCAAGTTCAATAACCCGTTATCCCCTCGTCACTCCGCTTTGCCGCGATGTCGGATTGGGTGATTTTGGGGCGGATTTCCGGATTGTTCGGTGTGCAGGGCTGGGTGCGGGTATTTTCCGAGACCCAGCCTCGAGCAGGGATCACGCGCTACCACCCGTTGTTTTTACGGCAACAGGGAGAATGGCAGCCGTTCCAGGTTGAGGCAAGTCGTGCGCATGGCGAAGGAGTAGTACTGAAGTTCGCCGGTTACGATGACAGGGACCAGGCGGCCACCTTGATCCAGAGCGAGATCGCCGTGCGGCGCGCACAGTTGACCCCACCGAAGCCTGGTGAATATTACTGGGTGGATTTGGAAGGGTTACGGGTGGCAACCATGGACGGCATCGACTTGGGAACCATCAAGTATTTATTCGCGACCGGCGCCAACGATGTGATGGTCGTGCAAGGTGAGCGAGAGCGACTGATCCCCTTTGTCCGGGATAGGGTCGTCGTCGAAATTGATTTCGCGCAGCGCTTGCTGCGAGTGGATTGGGACCCGGACTTCTAGGGGTGTGCTGCTTGCTCGGTCCCGATGCCGTCGTTGGCAAGGGGTGTAGCGAGGAATGTCGTCGTGCGTGTAGATGTAGTGACCCTGTTTCCTGAAATGGTTGAAACGCTATTACGGTTTGGGGTTACCGGCCGAGCAGTCGAACGCGGGCTGTTGACGGTCACGACCTGGGACCCTCGCGCGGAGACCCACGACCGTCATCGCACAGTGGACGACCGGCCTTATGGTGGTGGACCAGGAATGGTGATGAAGGTGCAGCCGCTACGCGATACGCTGCGGCGGGCTAGACAAGCGGTAGAACCAAGCGGCAAGACGATTTACTTAAGCCCACAGGGCCGGCCGCTCAATCAAGACGGTGTGCGGGAACTGGCACAGGAAGATCGACTGATTTTGCTGGCTGGCCGGTATGAAGGGATTGACGAGCGCCTGATCGAGACCGAGGTGGATGATGAATGGTCCATCGGCGATTACGTGCTGAGCGGTGGTGAGCTGGCGGCGTTGGTGTTGATTGATGCGCTGGCCCGGTTGTTGCCGGGGGCGTTGAACGATAGCGAGTCGGCCGAACAGGATTCGTTTATGGATGGTCTGTTGGATTGCCCGCACTATACCCGCCCTGAGGAAATCGACGGTCGGCGCGTACCGGCGGTGTTATTGGGTGGCGATCATGCTGCTATTGCCCGCTGGCGTCGGCGTGAGTCCCTGGGCCGAACCTGGCTACGGCGGCCAGAATTGCTAGCGCAGCGGGTGTTGGATGCCGCTGAGCAGATGTTGTTGGATGATTTTATTCGCGAATATCAAAAGAGAGTGGAGAAGGCCGGCGTGGCCGGGGATCTCACGGAGCAACGTGGAGCGTAGTGTGATGAGCAAACTGGTTGAAGCCTTTGAAAAAGAACAGATGAACCGTGAAATCCCGGACTTTGGTCCCGGTGATACTGTGGTGGTGCGGGTCAAGGTGAAGGAAGGCAACCGCGAGCGCTTGCAGGCGTTCGAGGGCATCGTGATCGCCAAGCGCAACCGAGGGCTGAACTCGGCCTTTACCGTGCGCAAGATTTCTCACGGTGAAGGTGTGGAGCGGGTGTTTCAATCCTACAGCCCGGCTATTGCCGATATCACCGTGAAGCGACGGGGCGACGTGCGCCGCGCCAAGCTTTACTATCTGCGTGGTCTGGAAGGCAAGGCGGCCCGTATCAAGGAAAAGCTTTCCTAATTCAATCCCAGATTTAACGAGCGGGGCGATCCTTCCAGATCGCCCTTTCGCGTTTTATAGCCGGAGAAAACAGCGATGCGCGATGAATGGTCTGCTTGGCTTGAGCCTGTGCGGGCGTTAGCGGCAGAAGCCAGCGAGCAGATTCTGGAGATTTACGCGACCGCCTTTGATGTCACTGCCAAGGATGACAACAGTCCGCTGACCGTCGCTGATTTGGCCGCGCATCGCGTCATCGTCGCCGGCTTACAAAATTTGACGCCTGATATTCCGGTGCTGTCCGAGGAATCGGCGGCTGTACCTTTTTCCGAGCGGTCGAACTGGCGGCGCTATTGGTTGGTGGACCCGCTGGATGGCACCAAGGAATTCGTCCAGCGCAACGGCCAATTCACCGTCAACATCGCCTTCATCGAGGAGCACGAACCGGTATTCGGGGTGGTGAGGGTGCCAGTGACTGGCGTGTGTTACTCCGCTGCGCGTGGTGATGGCGCGTTTCGGGAGGAACCGGGGCAGCCACCGCAACCGATTACTATTAAGCCATTGCGGCTCGGTGAACCGGTGCGCGTAGTCGGCAGCAAATCCCACGGCGGGCCGAAGTTGCAACAATTCGCCGCCAAGCTGGGGGCGTATGAACTGGTCACCATCGGTAGCTCCCTCAAATTCTGCCAGGTGGCGGAAGGCTTAGCGGACGTGTATCCACGTTTTGGACCGACCTCAGAATGGGATACCGCCGCCGCGCAAGCTATCGTCGAAGTGGCGGGTGGCCGGGTGGTGTCGGCGGAGACCGGCGAAGCGTTGCGCTACAATACCCACGAATCGTTGTTGAATCCCTACTTCATCGTTTACGGCGACGCCAGCCGCGACTGGTTGAGCTTCGTTCCGCGCGAGGATTGAATATGAACGGGAGCGGTGATTATCAGGCGGTCATTGCCACGCCGATGGGCCGCATCGGTATTCGCATGAGCGATAAGGCGGTGAGCGCGCTGGATTATTTGCCAGCCGATGCTGCCGAACAGGCGCCGGTGAATGCGGCGACCGAGGCTGTCGTAACCCAGTTGATCGCCTATTTTCACCATCCGCTCGCCTCATTCAATGTGCCACTGGCCCCGGCTGGGACGGCGTTTCAACAGAGAGTGTGGGTGGCTCTGCAAGCGATTCCGACAGGTTCTGTGCTGAGCTATGGCGAACTGGCGCAGCGACTGGATACCGCTCCTCGCGCCATCGGCGGGGCGTGCCGGAGTAATCCGATACCAATTCTAATTCCCTGCCATCGGGTGGTGAGCCGGCAGGGGTTAGGCGGTTACGCAGGGGAAGTAAAGGGCGATCCGCTGGCGATTAAACGCTGGCTGTTGCGGCATGAAGGCTTGGCGTTCGAGTAGGGCATGGCTGTCCGTTCACTCCGGCTTTTCTTCGGACAACCGCCAAGGTTCGTCGGGATTTTCTGGCAGCGCCACATCTTCATAAAGCGCCTCGATAGGGCTGCTGAACTCCAGGCTCGACAATTCCACCCGGTCGCCGGGGCCGTAACTTTGTAATACCCACCGATCTCGTTCGTCACGGCGAAAGCATTCCACACTCATGCGTTCTTGCTCGATTAAAACGTATTCGCGCAAGCTCGGTATCTGGCGGTAAATGGCAAATTTCTGGCCCCGATCAAACGCAGCGGTCGTTTTGGATAACACTTGGACCAACACGGTGGGCTGGCGCTTGAAGCGCGGCGACGCATGATCTTCCGGGGTGCAAGTCACCAGTAGGTCGGGATAGAAGAAGGCGTCAGCGGTCTCTACACGGAGTTTCATGTCGAGCATGTAGACCCGGAAAGGTCGGCCGCGGACGTGGGGGCGTAGCAAAAAAGCCAAATTCATTGTGATCGTTACATGGGCGTCGGTTGCGCCGACCATTGCGAAAATTTCACCGGCTAGATATTCATGCTTTTCAGGACTGTGTTCTTCCAAAGCCAAGTAATCATCGGCGCTAAAAAAACTTTTAGTTTGCACTTGGGACACGGTGAAGCTCCTGTGAGATAGGATCGTAAGCAGCTTAATCCAACCTGCTGGATCGGGAAATGCTACTGCCTTGAAATCCCACTGTTCGTCCGCATATTGGGGTTTAAACCTCAAATTCTATCATCCAGGAGTCCGTTACCCATGACCGTCGAAGCCCGCAAGGAAACCCTTGGTTTTCAAGCCGAAGTACAGCAGTTGTTGCGCCTGGTCGCGCATTCCCTGTATTCCCACAAAGAAGTTTTTCTGCGCGAACTGATCTCCAACGCCTCGGATGCCTGCGACAAGTTGCGTTTCGAAGCGTTGACCGATGGTGCGCTGTACGAAAAGGCCCCCGATCTGAAAATCCGGGTCAGTTTCGACAAGGATGCCCGTACCATCACCGTCGCCGATAACGGCATCGGCATGGATCGGCAGGAAGTCATCGACAACATCGGCACCATCGCCCGCTCCGGCACTCGCCAGTTCATGCAAAAGCTGACCGGCGACCAAGCCAGGGACGCCAACCTGATTGGCCAGTTCGGTGTCGGGTTCTATTCCAGCTTTATCGTCGCCGACAAGGTGACCCTGCGCACCCGCCGCGCCGGTTTGGGGCCAGAGCACGGTGTGTTGTGGGAATCCAGCGGCGAGGGTGACTACACGCTTGAAAATATTGATAAAGCGGCGCGCGGTACTGAGGTCACTCTCCATCTGCGCGAGGACGAGGCCGAATTGCTGAACGAGTGGCAGTTACGCTCGATCATTACCAAATATTCCGATCACATTACCTTGCCGGTCATCATGCCGGTGCAGAAGTACAGCGAAGATAAGGATGCGCCCCCTCAAATCGAGGACGAGCGTATCAATCAGGCAGCGGCGCTATGGGCGCGGCCCAAGCAAGAGATCACGAAAGAGGAATACAAAGAGTTCTACAAGCACGTTGGTCACGATTTCGAGGACCCGTTGGCTTGGACCCACAATCGGGTTGAGGGCAAGCTGGAATACACCTCGCTGTTGTTCCTGCCCGGCCGTGCGCCGTTTGACCTGTGGGATCGGGAGCAGCGCCACGGCGTCAAGCTCTACGTGCAACGGGTGTTCATCATGGACGATGCAGACCATCTGATGCCGCGTTACCTGCGGTTTGTGCGTGGGGTGATCGACTCCAACGATCTACCGCTGAATATCTCCCGCGAAATCCTGCAAAGCAGCAAGGTGGTGGACGGCATTCGCGCCGGTTCGGTCAAGAAAGTGCTGGGGCTGCTGGAAGATCTAGCGCAAAACGACGCCGAGAAATACGGCAAATTCTGGAAGGAATTCGGCCGAGCGCTCAAAGAAGGCCCGGCGGAGGATTACGGCAACCGTGAGCAGATCGCCAAGCTGTTCCGCTTCTCCTCGACTCACACCGACAGCTCCGATCAGATCGTGACCCTGAGCGATTACATCAGCCGGATGAAAGACGGTCAGGACAAGATTTACTACATTACGGCGGAAAGCTTCGCCGCCGCCAAAAACAGCCCGCACCTGGAAATCTTCCGCAAGAAGGGCCTGGAAGTGTTGCTGCTGACCGACCGCGTGGATGAGTGGTTGATGTCGCACCTCAATGAGTTCGACGGCAAGCATTTCCAATCGGTCGCCAAGGGCGCGTTGGATCTGGACAAGATCGCCTCGGAAGAGGAAAAACAGGAGCAAAAACAGGCGGAGGATCAGCACAAGGACTTGCTGGCGAAGGTCAAGGAGGTGCTGGGCGATCAGGTCAAAGAGGTGCGGGTTTCGACTCGTCTGACCGATTCGCCGGCTTGTCTGGTGGTGGACGAACACGCGCTCAGTTCCCATCTGGAACGAATGCTGCGCGACGCCGGCCAGAATGTGCCGATGAGCAAGCCCTATCTGGAGCTGAATCCTCAGCATCCGCTGGTCGGCCGTCTTAAGAGCGAGAGTGATGCCAGTCGCTTTGGTGACTTGACCAATCTGCTGTTCGAGCAGGCAGTGTTGGCGGAAGGTGGTCAGTTGGAAGACCCAGCCAGTTTTGTGAAGCGCTTGAACGCTTTGTTGCTGGCGATGGGGTAACACACCTTAAGGGATAGCCGGAGCGTCGGCTGATCGGCCCTTTTCTACCCTAAGATAGAGAAGGGCCGATGCTTTTTTGCGCCGGTTCTTTGCTACGAAATGACTACGATGCGGGACATCGGCTAGCGCACGCGGTAGGATAATCGGCGCTTGAACATTTTGATGTTGGTGTTTCGAGCAATTCCAGCAGCGCTGATTCCTCAGCCTGTCGCTGTTGCCGCCATTGACGATGAAACAGTTAGCCCAAACCCATGTTGCTAGAAGCCGAAGATCTACACGTCCGCTACGGGAATGTCGAAGCATTGCACGGGATCAACCTGCAAGTGCGGCAAGGCGAGATCGTCACCATCCTTGGAGCCAACGGCGCCGGTAAAACTACCACCTTGCGCACAATCAGCGGCCTGTTGCGCCCGGCACAAGGGGAAATCCGCTTCGAATCACAGCCGATTCATAAATTGCCCGCTCATCGCCTGGTCGCGATGGGAATTGCTCAATCCCCGGAAGGTCGTCGAGTGTTCGGCACCCTTACCGTGCGGGAAAATCTGAATTTAGGGGCTTTTTCGCAAACCGATGCGGGCAAAATCGCTAAAACTTTGCAATGGATTTACGAGCTGTTTCCGGTATTGGCCCAGCGCCATAACCAGTTGGCCGGCACCTTAAGTGGTGGCGAGCAGCAAATGCTGGCCATTGGCCGGGCCTTGATGGCCAACCCGCGCATTCTGCTGCTGGATGAGCCTAGCCTTGGCTTGGCACCATTATTAGTCAAGGCGATCTTCCAAACTTTGTGGGAAATCAATGAAGCGGGTGTGACGATTGTCTTGGTCGAACAGAACGCCCGTGCTGCGTTGAAGCTGGCGCATCGCGGGTATGTCATGGAGGTCGGCCGGATCGTGCTGGAAGATCGCGCCGATGCACTATTGGCCAACCCGGAAGTCCGCAACGCCTATTTGGGCGGCGAATGAGCGTAACGCCTGAGCATTCGACCTCTGCGACAGCAGTCGCCAGTTTAACCCACCGCCGCGCTGTGCTGATGTTGTTGGTAACGGCGCTGCTGTGGAGTCTGGGGGGGTTACTGATCAAGTGGGTTGACTGGAATCCGCTGGCCATCGCTGGGATGCGCAGCCTGATTGGCGCGGCTATTATGGTGCTGGTTTTCCGCCACGAATTACAATTTAACGGGTCATTCGAGCAGATTGGCGCAGCGGTCGCCTATGCAGGAACTGTGGTGCTGTTCGTGGTTGCCAACAAACTCACCACGGCGGCCAATGCCATTCTCCTGCAATATACCGCTCCTGTTTATGTGGCGCTGTTTAGTCCCTGGTTTCTGGGCGAGCCGACCCGGCGGAACGACTGGCTAAGTCTGGCGGTGATCATGCTCGGAATGCTGCTGTTTTTCGGCGATGAGCTGAGCTTTCAGGGCTATCTCGGGAACGGTGTTGCGCTGGTCAGCGGTTTTTGTTTTGGATGGCTGACGCTGTTTCTGCGCCGCCATCGTGACCAGTCGGCCATTCCCGCGTTGGTGCTTGGCAATCTTTTAGCCGCTTTAATTGGATTGCCTTTTATGTTTCAGTCGCTGCCGGATGTTACCGGTTGGGTTGGACTCGTGCTACTCGGTGTCGTGCAACTGGGGCTGCCTTACGTGATGTACGCTTTCGCGCTACGCCATGTGCGTGCCGTTGAAGGTATTTTGATTCCCATGATCGAACCGGTGCTGAATCCGGTTTGGGTCTTCCTGCTGTTGGGAGAGACGCCAGGGCCACTGGCTTTGCTGGGGGGTGCCATCATTTTAGGTGCTGTTCTGGCGCGGGCGCGAGATAAGCGATAGCTGAGATGGGTCGGGGAATTTTAAGCCACCACATTTATCATCGCCCGTTGGACCTCAAGGGTCAGGATTCGCTGGCGAAGCTCGCCCGTTTAGTACGTCCGGGTAGCGTCGTGTTGGATCTGGGTGCCGGTCCCGGTATCTTGGGCCGTCATCTGGTAGAGCAGCTTGGGTGTACGGTGGATGGCGTTGAATACCAGCAAGCAGCGGTTGAGCAAGCGGCTCATTGGTACCGTCGCCTCGAATGCGTTGATCTTGAACAGATTGATCTGGCTGAGTATTTTGGCGATTGTCACTACGAATTCATCATCTGCGCCGATATTCTGGAGCATCTGCGCTGGCCCGCCAATTTGCTCGGCCAGTTGCCAGGATTGCTGGCTCCGAATGGACAGGTTCTCGCATCTGTTCCGAACGTAGCCCATGCCGGTCTCATCGCCGAATTGCTGGCGGGGGAGTTTCGCTACCGGCCGGAAGGCTTGCTTGATGCAACCCATCTGCGGTTTTTTACTTTGCGCTCGCTGCTGCGATTGCTGGAAGAGGCCGGCTTGCAAGCGGTGGCGGTCGATGCCGCGATCTGTGAACTCCACCAGTCCGAATTTACTGAACGCTGCCTTGATGCGTTACCGCCCGCGTTGATTCGGGCATTGCTTGGCCGACCTGACGCACTGGTCTATCAGTTTATCGTCTCTGCCAATATCACCGGCCCAGTAGATGAATCCCCAGGGCCGCTATTGCGCTGCCCGCCGCCAGAATTGCGCTTTGCTTGCCAGTTGTTTTGGCGGCTATCAGGGGCCGATTATCAGGCCGACGCGAGCAGCGCGACCTGGGGTCAAATGGGGGCGGAACGGCAGAGTTTAACGCTGCCCATTCCTGCCTTGGCAGGGCCAATTCAAGCGTTACGGCTCGATTTTGCTGATCGGCCGGGCTTGATGCGCTTGTATGGCTTGGTGTTACACGATGACGCCGGGCAGTTGCTTTGGCGTTGGGACGGCCACCGCGAAAGCTTAGCGACCCAGCCTAGCCGGCAGTTGGTCATCGTCGAGTCTGGTTTGTCTTCCAATGAGGTGGTGTTATTCCTGGCTGGAGAAGATCCGCATTTGGAATTGCCGGTCCCGGCAGTGACGTTGGTAGGATTGCAGGCAGGTGGCCAACTCGCCGTGGAGTTTTCATGGCCGATGTCGCTCGATTATTTGGCACTGGTTCAGCATTGCATTCCGCGCCGGGACGCAGAGACAGCCCAAGCGGTTTTAAGTCAGCAAGTAGAGGCATTGCAGGCGACCAACACACACTTGACCGTTCGCAACAACGAATTGACAGCCGCTGTGGCCACCACCTCCGCAAGCAACAGGGAATTGGAGGCTATGTTATCTACGCAGTCGGCAGGTCGAATCGATCTGGAAAATCAATTGAATGAGCTGCGTGCGCGGATTGATGCACAGGCTGCCGAGATCCATGGGTTGCGGCGTTCTTGGCGGGAGCGCGTATGGTCCGGGCTGCGTCGGCATTGGCGGGACTAAACTGTGAATTCGCTGGCTATTTCCATCGTCACTTACGCGCCGGACATGCCGATGTTGGTGACGGTGCTAGAGCGGCTGGATCGGGCGCTGGCGCACGCTCGGGAGCAAGGACTATTGGCGCAGGCGCGATTGGTGTTAGTGGATAACGGCCCTGGTTCCGACTGGCTTGTGCCGCTGCAACGTTTGCTGGTTACGGCCTCGCCGGCGGCGGAGCTAGATCTGCTGAGTGGTCATGGTAACGTGGGCTATGGGGCCGGCCACAACCTCGCGCTGGCGCGATCCGCCGGGGATTTTCATTTGGTGCTGAACCCGGATGTGTTGCTGGAAGAGGACGCGCTTAGCGAAGGATTGGCGTTTCTGGCCGCTTATCCCGAAGCGGGCCTAGTAGCCCCTGTAGCACACGATGGTAGCGGCCAGCCGCAGTATTTATGCAAAAACTACCCGGCTGTCTTCGATTTGGCGTTACGTGGTTTTGCACCGCTGTGGATTCGGCGCCGCTTTCAGGCTCGCTTGGACCGTTACGAGCTGCGCGACCAGTTGGGTGATACGGTCTTATGGGACCCGTCCATCGCCAGTGGTTGCTTCATGCTATGCCGACGTGAGGCGTTGGATCGGGTCGGCGGGTTTCGTCCAGAATATTTTCTGTACTTCGAGGATTTCGATTTGAGTCTGCGGCTGGCGCGCGTGGCCCGCCTGGCGCGGGTGCCCAAAGTTCGTATCGTCCATCTGGGTGGTCATGCTGCGCGCAAGGGGCTGCGCCATGTTGGCTTGTTTCTGCGTGCCGCCGCACTGTTTTTCAATCGGCATGGGTGGCGGTGGTGGTAAGCCCCGATTTCTACTATGAGCGCGCCGTCTTAATTACCGGCGCGACTGGCTTTATCGGCAGACGGTTAGTCGCAGTGCTGCGGGCACGAGGCGCGCACTTGCGGGTGATGACCCGATCCTCTAGTGTGCTTCCAGCAGATTGGCAAGGGGTTGAAATCGTCTTTGGCGATCTTGCTGATCCGGCCAGTTTGGCGCGGGCATGTTCCGGTGCCAATACAGTGTTCCATGTTGCCGGTTTCGCTCATGCCGACGCAGATGGCGTGGCGGATTTTTCCGCCCGCCATTGGGCTGTAAATTTCGAGGGGAGTGTGCGCCTATTCATCGCCGCTGCGGCTGCCCGCGTCGAGCGCTTGGTGTTTCTCAGTACGGTCAAGGCAGTGGCTGATCCAGGTTCGCATTGCGTCGATGAATGTTGGGATATGCAGCCCCAGACGCCTTATGGCTGTGCGAAACGAGCGGCCGAGGAGCGGTTGACCGCCTTGGGGCATGAGCATGGATTCCATACTGTCAATCTACGACCCGCGCTGGTGTATGGGCCGGGGATGAAAGCCAATCTGGCGCGGCTGATCGCGGCCGCACGGCGCGGCTGGTTGCCACCATTACCGGAAACGGGTAACCGGCGCTCATTGGTGCATGTCGATGATGTTGTTCAAGCGATGTTGCTTGGGGCCGCTCATCCTGTGGCTGCCGGTAAAACGTATTTTGTGACTGATGGCCAACCCTATTCAGGGCGGGAGTTGTCCCTCATCCTCCGGGAGACGCTAGGGCGACCGTTGATCAGCTATACCGTGCCAGCCAAGGCGATTTATAGTATCGCAGCCTTGGCGGATGGGTTGTTGCGGCTAGCCGGGCGCGCGGATCGGAAGGTTCATGCAATGGTGGATAAGCTATTGGGATGGGCGTGCTACGATTCTAGCCGGATCGAGGTGGAGCTAGGGTATCGGCCCGCTTGGACGTTGGTGCGGTATTGCAAAGAAAGTGGATTGCAGGGATGAGTTGGATCATGCAATCGTCATGGATGGCAGACCGATTAAGGCCAGTGGGTCGAGTTATCGCGGCTACGGTGTGCGGTTTCTTGGCAACGGCCCTTGTGCTGGTGCTGTTCTATCGGGCTGGGGGGCTGGAGGAGGTTATGCCACCGGTGGTGCTTGCTGGGGAAGCCCTGCAATTGGCCCGTGGCGAGGGTGGCCAAACCCCGGCTGGTTTGGAGATTCGCAAATCTGGCGCGCAAGGGTTGAGTTCGGTGCAAGGTTCGGCCCGCATGGTGCGGGCATCGATCTATCATCGAGTGTCTTGGCAGGTGGATGGCCTGGAATCCGGTCATAAGCTACGACTGATCTGGAGCACCCTGGCTGAACCGGATACGGTGCGTGAGGTGCTGCTGCCCGTGGTCGGAGCGGCGAGCGGTACCTTCGATTTAGCCACACAACCGAGCTGGCGCGGGCGGATCGCTGTGATAGGTTTGGTTATACAGGGGTCTCTCGCCCGACCACTGGTGGTTCGCCGTTTGGAATTGGTGCCAAAGATGTTGGGGGTGGCGGAGCTTGCCCGCATGGCGCTGACCGAATGGACCGCTTTCGAGGATTGGAGCCAGCGCTCGATCAATTTCACCGCAGGCGCACCGTTGGATGCCCTGTTTCCTCCTGTGCTGATCGTCGCGCTTTGGGTCGGATTTAGTATGGTTTTTTTGGCTCTCTTCGGACAGACACCGCGTGCGCTAGGCGCATGGAAGTCGTATGCGGCACTGTTTCTGCTCGGTTGGCTGGTGTTGGATGTGCGCTGGCAATGGGATTTGAGCCAGCGTTTGGTGAAAACCGAGACTCTTTTTGCTGGCAAGACCGGAGATGAGCGGACACTGGCAGGCGCGGAAGGCGAGTTTTATCAATTTTTGCTTGAAGTGCGTCGGCGGCTTCCCAGGGAACCAGTTCGGCGCCTGTTTATCGTCAGCACAACCCCAGGCGGTTATTGGGCAGGGCGCGCCCGTTACCATTTATTACCGCATAACGGCTACATGGGATTCTTACAGCCACCTGCTGTCGGTACGGCCCGTCCCGGCGATTACGTTCTGATCCTATCCCCTTTGCCCGGTGTGCGCTATGACCGCGAGCGTCGGCTGCTGATGTGGGCAGGCGGTGGGCAATTACCGGCTGAACGACTATACGCAGCGGAATTGGGCGCGGTGCTGCGCGTTTTAGGGGAGTGAGCGCAGTGGGATGGTGGTTGGTGGGTTTAGCGCTGGGGTTGCCTTGGGCTGTTGGTGCCTTGTGGATTCGATGCGCTTGGCGCGATGCACCGCCTGCTGGGCTTTGGCCGCTGGCGTTGGGTTATGGCTATATCTTGGGGTTACTGACGGTTACTTTTTTTTTACGGTTGCAGGCTGTGGCCGGTTTTGCACCCGATTTCAGTGATCCTCTCATAGAGCTGATCGTGCTGGGCGCAGCGGGGGGTTGGTGGCTGTGGTACCGGGGTGGTGTTGCTGGGCATTTTGCGTTTTTCGGTAAGCGTTGGAGTCAGCAACCGCTTTGGCAGCGGATCGTATTTGCCTTGCTTCTCAGTTGGTTGCTTTGGCGCGTGACGGGACTGGCGTTGGAGATTTGGTGGCGCCCACTCTATCCATGGGATGCCTGGACAAACTGGGCAGTTCGGTCGAAAGTCTGGGTTGAACTGCGGCAATGGGCACCCTTCGTCACTCCTCAACAATGGCTCGCCGATCCTGCCCCCGCTGTTTATACCGTCGAAGCATGGGCTTATCCGATCACGGTTTCATTATTGGCATCATGGCCGACGCTGGCCTTTGGCAACTGGCAGGAGACGATAGCTAACCTGCCATGGCTTGGGGCTGCGCTGGCTTTGGGCCTGGGTTTTTACGGTCAGGTACGGTTGTGGGGTGCCACCCCATTGGCCGCCTTGCTATTTACTTGGTTGCTATTGTCCTTGCCTATCTTGGATACCCATATAGCCCTGGCTGGTTATGCCGATCTGTGGATGGCGGCGGCATTTAGTTTGGCGGCTATTGCCTTCTTTCAATGGGTGCGTACCGCTGACCGCCGGCAAGGGGTTTTAGCGTTGCTGCTGGCACTCGCTTGCCCTCTCATCAAACTGGAAGGGACAGTATGGCTTGCGATGTTTGTACCGGCGCTGTTGGTGGTTTGGTTGAGAGGGCGGCCATTACGAGTGTTCGCCGGCGTAGTGATGATCTTGGCCATCGCTTGGTGGTGGTTGGGGGGGATGGCTTTCAATATCCCTGGCCTGGGTCACTTTACGTTGCGACCGGATTTAATTGAAGTGCCCTATTTGGGGCGGTTCGCCTTGGGCTATCGCGGTACTTGGGGTCCGGTGTGGAAGAATTTTTTTGTTTTAGCTAACTGGCATTTGCTTTGGTATTTGGTGCTGGTCTCTCTCGTCATCGCGGTGCCGAAGTTGTGGGCAGAGCGTTGGCGGCGGGTGATGGCTGTTTTCGTCGGATCTTGTGGGTTGATGCTGTTCGTCTTGTTTTTTTGCACTGATGCTCAGCAGTGGGCGGCGCAATACACCAGCATCAATCGGGTATTCATGCATGTTGTCCCGGCGCTTTTGTTTTGGGTGCTCACTGTCTGGATTCCTCCGCGCCTAGGCGAGGGGAGTACTGGCTCTGTTCCCTACAGCGGAACACTCAACGATGGATGAGGACTTGCCGGTATAAGGCGCTGACTTTGGCGGCGACTGGCTGGATGTCGAATTGTTCGGTCAGTGCAATAGACCCAGCACGGCCTAGCTGTTGGCGGAGCTTGGAGCCGCACTGCATCTGGCGTAGTGCGACGGCCAGGGCTACCGGGTCGTTAGTTGGCACCAACAAACCATGGCCTGCTGCACGCACCACCCATCCAACCCCCGATCCGGCAATGTCGCTGACTATGACTGGTTTGCCAAAGCGCATTGCTTCTAATAAGACCAGGCCGAACGCTTCCGTGCGTTCCAGCGACGGCAGGCACAACACATCGCAACTTTCCAGCAGCGCATTAAGATCTGCTTCCGTTTGAAAACCCGGCAGTAGCACCTGGTTGCCGAGACTGAGCGAGTCGATTAGTGCCCTCAGCCGGTCGCGCTGATCGCCAGTGCCAACGATCAGCGTTCGGCTCTCCGCTAGTTCGGCGACTGCCCGGATCAGGACGTCGTGGCCTTTGTAATACGTTAAACGGCCGATGGCCAAGACGCGAAAAGCCGCTTGTCCCCAGAGTGCTGCTGCACGTTGTTGCATGGCGGGGTCAGGCGTAGCGATGCGGTTTGCATCCAGTCCAAGTGGAGTGATATGGCAACGGTCTCGCCACGGCATCAAAGCAGCACTTGCCGCCAAATAAGTCGGTGATGTGGCGATGATGGCTTTGCTGATAGCCAATAGGCGCTGCTCGAATGGTCGATAGAGTCGATACGCGGTGGCTAGACGTGTATCGATCATGGAGGCCACGACATCAGCGTGCCAATGAACCACCCACGGCAAACGACGAGCCGCAGGCATCAATAACGCCCAGAAGGCCGAGGTGTTCGGGAGATGTAGATGCAGCAGATCGGGCCTGAATTCGCGGATGGCGCGCTGGAGCCAGAAGGGAAACGCCGGGCTGAGCGGTGCATAGAGTAGTTGGCCATGACAGGGGGCACGGTAAATAGCGGGCGCATCAACTGGCCCTGGCCGCTGTCCCCAGCGATCACGCCGTTCATCGTGTACGAGCGCGGCGGTGGCGATACCCTGAGCTTGCAGTGCAGGCAACAAGTCGGCCAGAAAGCGTTCCATGCCACCGGCGAATGGTGGATAGTACTTACCGACGTGCAGGACGCGCATCACGGGGTTCGAACAGCGCTTGCTGAAGAGTCAGATGGATGTTCCGACCGCTGTTCCGTGTTTGGCTCGGCCATTTCAGTGGACTTTAATGGCTCACCCGCTTCCAGCATCGCCAGTCGTTGCGCCAAACGCCGAATTAAGCGCTCTTGTCGGGACCGCTCCAAATCCATCGTTAGGATCTTGAGAATCAACAGCCCTAAAGCCAGCACAATAGCCAGAATAGGGGGGTATCGAATCCCCGCATAAATTGCTAAGTAATCAAAGAGTTGAGGGAAAAATCCCAGTCCACCTACCGTAACGGCGGCTCCCATCCACCAGATGGCGTAAGGCCCATGCAAGTGATCCCGCCGGACTAGCCAAAGGATCACGGCAGCGATGCAAGCCCCAATCACCATGGAGGTGACTTGATATGTGATCATGAATTAAAGCTCAATCGTCGGTAGAGCGTGATAAATGGCCGTGGCCGATACGCGCAAGGCACAGGACGCTCGTTTGCAACATGTATTGTCCCACCAGCCACCAGGAGCGAAAAACCCGCGACGCGCCTTGCGTACGTGGTTGCATGGCAACCGGCACCTCAATGGTCCGTAACCCTCGGCGGCGCAAGATTAAGAGCACACCGACATCTTGATAATCGAGCAAGCTCGCTTCTGGGGCGGCGAGTACACTGATGGCTGCGTGATTGTAAGCACGAAAACCGGAAGTAATATCTTCCAGTTGTAGACCGGTTAGCCAGCGAAAATACGACCAAGCGATCCGCCGGGCACGGCTGGCGCGTTCGGGGAAGGCACCGATGGCGACATCGGCGTGGCCGGCCGCTAGAGGTTGTAAAAGCTCACCAATACTATCCGGGTCGTGCTGGCCATCAGCATCCAGCGTGACAGCGGTGCGATAACCTTGCCGTAGGGCATAACGCAAACCGGTTTGCATCGCGCCCCAAGCGCCGAGTTGGAGGGTCAGGGGTAGAAGGATGGCACCGGCGGCACGGGCGACCTGGGCAGTGCGGTCAGTACTGCAATCATCGATCACGGCTACCGGGCAATGCCAGCGCCGCTTGACGTGGCTGACAATGGCACCAATCGTAGGTTCTTCGTTGAACGCGGGAATCAGAACGATCAAACGGTCTTGTGCAGGCATCGGCCGGTTTGAGGGGTGCGGTGTTGCGCGAATTTAAAGTGGATCGCCAGACTATGGCGGGTGTCGCGGATCATGTGGTGCGTTGCTACGTTGTTCATGGCTCGGTGTCTGCTGGAGCCGTTTTGGTGATCAGCGGCTTTCGCGGCCGAACTATGTCCCAACAGGGTCTATACTGCAATCGAAATCGTGAGCAAACCGAAAACCATCTTGGAGGGTGGGGAGGAAGCCGTCATGTATCTATGCATGTGTAAGTCGATTACCGATCAACAGATCCGCCAGGCATTCGAGCAAGGTGTGCGCACTATCGGAGACCTCAGCGTCCGCTTCGGGGTCGGCATTGAATGCGGCAAGTGCCTGGAGGATATTCGCCAGTTTCTTGATGCTTGCGCGGTATCGCCTGCCAGCTCCGCTGTAACGCCGCCATTATCCGCTGTCGCGGCGCATTCTGCACAATCAGCCGAAGCGACCCTACCGGCCCCTCCCGAAAAACCAGCGCCTGAGCGAGCCGCATGGTTTGCGGTCGATTTATGAGGATTCCAGCGGCAGAGAAGGCGTGGTTCGCCAAGTTAGCGAGGTGCCTAGCGGCTGGGCAGGCTCAAGTTGGCGCGGTTTCATGGTAGGATTTACCGGTACTTTCTCTATGGAAGCCAGCGCTGTTTGTTTCGGGCGCACCAACTCGGTGTGGCCACATCATAACTAAAGACTCAGGGGAGTTGCCATGCTCGTCTATAATCTTTTTCCTTTGTTGGCTGGTCCCTGTGGGTCTTGGGAGCCGCACCTTAAACGAGCTGCTGATATGGGCTTCGATTGGGTGTTTCTCAATCCTGTGCAAAAGCCGGGGGCGTCAGGCAGCCTGTATTCCACCGTCGATTACTTTCAGTTGAATCCCCTACTGATTGATCAGCGTTCCAAGAAAAGCGGTGATGAGCAGCTTCAAGCAACCCTGGCGCTTGCTGGCAAGCTTGGCCTCAAGGTGATGGTCGATTTGGTGATCAATCATTGTGCGTTCGACTCCGAATTAACCCGCCAGCACCGAGAATGGTTCATCATTGAAAATGGCGAGATCGCCCATCCGTTTTGTATCGAAAATGGGCAAAAGGTCGTGTGGGGCGACTTAGTACGCTTCAATCATCAGCACACCTCTGATCCTGAAGGGCTTTATCGCTATTTTTATCAGATTGTCGAATATCTGTTGAAGCTGGGCTTTAAGGGCTTCCGTTGCGACGCCGCCTATCAAGTACCGGGGCAGTTGTGGCGGCGTTTGATTCAGGAAGTTCGGCAAAAATACCCCGATACTCTATTTACCGCCGAAACGCTCGGCTGTACTGCCGACCAGACCAAGCAGACCGCGCAAGCGGGTTTTGATTATGTCTTCAATAGCTCCAAGTGGTGGGATTTCCACGGCGCTTGGTTGATGGAGCAATACCAGTTGGTGCGCGAGATCGCGCCGTCCATCAGCTTCCCCGAAAGTCATGATACCGAGCGCCTGTTTCAGGAAGTCAACGGCAACGAAGCGGCTATGAAACAGCGCTATCTGTTTGCGGCGTTGTTCTCGGCTGGAGCAATGATCCCCATCGGTTTCGAGTACGGCTTCCGCCGCCGCCTCCATGTCGTCAATACCCGACCGACCGATTGGGAATCGCCGAATATCGACTTGTGCGGATTTATCGGGCGGGTCAATGCCATCAAGCGGCAATATCGGATTTTCCAGGAAGAGTGTCCGACTAGCCTATTGCCCTACCAAAACCCGAATATTCTGGTGATGTGGAAAGCCTCGGCGCAAACCCACGAAGAAGCCTTGATTATTCTCAACAAAGATCCCTGGAATCATCAGTATTTTTATGCTGAAAATCTTGGCATCTATATTCAGGCCGGCGCCCCGCTGATTGATGTGTCTCCCGACTATCCCCTGGAGTATATTCCTCGGCCGTTTTCTTATGATTTACGCCCTGGCCAAGCCTTCGTGCTGGTCACTAGCCGCGATCACATGCCGCACTAGGCAAATCGGCTTGGTGGCGATGCGAGCCTCGCGAAGGTGAGCTGTCCGCATCGCCGAAGCCGTGCCCGGATTATGAAATTAAGGATGGACGTTTATGTATATCGTGCAGATTGCTCCTGAATGCGCCCCGGTAGCGAAAGTTGGCGGGTTGGGTGATGTCGTATTTGGCTTGAGCCGGGAATTAGAGATCCGTGGCAATGAAGTCCACATCATCCTGCCGAAGTACGATTGTATGCGCTATGACCAAATCTGGGGCTTGCAGGTCAGTATGCGCGATCTCTGGGTGCCCTGGTACAACGGGGCCGTGCATTGCACGGTCTGGTTCGGCTTCGTACACGGCCGTAAATGCTTTTTCATCGAGCCGCACTCACAGGACAACTTCTTCAATCGTGCCCATTACTACGGTTTTCCCGATGATGTCAGTCGGTTTGCCTTTTTCAGCAAGGCGGCTTTAGAGTTTCTGCTGAAGGATAACCGGCGGCCGGATATCATCCATTGCCATGATTGGCAGACCGGGTTGGTGCCCGTTCTGTTGTACGAGCAGTATGCCCAGGCCGGTATGCACTGGCAGCGGGTCTGCTACACGATCCACAATTTCAAGCATCAGGGCTTGACCGGCGAGTATGTGCTCTGGGCGGTCGGCCTGACCAATATCGGAAATTATTTCAACTTTGATCGGCTGCGGGACAATTTTAACCCTACCGCCGTTAACTTGATGAAGGGTGGCATCGTCTACGCCAATTTCACCACCACCGTCTCGCCGACCCATGCGGACGAAGCGCGTTTTACCGATCAGGGCTATGGCTTGAATCATGCCTTGGATGTGCATAAAGGCAAGTTCGGCGGTGTACTGAACGGCATTGATTACGATGTTTGGAATCCGGAAGTTGACCCGCACATTCCCAGCCGTTATGGCCTCGATAGCCTCGACCAAAAATACGCCAACAAGGAAGCGTTGCGCGACCGGCTGTTATTGCGCAAGGAGTTCAAGCCGATCATCGCTTACGTTGGTCGGCTCGACAGTCAAAAAGGGGTTCACCTCATCCACCATGCGATTTTCTATGCACTACGCAATAACGCCCAGTTCGTGCTGCTCGGCTCCAGTCCCGAATCGCATACCAACCAGCATTTCTGGAACCTGAAACGGCACCTAAATGACAATCCGGACTGTCATCTGGAATTGGCGTTCGATGAGGATCTGTCGCATTTAATCTACGCAGGCGCGGACATGATCATCATGCCCAGCTTGTTCGAGCCGTGTGGCCTGACCCAGATGATTGCCCTGAAGTACGGCGCGGTGCCGATTGTCCGCTCAATCGGTGGTTTGAAAGACACGGTGTTTGATAAAGATTACGACGGCAAGCCGTGGGAAGAACGCAACGGCTTTGTGTTTTATAACGCCGATCATGCTGGTCTCGAATCCGCCATGTATCGCGCCATTAACCTGTGGTTCGCTTACCCCGACGATTTTCGCCAGTTGATGGTGCATGGCATGAAATACGATTATTCATGGTGTCGTCCCGGCCAGGATTACATGAATATCTACGAGCACATCCGCTGCAAGTGAGTTGTGCGGACAGGCCCCTATCTTCTTGATGGCGCCTCGGCGCCACAAGCGCGCTAAGGCGCTCACCTTTATCGGGTCGGACTTTATGGGCGGTGCAGCGCTTGCCGCCAGGAAGCCGCCTCTTTAGCCCAATGAGCAATGATCAATCCAGGAGAACGTCACGCATGAGCCAGCTTCCGGAGTATGTCGATGGATTGCCGAACGTTTGCGGTTCGGAACATCTGGTCGAAGAAACCCTGCGCGCTAGCCGCAGCCAACCGATTTTCCTGCCGGAGAGTCGGATCGATTTCGGGCGTATCCGCGCGGCGTGTGCCATCGCTTTGCACATGCACCAACCCTTGATTCCCGCAGGTGGCGGCGACCTGGCCACGGCGGCCATTATCAGCAACCTCCAGTACATGATGGATAACCAGGGCATTGGCGATAATCACAATGCGCCGGTTTTTCACTGGTGCTACAAGCGGATAGGCGAATTTATCCCGCAACTGATTCACGAGGGCAAGGAGCCGCGGGTGATGTTGGAGTATTCCGGCACCTTGTTCCACGGCTTGCGGGCGATGGGGTTGCACGATGTGTTCGACGCCCTCAAGAATGCAACGTGCAATCCTGCTTACCGGCGGGCGGTGGAGTGGTTGGGATGTCCGTGGGGCCATGCGGTGGCACCTTCGACGCCAGCCCAGGATTTCCGGCTGCACGTCAAGGCTTGGCAGCATCATTTTGCTGCTATTTTCGGCTTGGAAGCGCTAGGGCGTGTGCGTGGGTTTTCCCCATCGGAAATGGCTTTGCCTAATCACCCCGATACCGCTTACGAGTACATCAAAACCCTGGTCGATTGTGGTTTTCAGTGGGTGTTGGTGCAGGAGCATACCGTTGAACAGCCTGAGAACGGTTGGGGGCCGGAGAAAAAGCATCTGCCCCATCGGCTGATATGCACTAATTCTCAGGGTGAATCAGTCAGCATTATCGCGATCATCAAGACCCAGGGTAGCGATACCAAGCTGGTAGCCCAGATGCAACCCTTTTACGAAGCCAAAGGGTTGTCGCGCTGGGAACTGGCCGGAAAATCGGTGCCACCGCTGGTTACCCAGATCGCCGATGGTGAGAACGGCGGCGTGATGATGAACGAATTTCCCGGCAAGTTCATGGACTCGGTGCGCGAAGCGTCAGGATCGGATACGCCGTTTATGAATGCGACCGAATATTTGGAGCATCTGTTCGCCTCTGGCATTCAGGAAAGCGATTTACCGCAACTCCAACCGCTATTTCAGAAGCGGATTTGGGATCGTTTTCAACCGGGTGGTGGGCCGGAGAAGTTGGAAGCCGTGATCGCCGAATTGAAGAAAGAGGATGGTCGGTTTCACATGGAGGGTGGCAGTTGGACCAACGATATTTCCTGGGTGCGTGGTTACGATAACGTGCTGGGGCCGATGGAAAAAGCCAGCTCGCAATTCTATGAGAAAGTGTTGAAGCCGGATGTATCCCCCAGTGATCCTCGGTTTCGCAATGCGCTTTATCATCTCATGTGCTCGCAGACCAGTTGCTACCGATACTGGGGTCAGGGGTTGTGGACTGATTATGGCCGAGAGATCTGTCGGCGGGTGAGCGCTATCGTCGAGGCAGATTTTTGAGAGCGATGACGCGCGTTGGTGCTGAGGCCGAGCCATCGGATAAAAAATAAGGGGGTAAAGGTAGGGGGTCTGACCGCACACAGTGCTTGATCCCCGCCCATCTCCCAAGGAGGCTGAATCATGACGGATAAACGCTATCACGCACTGGTGCTGAACCTGCATCAGCCTCATGGCAACTTAGAGCATCTCTTGGCCCTTCGCGAGGGAGAGGCCAGGGAAATTCTATTAGCCATGGACCGCATTCCCCGCACCTTAGCCGATTATCAGGACATCGGGCGGGTCCATCTCAGCGTATCCGGCACCTTGATGGAAACGTTGACCCACTCGGAATTTCAGAGTCGGGCTTACGGCATCGTCGATTGTGGGGCGCTGCTTTGGCAGTTACAAAATAACCGGGCAATCGATATGCTCGGTACCGCCTATTACCATCCGGTTATGCCGCTGACCCCGCCAGCCGATTGGGAGTCACATTTGGCGCGTTGGCGTGGGGTGGGGCGGCGCTGGTTTGTGCACAGCGATTTTCAAGGATTTTGGCCGCCGGAAATGGGCTTTTGCATGGAAATGATCCCCTTTTTGCGGCGTCTCGGTTATCGGTTCGTGCTGGTGGACAGTGAGCATGTGCGTCCAGTCGGCAAAATGTCTGCGGCGGAATTGTGTTACCGACCGCATATTGCCCGCTTCGGCGGGGAAGAAATCATCGTGATTGTGCGGGACCGTGAATTATCCGAGGCCCAGAAAACAGGGATGGAAGTGGCGTGGTTTGAGCAGGAAATTCGTGAGCGCACCAAGGCGTGCGATTTCCCACCGTTGGTAACGACATGTACTGATGGTGAAAATACCGGTTGGTTCCGCAACGTGATGCCGGGCAGTAATTTTTGGGATACGTTCTACCGGGGACTGATGGAGCGCGCCCGCGCCGATCAGGACTCGATTCAGCCGATCTTCATCAAGGATTATCTTGATCGCTTTGGCGCCAGCGGCGAGGTTGTTGCTGGGCCTGGCGCTTGGAATACCGCTTGGCACGAGGGGGGCGATTTCGTCCGATGGGCAGGCACACCGGCACAGAAGGATGCATTGACACGGGTAGACGAAATCAGCCAAGCGGTCCATGCGGCAATGCAAAACGCCAAACACCTCGGTTCACGCAACCCGGAATTGTCGAAACTGCTGGAGGAAGCCTACTGGCGAGTTTTACGAGCGCAAACGAGCTGCAACTTCTTTTGGGGGGATGCCTGGGTGATGCGCTGTCATGCTGATCTTGACCAGGCGTGTGAGTATCTGAATCGCGCTGATCCGCGCTACGTCTGAGCGATCCATTGATCGGTGAATTGCGGAGAGTGGCCGCGATTCACTGCATCAAAGCATTTTCTCAATCGTATCCTTCAGTTTAGGCATGTCCAACAAGCCCAGCCGATAATGCGCGATGCGGCCTTCCGGGGTGATGAGCACTGTGGTTGGGGTCAAACGCACGTTGTCAAACTCGCGCGCAATGCGCTCTTGCGTGTCTAAAACGATGGGATAGGGGATTTGACGCTGTTTGACCATGGCTCGGACCTGTTCCGGCGGGTCGTAAGCCATGGCGACGCCGATGATCTCTAGCCCTTTGGGGTTCAGTTCCCGATACAGATCAATCAGATGGGGCATTTCCTCGATACAAGACGGACAGGTGGTCGCCCAGAAGGTCACCAATACCGGTTTGCCGCGATACTGCTCCAAGGTCAATGTTTGCCCGGCCAAGGTCTGGCCGACCAAGGATGGTGCCGCGCGTAAGCCCATCGGCATAAACCAAGCGGCGGTCGCAACCAGCGCAACCACGAGGACGATGCCGGCAATCATAGTTTCTTTATGCAATTTCACAAAATGGGTCTCCTGAAGATCAACAAGCGCGGTGCGGATAGCTAGCCGGCCTGTCAGATAGACCGCAGTAGGCAATGAAAGTCGCTGTGACCGATACCATTATGCCAGAGGCGATCCGATTTGCGCGGGCCGCTGAAGGCCGTATTATGCTGGTTTGGCAACGAGCAGGCGCGTGGAGCAGATGATGATTAAAGCGGGTATCGTCGGCGGAACAGGTTATACCGGGGTTGAATTATTGCGATTGTTGGCCGGCCATTCTGGCGTTGAATTGACGGTCATTACCTCGCGTGGTGAAAAAGGTCTTAAGGTCAGTGATTTATTTCCCAATTTGCGCGGCCGGGTGAATCTGGCGTTCGTTGAGCCGGATGAAGCTACCTTGCAAGGCTGTGATGTGGTGTTTTTCGCAACCCCCAACGGTACCGCCATGAAAAGCGTGCCGGCCTTGCTCAGTGCTGGCGTCAAAGTGATCGATCTGGCCGCTGATTTTCGGCTGCGGCACTCTGCGGAGTGGGAGCAATGGTATGGGATGCCGCATAGCTGTCCAGAGTTGCTGGCTGAAGCGGTCTACGGGTTGCCCGAGATCAATCGTGAAGCGATCCGAAACGCGCGGTTAGTCGCTAATCCCGGCTGCTATCCGACGGCTGTGCAGCTTGGATTTCTACCCTTGCTGGAAGCGGGGGTGATCGATCCGCAATCGCTGATTGCTGATGCCAAATCCGGGGTCAGCGGCGCCGGCCGCAAGGCCGAAGTGGGTATTTTGCTGGCTGAGGCCGGTGACAATTTCAAAGCGTATGGCGTGGCAGGGCATCGGCATTGGCCGGAGATTCGCCAGGGGTTGAGCGCAGTGGCAGGGGGGCCGGTCGCGCTGATTTTCGTTCCCCACCTGACACCGATGATTCGCGGGATTCATGCCACGCTTTACGCGACGCTGACTGATCCTGATGCCGATTTGCAAGCTTTGTTCGAGCGTCGATACGCCGCTGAAGATTTCGTGGATGTGTTGCCACCGAAATCACATCCGGAGACTCGCAGCGTGCGTGGAGTGAATCAGTGTCGGCTGGCGATCCATCGGCCTCAGCATGGCAAAACAGCGGTGGTGCTGTCGGTGATTGATAATCTGGTCAAAGGCGCGGCTGGGCAGGCGATACAGAACATGAATTTAATGTTCGGTTTGCCGGAAGCCGCTGGGCTGGAAGGAATCGCGCTTTTACCCTAACCGCGGTCAAACTATTCTTGACCGCTTTGGTCAAGAACTAGACAATACTATGGGTCTTTTCAAGAGGATAGAACTATGAGTGCCATTGCAGAAACCTTTACACCCGCCGAAAGCCCGTTGTTGTTCACCGATGCGGCTGCCTTAAAGGTTAAGGGATTGTTGGAAGAAGAGCAGAATCCGAACCTCATGCTGAGGGTATTCATCTCCGGTGGTGGCTGCTCTGGGTTCCAGTATGGCTTCACTTTCGATGAAGCGTTGGGTGATGGCGACACCGTGGTAGAGAACCACGGTGTGAAGCTGCTGATTGACCCGATGAGCTTTCAATACCTAGTCGGTGCCGAGATCGATTATACCGAGGGTCTCGAAGGCGCCCAGTTTGTTATTCGCAATCCCAATGCAGTCACGACCTGCGGTTGTGGCTCGTCTTTTTCTGCCTGATAAGCCAGCGCCGGGCATCTCCCAATTTTGCCCGGCCAGACTGCGCTTTCCTGGATTTGCCCTGTTTTTGCCTCGGCGCGGGTTTGTGCCGAATGGTTATGTATGCTTTGGAGAACCTGTTTGGACGCCTAGCGAGTCGAGCATGGTTTGGTAGAATCTCCGCCATTTTTGAGGATGAACCATGCACTCGCTGGAAGAATCGCTTGAGCTGATCAAACGCGGCGCGGTCGATTTGCTGCTAGAAGAAGAACTGGTGGACCGTCTCAAGTCGGGTCGGCCGTTGCGGATCAAAACCGGTTTCGATCCCACCGCGCCCGATTTACACCTTGGTCACACCGTGCTGATCAACAAGATGCGGCAATTTCAAGAGCTTGGCCATCACGTCATGTTTTTGATCGGTGATTTTACCGGGATGATCGGTGATCCCACTGGAAAAAACATCACGCGCCTGCCGCTGAACCGGGACCAGATTCTGGATAACGCCAAGACTTATCAGGAACAGATTTTTAAGATTCTTGATCCTGACAAGACCGAGGTGTTGTTCAATTCCAGTTGGTTTAATCAAATGGCACCTGCTGATTTTATCCACCTGGCTGCAAAGCATACAGTTGCCCGAATGCTGGAGCGGGATGATTTCGGTAAGCGTTATGCCAGTGGCCAGCCCATAGCCATCCACGAATTTTTGTATCCGCTGGTTCAGGGCTACGATTCAGTTGCCATGCGGGCGGATGCCGAGTTGGGCGGCACCGATCAGAAATTCAATTTATTGGTTGGCCGCGAATTGCAGAAACATTACGGCCAACCACCACAGATCGTCTTGACCATGCCGATTTTGGAAGGTCTGGACGGTGTGCAAAAGATGTCCAAATCGCTCGGTAACTATGTCGGTATCCGCGATGAACCGAATGAAATGTTCGGCAAATTAATGTCGATTTCCGATGAGTTGATGTGGCGTTACTTCGACCTGTTAAGTTTTCGGTCGGCTGGTGAGATTGCTGGATGGCAGCGACAGGTGGCCGATGAGGGTTTGAATCCGCGGGATATCAAATTTAAGCTGGCTGAGGAGTTGGTAGCACGGTTTCATGGGGTTGATGCTGGTCGCAAGGCATTGGCGGCGTTTATCGAACGCTTCCAAAAGGGGGCGCTGCCGGAAAATTTGCTGGAGATGCAGGTGCAATCTCGTGATGGCCGTTTGCCCATCGCCAATCTGCTCAAGGAGGCGGGCCTGGCAGATAGTACGTCCGAGGCGGTGCGCCTGATCCAGCAAGGTGCGGTGCGCATTGATGGCGAGCGCGTCGGCAGTCGAGACATCGAACTCATGGCTGGAAGCTGCCACGTTTACCAAGTCGGCAAGCGCCGAATTGCACGAGTGCTGGTGAGGTGATGAGGGCCGGGGCTTTCGATAAAAATAATGTTGACAAGATTATCTTTAAGATTAGAATTCCCCTTCTAACCTGAATTCGCAAATTGCAGATTCGGAGTTGAAATTAGGGAAAATCAAGTGGAAGGGATTTTCTAAGATTTGAGTAGTAGGATTTATTGTAGTTCAACGCTGGCTGCCATCGGGGCAGTGGCTGAAGCTCTATCTCTTTAAAACTCAGGGGTTGTTGGGGGGAGTTTGCGAGCCGAGAGGCGCGCGGGCGACCTTCGTAAGAAATTAGGAGCAGTCCTAATAGACTTCTG
>NZ_CBTJ020000031.1 GCF_001051235.1 Candidatus Competibacter denitrificans Run_A_D11 | reverse complement strand
CAAACTTAAACGACTCTATCCTGCCGTGGAGTCCACCCAAAACTTGGCCACGTCAGCCGAAGCTGAACCTATCAAAACTTTTGCGGCTGCCCACTAGCTGGACCCGTGAGATACGGTGCAAAGCGCTACGGCCAGGTTCAACACGCATTGGGTATAATGCCTCGTTCCATAAAAAGCACGCTCTCAAGCCATCGCCGCCGAGCAGGGGCACCAGGTGCTGTTCCTCCCGCCCTACAGCCCCGACCTCAACCCCATTGAGCGCGATGTCGCCAACCTCAAAAACTACGATAGTTCGAGTTCGCCTCGCCCAACGCATCGTTTGAAACCATTGGCAGTCCTGTCATTGGCCTTGGAAATGCAGGGCACTGTAGTTATCTTGGACGAGGGCCTGTCCCGCCATCAGGCCAACGGCGGCGCGGTGCATCCCAAAAAAACGCAGAGGCCGTCGCCCGATTTCCAGATTGGCTACGCCGCGCTGTTGGTGCATTAACCCAAACCGCGCACGCTCGCCAGTGGCAAAAACAGCGTTGATTCCTGGGCGAGAAGCTGAATAAAGCCGTGGTGTTGGTAGAATGTGGCGGCCGTTTCGTCCTTAGCGTCTACCACCATGGCGTAGGCGGCCATATCGCTTTTTAAGCTGCACGCCAGAACATCGGCAAGGAGCGCCGCTCCCAGCCCTTGCCCTTGGAACGCTTGATCCACCGCCAAACGATCCAGCCGTACAGCCGGTACGGTTGGGTAGCGTGGCAATTTTTTCTGAAGCTCCAGCGAAAGATCGCCAAAAAACAGGCTCGCTGACGCCAGCGTGTAGAAACCCGCTATTTGTGAGTCGCCCGTCAAAGCAATAAAGCAAGCGGTCACGCGCCGGCGACTGTCTTGATGAACGTGGTGGTGGAAATAATGATCTAGTGCCTCGGAACCGCTCTTAAAGCGCGTGCGGTCGTAGTGGCGCTCCAGGGCCACCATCCGAAACTGAGCCTCCATCAGTCGTCACAAAGCAGCTGACGACGGCGAGTAAAGGCGCAATTGAGCGCACGATTGGCTGCGGGCGGTGCCAGCAGCGCTTCAGCGAAGCGTGTTTGATCGATCAGCGATAATCGAATCCCGTCGGCTTCGGCAATCGTCCGCTGGGCCGCTTCATGGGCCGCGCTCACGACGAAATCGGTCAGCGTGCGCCCTTGGAGTTCAGCGGCGCGTTTAAGCAGCGCATGGACATCCGGCGGCAGCCGGGCTTCCAGGCGAGCCGTGGCAGGTGGCGTCGGCATTAGGATCTCCTCTTGAAGCAAGATATACGGCAAATTGCCGGATCAATACAATGCGTATGCAGCCGCGTTATGCTTAAGCGCTCGGCACATAGCCGCCCGGAGCATACACCGCCGCCGACGCCACCGCCGTGTTCGAGGCCATATCCGGGTGTTCGCTGATGCCCGCCAGATGGGGCACGATCCGTTGCTCCAGCGCCTTTTCGCTGGTGTCGGTGGGTTTCATGCGTCGCTTCCTTTTTTCTTGCGCCGGGTTTTGGGCGTTTTATTCGCCGCCTCGGTCATGGCCATCGGCAGCGGCAAAACGGCCTGCGCCGTACGCTCGCGCGCCAGTGCCACGGCACGGTGCAATTGCGCTTGCAAAACGTTCATATCCGGGATGTGCGCCAGATAGTCGGCCACGCGGATATTGGATGCCTCCAGATCCATCAGCTTGACCTGCTCAATATCCTGGGTCGCGCACAGAATCAGTCCGATGGGCGGCCCCTCGCCGGCAACGCGGTCATGCTGGTTCAGCCAGCGCAGGTACAATTCCATCTGACCCTTGTGCGCGGGCTGGAATTTCTCCAGCTTGAGTTCCACCGCGACCAGCCGTTTCAGGTGGCGGTGATAGAACAGCAGGTCGAGGTAGAAATCGTCCGCACCGACGCTGATCCGTTTTTGCCGCGCCACGAAGGTGAAGCCCACGCCCAGCTCCAGCAGGAAGCGTTCCATTTCGCGCAGGATGGCGTCTTCCAATTCGCGCTCGCTGTAATCCTGCGGCAGGCCCAGAAAGTCCAGCATGTACGGGTCGCGGAACACGAGGTCGGGCGTCATCTGTCCACCCGCCCGCAGGTGGCTGATTTCGGCCTTCACCACGGCCTCCGGCTGCTTGGCAATGGCCGTGCGCAGGTATAACTGGCTGGCGATACGCTCGCGCAGGATGCGTACACTCCAGCGCTCCACACGGCACAATTCGGCGTAATACTCGCGCTCCAGCGGCTGTTTGAGCGGAATCAGTGCCAGGAAATGGGTCCAACTCAATTGTCGTGACAGCGATACGACAATCTCCTCATCAGGAAAGACCTCGTGAAACTGGATCATGCGGGCCAAATTCTTGGCCCCGAAACCGGCGCCGTAGGCCCGCGTCAATTCTCTACTCACTGCGGAGACTATTTCCTGTCCGTAAGGCGCACGTTCCTTTTTCAGCAATTCCACGCCGATTCGATGGCCGACACGCCAATACAGCATCGTCAGCGTCGCATTGGCGGTCTGCGCAACGTGCGCTCGTGCCTGTTCGATCAGGCCACGTAGTTCGGTCAGCAGGGTGTCGGCTTGTTGGGGTACGTCGGGTTCATGTATCGCCATCGTCTTCCTCCCCATCGGGTTCGATGTCTTTCTCGGTCACCATGTGGTCCGGGCCGGGCATCCAGCTGCGCACGCCCACCTGGCCGGTGACGACATCGGCACTCTGTCGGTCACGGTATTCGCGGGTCAGCCTGCTTTCTTGTTCCGCGCGGGCGATGGCTTCGTCGAGTGTGGCATTCGTCGGTGATCCACTCGCAGATGGCCTTCTGCTCTTTGACGGGCGGCACAGTGAAAGGAATCGTCAAGCCAGCATCAGCTTGGTTAAAAAACGGCCCTGGTGACCGAAAATTTTATAAAGTCAGCTCTCACAATTCCCTGTCGCCTTCAACGCTTCACGAAGCGTCTCCAGTGACAGCAGCAAGGACTGGGGCGCATCCAGTAAAGGCAAGGCACCATAACGCTCATACCAACGCACAATGGATTCATTTTTGGCATCAATGAGTAAGGCAACGCCGCCGACGTGCGCAGCGACTTGCAAACAACGCCGACCTGCCGCAAGGAGGAGTTGTCCCCCTAGTCCCTGACCCTGGACCGAGCGACTAACGGCCAGCCGGGCTAATCGAAAGACCGGTACTTCGTAACGTCCCAAACCCCGCGCAATCAGCGCTGGAACACGAGCGTAGGCGATTGAGGCGGGGCTGAGGCTGTAGTAACCGAGGATAGTGCCGCCTTCTGCATTCTCAATCGCAAGAAAGGTTTTGGCACTGCCCCGCGCATGGCTTTGGCGCGCCTGGCGACGCAGGAATTCGTTAAGCGCCGCCTCACCACAATCGAAAGCTGCCCGGTCATGGTGCTTGGCAATCGGCTCTTCACGCCAATCCAGCGCCATCACACTGACGGCGGCAAGGCGCGCGCGGCCGCCAGCAGCTTTTCATTCGGGGGCGGGGGATTCTCCAACAACGCCAACACTCGCAGACTATCGCGCTCCGATAGGGGCATTCGTTCAGCCTGCTTGATCACCTCGCGCGCCGCCTTCACGCCATGCCGGATGATAAAGTCCGTTAGATCGGTATTTTGCAAGGCGGCTGCCCGTAGCAAGACCGCTTTGTCGGCCGCTGCAATCCGCAACGACAGACGGCTATTGTCCTCAACGGCAATTCTTGGCATGACATCCTCTTTAGCGTAGTAAACCCTTTTCGATCATAGAGGATATTCGGGATCAGTCAATCAATATGTGTATTCAATGCGTACAAATCACATCCAAGTGATTGTTGTCAGTCCGGGGCACGCACCCGGCTTGAAGGGCGACGACGGCGGCCGGATCAAGGAGCAGGGCCTAGCGCGCCAAGATCAGCACATTAGCGTCCTGTGGCGGATTTGAGGGGTGGGGTCCAGCCCGCTTGCGCCAGGAGATAGGTTTCACGGTCGAGAATCTGAGGAATCGGCGGGCTGGGATCGCGCAACGCCCGCAGGGTCGGTTCGCCCGGCGCACCGATCCGGCAGTGCGTGCGCGGCAGATCATAGACATACCGAAGCCAACAGGTGAGGGCGAGCTGCGGGGGACAGACGGATTCGTTCGGATCGGGCACGAGGGTCACTGCCCTCGCCATCAGCGCCTGCAAGGGTTCGGTGTTAATGCAATAGCGCCAGACCTGGTTGCGGGGCGTTTCCCAGAGCACATCAAAGACGCCGTGGTGATACGAACGCGCGGGTTGGAGCTTGGCCGCTTGGCGGTGGGTGAGGCCCAGTCGCCAGACCAGTTCAATATGCAGCGCAATACG
>NZ_CBTJ020000030.1 GCF_001051235.1 Candidatus Competibacter denitrificans Run_A_D11 | reverse complement strand
ACAGGCCCTCAATCGCTTCGCCATTCAATTCGAGGGCCGCTTGCCACTCTCACTCCACTAACCAAAACCGCATTTACACAAAAAATTTGACAGACTCAATCGGAGTCATTTTACCGCAGTTTATGCTGCGGCAAAAGCTACCCTCGCTTATCTAAGGTGCTTGAGCGAGGGTTCCTTTTTAAGGAATGGTGCGAAACCAGTGTTCAATTTATCTGGTTTCTACTGCTTGAATTCCCCCAAACCACCACCAATTCATAGGGAAATTTTGCATTCACGGGGGTAAGCAGCCATGCGCATGGACAAACTGACCAACAAATTCCAACTGGCTTTGAGCGATGCCCAGAGCCTGGCAGTTGGGCGCGACCATCAATTCATCGAACCGGTGCACCTGATGGCGGCCTTGCTCGACCAGGACGGCGGCACGGTGCGGCCCTTGCTCGCTCAGGCCGATGTCAACATCAACTTGCTGCGCTCCCAGCTCGGCGAGGCGCTGGATCGGTTGCCGCGGGTCGAGGGCGCGGGCGGCGACGTGCAGGTTTCCAACGCCTTGTCGCGTTTGCTGAATCTGACCGATAAACTGGCCCAGCAGCGCAAGGACGCCTACATCTCGTCCGAATTATTCGTGCTCGCCGCACTGGAGGATAAGGGCGAGCTGGGGACGATTCTGCACAAGGCGGGCGCGACCAGGAGTCTGATTGAACGCGGCATTAACGCCATGCGCGGCGGGCAAAAGGTCGAAGACCCGAATGCCGAGGATCAGCGCCAGGCCCTGGAAAAATACACCATCGATCTGACCGAGCGGGCCGAACAGGGCAAGCTTGATCCGGTGATCGGCCGCGACGACGAAATCCGCCGCACCATTCAGGTGTTGCAGCGGCGCACCAAGAACAACCCGGTGTTGATCGGCGAACCCGGCGTCGGCAAGACCGCCATCGTCGAAGGGCTGGCCCAGCGCATCATCAACGGCGAAGTGCCGGAAGGCTTGAAGAACAAGCGGGTGCTGGCGCTCGACATGGGCGCGCTGATTGCGGGCGCGAAGTTTCGCGGCGAGTTCGAGGAGCGGCTGAAAGCGGTATTGAAAGACCTGAGCAAACAGGAAGGCCAGATCATCCTGTTCATCGACGAATTGCACACCATGGTCGGCGCGGGCAAGGCCGAGGGCGCGATGGACGCGGGCAATATGCTGAAACCGGCGCTGGCCCGTGGCGAGTTGCATTGCATCGGCGCGACCACGCTGGACGAATACCGCAAATACATCGAGAAGGACGCGGCGCTGGAGCGGCGCTTCCAGAAGGTGCTGGTCAACGAACCGAGCGTCGAGGACACCATCGCGATTCTGCGCGGCCTGAACGAGCGCTATGAAGTGCATCACGGGGTAGAAATCACCGACCCGGCCATCGTCGCCGCCGCCACGCTGTCGCACCGCTACATCACCGACCGCAACCTGCCGGACAAGGCGATTGATCTGATCGACGAGGCGGCCTCGCGCATCCGCATGGAGATCGACTCCAAGCCGGAAGCGATGGATCGGCTGGAGCGGCGCTTGATTCAATTGAAGATCGAGCGCGAGGCGCTGAAAAAGGAAAGCGACGAGGCCTCCAAGAAGCGGCTGGAATTGCTGGAGCAGGAAATCAGTAAGCTGGAAAAGGAATACAGCGATTTCGAGGAAGTCTGGAAAGCGGAAAAGCTGGCGCTGCATGGCTCGGCCCAGGTCAAGGAAGAATTGGAGCGGGCGCGGCTGGAAATGGATACCGCTCGCCGCGCCGGCGATCTGGCGCGGATGTCGGAGTTGAGTTATGGCCGCATTCCCGAACTGGAGCGGAAGTTGAGCCAGGCGACCGCCGCTGAATCTGGCGCCAGTCAGTTCAAGCTGTTGCGCAACAAAGTCACTGATGAGGAAATCGCCGAGGTGGTTTCCAAATGGACGGGGATTCCGGTGTCCAAGATGCTGGAAGGTGAGCGCGACAAGCTGTTGCGGATGGAAGAGGTGATTCAAAAGCGGGTCGTGGGGCAGGATGAAGCGGTGAAAGCGGTCAGCGATGCCATCCGGCGCTCGCGGGCGGGCTTGTCCGATCCCAATCGGCCCAACGGCTCGTTCCTGTTCCTCGGCCCGACCGGTGTCGGCAAGACCGAGTTGTGCAAGGCGTTGGCGGCGTTCTTGTTCGACACCGAAGAGGCGATGATCCGCATCGACATGTCCGAGTTTATGGAGAAGCATTCCGTGTCGCGGATGATCGGCGCACCGCCCGGCTATGTCGGCTACGACGAAGGTGGCTATCTGACCGAGGCGGTACGGCGGCGGCCTTATTCCGTCATTCTGCTGGACGAGGTGGAAAAGGCCCATCAGGACGTGTTCAACGTGCTGTTGCAGGTGCTGGACGACGGTCGTCTGACCGACGGTCAGGGCCGGACGGTGGATTTTCGCAATACCGTAATCGTGATGACCTCAAATCTCGGCTCGCAGATGATTCAGGAGATGGCGGCGCAGAATAACTATCCGCTGATGAAGAGCATGGTGATGACTCAGGTGGCGGATCATTTCCGGCCGGAGTTCATCAACCGCATTGACGAGGTGGTGGTGTTTCATCCGCTGGGCCGCGACCAGATTCGCTCGATTGCCGACATTCAAATCGGTTATCTGCGCAAGCGGCTGGCCGACCGGCAGATGGGCTTGGAGGTCACCACGGCGGCGCTGGATAAGCTCGGTGAGGCCGGTTTCGATCCGGTCTATGGGGCGCGACCGCTCAAGCGGGCGATTCAGCAGGAGTTGGAAAATCCGCTGGCGCGGCGGATTCTGGCCGGGGAATTCGGGCCGAGCGATACCGTGGTGGTCGATACCGGCAAGGACGGGTTGGAGTTCCGCAAACGGTCGGCGGATAAGCTGGCCAAATGAGGCAAAACTGGAGCGCCGAAAGGCGCTTCGACAGATTCGTTATTTGGAAATTGCGTTCTGATTTTTTTACCCATGCTCGAATTGGCGAGTGAAAGGCAAAGTTTTCGCAATAGTTCGACAGTTTTTAGGCGGTTCATCACCGCTTCCTGGCTCATATCAATCTTCACTGCTGTCAAATTCTTGGAGTAATTATGGGTGCAGCTAAAAACTGGCTGATTGAACAACAAAGAGAGCGCCAACAATTAGTTGATGAAATGCCGCAGACAATTTTGAACATTTCTTCTGAATTAGAATCTGCTTTTGAAAAAATTGAATCCTTAGAAAACCAAATTATTACTTTGAATTCAAAAACTGAAAAATATAAAGCTCTTATCTCTGGGTTTGCTCTTGGTATACTTGCTTCTATTATTGCATCTGGCATCTGGTGGTTATTAGCCTACTATATTCATATACTTAGAAATTGAAATTTAATCAGCAAGTTATTTGGAGATGATTATATGCAAGCTATTGAGTTAGAAACTAAAATCTCCTTAGAAGGGCATATTGTTTTGCCGGAGCCTTTGCGAAATCTCTATGGCAGTCATGCCCGAATGATTTTATTGTTGGAAGATCCAGTACAAGAAAAGAAACATCAGCATAACCTGTTGGCACTGCGCGGTGCGATGAAAGACAGTACAGATTTTGATGAAGCCATGCGAGATATGGAAAAGGCTTGGCAGCAATGGCAACCATAGAATTGTGCTTCGATACTAATATCCTGATTGATTTTTTGAAGAATCGGGAGCCAGGCGCAACAGCATTAGAAAAAGCGTTGTCCGATTATCATTGCGGGATTACTTCAATCACCCACTATGAGTTGTTGTACGGAATGGCTCGCGCCCGATATTCCATTGGCGAAGAGGTAATGGCGGAAGCCCTGATTGTACTGCCGCTGGATCGTGTAGCGGCAGCGCTGGCGGCCCGACTCCACGCCAATTTAGTTCATGCCAATCAGGACATTGGGGTCAAGGATACCCTGATCGCTGCTATTTGTCTCAGCCAGAAGGTGCCGTTGCTTACTGCTAACATTCGGCACTTCTCACGGGTTGCTGGTTTAAATGTCCTTGATCCACATTGGGAAAGCAATCGGGGTCACGATAAAGCCGAGTGATCCAGTGTTTCAATCATGCCGCGTTAATTTGCCAAGCGGGTTATTTCATGCGGAAACCTTGAGTGGGCCAAAGCTCAGATAGCCTTCTCGATCACTCTCATAGAAACCTTCAGCGGGCATCGGCTCGGCCAGGTCGAACAGATACGGATGTTTATTGTAAAAGGTCTCAGGCTGGGGAGCATTCGGCGTGATGCCGGTCTTGAATTTTTCAACCAGATCAGGATTGGGGATGCTCAACATGCCGAAGGCTACCGCATCGGCTAAACCGCTGGCGATGGCTTGTTCCGCTGTTTGCTGGGTATAGCCCTCGTTGGCGATAAAGCCGCCTGTAAACAACGGCCGCAACTTTGGACTGATGCTGTCTGGGGCCGCGCGCTCGCGCGCGACGATGAACGCCAGATGACGCTGGGAAAGCGCGCTGACCAGATAGCTGAAGGTTTCCAGCGGATTGGCGTCACCCATGCCGAGAAAATCGCAGCGCGGCGCGAGGTGATAACCGACGCGCCCGGCCCCCCATACCTCCACCACCGCATCGACCACCTCCAGCGGAAACCGCGCGCGATTGTCCGGCGATCCTCCGTAAGCATCGGTGCGTAAATTGGCATTGCTTTGCAGGAACTGGTCGAGTAAATAGCCGTTGCCGCCATGAATCTCCACCCCATCAAAGCCCGCCCGCTTGGCATTTTGCGCGCCCTGGCGAAACGCAGCCACCACCTGCGCGATCTCCGGCACGGTCAGCGCGTGGGGGACGCCATACGTTTTTTTCGGACGCAGCAACGCAATCGATAGCTCGTGTGGCGCGATAGCGCTCGGCCCCACCGGTGTGGCGCCATTGAGATAAAGGGGATCGGACAAGCGCCCGACATGCCACAGTTGCAGCACAATGATGCCGCCTCGTTCGTGTACCGCATCGGTAATTTTGCGCCAGCCCGCCACCTGCGCTTCGCTCCAAATCCCCGGTGTGCGCGGATAACCGACCCCCATCGGCTCCACCGAAGTCGCCTCGGTGATGAGCAAGCCCATCCACGCCCGCTGGGCGTAATACGCCGCCATCAAAGCGTTTGGCACACGCTGGTAATCGGCGCGACAGCGGGTCAGCGGGGCCAGCACTACCCGATTCTGCAAGCGTAATTCCCCAAATTGCACCGGCTCGAACAAGATCGACATAGCAGACTCCATAGAGGGTGATGACAACAAATTTATTCTGGGGAAAGGTTGGTCCAGTAGCGGCAACAACTCACACAAGCCGCTCAGCGGGATTTCCACCCAATCTGGGCGATTGTCCAATTCATAGCGCAATTCGTAGCACACTTTCTCCAGCGTGAACGCCTGCAACAACGGATTAGCCTGGGCGAGATCAATGCCAAGGCCGACATTATCGCGCGTCGCTTCGGCGTAACCGTTCAGAAACGCCGCCCGCGTCTGCCGCTCCCAGTCGTCAAGGCGCGGCGCGAGCGCCTGTCGATCAGCGGTGAACGGTCGCAAAGCGGCGTGCGCGGCATAATTGAAGGACCGCACCATGCCAACCACATCGCGTAGCGGCGACTGTTTGTCCCGTCGCTCCTCCAGCGTCCGCGACGGTTCACCCTCGAGGTCGATAATAATCACATCCTCCTTGGCAACCAGCACCTGGCCCAGATGGTAGTCGCCGTGGTAGCGGATTTTCACAGTGCCCGGATTAAGCGTTGCGGTCTGTTTCAGACTTGCCAGCAATGCGCCACGCGCCGCCAACAAGCGATCCACCCTTGGCCAGGCCGATTCCGGCAACGATTCCCGCTGCTGAGCCAGCCGCTCGAAGGTGGCGATAGCTTCATCTCGAATCCGGTTTAACCAGCGCGTTAGATCAGCCGCCGTGATCGGTTCGGGATTGAATGCCGGATCACCGCTGATTTGCGCCAGCGTCCGATGCAACTCGCCGGTACGTCGGCCCAGCGTGGTGGCGAAAATTCGGTACAGGCCGTGAATCTCATCCGCTTTTCGCACCATTTCCGGCTGCTGCAAGCAATTGTCCAGAAAACGCTTCAGATAGTCCTGGGTATAGCGCCAGGCATCGCCCTGATTGGCGACGAAACCATGCAGCAAGACCAGCGCGGTTCGCTCGCCGTTGCCGTCTTCGTATTCGAGCGCACCGGCCAGCGGCGCGATGTTGCGAAAACCCGCTTCCGTGAGAAACCGGCCCATCTCCAGTTCAGGACTCATGCCCGACTGTAAGCGGCGATAGGCTTTCATCAGCAGCCGATCACCGATGGCGATACTGGTGTTGCTGCTGTCCGCCGCCAACTGCTTGACGGGCAACGCTTCGGAGATCGCGCTCGGACAGCCAGCAAAAGCCGGTGTAGCCGAGAATCGCAACCAGCCTGCACCCAGCGGTATTTGAGCGTTCTGGGCCATCAACTTGACCAGCAGTTGACAAAACCGTTCCTCAGCAAAAGCGTCGTACAGCCAACCGGTCCGGGCCTGAATCTGAACTTTGGTCAAGGCAGAGCGCCGCAGCGAGCGCCATTTTTCCTCGCCGTCCTCTGGCCATGCCAGCGCCAGTGGCAAGGCGTAATGTTGGGCTTCAGAGCGCCCAGTGAACCATACGCCAATGCGTGCCAATAACCACTCGCTGTGCTCAGGCCAACTAACGTACTGTTCGAATTCTACTTTTTCGATGGGGGCGCCTTTTCCGGCAAACCAGCGTTGCGCCGGTAAAAAGGTCGGCAATATCTCGCCGAGTAATGGTTGATAACTTGCGCTCCAACCTTCAAGGTTAGGGTTAGACGGCGTATTCATTTGCGATTACAGCCCAGTCAGCGTTTTTAGTCGCCTTAATTCGGCCACCGCTTGTTCCGGGGTCATCTGCTCGATAGCCAGTTCAGCCAGGGCGGCAACCACGGGATGGCTCGCCTCACCGAACAAGGACAGTTGTGGCGAGACGGCTACTGCACGTCCAGGCAGCTCGCGACGCACCATCTGCCGCTCCAGCAACCGCAAGCGCTGGCGAGCCTGTTGAATCACCACCGGCGGCACTCCAGCCAGGGCCGCGACCTGTAAGCCATAGCTGCGACTGGCTGGGCCGTCTTGGACCTGGTGCAGGAAAACAATGGTTTCGCCATGCTCCACGGCGTCAAGATGAACATTGGCAATGCCAGGTTGCTCATCGGGCAGGCGGGTCAATTCAAAGTAATGGGTGGCGAACAAGGTGAATGCCCGTACCGTGCTGGCCAAATGCGCCGCACAGGCCCACGCCAGCGCCAGGCCGTCGAAGGTGCTGGTGCCGCGTCCGATTTCATCAATCAATACCAGGCTATACGGGGTGGCGTTGTGCAGGATATTAGCCGCTTCGCTCATCTCTACCATGAACGTCGAACGGCCGGTCGCCAGATCGTCGGATGCGCCGATCCGGGTGAAAATCCGGTCGATGGGACCGATGATCGCGTGTTGGGCCGGGACGTAACTGCCGATATGGGCCAGCAGCACGATCAAGGCAGTCTGGCGCATGAAGGTGGATTTACCGCCGAGATTGGGGCCGGTGATCACCAGCATCCGCCGTTGCTCGGGTTCTAGGCGCAAATCATTCGGCACGAAAGGCTCGTCGAGTACCTGCTCGACCACAGGATGCCGACCTGCCGTGATCTCGATGCCCGGTGCGTCAACCAGCTTAGGAGGATTCCAGCGTAGCGCGGTGGCCCGTTCCGCCAGATTGGCCAGCACATCCAATTCCGCCAGTGCGGCGGCGGTTGCCTGAAGCGTGGGTAAGCGGGCGATCAACTGATCAAGCAAACCTTCATACAGGAGTTTTTCCCGTGCCAGAGCCTGTTCCTGGGCGCGTAAGGCTTTGTGCTCAAATTCGCGCAATTCCGGGATAATGTAGCGTTCCGCGCCCTTGAGGGTCTGACGTCGCAGATAATCGGCCGGAACCGCTTGTGATTGAGCGCGCGTGACCTCAATATAGTAGCCGTGTACGCGATTGAAGCCGACCTTGAGATTGGCGATGCCGGTTCGCTGCCGTTCCCGCGCTTCCAGAGCGACCAGATAATCATCGGCGTGCTCGCTGAGATTGCGTAGCTCATCCAGCTCGGCATCATAGCCAGTTGCGATGACACCGCCGTCACGTATGACTTGCGGCGGGTTGCTGATAATCGCGCGCTGTAGCAGAGCGTGTACCTCTGGCTGTGGGCCGACGCGGTTGGCCAGATCGGCCAATAAAGACTCCTCCGGTCGGCTAAGAAATGCTTGCACATCCGGCAGGCGAGCCAAGGCATCCGCCAGCGCCACTAAATCACGCGGACGGGCCGATTTCAGCGCCACCCGCGCCAGAATCCGTTCCACATCCCCGGTACCGCGCAACAGCCCACGCAGGTAGTCGTGGCCGTGATCGGCTAGCAAATACCGCACACGACCACGCCGCTGGCTGAGGGCACTCCGGTCGCGCAACGGCCGATGCAGCCAGCGGCGCAGCAGCCGGGCACCCATCGCGGTCACGCAACGGTCAAGTACACCCAGCAGCGTGTGTTCCGGTCGCCCGCTTAGGCTATCTTCCAGCTCCAGATGACGGCGGCTGGCCGCGTCCAGGACGATACTGTCCTCGTGGCGTTCAACCCGTAAACCGGTGAGGTGGGGCAGGGCGCCGCGCTGGGTATCCTTGACGTATTGCAGCAAGCACCCGGCCGCACCCAGGGCCATCGGTTGATCGGTACAACCGAACCCGTCCAAATTGCGCACGCCAAACTGAGCGCAGAGCGCGCGGATGGCGCTGTCCGTATCGAAATGCCATGGTGCGCGGGGGCGCAAGCCCGGATGTTGCCGCCAAGGTGGGGTGGGAATGAAATCCTCGCTGACCAGCAACTCGGCCGGTCGCAGTCGCTCCAACTCACTATGGAGTGCAATATCCCCTTGCAGTTGAGTGACGGTAAAGCGACCACCACTTAGTTCCAGGCTGGCGATTCCATAGGTGCCCTTGCTGTGGTGCAATGCCACCAGCAGGTTATCTCGGCGCTCGTCGAGCAATGCCTCGTCAGTCAGCGTGCCGGGCGTTACGATCCGCGCGACTTGGCGCTCCATCGGTCCTTTGCTGGTGGCCGGATCGCCCAATTGCTCACAGATCGCCACCGACAAGCCGAGTTTGACCAGTTTGGCCAGATAGCCTTCAACGGCATGGAATGGCACGCCGGCCATCGGGATCGGCGCTCCGGCCGATTGGCCGCGTGTGGTCAGGGTGATGTTCAGTAGCTTGGCCGCGCGGTGAGCGTCCTCGTAAAAAAGCTCGTAGAAGTCCCCCATTCGATAAAACAGCAGGGTGTCGGGATAGTCCGCTTTGATGCGCAGATATTGCCGCATCATCGGGGTATGCTGATCTAAGTTGTCCAAACAGCGCATCGCTCCCAATCGGTCAAAATTCGCTTTACCCAAGACGGGTTTCAGACTATTTTCCGCGCCACTTCGCCAGTTGCGCAAATGTCATGATCAACGCCTTCGAACTGCAAAACGGCCGCCTGCGCCAAATTCAAATTGAAACCAAAGCCGACCTGGAACGTACCCGTCCCATTTGGATCGATTTCGATGATCCCACCGATGACGAGCGGCTGCTAGCCAAGGAACTGTTCAACTTGACCCTGCCGGATGAGGACGATTTCGGCGATATCGAAGCCAGCGCCCGCTGTTTTGAGGATGCGAGCGGCTCCTTGCAGATTCGCTCGGATTTTCTGCTGGATAGGGATGGTGAATCCCGTAATGTGCCGGTGGCGTTCGTGCTACGGCAGGACACCTTATTTAGCCTGCATGAAGAGGATTTGCCGGTTTTTCGCCTGCTGCGCTTGCGTGCCAGGCACCAGCCCGGTTATCTGGAAGATTGCCGGGATGTGTTGCTTGATCTGTACGCCACCGACGCCGAATATTCCGCCGATTCCCTGGAAGGCGTTTATGCTGCCTTGGAGGAGGTCGGCAACCGGGTATTGACGGCGCCTCTCACCGACGAAGCCGCTGCTGAGGTGCTGTCTGGGATCGCCCGCCAGGAAGACCTGAACGGGCGCGTTCGCCGTAATCTGATGGATACCCGCCGCGCCATTTCTTTTCTGATGCGGCGGCGCTTGCTGAATAACGATCAAATCGAAGAGGCACGCCAGATTGTGCGCGACATCGAATCGCTGGATGGTCATACGTCATTTTTGTTTGAAAAAATCAACTTTTTAATGGATGCGACGGTCGGTTTCATCAACATCAACCAAAATAAGATCATCAAGATTTTCTCGGTTGCTTCGGTGGCATTGCTGCCGCCAACCCTGATTGCCAGCATCTACGGAATGAATTTTGAAATGATGCCCGAACTCAAATGGGTCTTCGGCTATCCGTTTGCGTTGTCTCTGATGGCCGCGTCTGTCCTGGCGCCTTTCTTGGTGTTTCGCAAGAAGGGATGGCTGAAATAAACCGGTGGGAGAGTGCCATGAGTAGCAAAATCGTCTCTGACGTACAGTTGGACCTGTTGGCGATGCGCGTCGGTGAAACGCTGCGCACGAGTGATCTGCGCTTAGTGACCGCCGAGTCGTGTACGGGGGGGTGGATTGCCAAAATCATCACCGACATCCCTGGTAGTTCCGGCTGGTTCGACCAGGGTTTTGTTGCGTACAGCAATACCGCTAAGATGGATTCATTGGGTGTCAAGGAAGCGACGTTGGCTGAATGGGGTGCGGTCAGCGCGGAAACGGTGGCCGAGATGACGGCCGGTGCTTTGCAGCGAAGCGGGGCTGGGGTGGCCGTCGCCGTGAGCGGCATCGCCGGTCCCGATGGGGGCACCCCGGATAAACCGGTAGGGACCGTTTATCTGGCCTGGATGCTGGAGGATGGCCTGCTGCATACCGAGTGCCGCCATTTTGTTGGTGATCGGGTTGCTGTGCGCCGCCAAACGGTCGTCGCTGCCTTGGAAGGGCTATTGGATGTCCTTGCCCTGCAACCCTGAAGGACTGCGGCGTTTGTTTCTGGCGGTGTGGCCGGCAGACGCCGAGTGTCGGCAACTGGCGGAATTGGCGGCGAACGTGGCGGGCCGACGGCGAGTCCGCGATGCCAATTTGCATTTGACGCTGGTCTTTCTGGATGCGACCGATGCCGAGCGGCTGGCCGCTTATGAGACCGCATTGGCTGGTTTGATGGTACCGACGCTGGTGCTGATTCTGGATCGCTACGGTTACTGGCCACGCTCCCGCATTCTCTGGCTCGGTTGCAGCGAAACGCCGCCGGCACTGGTCGATCTGGTGGCTGATCTGCACCGCCGATTGCGCGGCTGTGGCTTTAGCCCGGAGCAGCGTGCGTTTCAAGCCCATGTGACCTTGGCCCGCAATTTTCCCGGCCCCGCGCCAAAGCAGGCACCGACTGCTTCTGTCCATTGGCCGATTGAAGAGGTGGCGCTGGTAGAGTCGCTGCAAGGCGAGACCGGTTCGTATTATCGCGTTGTGCGAAGCTGGCCGGCGGGGTGTTCTGGTGGCTGAGAAGAGTTTTCGCCGATTGCGCGCTCTTGAGGAAACTTGCGAGCCGCGTATTATCTAACTATCAGTTATTCGCTATCAGCCCGTGGCGGTCAAGGAAAGGGCGTACCTTGTATCGTCGGCAAATGTCCCCATATACGTGAAATCGCCAGTGCCAGCACTATCAACTAAGGCCCATGAGCAAGGATCATTCATCGTCTCCTGACTCGGAACGCGGCCTGGTCGTCGAACCGGCCAAGCCCCAACTTAAGCAGCCGCCCCTGTATAAGGTGGTGCTGCTCAACGATGACTACACGCCGATGGATTTTGTGGTACGAATCTTGGAAGACTTTTTCAGCATGAACCGGGAAAAAGCGACCCAGGTCATGTTGCATGTCCACACCCGTGGCCGCGGAGTGTGCGGGGTCTATACTCATGACATTGCGGAGACGAAAGTGGCGCAAGTCAACGAGTTTTCACGCCGCCACCAGCATCCGTTGTTATGCACTTTGGAAGAAGCTTAATTGGAAACCACCCCAGCGCGATTCGAGGTTTGAATTATGTTAAGCAAGGATTTGGAGTTTTCCATCAATCTTGCTTTCCGCGAGGCACGAGATCGGCGCCACGAATTCATGACTGTGGAGCACCTGCTCCTCGCGCTGCTGGATAATCCGGCGGCCGCCGAGGTCTTGCGGGCCTGCGGCGCCCATCTGGACAAGCTGAAACGGGATTTGCAGGTTTTTATCCGGGATAACACGCCGGTGCTTAACGCGGACGACCCGCGCGAGACCCAGCCGACGTTGGGGTTTCAGCGAGTATTGCAGCGGGCGGTCCTGCATGTGCAATCCTCCGGCAATAAGGAAGTGACCGGCGCCAATGTGCTGGTGGCGATTTTTGGTGAACAGGAATCTCAGGCAGTATTTTTGCTGAAACAGCAGGAAATCAGCCGCTTGGATGTGGTGAATTTCATCTCGCACGGTATTTCCAAGATTTCCGAAGAGCAAGAATCGGCTCCGCCGCAAAACGAGGAAAACGCCGAAAACCAAAGCGCCAAACCGCTGGAGAATTTTGCCTCCAATCTGAACGAACTGGCACGGCAGGGCCGGATTGACCCGCTGATTGGTCGTCGGGAGGAGATTGAACGCACCATTCAAATTTTATGTCGGCGGCGCAAGAACAATCCCTTGTTTGTCGGTGAAGCCGGTGTCGGTAAAACTGCTATCGCCGAAGGTTTAGCGAAGATGATCGTTGATGGCGAAGTGCCGGAAGTATTGGCCAACGCCACCATTTATGCGCTGGATTTGGGATCACTGGTGGCCGGCACTAAATATCGCGGTGATTTCGAAAAGCGCCTGAAATCGGTGCTGGCGCAATTGCGCAAGGAGCGCAACGCCGTGTTGTTTATCGACGAGATTCACACCATCATCGGCGCGGGCGCAGCATCGGGCGGGGTCATGGACGCTTCCAATCTGATCAAGCCGATGCTGGCGTCGGGCGATCTGAAATGTATCGGTTCGACCACCTATCAGGAATATCGCGGCATCTTCGAGAAGGATCGGGCGCTGGCGCGGCGTTTCCAGAAAATCGATGTCTCCGAACCGTCGGTCGAGGAAACCTACCAGATACTGCGCGGCCTGAAAACGCGCTTTGAGGAACACCACGATGTTAAGTACGCCGATAAGGCGTTACGCGCCGCCGTGGAACTGTCGGCCCGCTACATCAACGACCGCCATTTGCCGGATAAGGCCATCGACGTGATCGACGAAGCCGGCGCCAGCCAACGACTTTTGCCGGTGGCCAAGCGCAAGAAGGTGATCAACGTCACCGATGTCGAAACCATCATCGCCAAAATCGCCCGCATTCCGCCCAAAACCGTGTCGTCCTCGGATAAAGATGTGCTGCGTAACTTGGAACGGGATCTGAAGCTGGTGGTGTTCGGCCAGGATGAAGCCATCGCCATGTTGGCCAACGCCATCAAGATGGCCCGCGCCGGCTTGGGCAATGAGCAGAAACCGATTGGCTCGTTCCTTTTTGCCGGGCCGACGGGGGTCGGCAAGACCGAAGTGACTCGGCAACTCGCCCGGATCATGGGGATTGAGCTGATCCGCTTCGACATGTCCGAGTATATGGAACGGCACACCGTTTCCCGGTTGATCGGTGCGCCGCCCGGTTATGTCGGTTTCGATCAAGGCGGCTTGATGACCGATGCCATCCTCAAGCACCCGCACGCGGTGTTGCTGCTGGATGAGGTGGAGAAGGCACATCCTGATGTGTTCAATCTGCTGTTGCAGGTGATGGATCACGGCACGCTGACCGACAATAACGGCCGCAAGGCGGATTTTCGTAACGTCATTCTGGTAATGACCACGAATGCGGGCGCCGAATTGATGGATCGACCCTCTATCGGCTTTACGATGCAGGATCACAGCAGCGATGGGATGGAACTCATCAAGCGACTGTTCACGCCGGAGTTCCGTAACCGGTTGGATGCCATTGTGCAGTTCAAGGGTCTGACACCGAGCATCATCGCTCAGGTGGTGGACAAGTTCCTGATTGAGCTGGAAGCGCAATTGGAACCGAAGAAAGTGACCGTAGAGGTTGATTCGGACGGCCGGGCTTGGCTGGCTGCTCGTGGTTACGATCCCAAGATGGGCGCGCGGCCGATGGCGCGGATTATCCAGGAAAATATCAAGCGCCGACTGGCCGAGGAGCTGTTATTCGGCCGGCTTATCAACGGCGGCCATGTGACTGTCACCGTGCGGGATGGCGATTTGCAGGTGGAAATCGCTGAGGAGGAGGCAGTACCTTAGAGAGGTTGCGGGGCGTTGACCGGCAACCTGTGAGGAATGGCTTGCCGGTGACGTTGCCCAAGCGCACGTATAGCGTGCGAGAGCGATCAGCGTCCCCGATAAACGATGCGCCCTTTGCTCAAGTCGTAGGGAGTCAATTCCACCTTCACCTTGTCACCCGTCAGGATGCGAATGTAATGTTTGCGCATCCGGCCGGAGATATGCGCCGTGACAACATGGCCGTTTTCCAACTGCACCCTGAACATTGTGTTGGGCAATGTATCGACGACAGTGCCTTCCATTTCGATATGATCTTCTTTGGACATAACTTCTCGCTGGCAGTGATTGCAAGTCACCTGAAAAAAGACTGGCAACCATAGCGGAAATCCCTTGATCCGGCAAGTGAATATCCTAAAAGCAAATTCTGAGTACAAACTGATCTCATGTCTGCACTACATGCCCGCCGCTCGTACTGGCTCGCTGTCACGTTGCTCGTGTTTTCCCTGATTGCAGGCGCGAGTTGGTTTTTCAGTCGCGCTGCATCCTCTCCGCCAGATTCGACTCAGCCTGTCGAGCCGGTTAAAGCGGCGCCAAGTGCCCCCCGTCCCGCGTTGGCCATTACCGCCGAAAAGCCGCAGGCCAGACCGTTGGCTGAGCAACTTTCCGCTAACGGTGATATTGCGCCCTGGCGTGAGGCCAGTATCGGAGCTGATGTGAATAGCTTGCGGTTGGCAGAAGTGCGGGTTGATGTGGGCGATAGCGTGCAAAAGGGCCAGGTGCTGGCGGTGTTTGATACCGATCTAGTCGAAGCGGATCGGGCGCAAGCCCGCGCCGGTCTGGCTGAAGCCGAGGCCGCCTTGATCGACGCCAGCGGCAATGCCGACCGGGCGCGAGCGATTGCCCCCAGCGGCGCAATGAGTAAGCAACAGGTCAATCAATACCTGACCGCTGAAAAGACTGCACAGGCACGGGTCAAGGCTGCTCAAGCCCTGGTGGAAAGCCAGGATTTACGGCTTAAACATACGCAGGTGCTCGCGCCGGATGCGGGCGTGATCTCAGTGCGCAATGCCACGGTGGGTGCGGTCGCTGCCCCCGGCATGGAGTTGTTTCGGCTGATGTTGCGCGGGCGGCTGGAATGGCGGGCGGAGGTGACGGCGGCGGATTTGACCCAGCTCAAAATCGGCCTGCGCGTGCGTGTCACCTTGCCGGGTGGGAGTGAGGCGCAAGGCACCCTGCGCCAACTCGCCCCTACAGTCGATCCCAAAACCCGCTATGCCATCGTCTATGTCGATTTGCCCGCTGGTTCGGCGGCACGGGCCGGGATGTTTGCACAGGGTTATTTCGATCTGGCCCAGACCGAGGCGCTGACCGTGCCGCAGGAGGCGGTGGTGATGCGCGATGGGTTCGCCTATGTGCTGATCGTCGGCGCGGATCGGCGGGTCAGTCTTAAGCGGGTGCAAACTGGGCGGATGGTGGAAAATCGTATGGAGATCAGGGAGGGCCTGCTGCCAGAGCAAACGGTGGCGGTGCGCGGTGCGGCGTTTTTGAATGATGGGGATTTGGTGCAGATTAGCGCGGAGGGTTCCGCTGCAAGTTCTGTTAATACGTTGCCTGTAGCTCGGTAACAGCAGAGATAGCCGGTCCTGGTGAATTTTGTGAGTTCCTGCATCCTTGATTCTGAATTGGGAAAACCACAATGAGTGCATCGCGTCACTTCAAGGTCGCTGAGTTTCTTCAGCCTGCTGATGGTGAGCCAATCCGATCTGTTATCACAGAATCACCTGATGCCGTGGTGGTCGCCTGGTATGTCAAGCCCGGCCAGCGCCTTTCCCCGCATAATCACCCTCAAGGCCAGGATGTTTGGACCGTACTGGCTAGCGGTGGGGAATATCAACTGATGGCGGACGGAGCTTCGCAACCCATCACAACAGGTGATGTTTTAGTCGCACACCGGGGAGAAATACACGGGGTTTATAACAATGGCAGCGAACCGTTGATTTTCGTTTCGGTAGTCTCACCCGCCGCAGCCGGATTTGAGTTGCTTGAGACCCCGCAGTGATCTCCGATGCCTTAACCTTCTGGTTAAATTTCGACATGATGCGGATTTGGTGCAGGTGAGCGCGGGGGGGTCTCCGACAAAACCGGTAGATTCTCCGCATAGTTGAAATGGGCCATCATTTTTCTGGAATTTTGCTATGGGACATTATTGCGTACTCGTCATTGGTGAAGATCCCCTGGATATGTTTGATAAATTCCAGCGAGCGGAGTATGCGGACCCGACAAAAAACAAATACTTCGCTGCCGTCGATATACTCGACAAGGCTAGAGCGCGATATGATCGTGATACCACCCGCTTTCTTCAAGATAAAGACGGCGGATTGCACGATCCGTGGGACGCTCAATTTTGGCAGGCGGTCAGCAATGACGATCTGGAGCCAACGCCGGGAGATTATCCTGTCGTCACCAATCTTACTGAAAATAAAAGACTTTACGTGCCGACTGATTTTCAGCAAGTGTATATCCCTACTAGGGAACGGGTGAATTTTCAGGATTGGATTTGCAAATACTATGGCCTTACCGTCCTGGCTAACGGTCAGGAGCCTGATTTGCTCAAATCGCACCGGGAAGGGTGGATTCGGGTCAATGCAGCGGGCGATGTCATTGAGGCAATCCAATGGACGATTCCGCAGGGCGTCTGGGACTACTTTGAGGGAACTATCGATCTATTTAAGCTAAAGCCAGGCACAACCGGTTTGAGTATTCGGAGAGAAGAGCAAGTCGTGGACGACTACGCCGGTTGTGCCCGCAAGAGTGCGATAGATTTTGAGTGGATGCGTGATCAGGAGGGGCAAAAAGCCGCGCAGTTATGGGATAAGGCGGCAGCCGCTCGCGGTTCTCTGACTTGGGTACGGTATGACGAGCTTTGCAAAAAGTATAACGTACGTTTATTTGACTATGAATCACCCGCATGGGAGGAGTATCGAGCGCAACCCGCCATTGACGCGATGTATGCCTCGGAATGCTCTCCATGTAACGAAGGAGCCTGTCTCGATAGTTTTGGACTCCCGCGTAACGAGTATATTGACCTCCACCGCGAGAAAGTGATTTTTTGGCACTTCGGCTATGTCGTTAAAGACGGAGAGCTGATATACGGTGACGATATTTGCCCATCGTTACAGGCACTAAACCAGATATTAGAGGATTTGCCTGACCATACGCTTTTAACGGCGGCGTCAGTGCACGCCTAAAGTCTACACATGAACCCGCCTTCAATCGCGCCAAAGGAGACACGTCATGATAGAGCGCATCATCACTATCTTGCGTGATTTACCACCTGAGCGACAGGCTGAAATACTCGATTTCGCGGAGTTTCTAAAGAAACGGACGCCTAGAGATCGGATGCTGCGACCTTATGGGTTTTGTGCAGGCGAGTTCCAGGTACCGGACGATTTCGACGCACCTTTACCGGGATCAGAGATGGAACTCTTCGAGCCGTGAAGCTCTTACTCGATACTCACATTTTTCTCTGGTACATCACAGCGAGTCCATCGCTGAACGCAGACACGGGTCATCTGATCCGCGACCCGGATCATCAAGTCTATCTGAGTCTGGTCTCACTCTGGGAAATTCTGGTTAAGAATTTCAGTAATTACATTGGGTAAACCCCCGGCTCTGCCGGGGGACTCACAAAGGTTTGACCTTTGCGGGAGTCGGATTTGCCGCGCAGCACAGCGGACGTTGATGTTAGTTGCAGATCGTTATTCATATCACCGAATCTTATAGATTTCTCAGTGTGGTAGATTCGGAGTAGCTGAAGAATTGTTACCGAACATGATTTTACCCACGAAGCCCTGCCGCCTTGGGCGGCACATGATTTTATGGCGCCTTTGAGGCGCTATCTCATAAAGCCCCCGGCTCTGCCGGGGGATACTTACTGGAAAATTTTATGCAAACAATGGGTCTTATTGGCGGAATGAGTTGGGAGTCTACCACTCTATATTACAAAATAGTGAACCAGGTTGTTAATGAAAGATTGGGAGGTCTTCACTCAGCGAAGGTTGTACTCTACAGCGTGGATTTTGCAGAGATCGAGGCCCTACAGCACAGTGGAAACTGGGAGGTTGCAGGAGAAATATTAGCTAATGCAGCCCGCTCGGTTGAAAAAGCGGGCGCTGATTTTTTAGTGCTTTGTACAAATACTATGCATAAAGTGGCTGAGATCATTGAAAGTGCTGTACATATTCCTCTTCTGCATATTGCAACTGCAACTGCAATTGCTATTAAAGAAGCTGGTTTTACAACTATTGGGCTGCTTGGCACACGGTTTACAATGGAGCAGGCATTCTATAAAGAGCGCCTTAGTAAATACGGGCTGCAAGTTTTGACCCCGAATGAACAAGATCGAAATAGCGTTCATAACATTATTTATGATGAGCTTTGCCTTGGGAAAATTATTCCCAATTCGCGCGAACAATATCGCTGTATTATTGCTAGTTTGATCTCACAAGGGGCGGAAGGAGTTATCTTAGGCTGTACCGAAATCTCTCTGCTTGTGGATCAGGCTGATTCTTTGGTGCGCTTATTTGATACAACGGAGATTCATGCGAGGAGTGCGGCCTCATTAGCCTTGCAATAAGACGCTCTAACTTTGCGCTATCGCGGTGATATCGATCAAAATAGCAAAATAATGGTCCTCTCAAGCCTTTTAGATTTGTGGTGAAATTATGCAAAGACGACTGACTGCAATTATTGAGCGAGAAAGCGATGGCTATGTTTCGCTCTGCCCTGAACTCGATATCGCCAGTCAGGGAAAGACGGTGCAAGAAGCGCGAGAGAATCTTCAAGAAGCGTTAGAACTATTTTTTGAAACCGCTTCTTCTGGAGAAATCCAGCAGCGCTTTCATGAAGAGATTTACATTACTCAACTGGAGATTGCGGTTGGTTAAGCTGCGCGTTTTATCGGGTCGGGAAGTTTGCGCTATTCTGGCCCGGCATGGTTTCATTGAGATGCGTCAACGCGGCAGTCATATCGCTATGCAAAAACAGCTTGAAGATGCAACGATTACCGTGCCTGTACCCAATCACTCGGAAATCCGCATCGGCACACTGCAATCCATTATCCGTCAGTCTGGAATTCCTAAGAGCGAATTCGAGGCATGAACGTCTCCGCCTGGTCGATCCGTAATCCCGTCGCCGCCGCGATGCTGTTTGTCCTGCTGTCGCTGGCGGGTCTGGCCGCGTTTCAGGCTATGAAAGTCCAAAACATGCCGGATATGGACTTGCCGACCATCAACGTCACCGCCGTCCTGCCCGGCGCGACGCCCGGCCAGTTGGAAAACGAAGTCGCCCGCAAGCTGGAAAACAGTGTTGCCACGGTGCAGGGTTTGAAACACATCTACACCACCATTGGCGATGGCTCGGTATTGATGATGGTGGAGTTCCGCCTGGAAAAGCCGCCACAGGAAGCCTTGGACGATGTGCGTTCGGCGGTGGCGCGGGTGCGTGGCGATCTGCCGGGCGATCTGCGCGATCCCATCATTAACAAGCTCGATTTCGCCAGCCAGCCGGTGCTAGCGTTCAGCATCGCCTCGCAAAAGCTGAATGACGAAGAACTGTCGTGGTTCGTCGATAACGACATCACCCGGCGTTTGCTGACAGTCCGCGGGGTCGGCGCGGTCACCCGGGTGGGTGGGGTGAACCGCGAGGTACAGGTCGCCCTCGATCCGGCGCGGATGCAGGCGCTCGGCATCACTGCCGCCGAAGTGTCGCGCCAGTTGCGCCAGGTGCAGACCGAAAGCGCCGGGGGGCGGATGAATCTGGGCGACGGTGAACAGCCGGTGCGTACCCTGGCGACGGTCGCGTCCGCCGACGAACTGCGGGCGCTGCGACTAGCGCTGGCCGATGGCCGCAGCATTCAACTGGATCAAATCGCCCGCATCGAAGACACGGTTGCCGAACCGCGCTCGGCGGCGTTTTTGGACGGCAAGCCGGTGGTCGGCTTCGAGGTGACGCGCAGCCGGGGCGCCAGCGAAATCGAAGTCGGCGCGGGCGTGCGCCAGGCGTTGCAGACCATGCGCGAGGTGCGGCCCGATCTGGCCATCACCGAAGCCTTCGATTTCGTCACCCTGGTGCAGGAAGAGTACGACAATTCGCTCCACATGCTGCTGGAAGGCGCGTTGCTGGCGGTGCTGGTGGTCTGGCTGTTTTTGCGCGATCTGCGCGCCACCCTGGTTTCCGCCGTAGCCCTGCCAATGTCGATGCTGCCCGCGCTGATCGGGATGCACTGGATTTTTGGCTTTTCGATCAACGGCGTCACCCTGCTGGCCATGTCGCTGGTCATCGGTATTCTGGTGGACGATGCGATTGTGGAGGTGGAAAACATCGTGCGCCATCTGCACATGGGCAAGACCCCGTATGAGGCGGCGATGGAAGCCGCCGATGAAATCGGCCTGGCGGTGATCGCCACCACCTTTACCCTGATTGCGGTATTTCTGCCGACCGCTTTCATGAGCGGCATCGCCGGTAAATTTTTCAAGCAATTCGGCTGGACAGCGGCGCTGGCCGTGTTCGCGTCGCTGGTCGTCGCCCGAATGCTGACGCCGATGATGGCGGCGTATCTGATCAAACCGATGCGGCATGAAGCGCCGGAACCGCGCTGGCTCCGGGTCTATCAGCGCTGGGCCAGTTGGTGTGTGCGCCATCGTCTGCTCACCATGATTGGGGCCGGTTTGTTTTTCATCGGCTCGATTGCGCTGGTTCCGTTGTTACCGCAAGGCTTTATCCCGCCGGATGACAATTCGCAAAGCCAGGTTTATCTGGAACTGACCCCCGGCGCGACCCTGAAGGAAACGCAGGCGGTGGCCGAACAGGCCCGCCAGCGGCTGATGCGCATGGAACACGTCAAAAGCGTGTACACCACGATTGGCGGTGGCAGCGCCGGCGGCGATCCGTTCGCACCTGCCGGCAACGCCGAAGTGCGCAAGGCAACCCTGACTCTTCAGATCAGCCCGCGCGGCCAGCGCCCGCGCAAGCAGGAAGTCGAAAAAGAAATCCGCGCCGCGCTCGCCAGTCTGCCCGGTGTGCGCCTCAAAGTCGGTTTGGGGGCTTCGGGTGAGAAATATATTCTGGTGTTGCAGGGCGACGACCCGCAGGCGTTGCTGAGTTCGGCGCGGGCAGTGGAACGCGACCTGCGCCAAATCCCCGGCCTGGGCAGCATCACCAGCACCGCCAGCCTGGTGCGCCCGGAAATCGCGGTGCGGCCCGACTTCGCCCGTGCCGCTGATCTTGGTGTCACCAGCAGCGCGATGGCTGATACCCTGCGGGTGGCCACCCTGGGCGATTACGACGCGCAACTGCCGAAACTGAATCTGCCGCAGCGGCAGATTCCCATTGTGGTTAAGCTGGAGGACAGGGCACGCAACAATCTCGACCTGCTGGCGCGGCTGCCGGTGCCGGGCGCGAAAGGGCCGGTAGCGCTGGGCCAGGTCGCCACCATCAGCTACAGCGGCGGCCCGGCCATCATCAACCGCTACGACCGTTCCCGTAACGTCAACCTGGAAATCGAACTCTCCGGCGTCCCGCTGGGCGATGTGGTCACGGCGACCCAGGAATTTCCCTCGGTCAGAAACCTGCCGCCTGGCGTGCGAGTGGTGGAAGTGGGCGATGCCGAGGTGATGGGCGAACTGTTTGCCAGCTTTGGCCTAGCGATGTTGACCGGGGTGTTGTGCATTTACATCGTGCTGGTGCTGCTGTTCAAGCAACTGCTGCATCCGGTCACCATCCTGGCGGCGTTGCCGCTGTCGTTGGGCGGCGCGTTCATCGGCCTGTTGCTAACCGACAAGAGTTTTTCCATGCCGTCCTTGATCGGCCTGATTATGCTAATGGGGATTGCCACCAAAAATTCGATTTTGCTGGTGGAATACGCCATTGTCGCCCGGCGCGATCATGGGCTATCGCGCTTTCAGGCTTTGATGGACGCCGGTCATAAGCGGGCGCGGCCGATTGTAATGACCACACTGGCGATGGGCGCGGGCATGTTGCCGATTGCGATGGGCTGGGGTGGGGCGGATGAGAGTTTCCGCTCGCCAATGGCGATTGCCGTGATTGGCGGTCTAATCACTTCGACTTTCTTGAGTTTACTGGTGGTGCCCGCGTTCTTTACCTACGTCGATGACGTAGCGCAGTGGCTTGCGCGGCTGCGGGGTCGATTCGCCGGGACACCGGTGGTGTCGGAGCGTGGTGGGTAAAAACTGGCATACTGTGCCGGTCATCCGCTCATCAATGGAGTGCGCATGGTTGCCCTTGAATTCTGGTTTGAGTTTGCCAGTACCTACAGCTATCCGGCGGCAGCGCGCATCCAGGCAATGGCCGACCAAGCAGGGCTTACGGTAGTTTGGCAGCCATTTTTGCTGGGGCCGATCTTTCAGCGGCAAGGCTGGCATGATTCGCCTTTTAATCTCTATCCGGTGCAAGGCCGTTATATGTGGCGCGATCTAGAGCGGATCTGCGCGGCTCTGAACATTCCGCTACGACGACCGTCGGTTTTTCCCCGTAACAGCGTGCTGGCGGCACGGGTTGCATGTGCCTTCGCGGCGGAACCCTGGCTGCCGGACTTCGTGCGGCAGGTGTTTCACGCCAACTTTGCCGAGGATTTGGATATCACCAAACCGGATATTATTCAGACCTGTCTTGAGCGATCAGGGATATCGGGTCACCGTATCATTGAACGCGCCTTGGCCCCAGACAATAAGGATGCCTTACGCTTACAAGTCGAGCGGGCGGTGGCACTTGGGATCTTTGGCGCCCCCAGCTTCCTGGCCGCCGATGAACTGTTCTGGGGCAACGACCGCTTGGAGCAGGCTATCGCCTGGTGCAAAGTGCCCAGCCTTGTCGGAATCGCATGAAGTGCTCTTGCCACCCCATTGGCTCTGAATTTGTGCCGGCCCACCGATTCTGCTGATGAGCGACCCGCCCAAGCGCCTGCTGATCGTTTACCATTCGCAAACCGGCCACACACACGCCATGGCCAAGGCAGTGTTGCGCGGCGCACGGCGGGTGCAAGGGGTGGAAACGCACCTGAAAATGGCGTTGCGCGCCGGGTTAGAGGATTTACTGGGAGCACAGGCTCTCTTGCTGGGGACACCGGAGAATTTCGGTTATATGTCCGGGGCTATGAAGAATTTTTTGGATCGGACCTATTATCCCGCGCAAGGCCAGGTCAACGGGCTACCGTATGCGGTTTTCATCAGCGCCGGCAATGATGGAACCGGCGCGTTGAATAGCATTGAGCGCATCGCGCGCGGCTATCCCTTCAAGCCGGTTTGCGATCCGATCATCGCGCGGGGAGACGTTACCACTGGTATTTTGCAACAATGCGAGGAATTGGGGGAAACCATGGCGTCGGGGCTGGCGTGGGGTATTTTCTGAAGTGGCCGCTGTGGCGTCGGCTTTTCGGGCCGAAAACGGCGCAAGGCCAACCGGTCGCCAAACCTGGCCTATGGCGCAGGCTCCGGCGGCTCCTGTGGCGACTGTGTTGGCTGTTGGTGATCGGCTCGGTACTGCTGGTCGCGGGGTTGCGCGGCTTGCCGTTGCCGACCTCCAGCGTGATCACTCAACATTGGATCAAGACCTTGTGGGACAGTAAGGCGCCTTCGGTTCGCTACGCCTGGGCGCCGTATGCCAAGATTGCCCCCGAAGCTGCGTTGGCGGTGCTGGCGGCCGAAGATCAGCGCTTTCCTGATCATCGTGGCTTCGATTTCATCGAAATTCAAAACGTGCTGGATGAGCAAGAAGGCGGTAAACCGCTACGCGGCGCCAGTACCATCAGCCAGCAGGTCGCCAAGAATCTGTTTCTTTGGCCGGGGCGGAGTTTTATCCGCAAGGGCTTGGAAGTATGGTTTACTTTTCTGCTGGAGCTGCTCTGGCCCAAGCAGCGAATTCTGGAAGTCTATTTGAATATCGCCGAATTTGGTGAACACACATTTGGGGTGGAAGCGGCCAGCCGCCGTTTTTTCAATAAGCCCGCTGCACGTTTGACCGGCGATCAAGCCGCTCGCTTGGCAGCGGTATTGCCTAATCCGCTCCGCTATCGGGTTGATAAACCCTCTGGCTATGTGCTCAAGCGCCAGCAGTGGATCGAGCGCCAGATGGCGCAATTGGGCGGTATCGCGTATCTCGATAAATTGTGACCCGGACGCTATGGAACCAAAAGCGCAAGTCAGTATCACCTATTGCACCCAATACCGTTGGCTGCTGCGCGCGGCCTGGTTAGCCCAGGAACTCCTAACAACCTTTGAGGAAGAACTGGGGGAAGTTGCGCTGCGGCCGGGTACTGGCGGCGTATTCGAGATTCGAGTCAATGATGCGCTGATTTGGTCCCGCAAGGAGGAGGGCCGTTTTCCAGAAGCGAAAGAGGTTAAACAGCGTGTGCGTGACCAGGTGGCACCGGATCGGTCACTGGGCCATTCGGATCGCTAATTCCCTAACTTCCTTAAATTGAACGTGTTTTGGAATTGCTTATGTCGGATGCTGATCTGAAAGTTATTGCCAGCTCCACCGGTTTTCGAGACTGGTCTCGGCGCTCGACCAACGGTTTGGGCTTTATGGTGTGTGCGCTTGGTTTGGGGTATGCCTATTTTGTCCAGGTCGGGCAGGGGGTGGAGCCGTGTCCGCTGTGTATTTTTCAGCGGCTGGCCTTGCTGGCTGTTGGGCTGTTGTTTTTGCTGGCTGCACTGCATAACCCCCAAGATTGGGGTGCTAAGGTTTATGGCGTATTGATTAACTTGGCGGCGACGGTTGGTCTTCTCATCGCTGGTCGGCATGTGTGGATTCAGAATTTGCCGCCGGAGGAGGCACCGCGCTGTGGGCCAGGGCTGGATTATATGCTACAAAATTTTCCGCTCGGCGAGGCACTGCGCGAAGTGCTGACCGGTTCCGGCGAGTGTGCCAAGGTCGATTGGACCTTGTTGGGTTTGAGTATGCCCGTGTGGAATATTTTGCTATTTTTCAGCTTGGGAGCCTTTGGCCTGATAGCTAATTGGCGGCTACGGCGCTGAAAGTTCGGTGGCGCTGTAAAGGTCCGCCAGGCTATTTTGACGAAGCACTGTGCTCGGCTACATCCCCAGAGTCCGAAAACTCCACTCGGTCGTAGATCTCGATCAGCCGCAGGACGCTACTGATAGCGGCGATCTCGGTCTGAGCTTCCATCCCATCCGCGACGGAATAGAGCCATTGGCCGTCCGATTGCCGTTGGTAATGTTCGATACGCGGTTTGTCCTGTGCCACCAGCAGGTAATCGGTCAATGATTCCAGCGCCCGATAATGCGCAAATTTCTCGCCCCGGTCGTAAGCCTCGGTACTATCGGATAAAACCTCGATAATGACGGTTGGGTTCAGCAGCGTATCAACCTGGTTGTCTTCAAATCGAGGATCGCCACAAACGATCACGACATCAGGGTAGGTGTAGAGGCCGGTCGGGCTGACCTTGACCCGCATGTCATTGATAAAAGGCTCGCATGGTTTGCCGCTGAGTTGGTTGCCGAGTCGCCGGGCCAGATTCACAGTAATTCGATTATGGTTGCGACTCGCGCCAGACATCGCATAAATAGTGCCGTTCAGATATTCGCTCTTGATTTCCGCACGGCGTTCTAGCGCCAGATAATCAGCGGGAGTGACAAAGTATTCAGCAGGTCGGGACATGAGAATTCTCCATCTTGTCAGATTCGTGAAAAAACCCGCCGAGCGGCATCCAGAGTCTCGTTGATGTCGCCATCGGTGTGGGCCGAGGATACAAACCCCGCCTCGAAGGCCGAGGGCGCCAGATAGATGCCTTCCGCCAGCATCCCATGAAAGAATGCTTTGAACCGTTCGACATCGCACGCCACCGCTTGTGCGTACCTGCTAACGGGTGTCTCGGTGAAGAAAATGCCAAACATGCCGCCGACCTGATTTGCGGTCAGCGGTACGCCCGATTCGCGGGCGACGGTGACCAATCCATCACTTAACCGCTGAGTTTTGGTCGATAGCTGAGCGTGGAAGCCCGGCTCGGTGATCAATGTCAGCGTCGCCAAACCCGCTGCCATCGCCACCGGATTACCCGACAGGGTGCCGGCCTGATAAACCGGCCCGAGCGGGGCCAGTTTTTCCATGATCGACCGTCGGCCACCAAACGCACCGACCGGCATCCCGCCACCGATGACTTTGCCCAGCGTCGTGAGATCAGGCTTGATGCCATATAACTGTTGCGCACCACCGGCGGCAACCCGAAATCCGGTCATGACCTCATCAAAAATCAACACGCTGCCGTAACGGTCGCACAGCTCCCGCAGACCCGCCAAGAAGCCGGGTGCGGGTGGGATGCAGTTCATGTTGCCGGCGACCGGTTCGACGATGACACCCGCGATTTCTTCGCCGAGCTGGGCGAATGCGTCCTCAGCTTGTGACAAGTCGTTGTAAGTCAAGGTGACGGTGTAAGCCGCCAGCGCCGCCGGTACGCCGGGCGAGGTCGGAACGCCCAAGGTTAGCGCGCCGGAGCCGGCCTTGATCAGCAACGAATCGGAGTGGCCGTGATAGCAGCCCTCGAATTTGATGATTGTGTTGCGAGCGGTGAAACCGCGCGCCAGACGGATGGCGCTCATGGTGGCTTCGGTGCCGGAATTGCACATCCGCACCAGTTCCATCGAAGGCACCAGTTCTTGAATTCGGTGAGCCATAGCGGTTTCTAACGCAGTGGGAGCGCCGAAACTGAGACCATTAACAGCCGCCTCCTGAACCGCGCGCACTACCGCCGGATGAGCGTGACCGGCGATCATCGGCCCCCACGAGCCGACGTAATCAATGTAGCGCCGGTCGTCTTCATCGTAGAGATAAGCACCGGCGCCGCGTTTGAAAAAAATGGGCGTACCGCCGACGCCGCGAAAGGCGCGTACCGGCGAATTGACTCCACCGGGGATATAACGCTGGGCTTCGGCAAAGAGTTGGGCGGAGCGGCTCATGGCAACCTTCCTCAAGCGAATAAAAGAGCAAAACGGCGAGCGGCGGCCTGAATGTCAGGCTGAGCGAACACGGCGCTAATGACAGCCAGCGCATCGACGCCGGCCTCCAACAGCACGGGGGCATTTTCAGGAGTGATTCCGCCGATGGCGACGATAGGTACCTGCAAGGCAGCGCGGGCTTCGCGTAGCAGGCTGAGTGGGGCGCGAATCTCAGTCGGTTTGGTCGGCGAAGGAAACACCGCGCCGAAAGCCACGTAATCCGCTCCGGCGCGCTCAGCTTTCAGGGCGAGATCCAGCCGATCATAGCAGGATACGCCAATCAGCGCGTTCTCCCCCAAACGGGCACGGACCGTGCTGAATGCTGGATCATCCCGGCCGATGTGTACTCCCGCTGCACCGATCTGAACAGCCAGTTCGACATCATCGTTGATGATTAACGGGATTTGGTGATGCCGACACAAGTGGTTTAATGCCTGCGCTTGCGCCAGCCGTCGGGCGACAGCGCCGCTTTTGTCGCGGTATTGCACCAATTGGGCGCCGCCCAGGATCGCGTGTTCGACAGCGGCAACCAGCCGGTCATCAGGCAAGAGCAGGGCATCGGTGATCGCGTAAAGACCGCGACAGGCAGGTTTGTTCATCAAAAATAGACTCCGGTTTGAAACCTCCCCCTCAGGGGATCATCGTGCATAGGCGATGGGTAACCTCCGCCATGCCGTTTCGCTCGATCACGGACGTGGATTGAAACCTTCTGGCTCTTGCGACGGGTTAGCCCAAAACAACCGGTTAGGAATCCATTGTCCACCGCCGACCCGATATGCAGCCTCTAGTGTGCGCCATGTATAGTCTTGCGCCCGGACGATAGCGGAAATGGGCGGGCCGGAATGGCTTGTGTAGCCTTGCGCGAGCAAGGCAGCAATGGCGGCGGCCAATGTACAGCCGGAGCCGTGATACGAGTTTGGCAACCGTGGCCAGTGAAAGCTCTCCAACAGGCGATGATTCCCGTACAAGCTATTGGTGATGGTTTCAGTGGGTTCATGGCCACCAGTAATCAACACATATTGGCAGCCGCGTTCCAGCAGGGCCATCGCGCAGGCATTCAACGAGTCGCCTTCGGGCGCCAGCCGGCGTGCTTCAACGCTGTTGGGCGTCAGGATAGTGGTGAGCGGCAACAGCAAGGTGCGGATCGCATCAAGCAACGTCGCGCTCGCCAGTTCCGTGCCGCCGCCGGCCGCTAATACCGGATCAAGCACCACCGGTACAGTGGGATGAGTGCGCAGTAAACGGTGCAGCGCAACGGCATTTTCGACGCTGCCAATCACCCCGATCTTAAACGCCGCCACGGTCATATCCTCTAAAATCGCCGTGGCCTGATCGAGTAACTGTTTGGACTCAACCGGCAGTAACGCCCGCACGTTATGAGTATCTTGTACTGTCAGAGCGGTGATGACCGGCGCAGGATGGCAGCCTAGACTACTGATCGTGGTGATATCCGCACAAATACCCGCTCCACCGCTGGGATCGTTGCCGCTACAGGCCAGCACGACCGGAAGGGCTGGAGGATTTACCGATATCATGCGGATACTCCGGGATAGGATCGCGAAAAGAAATTCTAACAGACCCCGTGGCTTTTTCAGGATAGAAGGGCATGTGACAATAGCGGCATGGCACTTTTGCCGAATTCCTGGTCAACAAAATTACTGACGCCTATGAAAAAGTATATGTGTTTGATTTGTGGTTTTATTTATGATGAGGAAAAGGGTTGGCCGGACGATGGTATCGCGCCCGGAACCGCCTGGGATGATGTACCGTTAACGTGGACCTGTCCCGAATGCGGCGCCGCCAAGGATGATTTTGAAATGGTCGAAATCTAACGGTGGTGGATGCGGATGGTTGCGAACGCGGATCGAATCCAGATCATTGCCGATGACATTACCAGACTGGCGGTAGATGCCATCGTGAATGCTGCCAACCGCTCATTATTGGGCGGGGGTGGTGTGGACGGGGCCATCCATCGGGCTGCCGGGCCGGAACTGCTGGCTGAATGCCGCACACTCGGCGGCTGTGACACCGGCCAGGCCAAGCTCACGCGAGGTTATCGCCTACCGGCTCGTTACGTGATTCATACGGTCGGGCCAGTTTGGCAAGGTGGCGTTCAGGGAGAGCCGGAGCTGCTCGCGGCCTGCTATCGCAATAGCCTGAAGCTAGCGGTGGCAAACGGCATTCACACCCTGGCGTTTCCGGCGATCAGTTGTGGCGTCTACGGCTATCCGCTGGAGGAGGCCGCGCGTATTGCAGTACGGGAAGTCCGACGGTTTGTAGCCGACGATCAGCAGATCGATACGGTTTTTCTGGTGTGCTTCGGCGCTGACGTGCGCACAGCCTACGAGACGGCGTTACAGAACATTCGCTAGCCAGTTCGGTGCCGGCGCCGCTGTGGGGTCGCGCAAACCGGGATTGATCCCGGCTTGCGCGGCGCAGGGTATCAACCGTCTTGCTGTTGCTTCTTGTGCGCGGCTTGCAGCTTTTGCTGAATATCACCCGGTACCGGATCGTAATGGCTGAGTTCGATATTGTACGAACCATGGCCACCGGTCATGGATTTCAACTGCGATTCGTAACCTTCCAACTCCGCAAGCGGGACTTGTGCGTTGATGATGCTCATACCGCGCGGTCCAGCGTCGGTGCCGGCGATGCGGCCGCGCCGACTGGATAGATCACCGGTAATTGCCCCCACACAATCCGCCGGCGCCCGCACTTCCAGGTTGACAATGGGTTCCAGAATCAGCGGTCTGGCCTTGCTCACTGCATCCAGGAACGCTTCCCGGCCAGCGGTGACAAATGCGATTTCTTTCGAGTCCACCGGATGGTATTTACCATCGTAGGCGATGGCGCGCACGTCTTGTAAAGGATAGCCAGCGATAGCGCCTTCTTGCAGCGCCTCGCGGACCCCCTTTTCCACAGCAGGCAGGAAAGAGGTTGGAATGGTGCCGCCGACCACAGCGCTGACGAACTCGAAGCCGGCATCGCGTGGCAGTGGCTCAATGCGCATGAACACTTCGCCGAACTGTCCGGCGCCACCCGTCTGTTTCTTGTGGCGATGGTGCCCTTCCGCGTTTTGGCTGATGGTTTCCTTATAGGCGATTTTCGGCGGCTTGGTTTCAACGTGCAGGTTGTAGCGCTGCTGCATCTTTTCCAGCGTGATGCGCAAGTGCAGATCGCTCACACCGCGCAAAACGGTTTCCTTGGTGTGGCTGTTGTGCTCCAGGGCCAAGCAGGGATCTTCTTCCAGCAGCTTGTTGACGGTATCGGACAATTTTTGTTCGTCACCGCGCGTGGCGGCCCGGATAGCCAGTCCAAACAGGGGTGTAGGAAACCGTATGGGGCGCGGCTGTATCTCATCCTCGTCGTGCGAGTCGTGCAGGATCACATTACGGTGGATTTCATCGACCTTGGCCACCGCGCACAGATCCCCCGGAATGCCGACCGTCACCTCAGGATGTTCCTTGCCGTGAATGTGAAACAGGTGACTGACCTTGAACGGTTTGCGCCCGTCGCCGATGAAAAGCTGACTGTCCTTGGTGATGGTGCCTTGGTAAATACGGAAGATGCCGAGTTTACCGATGAAGGGATCGATCAATACCTTGAAAACATGCGCCACGGCGTGCTGGTGCGGGTCGGGAGTGGGATAGATTTCCTGAGCCGCATCCCCAGATCCCTTTAAGAATGGTTCCGGGCTACCTTCAGTCGGGTTGGGTAGCAGATTGGCGAAAATCTCCAACAGCTCCTTGATTCCGGCACCGCTGCGGGCGGATACGAAGCAAATCGGAATCAGGTGGCCTTCTCGCAACGCCTTCTCAAACGGCGCATGTAATTGCGCAGGTTGCAGATCGGCGCCTTGCTCCAGATAAAGCGCCATCAAGTCCTCATCGACCTCGACCACTTGGTCGATGAGCGCGGAGTGGGCGGCGGCCACATCGGAAAAATCGCTGTCTCCTGCCGGATTGAAGAAGCAGTCCACCACGCGCGTACCACCGCCGGCGGGCAAGTTGATCGGTAGGCATTCTTTGCCAAACGTGTCCTGAATCTGGCGCAAGAGGCCAGGCAGATCGATGTTTTCAGCATCGATCTTATTGACGATGAGCATTCGGCACTGATGGCGCTCGCCGGCGCGCTCCATGGCGCGCTGCGTGACGGCTTCGATACCGGTTTGCGCATTGATGACTACGGCGACGGTTTCAACCGCCGGCAATACCGCGATGGCTTGTCCGAAGAAATCCGGGAAGCCGGGGGTGTCGATTAAGTTAACGTGCGCACCGTTGTAGTCAAAATTGACCAGCGCGGAGTCGAGTGAGTGTTGATGGGTTTTTTCTTGGGGGTCAAAATCACAGACCGTGTTGCCCTTTTCCACGGTGCCGGGGGCGGGGAGTTTGCCGGCATGGTACAAAATGGATTCCACCAGCGTGGTTTTTCCAGCCGCGCCATGACCGAGCAGGGCAATATTGCGGATGGATTCGGTGGGGTAGCTGACCATCATGGCCTCCTGTCGAATTTTTTAGTAAACGGCGAATTTAATGCGCTCGGGTCCTCAATCCCAGAATAAAAAGTCTACAGGAACCGCTCCGGTTTCTCTGCCAGTGCTGTCATTATTTTGTAAAGAATTCTTTGTTGTTAAGTGGCATTATATTTGCTTAATTATCCCTATTTTTGGTAACAATGCATGGAATTTCCGAAGAAAAGCCCTTAGGATGTAGAGAGCAATCAACCAGTTTCAGTGGGTAAAGTATTGATGAAGTTACGCTATCGGCTTGTGTTGTTTGGGTTGATTCCTGTTTGGGGTGCCGCTGCGCAAGCGGCCAGCGCAGGCCCAGACTGGCTCAAGCTCATTAAAGCGGCACCGGTGGTACAGGCGGACTGGGCAACTCGCTATGAGCACGGCGAGGGCGTATCGCAGGATTATGGCCGGGCTATGCAGTTGTATTGCGCTGCGGCGCGGCGTGGCTATGTCCCCGCGCTGTATCAGTTGGGCTGGATGTATGCCAACGGTCGCGGGGTGGCGCGAGATGATGCGCAAGCAGCGGCTTGGTTCCGGCTGGCGGCGGGGAAAGGGGATGGTCCGTCCAAGCAGATGTTGGCACGGGTCAACAATCCGGCCAAGATGGCGCGGGCTACTTGCGCGGAGCCGGTAGACCCGACTCGTAGACCGTCACCACCGCCTGTGCGCTTGGTTGCTCCCCGGCGTCCTGTCCCGTCATCGCCCGGCCGCGCACGGGTTGAAGCCCTGGTTAAGCACATCGCGCCGAGTTATGGTTTGGAGCCATCTTTAGTACTGGCTGTAATCGAAGCGGAATCTGGTTTTAACAGCCAGGCTCGTTCGGTCAAGGATGCCCAAGGACTCATGCAGTTGATTCCGGGAACTGCTCAGCGATTCGGTGTGGCAGACCCCTATGATCCAGTGCAGAATCTGCACGGCGGTATGGCCTATTTGCGCTGGTTACTGGCGTATTTTCGAGGCGACGTTCGGCTGACTTTGGCGGGTTACAATGCCGGTGAAGGAGCCGTGGTCCGCTATCGCGGTGTACCGCCATACGCCGAAACACGCGCCTATGTCGAACGGATCACCCGCACTTACGGACAACTGACGCATCCGCTAGTGGCACCCGTAGCCCGCCCGGGTCCTTTGCTCCAACCGCCGTTTCTTGCTGGGTCTGCAATGGCTTCATCCAGGCCACTGGTCGATTTGGCGGGTGGCGACGGCCGCAGCGTTCCGCCGTGGTCGGTGGTGGGAGGAAAGCTTGTGCTGCCAAATCGTGTTGCCCCTAATGGACCAGATTCCATCATGCCATCGACCCCATAGACAGCAGCCCAACGATGGATCGCCTGGTACCGTGTTATTGATCCCAGTGTGGGATCTGCGTTGAATGCCGGTCGCGCTCGATCATTGGCGTTGGGTACGGTAGATATCGAAACGGGTGTTGGGCGCTAGGATCTGAAACGTCGGTTTTGGTCCCTCTAGGGGTGGGGCTGGGCGAGGTCTTTTCACGACCACCCGTTGCTTGGCAGCTATCAAGGCGGCGGCCAGCAAATCTGGCCCGTCTTCGTCATCGCCGATCACACTTCGCAGGACACGCATTGCCTTTTTCACCAGCGCAGATTTGCGGCGATGGGGATACATCGGGTCCAAGTAGACAATCTCTGGATGCTCATTTTCCGGCAGATTCGTCAGGTAGCTTCGGCTATCGTTCAGCACCAAACGGAGCCGCTCTCTAACCATGGAGCCGATTTCGTGGTCCTGCGCGGCACGCGACAGCCCATCACGTAGCAGGGCTGCGACCACGGGCGAGCGTTCCACCAGAACGACCGTGCAACCCAGACACGCCAGCACGAAGGCATCTCGACCTAGCCCGGCGGTAGCGTCCACTACCGTGGGGTTGGCCCCGCCTTTTAGCCCTAGTGCCCGTGCTAATGGTTGGTTCCGGCCACCGCCGAAACGGCGCCGATAGGCGGCTTGGCCTGCCAGGAAATCCACATAAACGCACTGATCAACACCATAACGGTGCTCCCGCAATTCCAGGCGCTCGGTTGTCAAATTGAGGCAATGCACCTGGCTGGCGGCGGGATCGCTAACCAGTGGTAATCCCAGCGCTTGAGCCAAATCAGCGGCTACGGTTGGACAAACCGACGGTTCGGCGCAAAGGACCAGGCTGGCCGACCGGTCAGTCTCCGCAGTAGGCGGAGTCAACAGTCCGGTCGCCGCGTGGTGGCGTAACGCGGGATAACCGTGGCCCGCACGTTAAGCCGCCTTAGGTAGCACGTCTTCCAGGGTAGCGCGTGTCAGATTATCCATCTCGACTTTAAAGCGAGCGGCCATATTGGCCATCGCCTTGGCATCAATCATGAGCTTCTGCTGGACGGTCTGCGCGATCTCGGACTGGCGGTTGTAAAAATCCTGCAAGCTTTTGATGTCCGTGATCTCAGCGGCGGCTTTCATCTGGTTGAGGCCAATGTCCAGATAGGATTGGAAGGCACTCATCTGGAATATCACCATTTTTTCCAGGTTGGCGGCGAAAAGTTGGTTTGCTTTGGTAAACGGCATCGCAAAAACCGGCGGAGCTTCTAGCGCTTTATTGAACAGGTCGATAACCATGGGGAATTCCTTGGAAAGTGAGTTTGCCAATGGGAATATGCTGCAATGCAATATAGCAAATCTATTGTTGCAGTGCAATATCGCCTGTGATTTTGGCGCCCATTTTGGGTGACCGTTCAGGCCTCTTTTTTGACAGAAAAATGCGGCAAAGCAACACCGGCTAGGGTACTATTAACCTTACCAAAAGTGTCTAAAGCGTGGCGCGCAGCGGCTATGTCCTTTGCATGTCCAAAGTTTCGGCAGCCAATGTTTCCCACTTCAGCAACCCCCTTTAGAGGCCCACACAATGACAACGATTACCTTTAAGGATGAAACGAGTGGCAAAGTCGTACAGATGCCGGTCTTGGAACCCACTTACGGACATCGAGTCGTAGATATCGGTAAGCTGGCTAAGGAGTTCGGTTATTTCACCTACGATCCAGGTTTTATGTCAACGGCCAGTTGCCAGAGCGCAATCACCTACCTAGATGGCGACAAGGGAGAACTGCTTTATCGCGGCTATCCCATCGAACAGTTAGCTGAGAAGTGTAACTTTCTCGAAGTATGTTACCTATTGCTGTATGGGGAACTGCCCGACGCTGAGAAAAAGCAGGTTTTTGAAACCAGCATTACCCGACATAATCGCATCCGGGAAAACCTCCGCCGGTTTTTCCATGGCTTCAATTACGATGCCCACCCCATGGCGATGATGACCGCTGTGGTCAGCTCGCTCTCGGCGTTTTTCCACGACCGTCTTAACGTCCTAAAAGATGACGAAGACCGCATGGTGACCGCGCGCCGATTGATTGCCAAGATGCCGACGATTGCGGCCGCCTGCTATAAGCACAGTATTGGCGATCCCTCGATTTATCCCCGCGACGATCTCAGTTACACTGGTAATTTGCTTTACATGATGTTCAGCCTCCCTGGCAAGCGCTACGAGGTGAATCCGGTCGCGGAGCGAGCGTTGGATGTGCTGTTTACTCTGCATGCTGATCACGAGCAGAATGCCTCAACATCCACGGTGCGCCTGGCCGGTTCTTCGGGGACTAACCCTTACGCAGCGGTTGCTGCCGGTATCGCGTGTCTTTGGGGGCCGGCGCATGGCGGTGCCAATGAGGCTGTGATCCGCATGTTGGACGAAATCGGTGATCTTTCGAAGGTCGAGAGCTTCATTGCCAAGGTGAAAGACAAAAACAGTGGTGTGCGCCTCATGGGATTCGGGCATCGCGTCTACAAAAATTTCGACCCGCGTGCTCGGATTATCAAAGATATCTGCCATCAAGTGTTGGAAAGCTTCGGGCATGATCCACGGCTTGATTTGGCGATGCGCTTGGAAGAGATCGCACTCAGCGATCCGTACTTCATTGAGCGTAAATTGTATCCGAATGTCGATTTCTACTCTGGCATCATCTATAGCGCTCTTAAGATCCCAGTCGAGATGTTTACGGTCATGTTCGCGATTGCGCGCGCTGCCGGCTGGATTAGCCACTGGATTGAGATGATTACCGAAAAAGACCAGAAAATCGGTCGGCCGCGTCAGCTCTACATTGGCAATTCGCGGCGCACTGTGCCTGTTTTAAGCGAACGCCAGTAATGCAGTACAGTTAAGGATTAACGCTTTTGTGGGCTGCCTCAAAAGGTTTGCCGGTCAAACGCGAAAAAGGCGATTCGGATGAATCGCCTTTTCTATTTTAGGTTGGCGGGTTGTCAGCTCCCGCTCAGATACGCCGTTTAGGATTTTTCTGTGCAGGCTTAGCAACAGGAGGAGAATCCAGGCGCGCGATCACTTTGCTGCTGACCACAGGTTTTTCCGGTTTGCTGACAGGCGCTGCTGTTACTTTTTCAGGCTTGCTGGGTTTGAGGCCGTTAGGTCCTTTGGCAGGGGACGGTTTGGAGTTGCTGGCCGCTAAAGTTGGTTTGTTCGCCGATAGAGTCTCAGTGACTTTCTTTCCTGGTAGTGAGGACGGTTTTACAACCATAGGCGATCTAGCAGCGACCGATTCCATCGGCTTCGTTTTAAGTGCGGTTTTACTGGTGGAAGTGCCTTTCGGCGATTCTACGAGCGCTTTGGGTTTGTTGCGGGGAAGGACGGGCCGGTCTTCCGTTATCGTAACCCGCGCCCTGGCTGGCTGGCTGACGAGCCTGACCGCTGGACGATCAACGATAGGTGCCCCAGAGGCTACAGGCTGCTGGGTTGAGGCTATTTTCGGTGCATCCTCCGCAAACGCCAGATCAGCCGTATCCACCCGCTCCAGTCGAGATTTGGGGACCGGAGTACGCCGGACAATAGTGGCACGGGCCAGCTCTGGTTGGTGTTGTACCGTCATTGGTTCTGGAGACTCATCCTCAAGAGCCAACTGAGGCTTGTTCAGCGGTTCTAAGCGTGGTACAGGGGCGGGGGTACGCTGAACGATGGTGGCAGAATTTGCCGCCAACGTGGGTTGAGCGCTGTGCGGCGCTTCCAGCGTATCATCCTTGGTTGCGGGCCGGATGGGGGTGGGACGATCAAGCTCCGCTAAGGCTACAGGATCGCGGCGAGCCGTAATGAAGCGGCTTGACGCCACAGGGGCTGCTGGTCTACGCGCTGTGACAGGTTCGAATATGTCATCCTCTTCGGAGGCTTGGGCAGTAGCGACCCGCCAGGAAGCCGGGGTCGTGACCGGTGCGCGTTCGACCAGAATGGGCCTGGGTTCGTCATCAGGTTGTAGGGGTGCTGGTGCTAAGCCGTAATGAGCAAAGCCATAATCGAGCAGCGTGCGGGCATCTGCCCAGAGCGTATTACTATTGGGGCTATTCAGAATGGCCACGATCAGACGAGTACCACCGCGATCCACTTCACCGACAAAACAGCGCCGAGCCTTCAAGGTGAAACCGGTTTTACCGCCCCGGGTGCCCTCGTAAGAGGCTAAGAGCCGGTTGTGATTCAAGACGGGTATCAGCCGTAAGTCCCCATAGGTGCCCTGGCTGGATTCGACACGCAGGGTCGCGCTGCGAGTGCGCACGATATCGGCGAACATCGGATAGTTCATGGCATGACGGAAGATGAGCGCCAAGTCATACGCAGTCGAGTAATGAGACTCATCCGGCAAGCCGTGAGGATTCATGAAGTGGCTGTCGCGGGCACCGATTTGCCAGGCTTTGGCATTCATCATGTCGGCAAATCCGTAAATCGAACCGCCCGCCGCCTCTGCGAGTGTTTCGGCAGCATCGTTGCCGGATTTGAGCAACAGGCCATACAGGAGATCTTGGGTTGATGCGGTTTCCCCAGCATGGAGTCCGATTCGACTGGGAGCGGCACTGGCCGCTTGCTCGCTTGCTTGCAGTCGGGAATTAGGATCGAGGCGTTCCAGGGCCAGCATGGCGGTTAGCACCTTGGTGGTACTAGCCGGGGGTAAACGGAGATGAGGTTCTTTTGCAAACAAAAGCTCGCCTGTGGTGGCATTCATCAGCACGGCGGAACGGGCGGCCACTTCAGGCGGCCAAAATGATCCCGAACTCTCTTGTCCAAAGACGGGTGCCACCGTAAGCCCCAAAAGTGCCCCTAAAAGCCAGGCAAGTGGTCTTTCCATCCAAAGGGTACGAAATTTTTTGCTTAAAAACATTGATTTGACCTCATCACAGCTATCATTCGGGCCTATCGCCCAGCGCCGTTTGCAATCATCGCCGTTCATCGGGTTCGAAAAAACGAACGCATAAACCGATATTCTGGGCAAAAAATAAGTAGCCTGCTAGCGTTCTCGTAAGGAATATCGACGTCTTGTGCTGAGCCTCAGCGGCAGAGGCGGGGATTCGCTGAGGAAAAACTGCGTTGAATCCTGATGATAGAAGGTAAAAAGGATTTTTTAGGAAGTGTAGGGCTTTTTCATCCCTTTATTCTACAGGCCGCTAAAAATTTTGGTGCTCAAGTGGGGATCGCTCGAATAGCTGTCGGCCTATTTTCAAGTCTTTCGTATCGGGCGTTGGCTGTGATGCACTATTGGGTATCAGGCAGGACATGGCCTTCTGCAAACCCTTGGCGGGCTGTCGATCTGGCTATTAAGCACATTTTGCAAAGCGTATCTCCCAGACGGGGCGCCCCGCATGTTTACAGCGTCGTTCAAATTTTGTCATGGGTCGATAAGCTGGTCCCCTGGCAAAACCACCGTCGGTGGCTGTATTTTCCAATTCGGTGGTAGCGGTCAGGATAGCGAGAATAGAATATGCGTAGCTATCGCAATCGGTGGCTATATGCAACTGCCCATGCGGTTTAAGTTTTTTGGTGACCGCTGAAACAAAAGTGGGCTGGATAAGACGGCGTTTGTGATGGCGGAGTTTGGGCCAAGGATCAGGGAAAAAAATTTGCACCCGATCCAACGATTCATCCGGCAGATAGCGCTCCAGTACCTCGACAGCATCGCAATGAATAACGCGCAGGTTAGTCAATTCCATCCCAAATGCCCTTAATAAGAGGTGGCCCAATCCTGGCCGATGGACCTCTATACCGAGAAAATCCATTTCCGGGTGGGTGAGGCAGGTGGTTGCTAACGCTTCGCCATCCCCAAAACCGATTTCTAAGACGAGCGGCGCATGACGCCCAAACAGCCGTTGTGGATCGAATGGAGAAGTGATGTCCACCCCGAATCGCTGCCATAATTCTTTGATGGCGCGTTCCTGTCCTGTCGTGATGCGGCCTTCCCGGCGCACGAAACTTTTGACGTGGCCTATCGAATGCGTTGGGATATGGGAATTATCAAGAGTAGGGGGCATGTGGTAACTTTGCCTGGATTCTGTGAATTGATATTCTCTAGAGAATAATTTAAATAATGCGCTTGTGGTCAAGATGCTTGCATTTAACTGATTAAAATTCCATAAATTTTAATGCGTTAAATAATAAAAATTCGTAGCAAACAAGCTTTTTAAGTCGATTTTGTGCAGATTTGGCATTAGCTGAAACGGCTGAGGCGATTAACGGCCAATTTGCCTGGCCGTTTGCGCGAGTGGCTGCATCATTTGGTCAAGCTAATCGAAGCTACGAAAATTGCAAAATAATTGCGAATATCAAAAGGAATGCCCTACAATACCACAGTGATGTTCATCACGAATATTCCAAACAAACATCGATACGGCATAATGAGACTATGAGCAATTCTATTGAAGACATCATCAAATCATCGACCATCGAACAACTCCAAGCACTAATCAGTAGAGCCGAGGACGAAATCGAATACAAGAAAGTTGATGAGATCGAAACAACTCGCAACGAGTGGATCGCTAAAGCCAGCCAGCTTGGAATGAACCCTGAAGATATTTTGCAATACACCGGACGTAAGCGCAAATCTACCGGAAAGCCCAAGTACCGCAATCCCGCTAATCCAGAACAAACCTGGACCGGCCACGGCAAAAAGCCGGGCTGGCTTAAGCAGGCTGTCGAGAATGGCGCTAATCAAGAGTCTTTCCGAATCCCTGAATGATTTAGGTTGGCCTAATTTATTCAGCGCAATTGAGCCTTGCTCCGAGCCTGTTTTGTGGTTAGGATAATGGCGTCGCTTGCTTATGAGTTTTATTGAGTAAATATAAGCAGGCTTGTGCGGCGGGTGTAGTTCAATGGTAGAACCTCAGCTTCCCAAGCTGATGGCGTGGGTTCGATTCCCATCACCCGCTCCAAGAATACATCTGGGTTACGTGATTGCGTAACCCTTTCTTTTTCCCAGCGCATTGTTGTCAGACGCATTTATTTAAGCCCGCAGATCACAGCCACCCCGAACAGCGGATCTGCTCGACTGTGACATGAGAGAGTTACCATGATTGGCGTCGCAATCACCGGTGCTGCTGGCCGTATGGGTCGGCATTTGCTGGAGGCCTGTAATCAATCCGCTCAGGTTCGGTGTACTGCCGCTGCGGAGGCGAAGAACAGTCCCTTTATCGGGGCGGATGCCGGCGAGTTAGCCGGCATTGGTCGGTTAAATGTACCGTTAAGTACTGATTTGTCTCCGCTAACGGAACAGTTCGACGTATTGGTTGATTTTACCCGACCGGCGGCGACATTGGCGTACTTGGCTCTCTGCCAAGCGGCGGGTAAGGCCATGGTCATCGGTACCACGGGTTTTTCCGCCGAACAAAAAGCGGAAATTGCCCTCGCTGCCAAGCGGATTCCGATTGTGTTCGCCCCGAATATGAGCATTGGTGTTAACCTTTGCTTCAAGTTGCTGGAACTGACAGCAAGGGTTTTGGGTGATAGCGCTGATATCGAAATCATTGAGGCGCATCACCGACATAAAGTGGACGCACCTTCTGGCACCGCTCTGGCCATGGGCCAAGTGATCGCCAAAGCGTTGGGCCGCGATTTGCAGGAGTGCGCGGTCTATGGCCGACAAGGGACCACCGGTGAGCGCGAGCGTTCAACCATCGGCTTCGCGACCGTGCGGGCCGGCGACATCGTTGGTGAACACACGGCCCTGTTCGCCGATGTAGGGGAGCGCATCGAAATCACCCATCGTGCCACCAGCCGGATGACCTTCGCCAAAGGGGCGGTGCAGGCCGCTACGTGGTTGGCTGGGCGCCCTCCTGGCCTGTTCGATATGCAGGATGTTTTGGGTTTGCGTTGAGAATTCCGTTTTCTCCAACCTTCTTGACGTGGCTAGAGCGGCGCGGCGCGATTTGATAGACTGCTAACTCCAGTTAGATAGATCCGTTTGCGCTACCTCAGAGGAGCGGATTGCCACCGCTCCTTTCTTATGTGTGGCGATCTTGGAGGTTCTCTTGAGGAAATCCGCCCTTCTGGCCCTGGAAGACGGTAGTCTGTTTAAGGGTGAGTCCATCGGTGCCGATGGCTGCGTCCAGGGCGAAGTCGTTTTCAATACCTCGATCACCGGTTATCAGGAAATTTTGACCGACCCTTCCTACTGTCGGCAGATCGTCACGTTGACCTATCCCCATATCGGTAACGTCGGCACCAACTCCGGTGATGAAGAAGCATCGCGCATTCATGCCAGCGGTTTGGTGGTGAGAGATTGTCCGCGCACCGCCAGCAACTGGCGCAACCAAAAATCCCTTGAGCGCTATCTCGCCGATGTGGGTTTGGTCGCTATTGCTGATATCGACACGCGCCGTTTGACCCGATTGCTTCGTGAAAAGGGTGCGTTGGGCGGCTGCCTGGTGGCCGGTGATGCTCTGGATGCCAAAGAGGCTGTGCACCTGGCGCGCGAGTTTCCTGGCCTAAAGGGCATGGATCTGGCGCAGGTGGTCAGCGCAGATGAGCCTTATACCTGGAACGAAGGTGTCTGGGAACTCGCTACCAATCGCTTCTCGCCCGCGCTGGAGTCACGCTATCACGTCGTCGCCTACGATTATGGGGTGAAGCGCAATATTCTGCGGATGCTGGTGGCGCGTGGTTGCCGGCTCACCGTGGTGCCGGCCCAAACGCCCGCCCGCGCGACCTTGGCACTGCGACCAGACGGGATTTTTCTCTCCAACGGCCCCGGTGATCCTGAACCGTGCGTCTATGCGATTACTGCTATTCGAGAGTTGCTTGAGAGCGGGTTGCCGATTTTCGGTATCTGTCTGGGTCATCAACTCTTAGGGTTGGCCAGCGGCGCGCGCACCATCAAGATGAAGTTTGGTCATCATGGTGGCAATCATCCGGTCCTGGATTTACACAGTGGCCAGGTCATGATCAGCAGCCAAAATCACGGCTTTGCGGTCGATGAGGCTACATTACCGTCCAATCTGCGGCCGACGCATCGTTCGCTATTCGATGGTTCATTGCAGGGCATTACCCGCACGGATCGGCCGGCTTTCAGCTTTCAGGGTCACCCCGAAGCCAGCCCCGGCCCGCACGATGTCGCCCCACTGTTTGACCACTTTATCGCGTTGATGGCAGCACGGCGGCCAACGGGCCTCGCCTAAGCCGTCGGTTACCGCGCGTGGCCTTCTTTTGCAGGATACCGTATGCCTAAGCGCACCGATTTACGCAGCATTTTGATCATCGGCGCCGGTCCTATCGTGATCGGCCAAGCGTGCGAGTTCGATTACTCCGGCGCGCAAGCTTGCAAGGCGTTACGGGAAGAGGGCTACCGGGTGATCCTGGTGAACTCCAATCCGGCGACGATCATGACCGATCCTGATACGGCTGATGCCATCTACATTGAGCCGATTCATTGGCAGACAGTGGCCCGGATTATCGCCCGCGAGCGCCCGCAGGCTTTGTTGCCAACCATGGGTGGCCAGACTGCGCTGAATTGCGCTTTGGATTTATTCCGTCATGGGGTGCTAGCGCAGTATGGAGTGGAAATGATCGGCGCTTCCCCCGATGCTATCGATATGGCTGAGGATCGTGACCGTTTCCGCAAAGCCATGCACCAGATCGACCTGCAAACGCCACGCTCAGTCATCGCTCACACCCTGGAAGAAGCCTTAGCTCAGCAGGCCGAGGTTGGCTTTCCGACCATCATCCGACCTTCGTTTACCTTGGGCGGCAGTGGGGGAGGGATCGCCTATAACCGTGAAGAATTGGTGGCCATCGTCGAACGGGGCCTTGATTTATCGCCGGTCAGCGAGATCCTGCTCGAAGAATCCGTGCTGGGCTGGAAAGAGTTTGAGATGGAAGTGGTTCGTGACCGGGCCGACAATTGCATCATCGTATGTTCTATCGAGAACCTCGACCCAATGGGCGTGCATACTGGCGATTCCATCACGGTCGCTCCCGCCCAGACTCTAACGGACAAGGAATATCAAATTCTGCGCAATGCCTCGCTGGCGGTGCTGCGCAAAATCGGCGTGGATACCGGTGGGTCTAACGTCCAATTCGCCATCAACCCTGATGATGGGCGCATGGTAGTCATTGAGATGAATCCGCGCGTATCCCGCTCGTCAGCGCTGGCGTCCAAGGCCACCGGCTTCCCTATCGCTAAGGTCGCCGCCAAACTGGCGGTCGGTTATACCCTCGACGAGTTGCGCAATGAAATCACCGGCGGGCGTACCCCAGCGTCGTTTGAGCCAAGCATCGATTACGTGGTCACCAAAGTACCGCGCTTTAATTTCGAAAAGTTTCCACAAGCTGACCCGCGCCTGACCACGCAGATGAAATCCGTCGGTGAGGTGATGGCCATTGGCCGCACCTTTCAGGAATCGATTCAGAAAGCACTGCGAGGTTTGGAGATTGGCGTTGATGGCTTTACCGAAATCCTGGATGCTGAACATCCCGACCCGCATACGTTGCTCAAGCAGGAACTTGGGGTTCCCGGTCCTCGGCGGATCTGGTTCGTGGCCGAAGCGCTGCGGCTTGGGTATTCGGTGGAATCCCTCTACGAATTGACTTGGATCGATCCCTGGTTTTTGGCACAGATCGAGGAATTGGTACAGATTGCCGGTGACGTGCGTGTGTCGGGTCCAGCCGCTTTGCAGGATCGGGAACGGCTCTATTTTCTTAAGCGCAAAGGATTTTCCGACAGCCGGTTAGCCACTTTGACCGGTATTGTCGAAGCTGAGGTGCGCCGCTTGCGTGAGGCGCTGGCTATCCATCCGGTTTACAAACGGGTTGATTCTTGCGCCGCCGAATTCGCCACCAGTACGGCGTATCTGTATTCCACTTATGAGGAAGAATGCGAGGCTGAGCCAACGGAACGCCGGAAGGTCATGGTTTTGGGTGGCGGTCCCAATCGTATCGGCCAAGGCATTGAATTCGATTACTGCTGCGTTCATGCCGCGCTGGCGTTGCGCGAAGACGGCTATGAAACCATCATGGTCAATTGCAACCCGGAAACGGTGTCCACCGATTTCGATACTTCCGACCGGCTCTATTTCGAACCGCTGACGCTGGAAGACGTGCTGGAGATCGTGCGTAAGGAAAAGCCACAGGGCGTTATCGTGCAATATGGTGGGCAAACACCACTCAAGCTGGCGCGGCCACTGGAAGCGGCGGGAGTACCCATCATTGGCACCAGTCCGGAGGCTATCGACCGGGCCGAGGATCGCGAACGATTCCAGCAGATGATCGACCGGCTCGGTTTGCGGCAGCCACCCAATCGCACGGCCCGCGAGCCGGAAGAAGCGGTGCGCTTGGCGCGGGAGATCGGTTATCCGCTGGTGGTGCGGCCGTCTTACGTGCTGGGTGGCCGCGCCATGGAAATTGTCCACGCTGAGGAAGATTTGCGCCGCTATATGCGCGAAGCGGTCCAGGTCTCCAACGATTCACCGGTTTTGCTGGATCGCTTTCTCAATGATGCAGTCGAGGTCGATGTGGATGCGCTCTGCGATGGGCGCGAGGTCATCATCGGTGGCATCATGGAGCATATTGAGGAAGCGGGTGTGCATTCGGGCGATTCCGCTTGTTCCCTGCCGCCCTATTCGCTCAGCCCGGCTATTCAAGACCGCTTGCGGGAACAGGTGCGCGCTATGGCGTTGGAATTGGGCGTCGTCGGTTTGATGAACACCCAGTTTGCCATCCAGGGCGATGATATTTTTGTCTTGGAAGTCAATCCGCGCGCTTCCCGCACCGTGCCTTATGTGTCCAAGGCGACCGGCCGGCCGTTGGCTAAGATTGCCGCTCGCTGCATGGTCGGGCGGTCGCTGGCGGCGCAAGGCATTTCCGGCGAGGTCATTCCGACCTATTATGCGGTCAAGGAAGCCGTGTTTCCCTTTGTCAAGTTCCCCGGCGTCGATCCGTTGCTGGGTCCAGAAATGAAATCCACCGGCGAAGTGATGGGCGTGGGCCGCAGTTTTGGGGAAGCCTTTGCCAAGGCCCAGTTGGGGGCTGGTGATCAGTTACCGCGCGGTGGTCAGGCGTTTATCAGCGTCCGTGATGCCGATAAAGCCAAAGCGGTGGAGATCGCCCGTGAACTGGAACGCCTTGGGTTTGGCCTGATTGCCACAAAAGGTACAGCCGCTGCCTTGCGTGCCGAGGGTTTGCGGTGTGAAACCGTCCACAAAGTGGGCGAAGGTCGGCCGCATATCGTCGATATGATCAAAAACGAACAGGTTCAACTGATCGTCAATACGACCGAAGGGAAGCAGGCCATCGCCGATTCGTTTTCTATCCGCCGCGAGGCATTGATGCACAAGGTCAGCTATACCACGACCCTGGCCGCCGCGCGGGCGACTTGTCAGGCGCTACGCGAAATCGACAATGAAAGCGTGAGCTGTCTTCAGGATCTGCACCGAGAATTGCAAGCATGAGTATGAGAGTACCGATGACGACCTCTGGCGCCGCCAAATTGCGGGCGGAACTGCACGAATTGAAAGCGGTGGCGCGGCCACGCATTACTGCGGCTATCGCCGAAGCGCGCAGCCACGGTGATTTGAAAGAGAACGCCGAATATCATGCGGCTCGTGAGCAGCAGAGTTTTGCCGAAGGGCGTATCGCCGATATTGAGTCCAAATTGGCGAACGCACAGATCATTGATGTCACCACGTTAGCAGCGTCGGACAAGGTGGTGTTTGGCTCTACCGTGTCGCTTAGCGATGAAGATAGCGGAGAAGAAAGTCGCTATCAGATCGTTGGTGAGGACGAGGCCGACATCAAGGAGCGGAAGATTTCCTTCAGCTCGCCCATTGCCCGTGCGCTAATCGGCAAGTCGGTCGGTGACGTGGTTGAGGTACGAACGCCGGGTGGTCTCAAGAGTTATGAGATCATTGCCGTTAGCTATATTTAATCGATTGAGTCGGTTGGCTGTGTTGAGGCACTGGTTTGATTCTTGTCATGCGCGGCTGAGGGCAGTGCTTGGGTTGGCTGCTGTCCTCCTCGCCGGATCTGTTCAGGCAGCCGAGTTACCGGATGTGCTTAGTAAGCTCAAGGCCAGCGTGGTTGGCATTGGGACTGTCCAGCCGACACGGCAACCCGCAGCCCAGTTTCTTGCCACCGGGTTTGTGGTCGGCCAGGGGCGGCATGTCGTCACTAACGCTCATGGATTGCCGGATCTGCTTGATCCGCAGGGTAAGGAAACGTTGGCGGTTTTCATTAGCCGTGGCAAGCAGATTGAGTCACGCGCGGCCACGCGCGTCGCCATTGATCCAGTCCATGATCTGGCTTTGCTGAAAGTGGAAGGCGCCCCTTTACCCCCCGTAATGCTGGGTGGACCCGCACGCGAAGGCCAGGATATCGCGTTTACCGGGTTTCCGCTGGGGGTCGTGCTGGGACTTTTTCCGGTTACTCATACCGGAATCGTTTCCGCCATTGCACCGGTTGCGATACCGGCCGCCGGAGCGGCCCGCTTAGACAACGCCACGCTCCAACGCCTGCGCCAAGAGCCTTATGACGTGCTTCAACTAGATGCCACAGCTTATCCTGGCAACAGCGGTAGCCCCTTGTACGAGCCTCGCACTGGGCGCGTCCTCGGCGTGGTGAACAAGGTGTTCGTCCAGCAAAGTAAGGAAGCCGCCTTGGAGAAACCGAGCGGCATCACTTACGCCATTCCGATCCGCTATGTTCGGGAGCTTCTAGAGCGCGCTGAAGCAAAAGGCCCATGAGCTTGGCGGCAACGCTTCGCTTGATGCCGTTTGCAGAGGTGATGGTGATCCAGAGATAAGCCGGCGATCAGCGCAATCCGTATTTGCGGCGGAAACGGTCCACGCGCCCGGCCGTATCGACGATTTTCTGTTTACCGGTATAAAAGGGATGCGAGTGGCTAGAAACTTCCACCTTGACCAGTGGATATTCCTTACCGTCGTTCCACTGAATCTTATCCTTGGTATGGATGGTAGAGCGGGTGAGGAACGTGAAATCGGTGGAAATGTCCTGAAATACGACTTCACGATACTCGGGATGAATACCTTTTTTCATAGCTGCCAAATCTTCCCAATGATGCCATTAGCTTGGCCGTGATACGCTTGATCAGCGTCCGGGACCCATGTCTGATGAGCCGATAAACCATATAATATACCGAGTTTCGGGATTCGCCGGCAAGCGTACATCCAGAAATTCATGTTTGTTTTTCGCTGTTGGGCCTAATGGGCCTGGGATACGGCAACGTGTAGGACATCACAGTGAGTCAAGAACCCAAGATCGGCTTTGTCAGCCTCGGTTGCCCCAAGGCGCTGGTGGATTCCGAACAGATTCTCACTCAGCTACGGGCTGAAGGTTATGGTGTGGTGCCGACTTATGAAGCGGCCGATTTGGTGGTGGTCAATACCTGCGGTTTTATCGATGCGGCGGTGGCCGAGTCGCTGGATGCCATCGGCGAAGCGCTCGCCGAGAATGGAAAAGTAATCGTCACCGGTTGTTTGGGTGCGAAAGGTACGCTCGTGCGCGACCTGCATCCGACGGTGCTGGCGGTAACTGGGCCACATGCTTGTTCGGAGGTACTAGCAGCGATTCACACCCATCTTCCCCGGCCGCATGATCCCTTCCTGGATCTGGTGCCGCCGCAGGGTATCAAGTTAACGCCGCGCCATTATGCGTATCTAAAAATCTCTGAAGGCTGTAATCACCGTTGCACGTTCTGCATTATCCCGCAACTGCGGGGCGATCTGGTCAGCCGACCGGTCGGCGATGTTCTGCGGGAAGCGGAAACACTCGTCCGGGCCGGGGTTAAGGAATTACTGGTTGTTTCTCAAGATACCAGTGCCTATGGGGTGGATGTCCGTTACCGGACGGGTTTTTGGCACGGCCGACCGCTCAAGACTCGGTTAACCCCGCTGGCCGCCGCGCTCAGTGAGCTGGGTGTATGGGTGCGCTTGCATTATGTTTATCCGTACCCCCATGTTGATGAGCTGATACCGCTGATGGCGGAGGGTAAGCTGTTGCCGTATCTTGACGTGCCGCTCCAGCACGCCAGCCCGCGCGTTTTGAAGGCCATGAAACGGCCGGCCAATACCGAGAATAGTCTGAAACGAATCCAGCACTGGCGGTCGATATGCCCTGAACTGGCTTTGCGCAGTACCTTCATCGTCGGTTTTCCGGGAGAAACGGAGGCCGATTTTGAGCGGTTGCTGGCTTTTCTGGCCGAGGCGCAATTGGATCGGGTCGGCTGTTTTACTTATTCGCCGGTGGCCGGAGCGCCGGCAAACCAGTTGCCTGATCCGGTTCCTGAGGAGATCAAGCAGGAGCGGCAGGCTAGATTAATGGAATTGCAAGCCACCATCAGCGCCGAGTGTCTGCACCGCAAAATTGGCCGTACTCTCAGCGTGCTGGTTGACGAGATTGACGCTGATGGCACGGCCATTGCCCGGTCGAGCGCTGATGCGCCGGAGATTGATGGCGTGGTGTATATCGAGCAAGGTGTTGATCTGCCGGTGGGTGAGTTTGCCAACGTGCATATTGAAGCTGCCGATGAGCATGACTTGTATGCGCAGCGACTTTGATTTCTTGCGATGCCTTGAGGCCCATTGAACTTTTTAAAACCATCCCCATCTTACGTGATAAGCGTAAGCCCTTACGCCTGTCCGCTTCCCTCCCTGAGCGGGCTATGTCCGGTTGGCAAAACCGGATAACACTATTCGCCCCGGTTTCACTCCCCCTTGTAACCGGGGCTTCTTTTTGTCTAGTTCCGGCAGATAGCGCCGCCCACAATCCCTAGCAATTTATCGTGTACAATCCGTTGTAACTGATGAGGCATTCTATGGAATCCATGCATGGCACCACGGTATTGGCCGTGCGCCGTAACGGTCGGGTCGTGATCGGCGGTGATGGCCAAGTGACGTTGGGCAATACCGTTATGAAGGGCAACGCCCGCAAGGTGCGGCGTTTGTATCAGAACAAGGTGATTGCCGGTTTTGCGGGCGGTACTGCGGACGCTTTTACCTTGTTTGAGCGCTTCGAAGGCAAACTGGAGAAGCACGGCGGTAATCTGACCCGGGCCGCCGTTGAGATGGCGAAAGATTGGCGTACGGACCGGATGTTGCGCCGGCTGGAGGCTTTATTGATCGTCGCCGATGGGGGGACCACTCTCATCTTGTCGGGCAATGGCGACGTGATTGAGCCGGAACGGAATCTGGCGGCGATTGGTTCCGGCGGGAGTTACGCGCAAGCTGCTGCTCAGGCGTTGCTGGAGCATACCGAACTGGATGCGCGCGCTATTGTCGAGCAAGCCTTGAAAATCGCGGCCAGCATCTGCATATACACCAACGAGAACCTGACCTTTGAAGAATTGGCGGGCGCATAATCTGATCTTCGGGATGGGTGCGCCCACCGTGCTGTTTTCGCCTCCTGCCCAGACGGTAGCTGCTCCATGTCAGATATGACCCCTCGGGAAATTGCCCAAGAGTTGGATAAACACATCATCGGCCAAGACGCTGCCAAACGCGCTGTGGCTATTGCCTTGCGCAACCGTTGGCGGCGGATGCGGGTAGAGGCTGATCTGCGTAACGAAATCACCCCCAAAAATATCCTGATGATTGGCCCGACCGGCGTGGGCAAGACCGAAATCGCCCGGCGGCTGGCCAAACTGGCCAATGCACCGTTTATCAAGGTTGAGGCGACCAAATTCACTGAGGTCGGTTATGTCGGCCGGGATGTCGAATCCATCATCCGCGACCTGATGGATGGTGCGGTGAAGATGGTCCGCGAGGAGGAAATGCAGAAGGTGCGCCATCGGGCTGAGGAAGCCGCCTTCGAACGAGTGCTGGACACGCTGCTGCCGCGGCCCCGCACGGTCGGGTTTGCTAACGAGCCACCGCCAGCGGATCACTCCGTGACTCGGCAAAAGATGCGCGAACGGCTACTCAAAGGTGATCTGGATGATCGGGAAATCGAAATCGAGGTGGCAGTTCGACCCGTGGGCGTGGAGATCATGGCGCCGCCCGGTATGGAGGAGATGACCAATCAGTTGCAAAGCCTGTTTCAGAATCTGACCAGCAACCGTACTCGCAGCCGCAAACTCAAGGTCAAGGATGCGCTGAAACTGCTTCAGGAGGAAGAAGCGGCGAAGATGGTCAATGAGGAAGAACTCAAGTTAAAGGCGCTGGCGGCGGTCGAGCAAAACGGGATTGTCTTCATCGACGAAATTGATAAAGTCGCCAAGCGCGGCGAATATGGTGGTCCTGACGTATCACGCGAAGGCGTCCAGCGCGATCTGCTGCCATTGGTCGAAGGTTGCACCATCTCCACCAAGTACGGCATGGTGCGCAGTGATCACATCCTGTTCATCGCCTCGGGTGCATTTCACCTGGCTAAACCTTCCGATCTCATTCCTGAGTTGCAAGGCCGTTTACCGATCCGCGTGGAACTGAGCGCGCTGAGTAGCGAGGATTTCGTGCGGATTTTGACTGAACCCGATGCGTCGCTGACTGAGCAATACGCAGCGCTGCTGGAAACCGAGGCAGTGAAACTGGAATTTGCCGCCGATGGAGTGCAGCGTATCGCTGAGATCGCCTGCCACGTCAACGAGCGCACCGAGAATATCGGTGCGCGGCGCTTGCACACCGTCATGGAGCGTCTGCTGGAAGTCATTTCCTTTGAAGCGCCCGACCGCGCTGGCCAGACCGTCACTGTGGACCGCGCTTATGTCGATGGCCATTTAGGCGAGCTGGTTAAAGATGAAGATCTGACCCGCTATATCTTGTAAGGATCAGCGATGAGCATTCGCCCAACCGAAATCAAATTGCATCAAGCATCCCGTGTGTTGGAAGTCGCTTTTGAAGATGGGACTCACTTTGAGTTGCCATGCGAGTATTTACGGGTGTTTTCACCGTCGGCTGAGGTACGGGGTCACGGTCCAAGCACGGCGACCTTAGTGACCGGCAAGGAAAAGGTAAATATTAGCGCCATCGAACCGGTGGGCAATTATGCCGTCAAGCTGGTGTTCGATGATGGCCATTCGACCGGTCTGTATTCCTGGAACGTATTGCATGAGTTGGGTACAGAGCAGGAAAGCAACTGGCAAGATTACCTGCGCCGACTCGCCGAGGCGGGTTATCAGCGCCAAGCTTGATTTTGACGACCTGTCGCAACGAGATCGCTGAATCGCATGGAACAATCTGAAACCACGCATTTTGGTTACCAAAAGGTGGCCGCCGCCGAAAAAGCCCGCAAGGTGGCTGATGTCTTCGATTCCGTCGCTGACAAGTACGATTTGATGAACGACTTGATGTCGCTGGGCGTCCATCGGCTATGGAAGCGTTTCGCCGTGCGTTTGAGTGGTGTTCGTGCCGGTGAGCGAGTCCTGGACTTGGCAGGCGGTACCGGCGATTTGACGGCCCGGTTGTTACCGCTGCTGGGATCGACGGGTTTCATTGTACTCTCCGATATCAACGCGACGATGTTGGTCGAAGGGCGGCGGCGGTTGGTCGATGCTGGTGCGGTCAGCAATATCGCTTACGTGCAGGCTGATGCGGAAACGTTGCCATTTCCTGATCAAAGCTTTGACTGCATCACCATCGGATTCGGGTTACGCAACGTCACCTACAAGGATCGGGCGTTAGCTGCAATGTATGCGGCGCTCAAACCGGGTGGGCGAGTGGTGATCCTGGAATTCTCTCAGCCGGTCGCGCCCGGTTTGAAACCTGCTTATGATCTATACTCATTCTCCTTGTTGCCGATTCTTGGCAAGCTGGTGGCCAACGATGCCGACAGTTACCGCTATCTGGCTGAATCCATTCGTATGCATCCCGATCAGGAAACGCTGCGCGGCATGATGGAGACAGCGGGTTTCGAACGCTGTCAGTACTTCAATCTGACCGGCGGCATTGTCGCAGTACATCGCGGTTATAAATTCTAAGTTTCAAAACCTGACCTTCTGCTTGCAAAACCGAAACGGATCGGATGGCTTATCTTGAGGATAGTCACATGATATCGCCTGTCATCGTTACCGGTTTGGAATCTGCGCTGAACCAGGTTTTGCGGCTTGACCCCGACAGCGCATCACGGCTGGCTGCCTTGGATGGTAAAACCGTCGCTGTTGAGGTGGAAGGGTTGGAGCAGCGGTTTTATCTACGGTTTGCGGCGGAAGGCGTCCGGGTGATGGATGACGATGAGGGTACTGCTGTGGTATGGATTCGCGGCACGCCTCTGGCGCTGCTTCGGCAGTGGCGCCGTCAATCCTTGCAGGATAGCCGTCAGATCAAGGTCGAAGGTAATAGCGATGTAGCGCGAGAAGTGCAACTGTTGTTAGCCCGTTTGGATATCGATTGGGAGGAGCAGCTTGCCAAACGATTCGGTGATCCCATCGCCCATCAGTTAGGCAATGTCTGGCGCAGCTTGCGGGGTTGGGGCCGTCGAGTATCTGCGGTGGTGTCAGCCAACAGTACCGAATATCTCCAGCATGAACTGGGTGCCTTGCCGCCAAGCCATGTGGTCGAGCGGTTTTTGCACGATGTGGATATCTTGCGAGAGGATGCTGATCGGTTGGCGGTACGGGTTGAACGCTTACGCCAACGTCTGGCCCCTGGCGGGTTGGGCTAAGACGACCCTCCTGCGAGGTACAAAAATAGATGTTTGGTCCCGCCCAATTATTGCGGTTGCTGCATATTAATCGGGTGTTGGTTCGCCACGGCCTCGACGAGATCGTTTTTGCTACCCACCTGTTCCGGCCGGTCGGTTTTCTGCGCCATCTGTTGCCTTGGAACTGGTTACCCCGCCAGCCATTGCCTCTTTCACACGCTGCCCGCATTCGGCTTGCGCTGGAAGATTTGGGACCGATTTTTGTCAAATTCGGCCAAATGTTATCCACCCGCCGCGATTTGCTTCCCGACGACATCGCGCTCGAATTAGCCAGATTGCAAGACCGGGTACCGCCATTTCCCGGTGAGCAAGCCCGCGCTATTATTGAAAAAGCCTATGGCCATCCGCTCGAAGTGGTTTTCGATCACTTCAGCTTCGAGCCGCTGGCGTCAGCCTCCATCGCCCAGGTACATGCCGCCCGCTTGCGGGAGGGGCAAGATGTCGTGGTCAAGGTCTTACGGCCGGGTATTGAAAAAATCATTCGCCGCGATATCGATCTTTTGTACATCATCGCCAATCTGGCCCAGCGTTACTGGAAGGAAGGCCGCCGATTGCGACCGGTCGAAGTGGTCGCTGAGTATGAAAAAACTATTTTCGACGAGCTGGATTTGGTCCGTGAAGCCGCCAACGCCAGCCAGTTGCGCCACAACTTTCAAGATTCACCGATCCTCTACGTACCGGAGGTGTTCTGGCCGGAAACCCGGCGTAACGTCCTGGTCATGGAGCGGATTTACGGCATTCCGGTTGGTGATATCACTGAGTTGCGGCGCCGTGGCGTCGATATGAAAAAGCTATCGGAACGGGGTGTCGTCGTTTTCTTCACTCAGGTGTTTCGCGATAGTTTTTTTCATGCCGACATGCATCCCGGCAACATTTTCATCAATGCCGAAGACCCATCCGATCCGCGCTATATCGCTGTGGATTTCGGCATCATCGGTACCTTAAGTCCAACCGACCAGCACTATCTGGCCGATAATTTCCTGGCGTTTTTTCAGCGTGACTACCGGCGGGTAGCGGAGCTGCATATCGAATCCGGTTGGGTTCCGGCCGCAACCCGGGTCGATGAGTTTGAATCGGCTATTCGTACCGTCTCGGAGCCAATTTTCGACCGGCCCCTCAAGGATATTTCCTTCGGGGGGTTCTTGCTGACGCTGTTTCAAACTGCCCGGCGTTTTAACATGGAAGTGCAGCCGCAACTGGTGTTGTTGCAAAAAACCTTATTGAATATTGAAGGGTTAGGGCGCCAACTGGACCCCGATCTGGATTTGTGGAAAACCGCAAAGCCTTTTTTGGAAAGCTGGATGCGTGATCGGGTAGGGCCATGGTCGGTTCTCAGACGCATCAAGTATTACATCCCGCGCTGGGCCGATCAGACGCCGGATCTGCCGAATCTGGTCTATGGTTTGCTGCGTAAGGCCAATACCGGTGATCTGGCCCTACGGCTTCACAAGCAAGAGATGGAACAATTGCGCCAGGAAGTGCGACGAGCAAATCGGCGCAATTTTCATGCGGTGGTGGGAGCGGCGCTTGTGATTAGCGCCGCTGTGCTGCTAGGCCCCGATCTGGGCCTGCCGACCAACCCTTGGCATACTCCGCTGCTGGCATGGCTGCTGGGTGGGGTTGGCGCCGGTCTCTTGCTCGCCGCTTGGCCGAAGGATGCCTAATTGCTTCCTGCTGACTGGTCAAGGAAAGCGTCAGGATCGCTGTAAAGCGGCTTCAACCTCATCGCGGGCCTTGCGTCCACAGAGCAGATCAATCAGTGCCAAGGCGAAATCCATCGCCGTGCCGGGACCGCGTGATGTGATGAAGGTGCCATCGCGCACCACGGCGGCGCTGCTGAGACGTATTTCGGTCTGCCCGTCCAGAATACCCGGATAGGCAGTCGCTTCTCGATAATTGAGCAAGCCGGCGCTGGCCAGAACCTTGGGCGCGGCACAGATGGCACCGACATACCGTCCCTGTTCGGTTTGCCGCCGCAGCAAGGCTGCAATGCGTTGATCGGCTTCCAGTCTTTGGGCGCCACCCAAGCCGCCCGGTAGCACCACCAAATCGAAATCTCGGTCCAATACCGCATCGAGTGGCATATCAGGGACTAGGACCACACCACGCGAGGCGGTCACCGGGCCTGCTTCCAGGCCGGCTACGACCACAGTCACGTTGGCGCGCCGCAGCAAGTCGATGATCGTGACAGCCTCCAACTCTTCACAGCCTTGGGCCAACGGGACGAGAACAGTCGCCATGAGGTTTGCTCCTTTACAGGGATCAGCCGCTCTTACGGTTTTGGATAAGCGTCATGCCTTTCAGTAGGTTGAGGGCTTCATAAAGTTGATAATCATTTTGGGCTAAGCTGCTGTCGGCGCTGGCTGGCGCTTCCGATGGCGTTTCCGATGGCGTTTTTTCAATACGGTCGGTGCGGTCGTTTTGCAAATGGCCGCTCAAGTCGGACTCTTTGATGAAATCGGAATCCGTACCGTCTCCGTTACCGACTTTAAGGGCTTTGAGCTTAATGTCGGGTTCAATGCCAGCGGCCTGGATTGAGCGACCGCTGGGGGTGTAATAGCGTGCAGTCGTCAGCTTGACGGCCGTGCCATTGCCCAAGGGCAAGATGGTTTGCACCGATCCTTTACCGAAGGTGCGTTCGCCCAAGATGAGCGCTCTGTGATGATCTTGCAGGGCACCGGCGACAATTTCCGATGCTGAAGCTGAACCCCCATTCACTAAGACCACCATCGGTGCGTTTTTTAGCAGATCACCCGGCGTAGCTTTAAAGCTCTGGTCAGAACCGTTGCCGCGCCCTTTGGTTTCGACAATCAGTCCGTCTTCCAGGAAATCGTCAGCGACATCCACGGCACCGTTCAAAACACCGCCGGGGTTGTTACGCAGATCAAGCACCAGACCTTTTAAGGGGGCTTTATTTTGTTGTTCGAGTGTGCGCAATTCCTGTTGCAGGCTCTGAGCGGTTTTGGCTTGGAATTGTGTAACCCGCAGATACGCAAATCCTGGTTCCAGCAGGCGGCTTTTGACGCTCTTGACCTGGATTACTTCACGAACCAGCTTGAATTTCAGCGGCTTTCGCACGCCTTCCCGCACGACGGTCAAGGTGATGGCCGTATTGGGTTTGCCGCGCATACGTTGAATGGCATCGGATAAGCCCATCCCTTTGACCGAGGTGTCATCCAGCCGGATGATGAGATCACCCGCGCGGATGCCGGCCCGTTGGGCCGGAGTATCGTCGATGGGGGCGATGACCTTGATAAAGCCGTCTTCCTGGCCGACTTCAATGCCCAAGCCGCCGAATTCGCCAGAGGTGCCTACCTGTAAATCCTGAAACGCCTCGGTATCCAGAAAAGCGGAGTGGGGGTCCAGGTTGCTTAACATGCCACGGATGGCATTTTCCAAGAGAACCTTATCCTTGACCGGCTCCACATAGTCCTGCTTAACGGCATCGAGTACGCCGGTAAACGCCCGCAGCTCATCTAACGGTAGCTTGCCGTTTTCCTGGGGGACTTCTTTATCGGCCCAGACAGTATGCACGGCCGTCAGCGAGAAGCCTGCCAGAAAACTTAAGGCCAGCGCCAGACCGTACCGGTTTGCAACGCTCATCTTCACTCCAAAAATCCTTTCAATGCGGCGAGGGGAGATACGACAACCTTATTTAATCGTTCAAATAAGACAACGGGTTTGGCCTAAAAAATGCAATTTGGCCAGAACATTCGAGAGATAGTTTATTGAGAGACCGCGCCCGCCCCGGCGCTGAATGACATGAAAAGCGTCGGGGCAGGGAGCGGTTGGAAAGGAGTTTTATTTAGCCTTGCCCTGATTGGCAACAGCATCCATCAACTTCTTCAGTTCTTCGGGATCGGCGAGGTAGTAATTCTTGATAGGCCGCAGGTTTTCATCAAGCTCGTACACCAGCGGTACGGCGGTAGGAATATTTAACCCGACAATCTCGTCGTCAGGTATGTTATCAAGATACTTAACCAGGGCACGCAGGCTGTTGCCGTGGGCGGCGATCAGCACACGCTTACCGGAACGGATTGCGGGAACCACGGCATCGTGCCAGAAGGGTAATACCCGGTCGATGGTGGTTTTCAGGCTTTCAGTCGAGGGCAACACGCGCGCATCAAGCTCGGCATAACGTGGATCTTTGGACGGATGTCCTGGATCGTCCGCAGCCAGTGCCGGAGGCGGAATGTCGAAGCTGCGTCGCCAGATCTTGACCTGTTCCTCGCCATGCTTGGCGGCGGTTTCTGATTTGTTGAGGCCGGCTAAAGCGCCGTAGTGGCGTTCATTGAGCCGCCAACTGCGCTGCACTGGAATCCAGGCCAGATCGAGTTCATCCAGCACGATCAATGAGGTATGGATTGCGCGCTTGAGCACCGAAGTGAACACGATATCAAAAATGTACCCTTCTTTTTTAAGAGCCAGACCGCCTTTTTTCGCCTCCTCGCGGCCTTTTTCCGAAAGGTCAACGTCAACCCAGCCGGTGAAGCGGTTTTCAAGGTTCCACTGGCTTTCGCCGTGACGGACGAGCACGATTTTGTACATCGAAGAATGCCTCCTGATTGCAAAGCGGCTTTTGTTGTTATCGGGTTGAGAGCGGTAATCGACCGTTTTCCTGGGCCGCGAACTGTGGCGGCGCGCGGATAGGGTTAAATGTTATAGAAATTCCTCTGAAATAATACGCTGCGCTAGCCGATTGTGCCAGTCGGCACCGCTCGCAAGTTCGCACTATCGTTATATTAGTCTATACTAATATTCGGGTTGGAAAGATCAACGTTATGTCATTCATAATACCAACATGCATGGAGGGGGCATGGCGAGAGAGGCGGTCGATGTTGGCGTTATTCCCACGACCTTTTTGATGATCCATCAGGGAGATATTGAGCGGGCTTCTCGCTCGCTCAAGGCGATGTCGCACCCACTACGGCTGAAAATTCTTTGTACTTTGGGCGATCAGGAGGTCAGTGTGCAGGAAATTGTCGAGGAGGTTGGAACCTCGCAAAGCAATATTTCTCAGCATCTTGCCATTCTGCGCGACAAAGGTATTCTCATCTCCCGAAAAGACGCCAATCGAGTTTATTATCGGATGGGTGATGTCCGTATGCTGCGCCTAATCGGTATGATGCGAGAGGTTTTTTGTGCCCGCGATTGAATGAGCTTGCCGCAGTCTAGTTCGCTAAGGTCAACAGCGGTCAGTTTAATTCCCTACTATCCAAAACTACCTAGTTGAGGTCGTTCATGCACAGCGAAAGGATCATCCGGATTATGGCCGGTTCTTTCATCTTGTTATCGCTTCTGTTGGGTGTGTCGGCCAGTCCGCTCTACCATAGCAGCCATTGGCTTTGGCTTGCCGGATTCGTCGGGCTAAACTTGTTTCAAAGCGGTTTCACTCAGTTCTGCCCGGCAGAGATGATCTTGTGGAAGCTTGGGATCAAACGAGCTGCGGATCTACCTGAATATCCTGCCTCTCAAACGCATCGTTAAGGAAAACTATGAACGATTTCGTTGAGTTTGCCGGGCAGAATTGGCTGCTGTTTCTCGCGTTGTTTGCTGTCATCGGTATGTTGCTGGGGGGGGAGATTCTACGGAAAATCCGTGGTGTTAAAACACTTAACGCTGCTGAGGCGCTGCGTCTACTTAACGATCAAGACGCCTGGATCGTGGATGTGCGGGAAAGCGCTGATTACAAGGAAAGCCACATTCCACAGGCTCACCATATCCCCTTGGCTGCGCTCACTGGACGGCTGGGCGAACTCAGCAAGGCCGGCGATAGGCCGATCATCGTTTACTGCCGTAGCGGGAATACTTCGGAATCGGCGAGCGCTTTGTTGCGAAAGAACGGGATTGCGAATGTTTACAGCTTGAGCGGAGGGTTGACCGCTTGGCTTGATGCTCATCTGCCGGTCACCCGCAAGAAGTAGCGCTACGGTGCTGGGAATTTTGCTCGTAGTGTGCTGTAGCTTACGTTACGAGTGGATTGTTGGGCAGACTGGCGATCTGCCCTGTAAAATGATCGACCAGTCAGGTTTTTCTTGCCTGCCCTACCTCAAAAATGATGATTACCTAATTTAAGGCGTTCCGCATGACCGAGCAATCGCAGGTTTCCCAGCATTTCGATATTCAGAAGATTTATCTCAAGGATGTATCTCTGGAAACGCCAAATTCTCCAGCGATTTTTACCGAGCAATGGCAACCGCAGACCGAAGTACGACTGGACACGGGAGCGGCCCCAGTGACCCAGGATATATTTGAAGTTGTGCTGACCGTCACTATCACCTCCAAGCTTGGTGAGCGCACCGCCTATTTGGCCGAAGTGCAGCAGGCCGGTTTATTTACTTTACGCGGTTTCGAGGATGGACAAATGGGCCACATGCTGCACGCATTTTGCCCAAATATCCTGTTTCCTTTCGCTCGTGAAGAGCTAAGCTCGTTGGTCACCAAAGGTGGATTTCCGGGGGTGTTGCTCAATCCGATCAATTTTGATGGCCTGTACATGCAGCGGCTACAACAGCAGCAAGCGGCGACTGCGGGCGGTGCAGCGGCACCGCATTGACGCATGACCACCGCCGCGACAGTCGCTGTCCTGGGAGTGGGTTCCTGGGGTACCGCGCTGGGACTGTTATTGGCGCGCAATGGGCATACAGTACGCTTGTGGGGCCACGATCCGAAGGAAGTTGCCCCTCTGGTTGAGTTTCGGGAAAACCGGCGTTATCTGCCGGGGATTCCCTTGCCCGTGACGCTGAGTGCCACAGCCGATCTGGCTGCAACACTGACCGGATCGGACCTGGTGATTGCTGCGGTTCCCAGCCAAGCCTATGGAGAAACCCTTGCCCAGCTACGACCCTACCGGTCAAGCGCCGGTGGGTTTGCTTGGGCGACCAAAGGTCTTGAGCATGGTACGGGTCGTTTTCTACACGAAGTGACTGAGCAAATATTAGGCCAGGGTTGGCCGGCGGCAGTGATCTCCGGCCCTAGTTTCGCTCGTGAAGTGGCGCTCGGTTTACCGACCGCTGTCACGGTAGCCGCACGGGACTATAGGTATGCCCGTCAAGTGGCGGCTTTATTGCACGGCTCTAATTTGCGCGCCTATACCAGCATTGATGTCATCGGCGTCGAGTTGGGTGGAGCGATTAAGAATGTGTTAGCCATTGCTGCTGGAATCGCCGATGGCTTGGGGTTTGGCGCTAACGCCCGGGCTGCCTTGATTACACGGGGTTTGGCGGAAATGGCACGCCTGGGTTTGGCGGTCGGTGGCCAGCGAGAAACCTTTATGGGACTGGCCGGCATTGGCGATCTGGTCTTGACGTGCACGGATGATCAATCACGCAACCGCCGCTTCGGATTGGCCATTGGCCGTGGTGAGACCGCCGCAGCGGCGCTGATAGCTATTGGCCAAGTGGTCGAAGGCGTGGTAACGGCGCGGGAGACGGTACGGCTAGCCCAACAGTATGGGGTGGAAATGCCTATCGCCGAACAGGTTGACCGGGTTCTGCACCATGCTCAAGATCCCCGGCGAGCGGTGGAGAGTCTGTTAGCACGCGATCCAAAACCAGAACTTTGAGATTTTTCTGAGTGACCCGCTTTGCTTTTAGGTGATGCAGTCATCTAAAAGCTGTGGGCTTTTTAACGGTGATTCACCCTCAGAGCCGGTATAAGCCTGTGGCCAGCGTGTTTTGACCACCGGGCTGTCGCTAGCCAAAGCGTGGCAGGTGTTCAGAACCGGCGGCGGTGCGCGATCTTCTGCCGCTTTGGCCTCATCTTCATCGTAACGCTTGCCGTATACGGTCTGAAACATGGTGGTAGCGACCGGACCCAGCAATTCAGTCATGTGGGTGCAGCCGTTTAACCCGGCGAATAATTCTCGTAATTTGAGCGACCAGCCCGGCCCGATACGCTCACCGATCAGCAGCCGATAGCGACGGGTGATCGTGGGGCAGAGGCTAAACGGCGAACTGTCGGTGCAAGCTTCGATGTCGTGAATTCGAAATTGTGGATCGACGGTTAGCCGAATCCACATATCGTGCAGCGGCTCACCGGGTTGAATTTGCCCGCCGCGATCCTCGTTGGGAAAAGCGTAGGTTTTCGTGTCGATCATCCGGCCTTCGATGTCCCACAGGCCGTCTTCGCGCTGGTAACCCCAGCATTGAACGACGCGATTGTGGAGTAACTGTCGGGCAGCGGGGGTGGAGAGGGGCATCGTATTCTCCAGAACAACTCTCGCGGTCAGTCAAAATAAGTGCCGTCCATCAGATGCGCTAAGCGATTTGCTACGTCATCCAGTACGACCTGTTTTTGTGCGGGATTGTAATCCCACCATGCCGCGATTTCATCCAAGGTTCGCAGACAGCCATCACAGAGTTGGGTTTGGGGGTTGATAGTACAGATTCCGACGCAAGGCGAAGGCGGATTGCTGTTGGAGTGGGCGCTATCGGTGATAAAGGCCATTTTTCGGTAGATTTTACTGGCAAGATCGCGGCTCAAAATCCCTGGAAGTGCTCTGATGGGCAAACTACGCAATGAGGTCAGCCGCGAAGATTTTAGGGAGTTTTCTTTATGGGTTATCGAGTGTGCTGGTCAAGGCACGCGCTGGCGCGCTTTGGTCGGGTGGTGGTGATCCGACCCTCGATTCTATGGTGGTTCAGTGCTCCCCGCCATCTTCGCGGCTAATTTTTTGAATAAAATTTATAGTGGATGCACACCCGCCAAATGTATTGGCTTACGATAGAGCTAGTTCGTTAATCGAAGCAGCTTGGATTTGTGGAACGATTGTTGAAAATCATCATGATCGCAAAATAACGAAACCGGCGGAAGGTCGTAAATAGGGGCAAACCCCTATGATCAACCCCTACAGATGTTCTTTCACATAAGTTATGGAAAGTGTCAAAATAAGCGCATGAGCGATGCGGATTATTCTCGTTGGACGTTCTTAACCAGTTTAACCTTACAGTGAGTATTGTTATCCAGGATGATGAGGTTGTCCACTTATCTTCTTGGACAGGGTGTACATCCAGCACCGGTCCAGACCGTAGGAGCAAACATCATGTTGACCTATCAAGATTGCATGGAGCTAAGCGATCTCACTGAAGATGAAATTGATGCTATCGCGCGGCACGAGCGGTTGCCAGAAATGGCGGCATTGGAAATGGGTAGTTATCTGGTGCATACACAGGAGGGTATCCCGATGATTAAACGTATTATCCTGGAGGATATTGAGGAGGCTCGACGCCACGGACACCCCGATAGGGCTTTAAAGCTAAAGTTAGTGCTAAAACATTTCGTGAAAACCCATCCGAAGAACCAGGCCGAAGCGTGAGCAAAAGCGACCTATCAAGCGGACTTGGCTTCTTTGTAGTGATAGCATTATGAACTGCCTTGGGCTAGGTTGGTGCCTAATAGCCCTAGTACTTCAGAGGAGTTAGCACGCCGTAGAGGTCGGCCATCGACCGGGCTGCGTGGTGCCTCGCGTTCGTCCAGCAGCCCGAAGACCGTAAGTTCAATGCATGTATCATCAGCCGTAAAGCGAAACACCGGACGTGAAGCATAGACACCGTTGTTCGCTTTGAGGCGGCGTGTAGCGCTTTCCAGGGGGATGCCATGATCCATGAGAAACATCAAAACATCTTTTGGCGTATCGGCAAACAGGTGGAGTTGAATGTCAGTGTGCGGGCCGGCGGTGCCGATCAACACGGAGCCAACTAACTTGGGGCGAAATCTTGCGAGGAAGCGCATTGCCTCCAGCGCGGTTTGCCGCAAGCTACGCAAATGTATTTCGTGGCCGGCCGCGTGAAAAAACCGCTGGTAGTCGATTAGGGCTTGTTGGATCTGAACGTTATCTGGTAGGGCGGCTTTATCCGATACGCCTAACCGTAGCGCGGCCTTGCGTTTGGCGACCCCAAAATCCTTGATGCCTTCTTCAGCCATGAGTCGGGCGCATTCCTGAGTAAGCAAAATCTTAAGTCGATGGTGGTCGTGATAACGGCGGGCCATGATCATATCCAGGGCGGAGTGTGGGCGGTTCGTGAAGGGTACAGCGACCATCCCGCATCGGTGCGCTTGGCAGAAAGGGGCAGCTATCCCCGAATGGTATGCGGTCGTCGCGCATTATCATCAAAATGGTGTGAAACTTCCCGACGTATGTGGGTCGTTGTTTGCTATATTCATACGGTACCTTTGGTTCGTCCAGTCTGAACTAGTTGAGGATGCGAAATTGGCTCTGTTCAAGCGTAAGGAACCCGTTTTGGGTATCGACATCAGTCCTTCGGCGGTCAAGCTGATCGAACTGAGCCGTTCTGGTCCACGGTTTCGTGTCGAAGCTTTCGCCATTGAACCGTTGGGTGAAGGTATGATGGAAGATCGGAATATCGCCGATCCGGGGGAAATGGCCGAGGTGATTAAAAAGGCTTGGCGCCGATCCGGAACTCGCCTACGCCGAGCCGCCGTCGCCGTGCCCACGTCAAGCGTGATCACCCGTGCTGTGCCGATGCCGCTGGAGTTCAAGGAAAGCGATATTGAAGTTAACATGCCTATCGAGGCATCTCAGTATATTCCTTATCCGATTGAAGAGGTGTATCTGGATTTCGACGTGAAGGGGCCGTCTCAAAGTAATAGAGACATGCAGGATGTGATGCTGGTGGCCTCCCGCAAAGAAAATGTGGACACACGCGAGGCCGCGCTTAAAGAGGCTGGCCTGATTCCGGTCATCGTCGATGTTGAGGTCTATGCACTGGAAAACTTATTTCGCTTGATTGCGGATAGTTTGCCAAAGAGTGGCGGGGAAGGGGGGCAGATCAGCCTGACCAAGGCGCGCGAAGGTCTCACGGCATTGGTCGACATTGGCACTAATATTACGAATTTGTACGTTCTCCAGGGAGGCCGAGTCATTTTTGCTCGTGAACAAAACTTCGGCTCCGATCAGTTGACTCTTCGGATTGCTGAATCCTATGGCCTGCCCCGAGACCAGGCTGAGCAGATGAAGCGTACGGGCCAAACCGATGATGAGTTCGCTGCCACCATCTTAGAACCCTTCAAGCAGATGCTCGCTGAACAAATCGGCCATGGGCTGCAATTCTTTTTTTCCTCTGATCAGTTTGTGTCAGGCCACTATAATGTAGATACAATTGTTTTAGTGGGTGGGGGTGCCATGATCGTGGGACTGGATCGGGTAGTAGGCGATGTGCTTGGAATAGCGACAGTTGTTGCTAGCCCATTTAAGAGCATGGGGAGTGCCGCAAAGGTTAACAGTAGCGCTCTATTGCGTGATGCGCCGATGCTGGCAGTTGCTGGGGGGCTCGCTCTAAGGAGCTTCGACTGACATGACCCGCATCAATTTGTTGCCTTGGCGAGAGGCGCGTCGCGCCCAGCGACAGCGTGCGTTAGCTTCCATGCTGATCGCAGCGGCCCTAGTCGCGATAGGGATTGGTTTCTTGGTGTATACCGAGATTGATCGGCGCATTACGTTCCAACAGGAGCGCAACGACTATCTGCGTGGTGAAATTGCCCGTCTTAAAAAAGCAGCTGAGGAATTGCAAGAACTGCAAAAAACCAAAAACCGGCTTGTGGAACGGTTGAGTGTTATTCAAAAGCTACAAACCAGCCGGCCCGGCATGGTGCGGATGCTGGATAAGTTAGTGAGGTTAGTTCCACAAGATATTTATTTAACAGAATTCAAAACGTCTAATAATCAGATAGTCCTGAAGGGAATGGCTAAGTCCGATAATGTGATTTCGGATTTCATGCGCACTATTCGAAATTCTGAATTATTTGGTGAGCCAGCCTTACAGGTGATTGAGACCCGAAATGTGAATAACATCCAAGCGCGTGTGTTCGATCTAATCCTTCCGCTTAAGTTGGATGCAGAAAAAGCTGTTGCGGGAGGTAAGACATGAATCTTTCCCAGATTAATCTTAATGATATCGATTTGCGGGAAGCAGGCGATTGGCCGCTAGTCGGTAAATTGATACTGGCTGTTTTGATTATGGCAGCCGTGTTAGGAGCCGGTTACTATTTTTTCGTTAGCGATCAACTTGTGCAACTGGACAAGATTACTCAAGAAGAGCAACAGCTTCGACAGGAATTTACCGAAAAACAGAGGGTTGCCGCTAATCTCGAGTCATTCCGCTCTCAGCTCAAGCAGCTCGAAAGTGATTTGCAGGTCATGTTAGGTCAGTTGCCTACTGGCACTGAGATGCCGGAGCTACTGGAAAATATATCTGATACGGGCAAAAGGAATGGTTTGGAATTTGATCTGTTTAAGCCAGAAAATGAACAACCGCGAGATTTTTATGCGGCCAAACCGATCACGATTAAGGCCAAAGGTAGTTATCATCAGTTCGGTGCATTTGTAAGTGGGGTGGCTGCTTTACCTCGTATTGTTACTTTAGATAATGCGATATTTACTGCTGCTCCATCCTCTAAGGACCCTAAAACTGGAAAAGGGCAAAATCCGGGGCAGTTGAATATTCAGGCTACTTTACAAACCTATCGCTACATGGAAGAAGGGGGTGGAGCGGTTGGCGGCGGGCAGCAAGGAAAGGGCCAAGGAACGGGAGGCGGCAAAAAATGAGCGCGTATTTTCGTCTGGATTCCAGCATCTCGCGTGGCGTTTTCCGAGTGATAGCGGCTCTGGTGGTTTTGTCAGGTTGCGCACAGCAGGATTTGACCGATGTACAGCAGTTTGTAGAAAAGACCAAACGAGAAACACCGATCAGAAAACCCGATCCGCCACCTGAAATCAAGCCGTATACTCCGTTTGCTTATACTGCACAGGGTATCAAGGATCCCTTTATAATTGCGCCTTTCGCGCAGGAAGAGGAACTAGAGATTACTCAGGAAGCGGCGGCACGGGTGGGCAATTATAATGGTATTAGGCCTGATCCAAACCGGGTTCGCGAGGAGTTGGAAAAGTACTCGCTAGGCTCTCTCAAAATGATGGGTACCTTTCGAATGGGAGGTGCTAAGGAGTTGTGGGGACTGGTTCTTGCTCCAGATGGGGTGGTGCATAGGGTCCAGAAAAATAATTACTTGGGTACCAATCACGGCAAGATTCTCAATATTACGGAGCAGCGGGTGGATTTGAAGGAGATCGTTCCGGATGGGCCCGGACGCTGGCAGGAACGGGATGCGTTCCTGTCGCTTACCCAATAATTGAGGGGGAAGTGCGATGACGAGCAGGTCCATAAGCGAAGGCCAGCATCACCGGTGGTCGGGGAATCGGTGGTTGCTGCGATGCTTGCAGAGGGTGGCCCTGGTTTTAGGGTTGGTAGATTTAGGGGGATGGACTTCGTTGGCGGTCGCCGCCGATGTGCCCGGCAACCAGCCCATATTGCAGGGAGTGGATATCAGCCCCTTGGCAGGGAATCGGCTACAGGTCAAGTTTCGGTTATCGGAACCACCCAAAGGCCCTCCGAGCAGCTTTACCATTAACGATCCGGCTCGGGTCGTATTGGATTTTATCGGTGTTAGTAACGGCTTGAAATCTCGCCAACAGTCTATCAATGTGGGCGTGGCCGATAAGATTAGTGTTCTCGAAGGGGGGGACCGTACCCGCGCTTCACTGAACTTGGCACGCTTGGTTAATTATAACGTGCAGATTCAAGGTAGTGCTGTCTTGCTGACGTTGGATAATGCTGGTACGACAGTCGCCAAGACCCCAGCAGCTACGCCGGCCGCCTCGGTGGCAGCGGCGGCAGCAACGCGTCGGGTGGAGGCCCCGGTGGTGACTCCACGCAATATTGGGGATGTCAACTTCCGGCGTGGGCCGGCTGGACAAGGGGTAATAACCGTCAAACTTTCCAATCCCGGTATTGCGGTGGATGTTCGTCAGGAAGGTAACCAGATTTTGGCCGATTTTCAGGGCGCGGCGCTACCGCGTGGCCAACAACGGCGACTGGATGTGACCGATTTCGCTACTCCAGTGAAAGTCGTTGAGGCTCTCAATCGTGGTAATAATGCGCGGCTTAATATCCAACCCAACCCGCCATTTGAGTACCTAGCCTATCAAGCCAATGACCTCTATGTAATTGAAGTACGCCCGCCACAGAAGACAGCGGAAGCGGAAGAAAAGGAAACGATGTTCGATCCTTCTAAAAAGAAATACAAGGGGGATCTATTGTCGCTGAATTTTCAAGATATCGAAGTGCGGGCGATCTTACAGATCCTGGCGGATTTTACCGGTCTCAACATTGTGGTCAGTGACAGCGTGAAGGGCAATCTCACCTTACGCTTACAAAATGTTCCTTGGGATCAAGCTCTGGACATTATCTTACGCACGAAGGGCTTGGCCATGCGGCAAAACGGTAACGTGGTCTATATTGCTCCCACCGAAGAGGTGGCTGCCCGCGAGAAGCTCGACCTGGAATCGCATAAGACAGTGCAAGAGTTGATCCCGTTGCGTACTGAGATCATCCAAGTTAATTACGCGAAGGCTGGAGACATAGCCCAGCTGCTGAAGAGGAAAAGTGGTGACAAGACTCAAGAACAAAGCGTTCTATCACCGCGTGGCGATGTAGTGGCCGATGAACGGACCAATAGCCTGATCGTCAAGGATGTACCTGATAAACTGGCTGAAGTTCGCGATTTGGTAACTAAACTCGATATGCCTACCCGGCAGGTGTTGATTGATTCCCGTGTGGTTATCGCTAGTGACGATTTTAGCCGGAATTTGGGAGCAAAGTTTGGCGTGAGTGGCGTTCAGCAAGCTGGTAGTGGTATCAATGCGGTGAGTGGTACCACCACTGCCACTAATACGATGGTGAACAGTGCCGTTAGCAACTTGAGCAGTAATGGCCAGCCATTCCCGGTTTCAGTGCCGGGCTTGGCAGATCGGATTGGCGTAAATTTGCCTGCTGGCGGTACTAGCTTAGCTTTCGCGATCTTGAGATCCGACTATCTGGTTGATTTAGAGTTGTCGGCTTTGCAGGCGGAAGGTCAAGGTGAAGTGGTCTCCAACCCGAAAGTGGTGACCGCAGACTTGAAGAAAGCTACCATCCTGCAAGGCCGTCAGATTCCTTATTCGACCGTAAGTCAACAGGGCACCAAGATTGAGTGGAAGGATGCATTCCTTAAGCTCGAAGTGACACCACAGATTACACCAGATGACCGTGTTCGTATGGATCTATTGGTGTCCAAGGATGAGGAAGGGGCGCTAGTAACAGTGAGTGGGGTGCAATCCGCAAGTATTGATAAGCGCGAAGTTTCGACTCAAGTCATGGTCAATAACGGTGAGACCGTCGTTTTAGGTGGTGTATTTGAACAAACGAAAACCACTAACGTCAGCAAAGTGCCGTTGTTGGGTGATGTCCCCCTGTTAGGGTATCTTTTTAAGAACACGAAGAAAGGTGACACCAAACGCGAGTTGTTGATTTTCGTAACTCCGCAGATCCTAAAAAATGGTGCTGTTGCCGAGCGTTGACCGAATGCTTTGAATATCGTGGGAGACTGAAAACCATGCGAATATTTTGTGAGGATTTAATGAAAAGGTTTTTGACCTTTGCTTTGCTGATGGGGGTTTCTATTGGTTGGTGGGCTGGGCCTGCTAGCGCCGGTGGTTTTTTTAGCCCTAATTCCACAGTCACTATCGAGATAACAGCCGACAAAACAACCTTACCCGCCAATATTTTTAATGTCGGTCCCAGTATTGGTGGGACGTATACAAATACTGTAACCGTCATTACCAAAAAAAACGGTAAACTCTATGCTGCACCTAATATAGCGATCACTATTTCATCAGGCCTTCCAAGTGGCGCGCTCTACTATTTGGATGGAAAAGCAGAACATCAGAAATGTCCAACAGGGGCAACCTGTCCTCCCACAGTACCTGCAGATATAGCCTTTCGCAGTTTAACTTTTGAGAATACCACTGGTGTGGTAACTGCCCATTATCATTCTGAAAGTACCCCTGGAACAGTAGTTTTAACTGCGACAGTACAGGACCCGGTTACGCAGCAGGTGGCCAGCGCCAATGTGACGATTCAAGTAGTTGGTGGTACTGGAACTATCAATAGCGGCACTCCCGGAGTCGTCAAATTTGTCATGGATAGGTCGCCAGTTTATATCCAGAACAATCCAATCGGTACCACTGGTGATATAACCCAGAATACTTCCAAGTTATTTCAGATTTTTGTGCAAGATGATTTCGGTCAACCGATTAAGACCGGTGCTGGGCATACGCTGCGGGTGGAGATGCTCTCCAATCGCCCAAATGGTGGTGAATGGTTAAGCGCCACTGATTCCAAGGGTAATGCACAGGAAGGAGCCAGCGTTTTCGCCGACTTGGTGGGTGGTGTGGCTACGCTAGCCTTTCACAGTGGTGCGTTACCTGGTACCGTCCTGATTTCAGCAACTGCTGATCGCCGTGATAACAATGTCGATAACGGCATCCAAATGGCGATTACCAGTTATGCTATGGTGGCGATTGGGACGGGGCAAATTGCGTCGCTAAATTTTACTGGACCATTAGCTGATGCTGTATTTGTCCGCCAAAATAATCTGGTCTTGATTACTGGAAGTCTATGCGGTAGCCAAACCTGTGATACGGTATGGAATGGGGTCTATAACCGCGTTGTTTCCGTTGTCGCTGCCGATCCTTTCGGTAATCCACCACCTGCAGGTACGCCGATTACCTTCCGTTTGATCGATGGTCCGTTGGACATGCTACAAAACCGCTATCCGGATCAAGGGCATGGTCAATTCGCAATTACTGGTTATACAGGCGATCCGAAAGAAGGGGATGTCGAGTTTCTTGCTCCTAATCGAGTGGCCAAACGGATCGCCGCAGATACGCTGAATCCATTTGTGGTACCGAATGGCGTGTCGTATGCGATTGCCGATCCACTGTGCTTGTTGATGTTGCAGGACCCGGAAAGTGTTCTTGCCAAGGAAAGCCGTTTGGAATATCACGTCGGTAGCAGAGTGATTACCGGACGGGCAGGGAACAAACTTTTCGTCAATGCCCCATTCAACCAGGTTAGCCAGAATGTGGGTGCCAATGTTTGGTATACGGTTGGTTGCCCGCCTTACAAGGGCAATGTCGCGAATTTCGGTACCGGTGAAGTTACGGTATCTACTGACGCAAATGGGGTGGCTAGCACAACTATGAATTATCCGGCCAGCCAGGTCGGTAGACGGTTCATGGTAGCCGCTGAAGCAGCCGGTGGTAAGGTCGGCGCGGTGCTGAGTCACTGGTATTTGGGAACTCCCGATGGCAGCATCTTGGCGCTTATTAAGCCTGTGGAATTAGTCTCGCAGGTTCAACCTACCGTCGGCGATGCAACATGGCCACCAGTCGTTAAAGTGACTCACAATATGGATGCTGGTGGTACGCTTGAATTGCCTATCACTCTCCAACTGCTAGATGGTGGTGTGCAGTCGGGAGGCAAACTGGTGCGTACCCCTGTTCCGGGTGTTCCGATTAATGTGGATGTCGTGATTAACGATCCCTCGGAAGCGAGCGCGATTGCTGCGGAAGAAGCGATGGCTAAAGCACAAGTAGCATTTGATGTGTTCGTTGCCGCCAATCCGGGGGTCTGTGATTTAATCGTGCAATCGGCTGATAATCCCACACCTGTAGAGAGAAATCCGACAAAATGCGCCACGCAAAAGGCTTTGGCGAGTACTTTGGATACTGCAAAGACCACTGCGGTTCAGGCACGCGCCGTCGCCAATTTGCATACGCCCACCGCGTCAGTGGTTCCAACACCTTTAGCGAGTGGCGCTAACGGTTATGTACAAGCTGTTTTGAAAGTCAGCGATCTGCCTACAGATGGCAGCGTGGATTTCTATTTCTCTACCGTTGGTCCGGAGGTCCGCAGCGAGACCCTCCAGATTACCGTGCAACCGACTAAGGCAGCAGCAACGCCATAGCCACTCGTTTTTTGCTTGCTCAAAAAGCCGACGGTAATCCCGTCGGCTTTTTGTTAGGGTCTGGCTCAGCCTTTTGCCAAAAAATCTGACTTACTTGTCAGCAGAAATAGCTAAACGGGTCTTGGCAACTAGGAGGTTCTATACTGCTGTTATCTTCGATGACGAGGCGGTGCCAGAGGGCGAAGTTGAACAAGGCCCAAAGCGATCCGCTCCGATCTCCACGCTGTTGTTGGCGTTTGATCAAGCAGCGGACAGCATCCGCCTCGAACCAAGCAGCGATACCGGGTGAAACTGCCAAAGATTGAGATAATTTATCTAACCTTTGGCCTTGAAGCCAATCTCTGATCGGGACGGTAAAACCTTTCTTGCGACTCCAAAGATGTGCTTTGGAAAAAAAGCGTTCGCCCCATAGCCGCAGCAAGCGTTTACCGGTTCGGCCTTCGATTTTCAGGGAATCCGGCAGGCCGAGACCGAATTCAACCAGGCGATGGTCAAGAAAAGGAACTCGCCCTTCCAAACCCCAGGCCATCAGCATCCGATCAGCCTTAATCAGCAGATCATCCGGCAACCAGGTCCTTAGATCGACATATTGCATTCGCATCAGTCGGGTCCAGCTCGCAGGTGGCTCATTCCAGGCGTGGGCGAAGGGTGTCCGCCAGTGGTCCATCGCTTCTAGCAGCTCAGGTTTGAATAAGCGCGCGGCCTCACTGGAAAATAAGCCCGTGGTGCGGAAACCGCCTGTACCGGGATTTCTCAGCGTAGCTAATAATCGTTTGAGCGGGAGTACACGGTAGCGACCGTACCCGGCAAAGATTTCATCTCCGCCTTCGCCGGAAAAAATCACCTTAAGTTCTGCACTCGCACGCTCGGCAAGCAAAGAGACCGGCAAGTTGGCATAGTCGGCGGTAAGATCATCAGCAGCCCATACAGTATGGGGTAAGCATTCCAGCAGATCTTCGGCGTTTACTTCATAGGCTGTGTGGTGGGCGCCGATTTGAGCGGCAACCGCCGCTGCCGCCGCCAGCTCGTTATGAACTGAGGTGCCTGGAAAACCAATAGAGAAAGTCCGCAAAGGTTCCTGAGTATGGCGTGAAATCATCGCTGCCAGGAGGGAAGAATCGACGCCACCAGAAAGGAAAAGCCCAAAAGGCACATCGCTGCGCAAATGAATTTTGATAACCTGTTCAATCAGATGGTCAAAATATTCCAGGGCTTCGCTACAGGATAAATCCAGCGGTGTCGTGTGTAGGGGTGACCAGTAGCGGCGTTGGTGCAAGAGGCCATCTGAACCTATTTTTATCAATTCTCCTGGCCCAATTTTGCGAACGCCCGCTAATAAGGTGTAGGGAGCGCAGGTAAAATTGTTTTGCAAATATTGGGCGAGGCCGATTGGATCGACTTCGGGGCGAGTCAATGAGGGCAACAGCGCTTTCGGCTCTGAGGCGAAACTCAACCCTTCCCGGTCAAGCGAGAAGTAAAGCGGCTTAATGCCCAGCCGATCCCGAACCAGTAGCAGTTGCTGACTTGCCAAGTCATGCAGGGCAAAGGCGAACATCCCCAATAGGTGATTGAGAAAATCCTCGCCCCAACTTTCGTAAGCGTGCAGAATTACTTCGGAATCGGAGTGAGTAGCAAAATGATGGCCTAACCTCTCCAGTTCCTCGCGCAACTCCAAAGCATTGTAGATTTCGCCGTTGGCTACCAGGCAAAGGCTATGATCTTCGTTGTAAAGGGGTTGTGCGCCCGCCGCGAGATCAATGATAGAAAGTCGCGTATGTGCGAGTCCTACCCGTTCGCCTCTGTAAAAACCCTGGCCATCAGGACCTCGGTGCGCCAGCCGCTGGGCCATTTCTGTTAGGCGTGCGTGATGGCCATTGGGTGCTTTCAGGTAGTAGCCGGCGATCCCGCACATGATATCTTTGAACTCCGCGAATCGCCGCCTGGATTGGCGACGCGGCTATGATAGCTGGATTGAGTACATACAGTTATCAGGATTGCTGGTTACAATCGGAACATGAACCTAACGGATCAACCAGTAACCCAGTCACTGCTTGCGGATGATCTCGGATCAGATGAGCGGATGGGCTTCTAACGAAACATAATCGACCGATGAAACTGGCATCTTTGGGACGAACATTGCTGATTCAACCGTTACCGGGTATCGGCGATATGGTGTGGCACTTACCACATATTCATGCCCTGGCGCGAACTGCTGTGGACGGGCAGATTGATGTGCTAGCCAAGCCACGTTCGCGTGCTGATCAGTTGTTGGGGGCAGATTCTAGCGTGAGGAGAATTTTATGGCTGGAGCGCGATGCTGGGCTGCATTCGGGTTGGATGGGTACTAGGCGCCTGGTGGCTTTGTTGCGAAGTGGTGACTATCGCCAAGTTTGGCTGTTGCATGACAGCGCCCGTTACGCCCTGTTGGCTTGGCTGGCTGGTATTGTGGAGCGCTTCGGCTATGGCTTCGGCGCGCAACGGTTATGGCTAAAAAAACCCGGTCTGCCCTCAAAGTACCGCTATGATCATCCGATCACGAAAGCCAATACCCTGCTAGATCTCTATGGTATTTCCCGAATCGCTGGTGACGAAAAGCTTTGTCTTGATATACAGAAACGCCAGGAAATTACCAGCCGATTCGCACACCTACCTCAGCCTTGGATTGCGCTTGGAATCGGGAGTAGCGAGTCCTGGAAGCAATGGGGTGAGGCAAATTTTGTGGCACTTGCCGGTGAGATTAATCGGCGCGGCTGGGGATCACCGATCCTGATCGGCGGTGGCCCGCGCGAGGCTTCGCTCGCAACTCAGATCGAGGCTAAAGTACGAGACGCCGGAGGGAGTATCCTCAATGGCGTTGATCTTACCGTTGCCGAAACTGCCGCCTTGATCAGTTGCACTCGGCTCTATATCGGTAATGATACTGGATTCTTAAATGTGGCGGCTGCGTTAGGCATCAATGCGTTAGGTTTATTCGGTAGTTCGCCACCCTTGTCCTACTCACCCTTTATCCATGTTATTGCACCGGGTGACGGGCGAGGGTGCGATTATCATTCCCGAAATATGGCAGGAATTGCGGTTGAAGTCGTCGTGCAACGCGCAGCCCGCCTGTTAGTCGGCTAATGAGGGCCAATTTTTATTAATGGAGTCGTGTAGTCGGCATAAGATTTTTCCTCAAGTAGAGGTGAATCCAACAGGATGTTTACGCTGCGCTTGAGGGCTGATCGCCGGTCATTGGTCAGATAGACCGCGCGGGCCAGCTCAATAAATTCGGTATCGAAGGCGCTGATCGCTTCCTTAAGGCGGATTTTATCTTCAATATCCCATAACGCTTCATTGACGGTTTTCAATTCGCGCGCTAAATCGCCAAGATCTGCTGCACCGTAACGTGAAGCAGACCAAATGGTCCTTAGCAGCGCCAGCTCGTGGCGGATGTTAGTTAGCTTGGTGGCGGATTCTATCCGCTCCGCTTTGATTTCCAGAATGGTGAGTTTGTCTAGAAATTCACCGGGCGAAACAGGAGTATCTAAGCTCATGATGGCACGTATGGAGGCTGAGCGAAAGTGACAGGAAGCCATTATACAAGACGGACTGTGACCGCGTTGGCGGTGTTTTTCTTAAGGTGGGGTTGGCTTTTGATTGCGGTTTTGCCGCTAACGCAACTCGGAGGCCGCGCCCTGTTTAATGTACTCGCCAGCATTTACGGTCTTTGGGGATTGCTCAGCTTATGGGGTTGCGCACGACGGTTGGATGTGACGACCACGCTGTTATATGTGGCCATGTTGGCCATTTTTCTCCTGGGAATCCCCATGGCGGTCGATCCCAAGGAGGGCCTGAAAGTCTGGGCCGGATTTCTAGCGCCAAGCCTCGCCCTATTGCTAGTACAAGTGGCGCTATGGGAACCTGCCAACACGCCTGATCGCTTATTGGATAGCATTGCTCTGTTTGGAAGCCTGACGCTGGCCGGGTTGTCTATCACGCTGTGCTACTACGGGTTCGAATGGTCCGGTCAGCCATTTGACCCGAGAATCCAACTGCGTGAAGATGAATTGCCATTTCTGTTGCCGTTCTTGCTGAGTTGGTTCTGGTGGCACTGTGCTGGCTCTCGACGTTACTTGGGGATGGCGGGATCTGTCGCTGCCGTGTTGGCCTATGTGGTTATTTCCGGGGGGCGGGCCGCATTTTTGGGGGTCGTTATCGCACTGCTCGTGTTCGGTAAGATCCTGCTCGGCTGGCGTCTTCGCTGGCTGATTGCGTTGGCTGCTGTCGTGTTAACTATCATCATTGTTGCCGACGCTGGGTTGTTCCGTAGATCGGACCTAGATCCCCAGCATCCTCTGAACGCCTTTACGTCTGGTCGATCTGCCTTGTGGCGGCAAGCACTGGCGCATCCTCCAGAACGACCTTGGCTCGGTGTGGGGTTGGGTAATGGCCGCTACGCTACAGAAACGCTCAGCTTCGAGTTAGGGGGTGTCCAAAAGCGCGTTCAGCATTTACACAATTTTGTCCTGGATGCCTGGTATGAGACGGGCATTTTGGGGGCAGGAAGCTTGTTGGCGCTCATCAGTATGGTTTTTTGGCGGCTGGTTCGCCGGTGGGTCTATCTGATACCGCAGGACCGGGAACGGGCTGGTGTGCTGTTGGCCGCCGCTCTGGCGATCTTAGGGACTGCGATGCTAAGTTTCTCTTACACATCGCGGCACTTTTCCTATCTGTTTGTTTGTCTCGGAGGGTTGCTTTACTTGAGTGATCCTTCCAGGGAAGTGCCTGCTAAAAAGCTTGATTCGGACGCATCATTTCCCTAGGAGGTGGTGGTATAGATCGAGGTAAGCGCTGACTATGGTCTGTTCACTATAAGCGGTATGCACTTTTCGATAACCGTTGGCTGCGAGATAATCCCGCAACAAGGCATCCGTCAGTAGCAGTTGCATGGCTGCTGCTAGGGCGGCAGGATCGGAAACCGGGACTAACCAAGCATCTTCTTGATGTGCCGCAATTTCCACTAGGCCCACCGTGCGGGTCGCCAGAACCGGGCGGCGCCAAGCCCACGCTTCGAGGATAACGTTGCCCAAGGGTTCATGTCGCGAAGGGCAAATGATTAAGTCAGCTAATTCCTGGAAGAGGCCAGCATCCTGTTGCCAACCGGTCCAACGCACGCGCTCAGCCAAGCCTAATTGCCCACACAAGTGCTTGAGTTGTCGCTTGAGCGGGCCATCGCCAATGATGGCCAGATAGATGGGCTGCCCAGCGAGCGTGGTGGGTAGCGTAGCAAACGCAGTGATTAGATCCTCAAACCCTTTGACCGGATGCAAACGACCTACCGCGACGATCAGCAAGGCATGGTTCGGAACCCCCAGTTCTTGGCGGCGGTGCATGAGTACCTCTGCTGGACTGGGTTGGCGCGGCAGAATGAAATTACCGATGTGAAACACCCGTTGGGCGGGCAGGCCGTTGCGGATTAGGTAGTCGCAGATTCCTTGGGTATTACCAATCCAAGCATGGGCGTGGCGGTAACCCGTGAGGTTATAGTAACCTCCTAACCGGGCGACATGGACGCAGTGTTTATAGTCCGGCAAATGCGTTAACCGGGTCGCTCGTCCCATGTAAGTTTGCACGATTTCTGGGCGATACTGCTGAATTACTTTGCAGATTTGCCAACGGGACCATAGATCCCAAATCCCACGCATAGGTATGGGGGCGCGAGAAATTTCCGGAGAAAGCGCGTTGAGGATCAGACTATCGGGATGGGTGATTGCTAGCGTAGTGTGGCCTCGCTGATGCAGAGCGTTGACTAGGCGTGCATAAAAAAGCTCGGCACCACCCAGCAGCCGACCGCCGATCACATGGGCCGAAGGAATGGTGTTGATCGAGCTGGCCTCGTTGCAAGCAGAATCGTTGGACATGCCAAACCAATCTAGAGTTATCGCAAAGCGATGTCGTGCCAGGTCGTGGAGGAAAGAGGTGCTCAATATGCTCAGATTAGCGTGAGCTTTAGGTTGTTACATGGCCAATAAGCCGCTTTCAGTGTTTGTCACCACTTACAATAATGGCCGCACTTTGCCCGCCTGTCTGGAGAGCGTCAAGTGGGCGGACGAGATCATCGTGCTGGATTCGTTCAGCACCGATGATACGCTTGTGGTTGCGCGCCGCTATGGCGCATTGATTTCACAGCAGATGTTCATCGGCTATGGTCCGCAGAAACAGAGTGCTTTGACGGCAACGACTCATGATTGGGTGCTACTCCTTGATGCGGATGAGGCGTTGTCGCCTGACTTGCAAAAGGAGTTACGTCAAGTTCTTGCGGATGGACCAGTGGCGGATGGTTATGAGATGCCACGCCAGGAACAAATGTTTTGGCGCATGTACCATCCTGGCACGCGAATGAATTATTACTTGCGCTTGTTTGATAAACGCAAAGGCCTCATCGACGACATGCCGATTCACGCTGCACCCAAAATTCAAGGTAGCGTCACTCGGCTTAGCTCGCCGCTGTACCATTATGGTGAGACCAATATCCATACCAAGGTTGAAAAGATCAATGCTTACTCAAGTGGTTTAGTAGCGGACAAGGTACGGAAACACCGCTGGGGAATCCGGTTAATCATGATCGTTTATCCCCCGCTTTTTTTTATCCGTAGTTATCTCTTTAAGCGTAACTTTCTAAATGGTTGGGCCGGCTTGATCAACTCGGTGATCGCCGCTTTTTACGTTTTTCTCAAATACGCCAAGCTGTACGAACATTATCAGTTCGCAAAATACGGCAAGGGCTTGTTACCTGATGATGCTCCACCCCTACCAGGCGAATATCAACCCGGTACTGGCGAAGAGACCTGAGAGCCGCGTGGTAGCGTGATGGCTGGATTAAAGGCTGTTGGCTATACCGTCTGCTGTAGGTGGCGTAACACGAGCGCGGGCGTGATCATCGCCATACAAGTGTGGTGAGTGCAGTTTTTAAAATAGCAGTTGCGGCACGGTAAATCTGCTTGTAGGGCGGTCACGTTGTCTCCCAGCGGCTTGACTCGGTTCGGGTCAGTCGGCCCGCAGAGAACCGTCATTGGCGTGGTCGTCACGGCAGCTAGGTGAGCGGTACCGGTATCATTCGCAACGATGAAGCGCGCCGTCTCGCATAACGGTGGTATATCAAGAATCTGAGTTTGGCCACAAAGATTCACTAACCAGGAACCACATAACGCAGTGATCTGCGCACATTCTTCGATTTCATCGGGACCGCCGATCAACGCGATACGCTCTATTCCCTCGTGATGTAGCCGATTTGCCAGCGTAGCGTAGCGCGTTGCTCCCCAGCGTTTGAGGTACCCATGAGGATTACAGCCCGGCAGAAAAATCGCATAACGGTTCGGCTGCAAGTTATGCGTGGCAAGAAGTTGTCGGGCACGCTCACGATGATGGCCTGCGATGTGCAAAACAGGTCGTGGTGTTGCGGTAGGAATACCCCCAGCCTGTAAGGCGGCACGCATTCGGGTCAAAATGTGGGTGGAGCGCGGAAATGTTTCTGGAAAGATATTGTAAGGCCATTGTCGATTATTGCCGATCCGATAGGGGACTCGCACGCCGCTTAACTCAAGTAGGGTGAGCAAGATTCGGGAGCGATCATTCGACTGGAGATCAATAATCAGATCGTAGTGGCCTTGGCGCACTTCATGAAGCCATTGGCGCATGGCAGCGAGCGGATGGCGCGAGTCACGCAGCTTGATAGCGAAAACTCGCTGAAATCGCGGATCTCCTAGAAAAAGTTTTTCCCAGGCTGGTAAGGTATTGAGGTGAATCTCCTGGTTGGGAAATGCCTGAGCGATATCCTCAAACAACGCGGTCGCAATGATCACATCCCCCATAGCGCTCCATTTGATGATCAGGATACGGCGAATGGTGGGATTGGTGGGGAGATGAACAGGCTCAGACATGAGGGCAGGACGGATCTATCAGTATGGACTGGTCTTGCCGGGTGGTTGGGTTTTGAAACGACGGTGTACCCAGAAGTATTGCTCAGGCGCTTGCCGGATATAATCTTCCAACAGTGTATTGATCCGCCGGGTATCGGCTTCCACGTCGCCGCTGGGGAAATCCGTTAAGGCCGGTAAAATAGTGATTTCGTAACCGGCAGTTCCGGGTAAGCGTTTGGGAAAATAAGGTACCACCGCCGCTCCGCTCATCGTGGCTAGCCGCGAAGTGGCCATTACCGTACAAGCGGTCACGCCGAAGAAGGGAACAAAAACACTGTTACGGATGCCGTGATTCTGATCAGGAGCGTACCAGACGGCACGCCCTTTTTTCAAAGCGCGTAACAGCCCTCGAAGATCTTCGTGCGGCAGCGGTGGCAAGCCAGAGCGCCGCTCGCGTTCACGACGCATCACCATTTCATAAAGCCGATTTTTATGGGATCGATACATTGCATGAAACGGATGGTGCCAAGTGATGAAGCGCGCACCCAGCTCTAGCAGGGTGAAATGCCCCGTCAATAGAATAACCCCACGGCCACGCGCTAAAGCGTGTGTGAGGTGTTCGACACCTTCAACCCGTGCTAAGGACTGCAATTTTTTATCTGAAGCCCACCAAGCCATGGCCGTTTCAAATAAACCAACGCCCAGGGCCATAAAATGCTCATCCAGCAGGACAGCCCGTTCGTTCGGGGATAGTGCTGGAAAGCATAATTCAAGGTTGATAGCAGCAATCCGGCGCCGCCGCTGCGCGATTTTTCCCAGTAATCGGCCAATTTGTTTACCAGCAGCCACTTGCCAGTGAAATGGCAGGGCTGCCATGATTTTCATGAGGCCCAGCCCCAGCCAGATGAGCCAGTAGGCGGGTCCCAAGAAGCGCCAACTGAATAGTTTGGAGCGTGCAGTGGCGATTGTACGGTTATGCATGAGCCGTTATTGTAAACGGCCCTGACACGACAGACATCATCTTGATATTTGCCTATAGCGGCTGGAGGGCGGTCGATGGCCTCAAATTATTTAGTCACTGGTGCAGCCGGTTTTATTGGTAGCCATTCTGTCGAATGGTTGCTTGGTCAAGGACATGCCGTGATTGGGATCGACAATTTACGGACAGGTCATTTGGAGAATCTCGCGAACGCACGCAGTTCGCCGAATTTCGAGTGGGTGCTTGCCGATGCTGGGGATGAAGCGGCGATGCGTGCCTTGTTTGCACAGTATCATTTTTCGGGTGTGCTGCATCTGGCTGCTTTAGTGAGTGTCCCCGAAAGCTTCCGTGATCCAGGCCTTAACTGCCACTTGAATCTAGTCATCGCCGAGCGGATTGCCCGGCTTTGTTTAGAGTTTGACTGTAAGCGCCTAGTCTTTGCCTCCTCGGCTGCGGTGTACGGCTCAGCCGCTACCCTGCCCAACCGAGAATCGGCCGCACCGCAACCACAATCTCCCTATGCAGCCGCTAAACTAGCTGCTGAGGTGATGCTCTTAGGGTATGCCGCCAGCTTTGGCTTAGAAGCCATATGTTTACGCTACTTTAACGTCTACGGTCCACGCCAGGACCCTAAGTCGCCCTATTCAGGGGTGCTATCGATTTTTACCGACCGATTTCAGCGTGGCTTGCCGGTGACTGTTTATGGCGATGGCGGACAGACTCGAGATTTTATCTCAGTACGAGATGTTGCGCGTGCGAATGGCCAAGCTTTACTGGGTCACCCTGTCGTCAGTGGAAGATATAATGTTTGCACCGGTCTTGGAGTTTCTTTGAACGACGTTTTATCTATTTATCGCGAAATCTTTGCGACGGCTCCTCCAGCCGAATACTCTGAGGCTCGCGTCGGTGATATCCGGCACTCGCTTGGCGACCCTAGTCTGTTGAATAATATGTTGAAATTTCAAGCTAACCTCTCCTTTTCGCAAGGTTTACATGAGTTGGCTTTAGGAAGCGGTGGCGTTAAGTGAATTTAAAAATATTAAATATCAATAGCTTATAAAGATGCTTTTGTGTTTTTAAGTTGCTTTTTTTTCTGGCGCTGGATTAAAGAATAAAAGTTTTCAAAAATACTTGCTGCGTCATAAATTATGGCTATAATGGCTGTCTCGCCACCATAGAGGTCGGCAGGAACAACAGGAAGTTAAAGCAAGTTACGCCTAAGGACTCGGCTTTCTCTTTAAAACTCAGGGGTTGTTGGGGGGAGTTTGCGAGCCGAGAGGCGCGCGGGCGACCTTCGTAAGAAATTAGGAGCAGTCCTAATAGACTTCTG
>NZ_CBTJ020000029.1 GCF_001051235.1 Candidatus Competibacter denitrificans Run_A_D11 | reverse complement strand
ACCCGACCCCATCCCGAACTCGACCGTGAAACCGCTCCGCGCCTATGATCGTGCGAGACCTACTCGCGCTAAAGTCGGTCATCGCCAGGCTCTTATTCCTCAAAAGCCCAACCTATAAGGTTGGGCTTTTGTTTTTCCCGTTTAGCGTTGGGTCAGCGCTTCCAATAGCAGTTGTAATTCAACTGCATATTGATAATGTAGGTTTGGGTCGGTAGCCAAGGTAGGTTCATAAGATCCCATAAGAATATTTTTCAATTTATCAATCAATAGTTTACCCCCGGCTGGTACATTAGGGCTGGCCGCAATCTGTTCGAGCTTGGCTGCAAGAGAAGAAGTTTCGCCGGTGCGGATAGCTTGATGAACTTGCGCGCATAGGCGTGCCCCTGGATTGTCGTTTTCACCGCCAGCCCTTCGGTAAGCGAGGTATTTTTGCATCGCTTGCCGTCGTGCTCGGTCTGCGACATCCTGATTTTGCGCGGTTTGGCCAAGATCGTGTAAACCTCGGCGGATGGCCCAATTGCGAGCGGTATAGCTATCGGGCAGATTGCATTCGCTAGCCCGGTATAATTCTTGGCGGGCTTCGTCATGGCGGTGAAGTTGGATGAGAACATTGGCAAGTTTGTTGCGACTGGCCTCTTCGCCAAGAGAATCCCCCAATTGGGTGCATAACTCTGACAGGCGACGATAAGCTAAAGCGGCTTCCTCCAATTGATTGGATATTTGGTGCAGATGGCCTAATTCTCCCAAGGTTTCAGTTATACTATTGCGATCTCGTTGCTGTTCATAGAGATACAGCGCCTGTTGGCAAGCGTGCAGGGCCGGTTTCATATCTGCGCTTAGTTTGTGGGAGAGGGCGATCTGCCTCCAGGCACGCGCAGTGCCTTCTGGTTCCCCTAGCGCTTCGAAGATCTGACGGGCGGAATCGTATAAATCAACCGCTTCACTGTAATGTCCTTGTCTCTGGCGCACTAAACCCAACTGCATTTTATTATTTGCAATCAGTCCTTTGGGGGCATTAGGCCCCGATTGAGTGAGTGCCGCTTCATAGGCAGTGGCAGCTTCCTGCAAACGCTGTAAATAGGCTAAGCAATCACCGATTTCAGCATCGACCACTGCTGCCATGCGGCCTGCATTGCTGTTGCCGGTTTCAGCCAAGCTTTGAAATTGCTGGCGGGCAACCGAAAACTCCCGGACAGCTGATTCGGCGGCACCGGTTAATTTGAGCAACTTGCCCAGTTGGAAAAAGGCCTGCGCCAGATCATAGCCGGCTCCCGGATAGCTGTCGGGGCCTGCTTCTTGGCATTGGCGCAGCAACTGTCGGGCTGCCTGGAAGGCTTCCTCAAGCGCGCCATTATCGCGCAGGCGTTCGACCCGCAAGCGTTCAGTTTCGAACCGTAGTCGGCTCCAACCAGACAGCGCGTGGCCGGCCCGTTCGCGGGCGGCCATGGCTTCCCCCAGCGCATTCGGGATGCCGAGAGAAACGAGCAGTTGTTCCAGCCGGCTGGCTAGGCGGGCGGTACGTTCAGCGCTGAAATGTTGCTGGTGATCCCGCAAGAACGTCAGAAGATTAGGTAATTCCAGGCGGAGCAAGCGTGTTGTCCGTGCGTTGTCTTTGAAATACTGCTGATAAAGCACATCAATGAGTTCCTCCATGCCATTTCGCCAGCGGTCTTGCCAGATTAAGCGATGGCTGGGAGACAATTGGTTGGCCAGATAATGGGATAAGGCAGGATCGAAGCGCCAATGACCGTAGCCTTGATCCTCAATCAATTCCAAAGCACTTAGACGTTTTTGGAAAGCATCCAAATCCTGTGTATCTAACACCAGCGCTTTTCCTAGAGCGATACGATTCATCCCCCCTTTGAAAAAAGCGATGATCGCCGAACGCTCCCGATCTTCGGCTGGCAACTGGCGCAGGGTGAGTTCAAGACCTAAGAACAGTGGCCATTGCGGGTCATCGGGATGGCGGTATAGGATTTCGGCACGCAGGGTGTGCAATAGGGCTAATGTCGCCTTCGCGCCATGTATTGCTATTTCGTGAGAGATTCGCTGCAAGGCGACTGGATGACCGCCAGCGAGTTTGACCAGTTGACGTAAAGGTTGAAAGCCATCTTTGGCATCACTGGCTGGGGGGAGTTCGCGCGCACCTATGAGGGTGCGGCCGATTAGACAGATAGCATCGTTTTCATCAAGGGGGCTTAGCTTAAGCTCTTTCCAGGGCTGGGCGAAAGGCGGTGGACCCAAGCGGCCTAAACCCAATAATCGCAGTCCTGGACATGCGTTTAACAAATCCTGCCACAGTTGATCAAAGAGCTTGTCGTGCTCCGAAGGCCATCGCTCGATCTGATCAAGTACGATCAATGTGGATTTTTTTTCTAACGTCTTTTGCAGGTGGCTGAGAGCACGCCAAAAAGTCGGATAGGTTTCTACCGACCAGTGCTTGTTTTGGGGCAGTAATTGTCGGCCGAGCGTTTCCAGCAAATAGCTTGGTTCTCTGGCATCGTCACGGTTGAGATAAGCGATCTGGTGAAAACGGCCGGAGCGCACTAGCCAGTGGGCTAAAGCGCTGGCGGTAGCGGTTTTGCCGCTACCGCCAGCGCCACGCAGGAACAGCGTGGATTGTTCTTTCAACAGTCGTTCCAGCCGCAGCAAGTCACGGGTGCGACCCACAAAACCGGTCGGTGGTGGTGTGGGTAGGTGTGCCGATGGCTCAGGCCAAGTCAGCTCCAGCAAGCGTCGCCGGAGATCCAATGGCGGACGCAAACACAAACGGGGATCTTGTTCCCCCACATACAACTTAAAACAAAACCAATCCTGTAGATGGATGCCACCGCTCATCCCCGCCGCCCGATACGTATCACCGACCAAGTAGTTTTGGCCAGCAAACAGGGCTTGGCTAATCCGGGCGCCGCGCAATAACTCTTCATAAAAGCCTTTCCAAAACCGTTTCTGGGTCTCGGTCGGTACCGCAGGATGCACGGTGATGGCGGCCGCGATTCCGCTTGCCAGCAGCAAGGAGGTAAGACGGAAAGTAGCCGAATCAGCAGCGTTTGTGTTCCCTCCGTAGAGAACGACCAGCCGGATGCGGTAAGAGCTTAGTAGCGAAATCAGCTCTTTAACTGGCACAAAATGGGCCTCACGGCACAGAGGCGCTGGCGGATCGTAACCCGTTTCAAACGCACACTGAACCTCTTGGGTAGCGAGATCCTCACGCAGATAAGCGTCCAGATGCAGTATCGAAAAGGGGCGCCCCGTTACCCAAGCGTCATTTAACTGCTTTTCCAAAGCTGCCAACGTGGGTGAGGTAAGTATCCGTGGTTCGACTAAGCCGCCGAGGCTGGCTAATGCTGCCATTAAAGGTAAAGTGCCACGCCGGTAGTCGGAGTGGCCGGTCGGTTCGGTATCGGGGTGAGGGCTGGCCGCCAGAATCCGTAGGGGTGGTGGTACGGGTAGAAACGCGCCACTCCCGCCTGGAAGGCGACGGATGACTTGGACGGGCTTCTTGGCGCGAATCAGAAAATCGTTGGCATCGTGCAGCAGCTCCCAGGGCAGTTCAAGCAAGTCGACCGTAGCTGAATCGGCACCGTCAGCTTTGATCACTAAGCACCCTTCCTGAGACGAAAGTAATTGGCGCCACACGGTCGTCAGCGCCTGGGACTCTGGTGCGTTGAGGACTATTTGGTATAGCGAGCGCCCCCATTGCGCAAGCTGGATGGCAACATGGTCTGCTAAGTCGCGCAGAACGTCTGTTGGCCAGCAAGGATAAGTTTGTAAATACCAGTGTTGAAGTTCCCGGCTGGGTGCTATCGGCAGCGGGCAGCTTAGCGTCAGGGGCGGATCTTCGTCGGGCTGGGAATTTAACCGCGCTACCCATTGCCAGGAAGCGGTAGACGACGTGCTCTGACTGAAGCTTAACGCCAACTCCGTCGGTGGCTGCGCATGACGGTCGGTAGCGCTGCCAGCGGGCGAGGTTTCGCCCAAGACAGTGAGTAGCGTTGGCAAGATAGGCCCCAGCCCATCCGAAGGGAGCTGGAGAGGAGCAGTACGAGGTACCGGTGTGAACCATTGCGGCAACATCGCTTCATCGACACCAGGTAACAATAGCGGAATCACCCGATAACGATCAGCGCGTCGCCGCTCGACTTCTTGCGCAATTTCGATTTCCCGCCGTAACCAGGTCGGATCGCCAGTATTCAAACCGAGCACGACGATCACTTGGCGGGCCTGTTCGATGGCCCACCGCACTTCGGGCGCCAAACGATTGCCGCCCCTCAGATTGCGGGAATCGTTCCAGACCGGCAACCGAAAGGTTTCCAGCGCCAAGCCCAGATCTCGGGCGAAAGCCGCATCAGGTTGGGCATGGCAGATGAAAATCTGTGGTGCGGCCATCATCTAAGATTCCATGGGAGGTGAACTATCATAAAGCGAAATAGCTTGACGGAAAAATGCCTGAAATCCCTTGAAATCACCGCACTAGCCCCCAGTTATTAAGTCACTTGATCGGCGTTCAACGGAGCGCCGAAATTGAAATCGATGGAGGATCGATCATGGCTCTGATGCGTTATGAACCGTTAAACCTATTGAATCAATTGCAACGCGAAGTCAATCATCTGTTTGCAACCAACCGGTTGGTGGATGAGGAAACCGGGCATGTCCTGGCCGATTGGATGCCGGCGCTCGATATCAAGGAAGAACCAGGTCAGTTCGTCATTCATGCCGATCTGCCTGGCGTGGAGATCAAGGATATTGAAATCACCCTGGAAAAGGGGACGCTGGCTTTGAAAGGCCAGCGTGCGAGTGAAACCAAACAGGAAACCGAGCAATACCGCCGAGTCGAGCGGGTGCGCGGTACATTCCTGCGGCGGTTTTCACTACCGGATGTGGCGGATGCCGACAAGGTGAGCGCCAAATGCAAGGATGGAGTCCTGGAAGTCGTCGTCCCCAAGCGAGAAGCGGCCAAGCCTCGCCGAATCGCCATTGAAAGCTGATCGGGCCAAGTTGGAGTGCACCGATTGGGTGTGCTCCAGCGAGCAAGGGTGCGAGCGGGTCGCCTGATCCGCTCTTCGCGCCAGCCGGTGCCCACCAACTCAGATAGATTCATGTACGATTTCGCCTAAACCGGCCTGCTGGAGTGCGCCATTAAGCAGACGGCGAATCTGGTCGGTCGTCTCCAGGGTGAGCGCCTCTTCGGCTAGGGCGCACGCCTGAGCACGGGCGAAGCGGCGGATCACCCATTTCACCCTTGGCAGGCTAGCGGGACTCGCGTTCAAACTATCGGCTCCCATCCCCAGCAGCAGCAGGGCCGCCCCCGGATCGGAGGCCATCTCCCCGGATAACTGTACTGGGCGACCGGCCTGGTGGCCGCCGGCGAGGATGTGGGCGATAGTCTTTAAGAGCGCCGGATGCAGGTGATCGTACAACCGAGCCACTTGGGCATTGTCACGATCCACTGCCAGTACATACTGGGTTAGGTCGTTGGTGCCGACTGACAGAAAATCCACGCGCCGAGCCAATTGAGCGGCTTGCCAAGCGGCGGAAGGGACTTCGATCATCGCACCGACTTGAGGGCGTGCGGCGGGTGTACCCTCCGCTTCCAACTCCCGATACGCTTGCGTCAGCAACCGTAACGCCTCATCCAACTCTTCAACGGTAGTAATCATCGGGAACAAAACCCGCAGATTTTTCGAATCGGCATTGGCCCTCAGCATCGCGCGCAATTGCACGAGAAAGATCTTGGGATGATCCAGCGTGAAACGAAGACCGCGCCAGCCCAGAAACGGATTGTTTTCATCGATAGGATAGTAGGGCAGGGGTTTATCGCCACCGATATCCAGCGTGCGGATGGTGACGGGCTTGGGGGCAAACGCCTTGAGCACTTGTTGGTAAATAGCGTATTGCTCTTCCTCGCTGGGGAAGGATTCGCGGATCATAAAGGCGAATTCCGTGCGATAAAGCCCGACGCCATCGGCTCCACAATTACTTGCGGAAGGAATATCCGATAGCAGGCCCGCTTTGACATAGAGCGGCACCCGGTAGCCATCCAGCATTTCCGCCGGTAGGTCGCGTAGCTTGTCCAACCCAGCAGCTAATTCCGTCTCAGCGGCGATCAGCCGTTGATATTCCGCGCGTACTGCGGGGTCCGGGTCGATGAACACCCGCCCTTGATAGCCGTCAACGATGATTTCGTGCCCTGCCAAGCCATTGATCGGACGGTCACCCAAATTCATGACGGCTGGAATGCCGATGGCTCGCGCCAGAATTGCGATATGAGAGAGCGCCGAACCCCGTAAGCACACGATGGCGGCCAATTGATCGGGAGGGATCGTCGCGAAATCCGCTACGCTTATTTCCTCAGCAAGCAATACGCAGTGTTCGGGCAAAGCGCGTGATGAGTCGGTGGCGCCTGTGTATAAATGCCGCAGCACCCGCCGACCAAGATCGCGGATATCCTCTGCTCGTGCGTTCAGATAAGGATTGTTGGTTTGCTGTAAAGCCTGTGCACGGGCCAGGATCGCATCACGCCAGGCAGCAGGCGCCCATAATCCGTTGTGGATGCGGGTGTTGATGTCTGCACGCAGGCTATCACTGTTTAAGAGCAGACGATGCGCGCTAAACATCGCCTGTTCGCTGGGTGGCAGCAGAGACAACAATTGCTCGTTAGCCGAGCGCAATTCCTCATCGACGGCGCTGATGGCTGTGTTTAGCGCTACTTCCTCAGCGGCGGGATCACTCGTAGAGCGGTTAGGTACACGATCAAGGTCCGCCAAGCGGTACGGCAGGGTGATGGTGCCAATCGCGACCCCCTGTGCCCCTGGCAGCCCAGACAGAGAACGCACGCCGGATAGCAGTGCGTGGATAACACCATCGAGCGTTGCTTGATGGATCAGATGCGCCAGTGGTACGGCGATACTGACCAGAAAATCCACCTCCATCGTCTGGAATTCGCAGATGCGGGTATCCCGGACGACTAAGATGCCTAGAGTCTGGTGATCCTGTACCAGCGGTACTCCCAAGAAGGCGTGACAAATCTCCTCGTCGGTACCGAGTGTGTTCTGGTAGCGTGGATGCTGCTGGGCGTCCGCCAAGTTCAGCACATCCTGCCGTTCTGCGATCCACTCCAGCAAGCTTGGCTGATCCGTGCGTCGCACCTGGCCTCTGGCGACGAGAGTCAAGCCGATGCCGGCACCGCAAACCAGTTCACGACGCTTCTGATCAACGAGATAAATCGTGCAAGCAGTCACTTCCAGGGTATCGCGAATTTGGGTAGCCGCTATAGTAAGCGCGCTGGGAAAATCCGTCGCGGCCGTGGCTTCTTGTACAATGCGGCGTAAAGCTTCAATCATAAGGTGAAATAACTTTCGATTTCGCGACCCGGTAAGGGGTTAGAAGACGCGGCGCCGACATTCGAAACTCATGCCGTCGCAATGATGACAACCGAGGGGAATATACTGCCTTTATGAGCACCCAGAAAGAATTGCAAATGGCTGCATCTGGACCCACGGTCCTGGAGCCGGCCGAGGCTGCCCGCTTACTACGGCTAGCGACTTACGCTTCCGTAACGACCGCAACCATCTTGATCGCCGCCAAGCTGGCGGCGGCGCTGTTCACCGGTTCGGTCAGCGTATTGGCCTCGCTGGTGGACTCCATGATGGATGTGGCGGCCTCGGTACTCAATTTGCTCGCCGTGCGTTATTCGCTGCAACCACCGGATCGTGACCATCGGTTCGGGCACGGTAAGGCGGAACCTTTAGCAGGCTTAGCGCAGGCGGCTTTTATCGCCGGCTCGGCCGTGTTTTTGACTCTACAGGCGCTAAACCGGCTAGTTCATCCACAGGCGCTAACCCATACCTGGGTCGGCCTGGGGGTCTTGGTGTTCGCCATGGTGGCCACGGCCGTTCTGCTGCTGGTGCAACGCTATGTCATCCAGCGGACGCAATCCACTGCGATCAGTGCCGACGCCACCCATTATGCGACCGATTTGCTGACTAACGGCGCCACGATTTTGGCGCTCGGTTTGAGCATGTTGGGTTGGCCGGCTATGGACCCGCTCTTCGCCATCGCAATTGCAGTGTATATTTTGTATAGTTCAGGAACTATTGCCTATAACTCAATACAATTGTTGCTGGATCACGAACTGCCACGCGAGGTTCATACACGGATTAAGGAGATCGCGCGTGAACACCCACGGGCACGCGGTGTGCATGACGTGCGTACCCGTCGCTCCGGCCAGACGTATTTCGTGCAGCTTCATTTAATGCTTGATGATCAATTGCCGTTAGTGGAAGCGCACCGCGTGGCGGACGAGGTTGAGGCAGCGATAAAAGCGAGTTTTCCAAACGCCGATGTATTGATCCATCAAGATCCGACCAGTGAACTGCCACCCCCGGCGTTGCCCAGCTGACCGCTCTGGACTACATGAAGGGCGTTAGGCGCTCATGTAGATGCGCGGTCGCAAGGACCAAAATCAGTCGGTTGGAACCGACACCAATCAGTCTCTCGAAGAAGGGCCACCATGTCAGCCGCCGGCATACCAGCTCCACCGCTAATTTTAACCATTGATGATGATGCGACGATTAGCCTGTTGGTGCGAGTGACCCTAGAGCAGGCAGGATTTCGGGTCGAGCAGGCTGAAAGCGGTCCCGCTGGCTTGGAAAGATTTGATCAGTTGCATCCGGCTGCGGTGCTGATGGATGTGATGATGCCAGGAATGGATGGGTTCGCGGTCAGCACGGAATTGCGGCGACGGCCTGGTGGCGGGCAAATTCCCATCCTGATGATGACCGGGTTGGATGATCACGAGTCCATCGACCGGGCGTTTGATGCTGGAGCCACAGACTTCATCACCAAGCCGATCAACTTTCCCCTGCTCGGTTATCGAGTACGTTATCTGCTGCGGGCCAGCACGGCAATGAATCGGCTGCGTGAGAGCGAGCGGCGCTTAGCGACTGCCCAACGTATCGCCCGGCTAGGACACTGGGATTGGTTGCCCGGTGAGAATGTATTGCATCTTTCCGAACAGGTTTGCCAAATCATGGGGCTGGATTGCCCAGACGGCAAGCTACCTTACCAAGCGTTACTCGACCGCGTGCCGGAAAAAGATCAGGCCAGGGTTCGCGGCTGGTTCGCGGCCGTGCGGGAAGGGAGGCAGGTGGATGGGATCAACCATTGGCTTGCCGGCTTTGAGACGAACCCCCGGTGTGTCCGCCAACAGGTCGAAGCCGTTTTTGACGAATCAGGCCAATTGGTCCGTGTGTACGGGACTTTACAGGATATCACCGAGCTGCAACGGGCCGAGGAGCGCATTCGCCACCTGGCGTTTTTCGACGGCCTCACCCAGTTGCCCAACCGTGAGCTTTTCAAAGACCGCTTGAGCGAGGCGCTCAAGTTAGCTAAGCGTTATTCCAGACGGGTCGGTCTACTGTTTCTGGATTTGGATAACTTCAAGCGGATCAACGACACACTCGGTCATGCCGTGGGTGATTTATTGCTCCAGGCAACGGCCGACCGTTTGAAGGAGAGCCTGCGCGAGAGTGATACAGTCGCTCGTCCGGCGGGCGATGAGCGCGGACAGACCATTGCTCGCTTGGGCGGTGATGAATTTACGGTGCTGTTGCCGGAGATCCGCTACAGTGCTGATGTAGCGCTGGTCGCTGAGCACATTCGCACCCATTTATCGCGTCCGCTCCTCCTAGCAGGACATGAAGTACTCGTGACACCCAGCATCGGTATCGCGGTTTTCCCGGAAGATGGCGATGATCCGGGCGTGTTGTTGCGTAATGCGGATATGGCGATGTATCTCGCCAAGCGTCAAGGTCGCAACCTGTACCGGTTCTACGATGCGACGTTAAATGAAGCGGCTCTGCGTCGGTTGACCATGGAGAGCCAGTTGCGTAAGGCCATCGAGCAAAATGATCTGGCTCTGCATTACCAACCACAATTAGATCTGCCGAGCGGTCGCATCAATGGGCTTGAAGCGCTGTTGCGCTGGGATAATGCGATCCTTGGTTCGATCTCGCCAGTGGATTTTATTCCCTTGGCTGAGGAAACCGGGCTGATTGTTCCCATCGGCGAATGGGTGATGCGTAGTGCCTGCCAGCAGGCCAAACAATGGCGGGATCAAGGGATTGATTTACAGCGAATTGCGGTCAATATCTCGGTTTTACAGTTCACCCAACCCGGGTTTCCAGGCTTGGTGGCGCGGGTTTTGGAGGAGACGGGCCTGGAGCCTAGCGCCCTGGAACTGGAAATCACTGAAAGCCTCCTGATGAAAGACCCCGAATACGCTATCGCTACTCTCCAGGCTTTGAAGGGTCTCGGTGTCCAGTTGGCCATTGACGATTTTGGTACCGGGTATTCCAGTTTTAGCCGTCTCAAGCAATTGCCTCTGGATCGGCTTAAGCTCGATAAAGCGTTTGTGCGTGAAGTCAACATCCGACCCGATGATGCCGCGATTGCCACCGCTGTTATCGCGATGGCCGACGGTATGGGCTTGCGGGTGATTGCGGAAGGCGTGGAGAACGAAGGCCAATTGCGCTTTCTGAAGGCGCAGCACTGTGATGAGATTCAGGGTTATTACCTGAGCCGTCCCCTGCCAGTCACGGAAATCACCGATCTGTTGCGCCGCTGTGAGCAGGGTCTAGTTGATAAAGCCACTCTGGTTGGCGAAGAGCAAATTTTGCTCATCGTCGCTGCTGATGACGATAAAAGAGTGTCTGTCCAGACTCCGCTCGTGGCGGAAGGTTACCGAGTGTTGGTCGCTACTGACATACCAGCGGCACTTGACTTGCTGGCTCGTCATCCGATTGGCGTGATGTTAGCCGACTGGAGGATGCAGCAGGACGATCAAGGGCTTTTCTGGCGCGTGCGCGAGCTGTATCCAGAAACCTTACGGATCGCTATGGGTGAAGGCTGCGAGGCCGGAAGCTTGGTCGAGCTGATTAACCAGGGCGCGATCTGTAAATTCCTGTCAAGCCCAGCACAGGTTCCGCAACTGCGAGAGATCGTGCGCGAAGCTTTTCTCAACCGCAAGCGGATAAGCGCGTCATAAATTGACCGCCCAGATCGCTGGTTTCGGGCGCGCTCAGGGTGCGAGTAGCTGCATTCCCGCTGTCGGGGTGATGGCTTGACCAGTCGCTCCGGCAAATTCGAACGGTATTGAAATCAATTCCATCCCGGAATTGCGCTGGATGGCGAAATGCAGATGCGGGCCGGTGGAGTAGCCGGTGTTACCAGAATTGGCAAGCCATAGGCCACGCTCGACACGCTGCCCAGGGGCTACACGGGTCGAGTCTGGGTCCAAGTGTGCGTATACCGCCATCGTGCCGTCATCATGCAGGATACGCACGGCATTGGCGCGCGTTTGGTATTTTGGGTCGGTGCCACCATCAAAAAAGTCGCTCGTAGCCTCCATCACGACCCCAGCGCGGGCGGCGCGGACGGGTGTTCCCTTTGGCAGGCTGATATCGACGGCATAACGGCTTTGCGAGTGTTGGTGACTGAACGCCCCATCGAACGCTTGGCCGACCGAGAAGCGCTGCCCGGACGCGAATGGTGGCGCATACGGTTGCTCAGGCTGGTGGGCGGCTTTGGGATCGCCCAATACGGCTCGGATTCGGTAGCCATAGCGCCAGCGTACACCGGTTGGTTTAAGGGTGACGGCGGTCATTTCCGTGCGAGCCGGAACGACCAACCGCATCGGCAATGGTGGTTCGGCACGCATGTTTTCCAAGCCTTCGCCGGCGATTTCCGCCTCAATGGGACCGTAATAGTCGTTCACGACCGCCAGAATCGGCGCCTCAGTGGTGCCGCGATTGCGGACACTGATCTTAGCCGGCAACTCACTGGCCGGTAGTGGGCGAACTTCGGCAGTAACGTTGGCGGCGGGCGGTTTGTCAGTGAACACCCAGGCACCGGAAGCGTCCTGGTACTTGTAGAGTTTTTTCGCTGCTACCGGCAGTGATAGCACCAGACCCAACGTCACCGTCACCCCCATGGCTAGGGTGAGATGCGACGAATACCGCCTGCTATAGGGTGTCCGTAACCGGTGGTCGGCTGATTTAGCTTCTGAAATAATGAATATGTATCCCTGGTGGGCCATTTTTGGCCAACTCGACCATTTTGGCAGCGACGGTTTTCGCAGGCACCGGGCGATAATGGCTAAATGGCCCCCAGGCGAAGGGCGCCCAAAATGGGGCCATTTGCCGGCTCCATTCTTCCATGGGGCGCGGCCCAGTCCGTTCCCCCAGCAGCAACGAAGGACGTAACAGGTGTACTGCCTGTAATCCTGAATCAGTCACCGCAGCTTCGGCTCGTCCCTTGAGCCGATTATAAAAGATCGGTGAGGCGGCATCGGCCACGACCGCCGAGAGCAACACGAAACGCATCGCACCCGCTGCGGCGGCTAGCTTGGCCAGCTCAGCGACATAGATATGGTCCACCTTGGCAAACGCTTCGGGAGAACCGGCGGCGCGATGGGTCGTCCCCAAACAGCAGAGCGCGGCATCGGTCCTGATGGCGCCCGCTTGCTCGCGCAGATGGTCGAAATCCACCACCTGAACGGTTAATTTCGGATGGGCCTGCGCCAATGCTCGGCGAGCGACCACGGTGATGTGGGCAATGCCGTCATCAGCCAGCAGTTGGGTCAAACAGTGCCCACCAACCAGGCCGCTGGCGCCGGCCAGGAGTACCCGAATTCCTGTTTGCGGTTGAATCTCCATCGCTGCCTACTCTCCCTCCCAAACTGAACCACACGTCCCGCTAAGCGTTTTAAGCGGTGCTGGTTAATTTCTCGTATTTGGCCTGTAACTGCTCTTCAGTCTCGGAATGGTTAGGGTCGGGAAGAATGCAGTCCACCGGACAGACTTCAATACATTGCGGGGTGTCGTAATGGCCGACACATTGGGTACAGCGACTGGGGTCGATCTCATAGATCTCATCACCTTGCGCAATAGCCTCATTCGGGCATTCGGGTTCGCACACGTCGCAATTGATGCATTCGTCGGTAATCAACAGGGCCATGGTCGGGTCCTCTTTGGTTTCGAACGATAACCGTTCTGGAAGATAGCTTAAGGGTTGCTGTGATTGTGACAGCTTTGGAGTAGGGTAAATTTCCGAGTATTTTAATAATTATTTGCGACTAGCGAATTTTGCAGCCAGCGCTGCCTCAACTTTGGGATGCACGAATGGCGCGATGTTCCCGCCCAACTTGGCGACTTCGCGCACCAGGCTAGAGGAGATGAAGGAATATTGCTCGGCCGGTGTCAGAAAAACTGATTCGATGTCAGGGTATAAACGGCGATTCATGTTGGCAAGCTGAAATTCAAATTCGAAATCTGAAACGGCCCGCAGCCCACGCAAGATCACATGAGCACCGATCTGTTTGGCATGATTCACCAAGAGAATGTCGAATCCGCACACCACAACATTGGGTAAATGTGCCAGCGCTTCGCGCGCCAATTCAACCCGTTCCGCCAAGGAAAACAACGGCTGTTTGTTGGGGTTGGCGGCCACACTGACGGTCAGGTGATCGAACATGCGGGCACCGCGTTCAACAAGGTCGATATGACCGCGCGTGATTGGGTCGAAAGTGCCGGGATAGATGGCGGCGACAGGCATGATGGTTCCTGGGGAAAATGATGATAGTTTTATGAAGATTATCGGGAATGGCGCACAGCAAGGCAACCATTCAGCCGTCATTCATGATCGTCTATGGATGGCGGCTTGCTGAACGATACGTCGTGCGATGAAAGTGATGGGCATTCCCTGCGGGCTAGCCGGTAAGTGACCGCACCTGCGGTTTTTTCCCGATGAAGGCCCCAATTTGACGGTAACATCGGTTGCAAGCCGGTCTCCGATTCCAGATAGATCCAGGCCGTTGCCGCCAGCCAACCGCCTTGTTCCAAAGCGACGCAAGCCGGTTCCAGCAAGTTGTGGCCGAACGGTGGATCGAGTAGCACGATCTCGAAAGGTGTACTGGGCTGTCGCAACCACGCCAGCGCCTCAGCGCATTCGGCGCGGGCATCCCGCGCTGCTAACTGAAGCAGGTTGGCACGGAGCGATTTAACGGCGGCTAGCTGTTGTTCGACGAACACGACACCAGCCGCACCGCGGGACAGCGCCTCAATGCCGAGGGCGCCGCTGCCGGCGAACAAATCCAAGCAACGTGCGCCGGGCAACACCGGAGCCAGCCAGTTGAACAGAGTTTCCCGCACGCGATCCGGGGTCGGCCGTAACCCTGGCAAATCGGGAAAATGCAACCGGCGACCTCGCCATTGACCAGCGATGACCCGAAGTTGATTGCCGTGCCTAATGCTCCGGTTCATGAACCGGCGGGTTTCACCGGGCTGGCGTTTACCGGTGCGCTTGGCGTGGACTGGCCGCCGCCGACGATGACGGTGATGAGTTTGTCCGGCTGAACCTGGCGTTGCCAGGTGGTTTTGGCCTGCTCCAGCGTGATGCCGTTTATCATGCCGATGTAATTTTGCAGATAATCCAGCGGCAGACCATAAAAGGCGATCAGCCCCAACGCACCGGCCAATTTGCCGTTGCCAGCGAGATCAAGCGCAAAGCCACCGGTGATATTTTGCCGGGCTTCTTCCAGGGCCTGGGCGGTAGAACCGCTACTGGTAAATTCCCGCAAGGTCGTTTGTGTCACCTGCAAGGCGGTATCGACTTGATCGTTGCGGGTTTGCAGATTGATGAGGAAAGGCCCAGCCTGCTGCATCGGGGAGAACGCGCTATAGGCGCCGTAGGCCAGCCCACGCTTTTCACGGATTTCCTGGGAAAGCTGTGAGACCAGGCCATTTCCGCCTAGAACATGGTTACCAAGAAACAGCGCGTAGTAGTCAGGATCGCCGCGCTTGACACCCAACTGCCCCATCAGGATATGGCTTTGACTGGAAGGATGGGCAATGCGGATGGTTTGACCAGCGGTAACGGCAGGTATCGGCGGTGGTGGTGGCACCGGCTCACCGCGCGCCAGTTCGCCGACCAGCTTATTCGCCAACTGTTCGGCGGCCGGCCGATCCAAGGCGCCGACCATCGCCATGACAGCATTGGCGGCGGTGTAGTAGCGACGATGGAAGCGTTCGAGATCAGCGCGGGTAATCGCCTCCAGACTGGCGGGCGTTCCTTCGGGCGGTGATCCGTAAGGGTGATCGCCGTACAAGGCTTTAAAGAAAGCATCCTGGGCGATAGCACCGGGCGATTGGGCGCGCTCTCGCAGAGCAGTCAACATTTGCTGGCGGACCCGGCCCAGGGCCTCTGGGCTAAAGGTCGGCTCTTTCAACAAACGCGCCACGGCTTCCACCGCCGGTTGTAGATACTGTGGATCGGACAAACTGCGCAGTGAGACGGTTGCCGCGTCCCGTCGCGAGCTGATGGTCAATCGAGCGCCGACCCGATCCAGCCGGTCAGCAATCGTGTCGGCCGACCAATCACCGGCGCCTTCTTCCAGTAAAGCGTTGGTCAGTTGCGCCAAACCCGCCTGGGCGCCATCGCGGATCGATCCAGCGTTGAACAGAATCTGTACGTCCACCATCGGCAGTTCGGGCGCCGGAATGAAATAAACCGGTACGCCGTTGGCCGTGCGCCAGTTTTGAATGGCGGGTACGGCGGTGGCCAGGTTTGATACCAGGAGCATAACAGCGGCCATAAAGCCGCTTAGGAGGTATTTGAGGTGAGGGATCATAGCCAGGAGTCAAGATCGCGAAGGAGAAAGGGTTAGCGAACGGCATGGTCTAGCGCGGCAGCGGGCGCTTTCGGCCGGCGGCCATCCAGTGGTAGCGGCTCCAGAATGGCTACCGTCAGCCGGTCGTCGGTAAGGTATTTGCGGGCCACGTCGCGCACCTGCTCTGGGGTGACGGCTTGAATGCGCTGAACGTAATCATCCAGCTTGTTCCAACCCAGACCAACGGTTTCCAAGGTGCCCAGCCGCATTCCCTGATAAAACATCGAATCTTGTCGATAGACATCGGCGGCGACCACTTGGGCGATGACACGCGCCAGCTCCTCGGTGCTGACCAGTTCCTCACGCAGCCGTGCCACTTCAGCGCGCAGCGCTTTTTCCAGGTCGGCGGTTGTGCGGCCCGGTGCGGGATTGCCAGCCAGTACGAACAATTCTTCCAGCCGTGCAGTCAGGTTGTAATTGGTACCGGCGGCGGCCGCGACCTGGCTGCCACGAATCAGGTTACGGCTGAAGCGGGCGCTGGTACCACCGTCTAGGATGCCGTCCAACACCGCTAGCGCGTAAGGTTCCCAGGCTTCGGTGGCGGTCTTTAAAGTCGGCGCCTTATAGCCCAGCGTCAAGTAGGGGACTTCGGCGGGTGTTTTAACCACGATACGCCGCTCGCCTTGTTGTGGAATTTCCGCTGCCGCTCTGGGCAGGGTCAGGACGCTCGGTGCCAAAGGGCCAAAATGTTTTTCAGCCAGTTCCCGCACCTTGGCAGGGTCCACGTCGCCGACCACCACCAGGGTGGCGTTATTCGGCGCATACCATTGCTGGTACCAACGACGCAGATCGTCGGGATTGATCGCTTGGATATCCTGCATCCAGCCGATGATCGGATGGCGGTAAGGGCTGGTGATGTAGGCGGTGGCCAGGAACTGTTCCTGGGTCAGCGCGTCGGGTTGGTCATCGGTGCGCAACCGGCGCTCTTCGGCGACCACTTGGGCTTCCTTGCTGACATCTTCGGGTTTCAAGAGCAGATGGCGCATCCGGTCGGCTTCGAGCCGAAAGCTCAGTTCCAGGCGTTCTTTTTCGAGTGTCTGGAAATAGGCCGTGTAGTCGTGGCTGGTGAAGGCATTTTCGTCGCCACCGTTGGCAGCGATCTGGCGGGAGAACTCACCGCCCGGCACGTTGGGCGTGCCTTTGAACATCAGGTGTTCCAAAAGGTGAGATATGCCGGTCAGTCCGCTCGGTTCGTAGCTGGAGCCGACTTTGTACCAGACTTGGGAAACGACCACCGGCGCCCGATGATCCTCGCGGACCAGCACTTTCAGGCCATTCCCCAAAGTAAATTCGTGGACGGGGACGGCGGTAAAGGCGCTTGGCGCATTCAAAAGGCAAAGGAGCAGCAGTGGATTGAGAATCTTGGCCATGAGCTTGATTTGAATTTAGGTGTCTGCGTAAAACAGACTGAAATGGTACGATAAGTTCCGTTCTTCATCAGTATAACGGTAACTTTGATCTCTTATGGCCGAATCCAAACCTAATACCCCCGCTTCTCCAGCGCCGCCGGAGCCGGAGGAGCGCAAAAAATCTCGCTTGTTCGACGTGCTGAACCGGCCGATTCACCTCCCCTTCCGCAAGGATCGTCCATCCGAAGCGAGCACTGAACCGGCAGAAGTCAAACCGTTCGCCAAGCTGCGGGACCGCTTGCGGCGGACCCGTCAGGGCTTGGTCGGTGGCTTGGCGGGCTTGTTCGCCGGTCGTAAGTTGGATGACGAAACCCTGGAAGAGCTGGAAGGCCGCTTATTGCTGGCCGATGTCGGGGTGGACGTCACCAACCAGTTGATGAAACGCCTGACGGAGCGGGTCGCCCGTCGGCAACTGAACGACATACCAACTCTGGTTCAGGCGTTGCGTGACGAATTGCTGTCGATCCTGCTGCCTTGCCAACAACCCTGGCGGCCCAGTGAATCGTGCCCCTATGTGATCCTCACGGTTGGGGTTAACGGGGTTGGTAAGACGACCACCATCGGCAAGTTGGCGAAAAAGCTGCAAAGCGATGACCTGTCGGTCTTGCTGGCCGCAGGTGACACCTTTCGCGCGGCGGCGGTCGAACAGCTTCAAGTTTGGGGTGAGCGCAATCGCATCCTGGTTATCGCCCAGCAAAGCGGAGCCGATTCCGCCTCGGTGATCTACGACGCGATTCAGGCTGCCAAAGCCAGACAGGTCGATGTGGTGATTGCCGATACCGCTGGTCGCCTGCACACTCAGTCGAACTTGATGGAAGAACTGAAGAAGATCAAGCGGGTCATCGGCAAGGTGGATGCCGAAGCTCCCCACGAAGTGCTGCTGGTGGTCGATGCCAGCACCGGCCAGAACGCGCTGAATCAGGCGGTGCAGTTTCACGAGGCGGTGGGCGTGACCGGCCTGGTTTTGACCAAGCTCGATGGTACCGCCAAGGGCGGTATCGTCTTTGCCATCGCGCAGCGGCTAGGCTTGCCGATCCGTTTTATTGGGGTTGGCGAGGGCATCGAGGATTTGCGCCCGTTCGATGCCGCCGAATTCGTCGCTGCCCTGCTGGATGAAGACGCCGGCGCTTAACGGCGTGGCTGGCTGCGGAACCTTTTTTGCTTTTGGCACTCTTACGAACGGAGTGCTAAGCTAATCGCTTAGTTTGCTGTCCCAGGGAGAAATGAATGACGACGACTGCACTGGTTCCCTACTTGCAAAATCTTCCGGTTCCGGTCGATAGCCTGGAAAGTTATATCCAGGCGGTGAATCGGGTACCGGTCCTGAGCGCCGAGGAAGAGCAAAGCCTCGCGCAGCGGTTGCGGTTGCGCGACGATCTTGCGGCGGCCCAGCGTTTGATCGTGGCCCATTTGCGGTTTGTGGTGCATATCGCGCGCGGGTATATGGGTTATGGGTTGCCTTTAGGAGATTTGATCCAGGAAGGCAATGTCGGCTTGATGAAGGCGGTCAAGCGTTTTGATCCGGTCCACGAGGTGCGGCTGGTTTCTTTTGCCGTGCATTGGATTCGGGCGGAGATTCACGAGTTTATCCTGCGCAATTGGCGCATCGTGAAAATCGCCACCACCAAATCGCAGCGCAAGCTTTTCTTCAAGCTGCGCAGTGCCAAGAAACGGCTGGGGTGGCTAAACGGCGAAGAAGTTGCAACGGTCGCCCGCGAGTTGGGCGTGAGTCCAGATGCGGTGATGGAGATGGAATCGCGTCTGAGCGGTTACGATGTATCGTTCGATCCAGGGCCGGAGGTCGATAGCGAGGACGAGCATGAAACCTATACGCCATCCGCCTACTTGCGAGACGAGCAAGCCGATCCGGCGAGTGCGCTAGAACAGGACGATTGGGAGGATCAGGCGACCAGCCGGCTGAGTGAAGCTCTGGAGCGCCTCGACCCGCGCAGCCGCGCTATCGTTCAGCGGCGCTGGCTGGATGATGCCAAGCCGACCCTGCATGAGCTAGCTGCCGAATACAAGGTGTCCGCCGAACGGATTCGCCAGCTTGAAAACAATGCCATGAAAAAATTGCGCGCCAGCTTGCCTGGCCTCTGAGCGCCAACGCTTGCTGACCCGCCCGGTGGCGGGTTTTTTTATGTAGCGCGCGGCGGGGGGTGGAGCGGATATCGTTATAATCAACCCCCTTCGCTGTCCGCTGGAAGGAGTACGACGCTGTGAATCAACCGGCACATCAGTTCGCGAGCGACAACTACTCCGGCATTTGTTCGGAAGCCTTGGATTATCTACAGGCTGCCAATGTCGGCGATGCCCCCGCTTACGGTAATGACGAGTGGACGCAGCGGGTCGCCGATAAGTTTCGTGAGCTGTTTGAAACGGACTGTGAAGTTTTCTTTGTTTTCAACGGCACAGCCGCCAATTCGTTGTCTTTATCGGCGCTCTGCCAGTCCTATCACAGCGTGATCTGTCACGAGACCGCTCACATCGAAACCGACGAATGCGGCGGCCCTGAGTTCGCCTCGAACGGCTCGAAATTGTTATTGGCCAAGGGTGAACTGGGCAAGCTCGATCCGACCGATGTTGAGCGTTTGATCATCCGCCGCTGTGATATCCACTATCCCAAGCCCAAAGTAGTCAGTGTCACGCAGGCCACAGAATTAGGCACCCTGTATACGGTAGACGAGTTGCACGCCCTGCGCGAACTGGCCGACCGTCATGGCCTGAAGATCCACATGGACGGCGCTCGTTTTGCGAACGCGGTCGTTGCCCTGTCGCAAACACCGGCCGACTTGACGTGGCGAGCGGGTGTCGATGTTTTGTGTCTGGGCGGCACCAAAAACGGTATGGCAGTCGGCGAGGCCATTGTGTTCTTCGATAAGGCACTGGCCACCGATTTTGCCTACCGCTGCAAGCAGGCCGGACAATTGGCCTCGAAGATGCGTTTCATCGCCGCGCCCTGGCTAGGATTGCTGGAAACCGGCGCCTGGCTGCGCAACGCTCGCCAAGCAAACGCGATGGCCGCCTATCTCGCCGAGCGCCTGAAACGATTCCCCGGCGTTCGCCTGATGTTTCCTCCACAGGCCAATTCCGTGTTTCTGGAACTGCCGGAATCCACTGTTGGGGCGCTGAGAGCCAGGGGCTGGCTGTTTTACACCTTTATCGGGGTGGGCGGTGTTCGCTTGATGTGTTCGTGGAATACCACGCCCCAAGCCGTTGATCAGTTTGTCGATGACCTAGCCCACAGTCTCGCCTGAGCACTTCAAATGGTCGCCCATCTGCTCAAGCGAGATGTCTCGCTACATCCTTTCAATACCTTCGGACTACCGGCCCGCGCGGCCTGGTTCGCTACCATTGAAACGCCTGCGCAGTTGGTCAAACTGATCGCCCTCCCGGAGTGGCGTTATTTGCAGCATTTCGTCTTGGGGGGCGGCAGCAATGTGATCCTGACCGGGGATTTTGCCGGGCTGGTTCTTCAAGTGCGGATTGCGGGGCGGGAGTTGGTGGCGGAAGAACCCGATGCCTGGATCGTGCGAGCGGGAGCAGGGGAGAACTGGCACCTATTCGTTTGTTGGACGCTGGAGCAGGGTTGGCCAGGCTTGGAGAATCTGGCGCTGATTCCTGGTACGGTCGGTGCCGCGCCGATTCAGAACATCGGCGCTTACGGCTTGGAAGTGGCTGATCGCATCAAGTGTTTGGACGCGATTGATTTAAGCAATGGTGAGCCGGTGGTCTTTGATGGGCCTGCTTGCCGGTTTGGCTACCGGGATAGCATTTTTAAGCACGAGGCCGCCGGCCGCTATTTGATCACTGCGGTCACTTTCCGCCTGGCTAAAGAGTGGCGGCCGCTGATCGGTTACGCCGATGTGGAGCGCGAATTGGCGGCCCGTCGCATCGAGCGGCCGACCGCGCGGGATATTGCCGAGACGGTCATCGCAGTCCGAAACCACAAATTGCCCGACCCAATACGAATCGGTAATGCGGGCAGCTTTTTTAAGAATCCCGTGGTGGATGCTGCCACATTTGCACCCTTGAGCGTGCGCTATCCGGCAATGCCGCATTATCTTCAACCCGACGGCACCGTGAAACTAGCTGCCGGCTGGTTGATCGAACGGTGTGGCTGGAAAGGCAAACAGCTCGGCCCGGTCGGCGTCTACCAAAAGCAGGCATTGGTGCTGGTCAATTGTGGCGGCGCACGGGGTGAGGATGTACTGCGGCTAGCCAAAGCGATTCAGCAATCGGTTCAGGCGATGTTTGGGGTCGCATTGGAGCCGGAGCCGGTGATGCTGTGAGCACGGACAACGAGGCTCGTTTTCCTGAAGCATAAAGGCATTATCGCAAGGCTGGCTCTAGCGTTCCCCAGACATTATCCAAAATGCGTGGCTGGGCTTCGGTGCGCGGATGCAAGCCATCTTCTTGGATGAGCGCCGGATTACCCGCTACCCCATCCAGCAAGAAGGGAATCAAGGGAATGTCATAGTGTTTCGCCAGTTCGGCGAATGTTGCATGAAACTTTTGGGTGTAGGTGGGGCCATAATTCGGTGGAATCCGCATCTCGGCCAGTAAGACCTTGGCACCCGCCTGCCGGGATAGCTCAATCATCCGCGCCAGATTGTGGCTCATCGCCATCGGTGGCTGCCCGCGTAAGCCATCATTGGCGCCCAATTCCAGGATGACGATGGTGGGCCGCTCGCGTTCCAGCGCCGCCGGCAGTCGGCTCAAACCGCCGTCGGTCGTATCACCGCTGATGCTGGCGTTGACCACCCGGTGTGGAAAACCGCGCTCCACAAGCCGATCTTGCAGCCGTTTGACCCAGCCCTGGTTGGCGGCAATCCCGTAACCAGCGCTCAAGCTGTCGCCCAGCACCAGAATCGTTGGGGTGTCGGCGTGGGCCGATGGGCTGAATAACATCACCAGCGAAAGTACCCATCTGAGTAAATAACGTGAGTCATTGGTTTTCATCATCGGAGAATCTGGCTATGCGGGTGGATCGTGACCCGAAAACAGCAAAGGGTAGTAGCGTAACCGCCGCGTCGTCATTGGACAATCACAGCGGGCCTATCGTGCGCGTTGTGGCCTTACGCAAGCAAGTCGTCAGCCCGGAAGGTCCACTGGTCATCCTTGACGATATCAACTTCACGATAGATCGGGGTGAAAGCGTGGCAGTGGTGGGGGCGTCCGGTTCCGGCAAATCAACCTTGCTGAGCTTGCTAGCCGGGTTGGACACGCCCAGCGCCGGGCGGGTATGGCTGGCCGGTGCTGATTTGGGCGAACTGGATGAGGATGGCCGCGCTCTGTTGCGCGCTCAGCGGGTCGGCTTCGTGTTTCAATCTTTCCAATTGTTGCTCGGCCTGACGGCGCTGGAAAACGTCATGCTGCCGCTGGAACTCGCCGGTCAGCCAGAACCGCGCCGCTCGGCGCTGGACTTGTTGGAGCGGGTGGGCCTCAAAGCGCGCGCGCGCCATTACCCGACGCAATTATCCGGTGGCGAGCAACAGCGGGTTGCCATCGCTCGCGCCTTCGCCGGTAATCCCGATGTGCTGTTCGCCGACGAACCCACCGGCAATCTGGATCAAAAAACGGGCCATCGCATCGTCGATCTGTTGTTCGATCTCAACCGCGAACAGGGCACGACGTTGATTTTGGTAACGCACGATGCCGAACTGGCAGCCTATTGTGACCGTGTGCTGGAATTGGACGATGGCCGGTTGCAAGGAGAAACCCGTAAGGCGGAGGCTAGGTAAAGCATGGCCGTGCCGGAGACAACTTCAGATCAAGCGCCGATGGCCTATTGGCTAACCATTGGCCGTATGGCGTTGCGCGCGCTCGCCCGTGATTGGCAGGCCGGTGAATTGCGGGTGCTGGCGGTCGCGCTGTTGATTGCAGTGGCCAGCGTTGCCGCCGTTGGCTTTTTTACCGACCGTATCCAGCAGGCGATGGAGCTTAAAGCCAGCGAATTGCTGGGTGCAGATTTGGTCGTGGCCGCGCCGAATCTGCTACAGCCGTCGCTGACTGAAGAAGCACGCCGACAGCATCTACAAACGGCGGAGACCCTGAATTTTCGCAGCGTGGTCATCGCCGGCGAGATGACCCAACTGGCCGAAGTGAAAGCGGTCGGCCCCGGCTATCCCTTACGCGGCGCTTTGCAAGTCAGCGATCAACCGTTTGCACCGCCCCGCATAGTCGCCGACATTCCAGAGCCGGGCCAGGTTTGGTTGGATGAACGGCTGATTCAGACGCTCAAGCTGCAAGTGGGCGATGCCGTGGAACTCGGTACCCGAAGTTTTCGGATCGGGCAGATCCTGGCTTACGAACCGGATCGCGCGGGCGATCTGTTCAGCATTGCGCCGCGATTGTTGATGAACCTGGCCGACATTCCATCAACCGGTTTAATCCAGCCCGGCAGCCGGGTCGAATATCGGCTGTTGCTGGCCGGTGAACCGGCGGCGCTGGAGATGTTCAAGACGACGGTTAAGCCACTGCTGAAGATCGGTGAGAAGCTGCAAGGAGTGCGCGAAGCGCGTGCTGAGTTGCGCCTGGCGCTGGAACGGGCGGAACGGTTTCTGCATCTGGCGGCATTGGTCAGCGTGATTCTGGCCGGTGTCGGTGTGGCGATTGCCGCTCGGCGTTTCGCTGCTCGCCACTGGGACAGCGTGGCGATTATGCGCTGTGTTGGCGCCACGCAGCCGCTGATTGTGCGGTTGTTCGTGTTGGAATTAGTGACCTTGGCGGCGGTCGCCGGTGTGGCCGGTTTAGTCCTCGGCTATGTCGCCCAGTACGGCTTGAGCGGTGTGTTGGGCCAGTTGATCAGCCGTACCGAATTGCCTGCGCCGTCTTGGTTTCCCATTTGGCCCGCATTGGCGACGGGGTTTGTCACCTTGCTCGGCTTTGGGTTGCCGCCGCTGTTGCGGTTGCGGGAAGTGCCGCCGTTGCGAGTTCTGCGGCGCGATCTCGGCCCGGTCGATACCCGCCTGCTGGCGTTGTACGGCCCGGCACTCCTGGCGACGGCTGCGTTGTTGATCTGGCAAGCCGGTGAATTGCGACTGGCGTTGATCGTCTGTGCCGGCGTGGCGGCTACGACCGTTGTGCTATCGCTGGCGGCTTGGGGTTTGGTCAAGGCACTGAATTTATTACGCGGTCGCGTTGGGGTGGCCTGGCGCTTTGGGCTGGCCAACATCGCCCGACGTGGCCCCGGCAGTGCGGTACAAGTGGTCGCGCTGGGTTTGGGGCTGATGGCCTTGTTGATGCTGACTCTGGTGCGCACCGACTTATTGACTAGTTGGCGTTCCAGTTTGCCGGCCGACGCACCCAATCATTTTCTGATCAATATCCAACCCGGTGAAGTGGAGGGGATACGGCAATTTTTGCGCGAACGGGGATTGAGTAGCGTCGAACTCTATCCGATGGTGCGTGGGCGACTGACGGGCATCAACGGCCGACCCGTTGAACCGAATGATTATCAAGACCCGCGTGCCAAACGGCTGGTGGAACGAGAGTTCAATTTGTCCCAGATTGAGCGGTTGCAGGAGGATAACCGCATTGTGGCTGGACAGTGGTGGGCTGCCGGCGCTCGCGGCCAAGGCGTCGCCTCGGTCGAACAGGGGTTAGCGAAAGATCTCGGTATTGCCTTGCATGACACGCTGCGCTTTCAGATCGCCGGGCAGAGTTTGGAAGCCGAGGTCACCAGTTTGCGCAGCGTGGAATGGGATTCATTCCGGGTCAATTTTTTTGTGGTGTTCCCGCCGAGCGCACTGGCTGCCTATCCGGCGACGTGGATTACCAGCTTTCATCTGCCGGCTGGCCAAAAGCCGCTGCTGGCGGAACTGGTTCGCCACTATCCGTCGGTGACGGTCTTGGATGTCGAAGCGCTGATGGGCAAGGTGCGCGAGATCATGGATCGGGTCATTGCCGCTGTTGAATACGTGTTCCTGTTTACTTTAGCGGCGGGATTGGTGGTGCTGTATGCGGCGATTCAGGCAACTCAGGACGAGCGTCGGTTTGAAAGTGCGGTGTTGCGTACCTTGGGCGCACAGCGGGCGATGGTGCGGGAAAGCCTGTTGGCGGAATTTGCCACGTTGGGGTTGCTGGCCGGTGTGTTAGCGGCCACTGCTGCTACGGTATTGGGGTTTGTGCTGTCTCGACATATCTTTGATTTTCCGTACCAATTCAATCCGTGGATTTGGCTGCTGGGGGCGAGTGCGGGCGTGGTCGGCGTAGGGTTGGCTGGGTTGATCGGCGCACGTTCGGCCTTGAGGCAACCGCCGTGGCGGGCGTTGCGGGAATTGTAGAATTGGAAAAACACCTCCCCGCTAAATCCTGGGGAGGCGCTAAGCGCTTTTGCGAAGTAGCGGTACTAAGCGATATTTCTGGGTAGCATGTTACCGCTGCCGTCGGCTAGGGCTTGGTCGTTGACCAAGCCCTCCAACGAGGCCACTGAGTAGGGGCACAGAATATCGCCGGTCACCACGACGCTGGTCTTTGCCATTTCCGGCATTATTGAAGCCGTTCGCAAAAAAATGGATGTAGTCGGCATTTTCGCCATGGCGTTTATAACAGCTTTTGGCGAAAGCACAGTCTGTGATCTACTGCTTGATCGCAGGCTATTCTGCTGGGTGCAGAATCACCGCATCGAGTCTGGCCAGAGGCAGCGAGCAAACTTAGCCCCGGTAATAACGCTGCGGTACGAACGGGGTCTTGGTCACGACAACTGGCACCGGTTTGTCACGCACGATGGCGTTCAGTGGGGTACCAATGGCCGCTAGCGCGGTTTCGACGTAGCCCATCGCTACCGGGCCACCCAGGGTGGGGCCGAAGCCGCCACTGGTTACTTTGCCGACCTTGTGGCCGCTGGTGTCCACCAGTTCCGCGCCGTCGCGCACCGGCATCTTGCCCTGGGGCAGCAAGCCGACCCGCTTGCGGGCTACGCCGTTGGCGATTTGCTCGAAGATGACTTCCGCGCCGGGATAGCCGCCAGGTCGGGTGCCATCACGGCGGCGCGGCTTGGACAGCGCCCATAGCAGACTGCCTTCGACCGGCGTGGTGGTGGTGTCGATGTCGTGACCGTACAGGCACAGCCCGGCTTCGAGGCGTAGCGAATCACGCGCCCCTAATCCAATCGGCGCGACTTCCGGTTGCGCCAGCAACAGGCGGGCCAGTTCCTCAGCTTTCTCAGCAGGCACGGAAATCTCAAAGCCATCTTCGCCGGTGTAGCCGGAGCGACTGATGAGGCAGGGAACACCGACCAGCTTGACCTGGCCGTGATTCATGAAAATCATCGTGCCGGTTTCCGGTGCGAGGCGAGCCATCACCGCCGCCGCCGCCGGGCCTTGCAGGGCCAGCAGGGCGCGGTCGGCCAGCTCTTCCACCGTGCAGCGGCCGGACAGATGCTGTTGCATGTGGGCGATGTCCTGCTGTTTACAGGCGGCGTTCACCACCACAAACAGCGAATCATCGCCGCTGTTGACCACCATCAGATCATCCAGAATGCCGCCCTGGTCGTTGGTGAACAGGGCATAACGCTGGTTACCGGCGGGCAGGTCGATGATGTCTACCGGCACCAGTGTTTCCAGCGCCGCCGCTGCGCCCGCGCCAGACAGCCGTACCTGACCCATATGCGACACGTCAAACAGGCCCGCCTGGGTACGGGTGTGGTTATGCTCCTTGATAATCCCGGAGGGGTACTGCACCGGCATTTCGTAACCGGCAAACAGCACCATTCGGGCGCCAAGTTCAAGATGCAGATTGTATAGGGGTGTCCGCGCAAGGGATTCGTGGGTGCTCATGTCCGGTTCCAGAATAGGTCAGGGTTCAGTCAGTGCCTTAACATTTCGATGATATTGACGGCGAGGCCGCTACACGCAGTTTCTTTATATTTGGTTTTCATATCGGCACCGGTCTCGCGCGGTGCATCGAAATCATCAGCCATCCATATAAGACCTCTGGCGCTGCCGGGCTGTCGCGGTTCCTGGTTTTTTAGCCTGGGTTGCTTCTGTTCCAGGAATTTCACGAAATCAAAGACTTCGCTAACGAGAGATTCTGGCAATTGCTGGAGATGCCGGTAAACCAGTTCGGCCTGGGTCATTCTGAACTCCACAGCTTGGTGGCACACTTATCGCGCTTGATTGGCTGGTGCGGGCGCGGATAGCGACCGATCAGGTGCAGATCCGCTCCGCCCATCTGGTTGACTATCTATACACCGGGAAGCGGGCGCACAACGCGGCAGCTTGCGCCTTGACCCGCTCAATCACCGCCGGATTCTTGATGTCGTCGAGGATGTCGCACATCCAATGGGCGACATCCTCGACCTCCGCTTCCTTGAAGCCGCGCGTAGTCGCCGCCGGGGTACCGATGCGGATGCCGCTGGTCACGAACGGCGATTGCGGATCATTCGGCACCGCGTTCTTGTTGACGGTGATGCCCGCAGCCCCCAGCGCGGCATCAGCCGCTTTGCCGGTCAGGCCCTTGTCGATGAGGCTAAGCAGAAACAGATGGTCTTCAGTGCCGTTGGAGACGACCTGGTAGCCGCGTTTCTGGAACACGGCGGCCATCGCCTTGGCATTCTTGATTACCTGCTGCTGGTAGGTTTTGAACTCCGGTTGCAGCGCCTCCTTGAACGCCACCGCTTTGGCGGCGATAACGTGCATCAGTGGGCCGCCCTGAATGCCGGGGAAGACCATCGAGTTAAATTTCTTCTCCAGATCGGGATTGGAGCGACACAGGATCAAACCGCCACGCGGGCCGCGCAGGGTCTTGTGGGTGGTAGTGGTCACCACATCGGCAAACGGCATCGGGTTTGGGTACAGACCCACCGCAACCAGCCCGGCCACATGCGCCATATCGACGAAGAAATACGCCCCCACCTTGTCGGCAATAGCGCGGAAGCGCGCCCAGTCGATGATCAGCGAATAAGCTGAGAAGCCCGCCACAATCATCTTGGGCCGATGCTCCAGCGCCAGCGCCTCCACCTCATCGTAGTCGATTTCGCCGGTGTCGGGCTTGATGCCGTACTGCACGGCGTTATAAGTCTTGCCGGAGAAATTGACCTTGGCGCCGTGGGTTAGATGGCCGCCGTGGGCCAGACTCATGCCGAGCACGGTCTCGTGCGGTTGGAGCAGGGCCATATAGACCGCCGCATTGGCCTGTGAACCGGAATGCGGTTGCACGTTGGCGTAATCCGCGCCGAACAATTGCTTGGCGCGGTCGATGGCCAATTGCTCGGCGACATCGACATGCTCGCAGCCGCCGTAATAGCGCTTGCCGGGATAGCCCTCGGCGTACTTGTTGGTGAGCACCGAACCTTGCGCTTCGAGCACGCGCGGGCTGGCGTAATTCTCGGAAGCAATCAGTTCGATGTGATCTTCTTGCCGCTGCTTTTCGGCTTCAATGGCGGCGTACAACTCATCATCAAAACCCTGGATTTTCATCTCACTGCCAAACATCGCAAATCCTCTTGATTGGATAGAGTCGCACTAGGCGGCATCAAGGCTAATATCAACCATCAGGTTGTTGGCCAGCTTCTCGATAGCTTCGCGCAACGCGGTATCGGTCAACTCGTTGGGAACGCGGAGGGTAGCACGCATCTCGAACATGTCCTCACCCGAAAATGAGCCACTGAAGAAGGCCGTTTCCATCTCCTCAATGTTGACCTTCTGCCGCGCCAGGGTATCGGAAATATCGCGCACGATGCCGGGCCGATCCTGGCCGGTCAGTTCCAGCTTGAGCGTGCGGCCCGCCGTCGTTGCTGTATCAGCGGCGCCGCGCTCGATCACCAGCCGCAGACCGTGTTGTTCCAGGCTTTGCAAGGCGGCGATGAGCGCATCCGCTTTCACCTGCGGCACGCTGACTAGCAGCAGCCCGGCGAATTTGCCGCCCAGGCTCGCCATGCGTGAATCCAGCCAGTTGCCGCCGCTGGCGGTAATGGTCTGCGAGATGACGCTGACCAATCCCGGTTTATCCTCACCGATCACGGTCAGGACGATGGAGGTCATCATGATTCGGCTCCTTTCGTGAGTGGCGTCAAGCGCCCGCGTCGTCGCTGTGGTCTTCGTAGGCGGACACCGGCGGACAGGCGCACACCAGATGGCGGTCGCCATAGACGTTATCGACCCGACCGACCGGCGAGAAATACTTGACGGTGCGTAGGCTCTCCACCGGAAACACCGCCTGTTCGCGGCTGTACGGGTGGCCCCATTCACCGGCCAGTTCCAGCGCGGTGTGCGGCGCGTTCTTCAACGGATTGTCGGCGCCGGGCATGTGGCCGGATTCGATGGCGTGGATTTCCTCGCGGATGCGGATCATGGCGTCACAGAAGCGGTCAAGTTCCGATTTCGGCTCGCTCTCGGTCGGCTCGATCATCAGGGTGCCCGGCACCGGAAACGACATGGTGGGCGCGTGGAAACCGAAATCAATCAACCGCTTGGCTACGTCATCCACAGTCACGCCGCTGCGATCCTTGAGGGCGCGCAGGTCAATGATGCACTCGTGCGCGACCCGACCATTCACCCCGGTATAGAGGATGGGATAGTGCGGTGCGAGCCGGTGGGCGATGTAGTTGGCGTTGAGAATGGCTACCTCGGTAGCCTGTTTCAGGCCCTCGCCACCCATCAGCGTGATGTAGACCCAACTGATCGGCAAGATACCGGCGCTGCCCCACGGAGCCGCTGCCACCGCACCGGTAGAAAGATGATTATCGAACCCGATGCAATGGCCCGGCAGGAAGGGGGCCAGATGCGCTTTGACCCCGATGGGACCAACGCCAGGACCGCCGCCGCCGTGCGGAATGCAGAAGGTCTTGTGCAGATTCAGGTGCGACACGTCACCGCCGAACTGGCCGGGCTGACATAGCCCGACTAAGGCGTTCATGTTGGCCCCGTCGATGTAGACCTGGCCGCCGTGGGCATGAATCACGTCGCAAATGTCGCGGACAGTTTCCTCGAACACGCCGTGGGTGGACGGGTAGGTGATCATGATGGCCGCGAGATTAGCGGAATGCTTCTCGGCCTTGGCCTTAAAATCGTTCAAATCGACGTTGCCGTTTTGATCGCAGGCCACGACGACCACCTGCATTCCAGCCATCTGCGCAGTGGCCGGATTGGTGCCGTGAGCCGAGGCCGGAATCAGGCAGACGTTGCGCCCGCCTTCGCCTCGGTTGGCGTGATAGGCGCGAATCGCCATCATGCCGGCGTATTCGCCCTGCGAACCGGCGTTGGGCTGGAGCGATACCGCATCGTAGCCAGTGCAGGCCACCAGCATTTTTTCCAGCGCCGCGAACAGTTCCGCATAGCCCTGGGCTTGATCGGATGGTGCGAACGGATGCAGGTTAGCGAACTCCGGCCAGGTAATCGGGATCATTTCCGTAGTGGCGTTCAGCTTCATGGTGCAGGAACCGAGCGGAATCATGCAACGATCCAGCGCCAGATCACGGTCAGCGAGGAAGCGCAGATAGCGCAGCATCTCGGTTTCCGAGTGATAGGTGTTGAACACCGGATGGGTCAGAAACGCGGAGGTGCGAGCTAGATTCGCCGGAATCCGGCCCGGCGCGGACGGTTCCAATGCGGCGAAGTCCGGTGCAGCCGCGCCCGCCTTGGCGAACACCGCCCACAGCGCTTCCACCTCAGCGCGGGTGGTGGTTTCGTCCAGCGCAATGCCAATGGTGTCAGCACTGGCGGCGCGCAGATTCATTTGGTGGTCGCGGGCGGCAGCGTGAAGGGCGGCAGTCTGTGCGCCGGTCTTCACGGTGAAGGTGTCGAAAAAGGCGGAGGTCGTTAGCTCGTAACCGAGCTTTTTGATGCCCTCCGCCAGGGTGACGGTGAAGCCATGCACCCGTTCAGCGATGGCAGTCAGGCCCCTGGGGCCGTGATAGCAGGCGTACAGGCTGGCCATGATCGCCAGCAGCGCCTGCGCGGTACAGATGTTACTGGTAGCCTTTTCGCGGCGGATGTGCTGTTCGCGGGTCTGAAGCGCCAGCCGCAGCGCCTTGTTACCTTTGGCATCCACGGAGACGCCGACCAGCCGACCCGGCATATCGCGCTTGAAGCGGTCGCGGGTGGCGAAGAAGGCGGCGTGCGGCCCACCGTAGCCGAGCGGTACGCCGAAACGCTGCGCCGAGCCGACGACGACATCCGCGTCGAACTCGCCCGGCGGCTTGAGCAGGGTCAGGGCGAGCAGATCGGCAGCGACCACCGCCAATGCACCCTTGCCGTGCGCCTTGGCAATGGTCTCGGCATAGTCGTGAATCTCACCGGAACTGGCGGGGTATTGCAGCAGCACCCCGAAACAATCCAGTGCGTCGAGATCGCTCTGATGATGACCCACTACCACCTCCAGACCGAACGGTGCGGCGCGGGTGCGTACCACATCGATGGTTTGCGGATGGCAGTCCTGAGAGACAAAGAAAGTTTTGCCTTTCGCTTTCGACACGCGCCGACACAAGGTCATCGCTTCCGCCGCTGCGGTCGCCTCATCCAGCAGCGAGGCGTTGGCAATCTCCATGCCGGTCAAGCCCATAATCATGGTCTGGAAGTTAAGCAGGGCTTCAAGCCGTCCTTGTGAAATCTCCGGCTGGTACGGCGTGTAGGCCGTGTACCAGGCCGGATTTTCCAGCACGTTGCGCAGAATCACCGTCGGGGTGTGCGTGTCGGAATAGCCCATGCCCAGGAACGAGCGAAAGATTTTGTTCTTGGCGGCGATTTGCCGCAGTTCGGCCAGGGTTTGCGCCTCGCTGCGGGGCGGGTTAAGCGCCAGCGGTGCGCCGGAGCGGATACCCGCAGGCACGACGCTGTTGATGAAAGATTCCATCGAGTCGAAGCCGAGCGCGGCGAGCATCTGGGCCTGTTCAGCGACGCTTGGTCCGATATGCCGGGGGATAAATTCGCCGCCGGGTTCCAGTGTGGACAGCGGCCGCCGGGGTGCGGTATGGGGAGTATTCACGACCACCTCTTCGGGTTGGGATGTGACGGCAGCGCGTCAGTCGAGGCTGGCGATCAATTGGTCGTAGGCGGCCTGATCCATCAAGGCATCGACTTGCGCCGGGTCGGTAAGCTTGATTTTGATAAACCAGCCAGCGCCCAGCGGATCGGTGTTGACCTGGGCGGGGTCATCGGCCAGCGTGGCGTTGGTTTCCAGCACAGTGCCGGCCACGGGCATGTGAATTTCAGCGGCCGCTTTGACGGATTCAATGGTTGCGCCTTCGCTACCCTGCGTCAGTGCGGTGCCGATGTCCGGTAGACCGATATACACCAAATCACCCAGCGCATTTTGCGCGTAGTCGGTGATGCCGATAGTGGCGATGCCGTCGCCTTCAAGGCGCAGCCACTCGTGGGTTTCAGAGAACTTGATCTGGCTCATGGGTTAAGGCTCCTGAAAAATCTAAAAGCTGAATTTAGGCTATCAACGGGTAGAGGTCATTCACGATTAAAGCGCTGTGATCGCCACGCGGTCTGGGACGGCCCTGTCCGCCTATTGTCCCGATTCTGGCCGTGGCAAGCGAGCCGAATTGATGTAGTGGCAAGCGATTTTCTGAATGGGGGCGTAGATGATGGTTACCAGTTCGGCTTTAGTGGCTGGCTTAGTTTCCCGACCGGCTGGGTAGGGATGAACCCAGGACGAACAAGCTGGCGGCTGCCACCACCACCGAAGGGCCAGCGGGCGTATCCCAGCGCAACGAGGCCCACAGGCCCAGTCCGACCGCCAGGCAGCCAAACACGCTGGCTAGGAGCGCCATGCCTTCCGGTGAGCGCGCGAAGCGGCGCGCGGTCGCCGCCGGGATGATCAACAGCGAGGTGATGAGCAGGATGCCGACTACTTTCATCGCCACGGCGATCACGATAGCGATCAGCAGCATGAACGCCAGACGGATTTGAAACACCGGTACGCCTTCTACCTGCGCCAGTTCTTCGTGAACGGTGGCCGCCAGCAACGGCCGCCATAATCCCAGCAGAATACCCAGCGTCAGCAAATTACCGCCCCAAATCCAGTAAAGATCGGTGGTATTGATCGACAGAATGTCACCGAATAAATAGCTGACCAGATCAATCCGCACCGTTTCCAAAAAGGCCAAGGCGACGAGACCCAGCGACAGGGTGGTATGGGCCAGGATGCCGAGCAGGGTATCGGTCGCCAACGCCTGTTGCCGTTGCAACAACACCAGCGCCAGCGCCACACCCAGGCAGATGATCGCGACACTCAGTTGTGGGTTGATGCCCAGCACGGTGCCCAGCACCACGCCCAGTAAGCCTGCGTGCGACAAGGTATCGCCGAAATAAGCCATCCGTCGCCAGACGATGAAGGCACCGAGCGGCCCCGCGACCAGCGCCACGCCGAAGCCGCCCAGCAGCACCCGCGGTAAAAAATCATCCATGCGCATCGTCCTCGGCCGCTGCCACCACAGCACCATGCAGATCATGGCGGTGATTGTGATGATGATGATAAATCGCCAAGGTGCGGGCGCCTTCAAGCCCGAACAATTCCAGGTAAGCCGGGTCACGGGCGACATGATCAGGATGGCCCGAACAGCAAACGTGCCGATTCAAACAGATAACGTGATCGGTGGTGGCCATCACCAGATGCAATTCATGCGACACCATGAGAATGCCGCAGCCCCGTTGCCGCCGTAGATTGCTGATCAGATCGTGCAGTTCGTATTGACCATTCAGATCCACCCCCTGAATCGGTTCGTCGAGGACCAATAAATCCGGTTGGCGCAGCAGCGCCCGCGCCAGCAACACCCGCTGCAACTCGCCGCCGGAAATGGCCTGCACCGGTGAATCGAGCACCTGTTCCGCGCCTACTTCCGCCAACAGTTCACGCACTTGCGACCGCGAGGCGGCCATCCCCAGAGTGATAAAACGCTGCACCGTCAGCGGCAGGGTGTCGGCTACGCTCAAACGCTGCGGCATGTAGCCGATCCGCAAGCCGGGCTTGAGCATAATCCGGCCGCTATCCGGTCGGAGTAAACCCAGCACCAGGCGCACCAGGGTGGATTTGCCCGCGCCGTTTGGCCCGATCAGAGCGACGATCTCACCGGGCGTTAGCTGGAAATTCACGTTTTGCACGATGGCGTTGCCGCGAATGGCGAGACTGACGTTTACGACCGTCAATAAGGGTTCAACCGACACGGCTAATGATTCCTGGTTGGCAAGGTCGCCAGCGAACTGGAGCGAACATCTTACAGATGGGGCTAATGTGAACGGGAAAGAGGCTGGGAGGTGAGAGCGTTCCGTTTGCGCAATGCTATCTTAATAGCCCCTGTCACTCTATAACCTAACGCCGGGAGTAAACGATGGAGTGTCATTTGACTGGGTTAAAATGGCTGCAAAGAGTTTTGGGATTACTCCTGCTGTGGTCCCTGGCCGCGTTCGCGGAGCCGCCAGTGGTGGTGAGTATCAAGCCGCTGCACTCGTTGGTGGCGGGCGTCATGCAGGGTGTGGGAGAGCCGACCCTGTTGGTGCAGGGCGGCGCCTCGCCCCACGATTACAGCTTGCGCCCTTCCGAGGTGCGCGCCATTAATAACGCTGCCGTCGTATTTTGGATCGGACCGGAGTTGGAAGGCTTCCTTGGCAAACCGCTGGACAATGTGAAGGCCAAGGTCAGGGCCGTGGCCTTAGCGACCGCGCCCGGCGTCGAACGCTTGTCGCTGCGGGCGGGTGGCGCTTGGCAGGCAGCGGACGCTCATGCCCACGAATCACACGGCCAGGGGGCCGGTTACGATCCCCATAGCTGGCTGGACCCGGTGAACGCCATCGCGATGGTGCGCCAGATTGTTGCGGTACTGGCTGAAATCGATGCGACGCATCGTACCGATTACCGGCAAAATGGCGAACGCTTGATCGGGCGGCTTGAGCAGCTCAATCAGCAGTTGACGCAAACATTGATCCCCATCAAGGATCAAGCTTATGTGGTGTTTCATGATGCCTATCAATATTTCGAGCGGCGCTATGGCTTACACAGCGTCGGCTCGGTCGTGCTCAATCCTGAGCAGCGGCCAGGCGCCAAACGGGTGAGCGAAATTCAGGCCCGCATCCGCGATCTCAAGGTGCGTTGCGTGTTCAGCGAACCGCAATTTCAACCCACTCTGGTAGAAATCGTGATAGCGGGCAGCGGTGCCCGGCGTGGCGTGCTCGATCCACTGGGAGCGGAATTCCCAGCCGGTAGTGAAGCTTATTTCATGTTGCTGCGGAGATTGGCCGCCGACCTAACCGGCTGTCTAGGGGGCGCCTGAGCGGTTGGTGGGTATTAGATCAGGCGCTTACCTGGATTCCGTTGCAGAATGGTCTATGTTGTTATGCGCGACTGTTGGCTGTGCCCAGCCGGCCCGTTGACCGGGGTTTGCTTGGTGGTGCCGGATATTTTTGAGCGCTCAAGAAAATTGTTAAAGGCGGATAACGATGGCTGACACTTATGCGGAATTCGTACCCTATCGTGTCGGGGATGAAGAGGACTATATGAACGATAAGCAAAAGGCCCATTTCCGGGCCATTCTGCTCGCTTGGAAACAGGAATTAATGGAAGAAGGCCGGCGAGCGGTAACGAATATGCAGGATGAACCGTTGAATTTGCCTGATCCCAATGACCGGGCCAGCCAGGAAGAAGAATTTACGATCAATTTACGGGCACGGGATCGGGAACGGAAATTAATTCGCAAGATCGACAAGGCGCTAGAGCGGCTGAATCTTGACGAGTACGGGTATTGCGAAGCGTGCGGAGTGGAGATCGGCTTGCGTCGTTTGGAAGCCCGGCCCACGGCCGAATTGTGCATTGATTGCAAACATCTAGAAGAGGAAAAGGAAAAAAGCCAGGTGGCTTAAAGCGTTGTACAGCCGACAAAATCGAAACGGCAAGCGAATCAGGGCCGCGAGTGGTTGACTGCGGTTAAGACGTCGCTTGCTGTTTCGCCAAAGAGATCAATGGGCTTGGTTTAATCTCTGCGTGGCCAGCGCAGTCAATAACGCCTCACCGGCGGCGGAGCAGGCCGTTAGCCGGCAATGCCGACCTTCGCCGGCGTAAGTTAGCGTGATCTCGATATCGGGCGTCGGTAATTCATTGCTGCCGCGCTCCGGCCACTCGATCAATAACACCGATTCGCCGTCGAGTTGGTCGCGCAGCCCCAGATAATCCAATTCTTCCGAATCGTTGAGCCGGTATAAATCCCAGTGAAAGAAGCGCCGACCGGCGACCTGATAGGGTTCTACCAAGGTGAAGGTCGGGCTTTTCACGTTGCCTTGATGGCCAAGAGCGCGCAGCAAACCGCGCGCCAGTGTTGTTTTGCCCGCACCCAAATCGCCGTGCAAATAGACAATGCAGCCGGGGGTGAGCGCCGCCGCGAGACCGGCGCCCAATCGTTCCGTCGCAGCGGCGGAATCGAGAAACCGCTCCATCATGACGAGGGATTGACGACTTGCCGGAGAAAGGGCAGTAAATCGGTCGCCATCAGTCCGCGTTCACCGCCGGCTTGGGCTGCTAGATCGCCAGCCAAACCATGCAGATAAACGCCCACTTTCGCAGCGACGAAAGCCGGTAGCCCCTGAGCGAGCAAGGCCGCAATAACCCCGGCCAACACATCACCCATGCCGCCGCTGGCCATTCCCGGATTACCGGTCGAGCACAGCGCTACCAACCCATCCGTCTTGCTGGCGATCAACGAGCCGGCGCCCTTGAGGACGGCGACACCGCCATAGCGCAGCGCCAGATCCTCAATAGCGGCAAAGCGATCCGCCTCGACCTGTTTAGGGGTCATCTTTAACAGCCGCGCGGCCTCACCAGGGTGGGGCGTTAAAATCCAGTTGGTGCAAAACTGCGGATCAATGGCCAGCAAGTTCAAGCCATCGGCGTCGATGACCAGCGGTTTGTCACTGGCGAGCACGGTCCGTAACAGCGAGCGACCCCAATCCTCATGGCCTAGCCCCGGCCCGATAGCGATAACGGTCGCCCGATTCAGCAAGGGAGTTAGCTCTTCGGCGGTTTCGATACCGTGGAACATCAACTCCGGGCGAGCCGCCGCCTGTAACCCGGCATGAGCGGCGCGGGTGGCGATACTGACCAGACCGGCGCCACACCGAGCCGCGGCTTCAGCGGCCATGCGTGCCGCTCCAGCCATTCCCAAATCGCCGCCGACGACTAACACATGGCCGAAGTGGCCCTTGTGGGCGCTGCGCTGGCGTTTGGGTAATTGCGTCGGTAAATCCTGGCCGCTATAGCGCCAACATGCTGGATGTAACGCGGCATAAATATCTCCCGGCACGCCCAGATCGGCGAAGCTGAGCGCACCGCAGCAAGCGGGTCCCTGGCCGGTGAACAAGCCTTGTTTAAGGCCGATAAAGGTCATGGTGGCTGTTGCCTGGACCGCTGCACCGAGAATCGCACCGGTGTCAGCGTGCAGCCCGGAGGGGATATCGAGCGCCAAAATGGGCGCGGAATGCGCGTTCATCGCCTCAATGGCGTCGCGCCAAGTACCGCTGACCTCCCGTTCCAAACCCGTGCCGAGGATGGCATCGACCAGCAAGTCGGCGCCAATCAAATCGGCGCGCGTGAAGGGCAGGATCGGTACATCGGCGGCTTGGGCATCCCACCAGGCGGTTTGAGCATCACCGTGCAACTGCTGTGGATCGGCCAGCGCCAGCACTGAAGCGGTCAAGCCAGCCAAGCGGGCGAGGCGGGCCACCACATAACCGTCACCGCCATTGTTGCCACCGCCGCAAACGATGACCACGCGCCGAGCGTCTGGCCAGTGTCGGCGCAACTGCTCAAAAGCGGCCTGGCCGGCGCGACTCATGAGGGTATAACCGGGAATGCCACGCTCTTCGATAGCGATGCGATCCAGCTCTCGCACCTGAGCGGCACGATACAGTTCAACGGGCAGTGCGGCCATCAAAATTTCCTTTGCAACAACAGTAAAGGGCACAATACGCCGGTCATTTTCGCAAATCCAGCCGCCACCGTGACCCCTAATCTCACTGCCGAATCCCTCGCCGCGCTTGTCACCGCTATCAAAGATTGGGGCAATGAGCTGGGTTTCCAGCGGGTCGGGGTTTCCGGTATCGATCTGGTTCAGCATGAAACATGGCTGCTCGCTTGGCTGGCGGCGGGGTTTCACGGCGAGATGGCCTACATGGCCCGACACGGTGTTAAGCGTAGCCGACCGGCGGAATTGGTGCCCGAAACGGTGCGGGTGATTTCAGCGCGAATGGACTATCTGCCGCCAATGGCAGCCGAACCCTGGAGCGTGCTGCGCCGCCCGGAGCTAGGCTACATTTCCCGTTACACCCTGGGTCGAGATTACCATAAGGTGATGCGCCAGCGCCTGCAACGGCTGGCGGATCGGATCGCCGCCGTGGTGGGGCCGTTTGGGTATCGGGTGTTCACGGATAGCGCACCGGTATTGGAAAAAGCACTAGCAGCACAGGCGGGTTTGGGCTGGATCGGCAAGCACAGCAACTTGCTGGACCGTAGCGCCGGCTCCTGGTTCTTTCTCGGCGAGATCTACGTCGATTTACCGCTGCCGCCGGATGAACCAGTGACAGCGCATTGTGGGCGCTGTGTCGCGTGTCTGGATATTTGTCCGACGCAGGCCATCGTCGCGCCGTATCAGGTGGATGCACGCCGCTGCATTTCATACCACACCATTGAGCTACAGGGTTCCATCCCGCTGGCGTTTCGTCCAGCTATCGGCAATCGCATCTATGGTTGCGATGATTGTCAGTTGGTGTGTCCGTGGAATCGCTTCGCGCAGGTTGCCGCCGAAGCGGATTTTCGTACCCGCCATCAACTGGATGCGCCCGATCTGCTGAAATTGTTTGCCTGGGACGAGTCGGAGTTTTTGCGCCGCACCGAAGGCAGTGCAATTCGTCGTCTTGGCCATGAACGCTGGCTGCGCAATATTGCCGTTGCCTTGGGCAACGCGCCGCAGTCGCCGGCGGTGATCGCCGCTTTACAGGCGCGTTTGGCGCATCCCTCGGCATTGGTGCGGGAGCATGTGATATGGGCGCTGGAGCGGCAAACCGGCTGATCGCCGACCGGGACCGAGGTAAACTGATAGCGGGTGTCTTAATGATTTTACCGACAGCGAGGTGGTGGCAATGGCTGACGACACGCAGGTTTCTCCGGTTCCGCTCCATGGCCTGGACGACAGTCGGCAGGCGGCCCTGAGCCTACTTGATGGGATGCGGCGCACGTTAAGCGTTTACGTGCCCGTGGTGCGGCCCGAACTCTACAACGATGCCGAAGTGCTTGCCGCCATTCGTAACCGGGTGGTCAGCCAGCCGAAAATCCGTTTGCAATTGCTATTACCGCCGGCGCGCGATTGGCGAAGCGCGTGTCCAGGGTTGGCGCGGTTGAGCGAGCGGTTGACGACAACGCTGATTCTGCGCACGCCCAACCGGCAGGAAATGCCGGATCAGCCGGAGTTGGGGCAGGGGTTTTGGATTGCAGACGACCGGGCGTTGCTGCATTTCAGCGATCCGCGTCGATTGCTCGGTCGGTATCAACCGGAACCGACCGAACGAACCAAGGAGTTACTCGACTTGTTTCGTGAGGTTTGGAGTCGCGCCCAAGTCGATCCAGATTTACGCCACCTGGGGATTTAAGGCTGGATGCAGCCCCAGCGTTCCAATAAGTGCGATTGATTCAATGCCAACCATTGTAGGGCGATGATCGGCGCAGCGGAATTAATCCGGCCGGTGTGAAGCAAGTCGAGCGCTTCGGCGCGTGATACCACCCAGACGCGGATATCTTCATGCTCGGTGGCAAGACCGCAGATACCGCTGGTCACGGTACTGGTATCGACCCGGCCGCAGAATAAGGTGATGCTTTCTGAAGTACCGCCTGGACTCACCAGGTAGCGACAAATGGGTACCAGATCAAGGAATTCACAACCGGCTTCCTCGGCTCCCTCACGATGAGCGACCTCTTCAGCGGTTTCATCCGCATGGTCGATAATGCCGGCGACGATTTCCCGCAACCAAGGCCCGCCCGGAAAGTCCAGTGCGCCGATCCGGAACTGTTCGAGTAGAATCACTTGATCGGTAATCGGGTCGTAGGGCAAGACCGCCACCGCATGGCCGCGTTCCAGGCATTCGCGCGTCATCTCGGTGCTCCAGCCGCCGCCGAACAACTCGTGGCGCAACCGATATTTTTCCATGCGGAAGAATCCGCTGTAGCAAATCGACTTATCGAGGATTTCAAACCGATGGTTCATGGCGTAAGCGCGTGGGTTAGGGGATGGGTAGGGCCAAGATTGGCGCATTGTAATCCAGGCTGGGGTGAATGGGGGATCGTATGGCCTGGCTGAACTGGAGTCGTTGGCTACTGATCTCGTGGCTAGCCTGCGTGCTGAGCCTGGTGGGCTGTTCGCGCCCTTCCACCCCTGAAGCCGAGATTCGAGCGTGGCTCGCTCAGGCGCAAGCGGCGGCTGAGCAGCGCGATATCAGTGCGCTGCGTAATTTGATCGCGGAGGATTATGTTGATAAGGCCGGTAACGACCGCAAGGCCATCGAAAATCTGCTCCGGCTCCAGATCTTGCGCCAACAATCCATTCATTTGTTCACGCGCGTCCGCACCATCGAATTTCCCGGACCCAATCGGGCAACGGTGAGTGTCGCGGCAGCCATGGCCGGTCGCCCGGTGGCGCGGGCCGATGATCTGGTGGGGCTAAGCGCCGACCTGTATCGCTTCGATTTGGGTTTGGAGCGGCGCGGTGGCGAGTGGCGGGTCCAGGGTGCGGTTTGGGAGCCTGCTCGCATCGACGATTTTTTATAGGCTTACTCGTCGGTTTCTGCGAATTCGGCAAGGTCCGGCACAATAGCCGGAAGCACTTCAGCCGGCCGTCGTGCTAGCGGATTCTGCCGGTAGAAGGCTTGTAACTGCCGATAAACTTTTTGATAGGTAACAATCACCCGTTCCGGTGTTTCAAAAAACGTTTCACTGACTGAGGCGAAAAATTCGCCGGGGCTTTCGGCAGCGTAGGGGTCCAGGATCGTCGGCAGGCCCTGATCCACCGCTCGGCACAGATGCCGGTAGGCGGCATTGAAAGCGCGGCTCCAGTCACCCACCGCCATATCACTATGCAGGGGCGGCAAACCGTTGACCGCACCATTGAGCATGTCCAATTTATGGGCCATTTCGTGGATGACCACGTTGAGTCCTGACGCCGATGAGGGTTGCGCGATATCAGCCCAGGACAGGATCACTGGCCCACGTTCCCAGGCTTCACCGATCAAGGGCCGATGGACGCTATGCACCAGGCCGTTTGCATCCGTATATTCATGGTAGGCGAGAAAACCTTCGGGATAGAGAATCACCGAACGCCAACCCCGATAATAATCAAGGCCCAGGTTAAGGATCGGCAGACACGCTTGAGCGGCGATGAGGGAACCCATGTCCGGCGTGAGCACCAGGCCACCGGCCGGTTCCAGTGCTTTTTCCGCCAGAAACAAGCTCGCCAGATCTCGCAAGTGGTCCTGTTCGCCCTCAGTCAATCCGGCCAGAGAGGGTGATTGAGCAACAGCCCAGTCCCACTGTCTGTCGGATAGGCGGACACGTTGTAGCCGCCGGCGGCGGTGCCAGTGTCGGAACAGCCCTAACATGGTTACGGGCGGTCTCGGTCATGTTGGCGATTGGCGCTCATTCGACCCGTTGCCCGCGTGTTTTTGCTTCCCGCACTCGCGCCAGATAGCGATCCGACCAGCGGGCCAAGGCGTAGATTGGATAGCCGATGGCCAAGACCGCCAAGAGGATGCAGACGATCAACGCCACGGCCTTGGGCAGGCGTGCCCACCACGTATTGATAAAATAAACCAGTCCCCAGATCAGCAGGCCAGTAATGCCTAAAGAGACTAAAAAAGCGAGGATATCGCTGCGTTGCATCGGGTTCTCCATCGAAAGGCTCAGCGGCTTGCCAGTCGCATTGAGGGTGAGGTTGGCTTGCCCGCTTCGCCCAGTGCTGGGCAGTCGTCGTGCGAGTTGGCTGGTAATGGGCGTGGTGCTGAATCGATCAGGTGTTGCGGCGAGCTTGGCAAACCCCTTGGGTCGGCGGTATTAGCGCATATACTTAACACGAAAGAACATGATTGGACTCCTACTTGGCGCAAATAATCGAGCAAGCTCGCGGCTTCAGGTCATCCGCGCAGCCATGAAATACGCATTTTCCCTGGCCATGCTCTACGCAGTGGTGTCAACCCTGTGGATTTTCGGCTCTGATCAACTGGTGTTCTGGTTGAATCTGGATGCCGAAGCAACCCTGCATCTACAAACCGCCAAGGATTGGGCGTTCGTTATCGCGTCGAGTCTCGCGCTGTTTTTTTTGCTCCGTCGGCTCGATGCCGAAAAGCAGTTGGCAGCCCAGCTACAAATGCCGCCCCGTACAGCGTCAATGCCGATGGCTTTGCTGGTGCTGTTCGCCGTGCTGGCCGTGCTTCCAGGTCTTTTAGCTTATCGCGAGGTGCTACGGCATTTCGGCGATACGGCGGTCAGCGTGCGCTTGTTGGTCTGGTTCGGTTTTGTCTTGCTGTTCGCCTTGATTGCTGGCTCGGTCTGTATCCTGTTCTGGTGGCGGAATACCCAGGCCCATTTTTTGTTGGACTGCCTGCGCGTTGATTTTGAGCGCGCCAATCTATCCAGCCGCCACGAAGCGTTGCTTCGGCAATCCTGGGACGTGGTGGTGCTGCTGTCGGAAGATGGCACGATCATTGAGGTGAATGATCGTGTTTTCGAGTATTACGGACGCACCCCGGAGGAGCTACGCGGCCGACCGGTTATCGAATTGCGGTTCGCCTCCTCCAAGGAGGCTTTGGCGGAGGATTATCAGCGGGTGGCCGCCACCGGAGGAGCGATTTTCGAGCGCCTGCACCAGCGGCGGGATGGGACTCCTTTTCCAGTGGAAGTCAGCGCACGGGCGATTACCGATCAGCAGAAGCTCTATTTTCAATCAGTCGTCCGCGATATTTCCGAACGTAAGCGAACCGAGGCCGCGCTGGCTGATCAGGCCCTGCGCTTTCGCGCTACTTTTGAACAAGCGGCGGTCGGTATGGCCCAGGTCGCGCCCGATGGCCGTTGGCTACGGGTCAATGACCGGTTATGTGCGATGATCGGCTATGCTCGCGAGGAGTTGCTGCAAAAAACCTTTCAGGAACTGACCCACCCCGATGATCTGAGTAAGGATCTGTGGTTGGTGGAGCAAATTCTCTCCGAGCAGATTCGTACCTACAGTATGGAGAAGCGCTATTTTCATCGGGATGGAACGACGGTCTGGGTCAATCTTACCGTGTCCTTGCTGCGCGGCGCCAAAGGGCAGCCGGAGTATTTCATCGTCGTCATCGATGACATCACGACTCGCAAACGCACCGAGCACCGTCTGGCGCGGATCAGCCGTTTCTATGCCGCGCTCAACGCCACCAACGAAGCGATTCTCCACAACACCGGCACCGCCGATGCGCTTTTTGAGCAAATCTGTCGAATCGCCGTCAAATGCGGCGAACTCGAAGGTGCCTGGATTGAGTTGGTCGATCCCGCCACCCAGCAACTACGGCCGCAAGCCGCTTTCGGCGAGTTGCGAAGCCGCTTGCCCTCACGAGGCGAGTCGATCACCGAGGGAGTCGCGTTGCCCACTCAACCAGCGCATACGGTGGTGAGTAGCGGCGCGCGTTGGTTAAACAACGACTTGCTGAATGACCACGGCGGCGAACCCGACTGGCAATTCCTCGTGGCGACCACTGGAGTCCGTGCGTGTGCGGCATTTCCCCTAAGACGGGCAGACGCAGTGATCGGGGCGTTCAGCTTGTATGCTTCCGAACCCGACTTCTTCGATCCTGAACTGGTCAAATTGCTTGATCAGATGGCGGCCGATGTGTCGTTCGCGCTGGATAATTTGGAGAGTGAGGCTCAGCGCCGGCGTGCCGAACAAGATTTGCGCTTGGCTGCCGCCGTTTACGAGCAGAGCGGCGAGGGCATTCTGGTCAGCGACCGTAACAACGCCGTCATTATGGTCAATCGCGCGTTTACCGCAGTGACCGGTTACTGCTTGGAAGAGATGCGCGGGCGTAATCCACGCACACTGTCTTCCGGGCGACATGACCGGGATTTTTACCGGTCGATGTGGGCCGACCTTCAGGAAACCGGCCGCTGGCAAGGCAAGATTTGGAATCGCCGTAAAAACGGCGAAATCTATCCGGAATGGTTAGGGATTACCGCGTTGCGGGATGCAAACCAACGCATCAGCCATTACATCGCCATTTTCGACGACATCTCTGCACACCGGGCCACTGCTCAGAATATCCGCTATCCGGTCGGTCGTGATCCACTGACCGGGTTGCCGGACTCTACCCTGCTGCGGGATCGCTTGCGCCAAGCCTTGCTTCATGCGATGCGCCATCAGCATTCCGTGGTGGTCTTGCGGCTTGATCTGGATCGATTCGCAGCGGTTAACGAGCAGTACGGGTATACGGTGGGCGACCGGTTGCTGGAGCGGGTCGGCAGCCGGTTGCTTGCGTTGGTCAGCGAGACCGATACGGTTTGCCGGTTGACCGGCGATGAATTTGTCCTTGTCCTGACGGAGCTGGACGACCCCCAAGAGATTGGCCGGCTGGCAGATCGCATCCGGCAAGTCTTGGCCGAACCTATCGAACTGGATGGCCAGACGCTCATCAGCGGTGCCGGCATCGGGATTAGCCGATGCCCAGTCGATGGCACTGATGTCGATCTACTGCTGGAAAATGCCGCGCAGGCGCTCCGCTGGGCCAAGGATTGCGGTTCCAACCAGGTACGCTTTTTCACCGCCGATTCCCACCAGTCGTTACTGCCTGAAGCCAAACGATCATGCTAGCCTTGATCGATAGCCATAATCATTTCGATGATCCCTGTTTCGATCCCGACCGCGACGCCACCTACCAACGCGCCCGCAAGCATGGTGTCGTGGCGCAGGTTCTGGCGGCGGTCAGCGCCCGCTGGTGGCCACGGCTCAAGGCGATCACGGTTCGCTATCCGGGACTCTACGCCGGCTATGGCCTGCATCCTCTTTATCTGGCCGAGCATCGGCCGGAGCATCTCGACCTCCTGGCCGATTGGCTAGTTCAGGAACACCCAGCAGCGGTGGGTGAATGCGGCCTGGATTACTATCTCCCTGACTTGGACCCTGGCGCGCAGGCCGATTATTTTACCGGCCAATTGCAGTTGGCGCGCCGTCATGGCTTGCCGGCGATCATTCATGCCCGCCGCGCGGTCGATCAGGTGATCAAATACATCCGCCGCTATCCTGGGGTGCGTGGGGTAGTTCACAGCTTTTCCGGCAGCGTCGATCAAGCGCGACGCTTGTTGGATGCGGGGATTTTGCTCAGTTTCGGGGGACCAGTGACCTATCCACGCGCCACCCGGCTGCGTGCTTTGCTGCGTTATCTGCCGCTGGACGGCTTCATGCTGGAGACCGATGCGCCTGATCAGCCGACCTGTAACCGACGGGGCGAGCGCAATGAACCTGCTTTTTTACCGGACGTGTTAGCTTGTGTGGCCGAATTGCGCGGGGTTGATCCTGCCGAAATCGCCGCTGCCACCACCGCCAATGCGCGCTGCCTGTTTAGGATTGTTGATGAATCATCCGCACGCACGCACTGAAATCCTGATTGGGAGTGAGGGGCTGGCGCGGTTGCGGACAGCCCATGTTCTGGTGGCCGGCTTAGGAGGCGTTGGCAGTTATGCGGCTGAAGCCTTGGGTCGTGCCGGGGTCGGCCGCTTGACCTTGCTGGATCATGATGCTGTCACCCCGTCCAACCTCAACCGCCAGTTGGTGGCGCTGCATTCGACGATGGGCACCTCCAAGGTGGCCGTGATGGCGGCCCGCTTACAGGACATTGATCCGACTCTGGATTTGGTGCTTATGGAGGAGTTTTTGCAGCCGACTGCTGCCAAGGGATTGATCATCGCGGGTGGCTACGATTTTGTCGCCGATTGCATCGACAGTATCGCGTGCAAGGTCGCGCTGGTTGCGGCCTGTCTGCGGCGAGAGGTGCCGGTGATTTCGGCGCTCGGCGCTGGCAATTGCCTGGATGTGAGTCGGGTACGGCCAGCCCGCTTGGATCAGACGCAGGGCTGTCCGCTGGCGCGCGAGCTGCGGCGGCGCTTGCGAGAGCTGGGTATGCCGTTGACTTACCCGGTGATCTACAGCGATGAGCCGCGCCACCCGCCGCTGCCACACCCATCCGACAGCGGCAATCAACCCGGATCACGTCGTGCGGTGAACGGTACGATTTCCTACATGCCGGCTTTATTCGGCATGATGCTGGCGGGTCACATCATCCACCGTTTGCTGGGCGAGGCATGAGCAACGTGGCGGCCATCGCAGGCAGGCCGACCGGCGTCGACGGCCGTTCTGTTTTTTGTTGAGTCACGAGTGCTCAATCACTCGATTTCAATCTACGCCCTGGGCTGGGCGAAACCGCATAGCAGAGATTACATCTCTCCGATGCACGATTATCCCCCTGAAGGGGGAGGTTTCAAATGAGAGTTGATGTTCGATGAACTGGTCCACAACTGTATTGACCGAACGCCTTGGGATTCGCTATCCGATCATCCAGGCCCCCATGACCAGTGGTCCGGGTACCCCACAACTGGCAGCGGCGGTCGCTAATGCCGGTGGCCTGGGGGCACTGGCGGCTAGCCATCTCCAGCCAGAACAGTTGCAACAGGCGATTGCCGAAACTCGCGCGCTAACCGACCGGCCGTTCGCGGTCAACTTGGCGACCGGTATTCCAGCCAAAATTGATTTGGATCGGATCGCCCGCGCCCGCACGCTGCTCGCGCCCTACCGAGCCGAATTGGGATTGCCGCCGGGACCGACCGCGCTGCGCGAAGTCCCCGATTTCGTTGAACAACTGGATGTGGTGATCAGTGAGCAAGTGGCCGCTTTAAGCTTCATCTTTGGTGTGCCGGACGCGGTTTGTCTGGATTTGTTGCGTGATGCGGGCATTGCGACCATAGGGACCGCCACTCATCTACTGGAAGCGATTGTGCTCGAAGAGAGCGGTGTGGATTTCATCGTTGCGCAAGGTGCGGAAGCGGGGGGTCATCGCGGTACCTTCATCGGCCATCCTGAACAGGGTCTAGTCGGCACGCTGACCCTGGTGCCCTTGTTAACCAAGCATGTCCAAGTCCCCATCATTGCCGCTGGCGGTATCATGGACGGGCGTGGCATCGCTGCCGTGCGGGTGCTGGGGGCGGTCGGCGCCCAAATGGGCACTGCGTTCCTGGCTTGTCCAGAGAGTGGCGCACATCCGGCGTACAAGGCGCTGTTGAGCCAGGGGAGCGAAATCGCCACCACCTTAAGTCGGGTTTTCACCGGTCGGTACGGCCGCGTCCTACGCAACCGCTTGGCCGATGAGATGCGCGCTCATGAAACGGAATTGCCAGGGTTTCCCCTGCAATTTTTCCTCACCCAAGAGCTAGGCCGTGCGGCAGCCGAGCAGGGGGTGACCGATTTGATGCCCTTGTGGGCCGGCCAAGGCTGCCATCTATGCGAGTCGCGGCCTGCCGCCGACCTGATCGCTACTTGGGTGCAACAAGTGACGGCCCTGCTGGCGGATAGCCCCGCCGCCGAGCGCTCACCATGTCCTAAACCAGATCGACCAACTCAAGAAATCGTTGATCCGGCCAGCTTTATCTAATGATTGCGCTCTTTAAGTAATCGATGCAGCTTGGCCCAATCGAACGCCGGCCCCGGATCGGTTTTGCGACCAGGGGCGATATCCGCGTGGCCGGCCAAGCGTTCAGGCAGGATCGTAGGATAGGCCCGGCGCAAGGCAACGATAGCGGCTGCCAACCGCGTATATTGGCGGTCGTCATAGGGCAACTGGTCGGTACCTTCCAACTCAATGCCGACACTGAAATCGTTGCAGCGGCAGCGACCTTGATAAACCGATTCACCCGCGTGCCAGGCCCGCCGGTGAAAGGGCACGTATTGCACAGGAGTGCCATCGCGGCGGATGAGTAAGTGAGCGGAGACTCGTAAGCCGGCGAGAGTCTGGAAATACGGGTGAGCAGTCGGGTCGATTCCATGAGTAAATAGAGCATCGATCCACGGTCCGCCGAATTCGCCGGGCGGTAGACTGATGCCGTGAATCACAATCAAGTCGGGGATCAGCCCAGCCGGGCGGTCATCACAGTGGGGGGATGGTTGAAAGCGGGCTGCGTCTAATAAGCCCGTCGCCGGATCGACCCGCATGACCGACTACAGCACGACATGCCCGAAATCAAAGCTCATATCGGTATGCGGCCGTTGCAAAACAAAGCCTTGCACATAATCAATGCCGCACGACCACAGTACGGGTAAGGTGGCGCCGTTTTCGATGCCGGTGAGGATAGGGGTGATACCTTGGCTGGCCAAGCGGCGAGCCAGTTGGGTCAGTTCCTGCTGACGGGCCTTATCATTGACCAAATCCGCCGTGTAACGACTCTCCAGCTTAACGTAGTTGACCTCTAGCAACTGGGCGAGTGTCAGCCCTCGTTCACGGCCACTGAAATGATCCAGGGAAAGCCCGCAGCCCAATTCCTTGAGCCGCAACAGCAGCGGTTGCAGGGTTTGTTTATTGACCTCGGCGGTCGTTTCTGCGATCTCGAACACTAAGCTCGATGCCGGAACTTCGGTTTTTTTCAGACCATCGCGCAACCAGTTGAACAGTTCTTCGTCTTGCAGAATGGTGGGAGAAATATTGATAAACAGGATCGCAGAGTGCCCGCGTCCCAGCCGCTGGCGTAGGGAACGAATCGCGTGAACGATTACCCAACGGTCGAGAACCATACCGATCCGATGACGCTTGACCAGACTGAAGACGGTTTCCGGCAGCAGCTCCCAGCCATCCTTGTTACGCATCCGTAAGAGGACTTCATAGCGCTCAGTGGGATCGCCGCGCAAGCTGACAATCGGTTGAAACAGCAGGTTCATCCGTTGCTGCTGGGCGGCTTCGCGGATTTCTTCCAACAGCTTATGCTGCTGTGGATTTTGCGTGTCTTGCTCGGTGGTTTGCGCATGATGGACGTGAATCCGGGTGTCTTTGCTGCCGCGTGCCATCCCGCAGGCAAGATCGGCTTGCTGAATCAGCAGGGCAGCCTCCGGCTTGGCCGGACTGGCGATACTGATGCCGATGCTGGCCCGTAGCCGAAACTCGCTGCCGCCGAAGGGGTAGGGGTCGGTTTCCAAGGCATTGCGCACCGCGTGTCCGGTGACAAGCAGCCCCTCCTGGTTGGTAAATCCCAGCAGTACGGTAAACACCGCATCCCCGAAGCGGGCGGTGATGGGGCCGGTGCCCAAAGCGGCCTGCAAGCGCTTGGCCGCGAGTCTGATGATTTCATCAGCCGCCGCTGCATCGGCGACTTCAACTGGACGCAGATTGTCCAAGCTAATCAGCATGACCGCCAGAGGTTGGGCGTTAGCGGTGGTGGCGGTTAGGGTCCGATGCAGATGCGCCAAAAAGTACGGTCGGTTGCATAGGCCGCTTACGCTATCGCGATTGCTGATCCGGTTTAAGCTACGGTATGGATTGGGTCTGTGCCGCAGCCGTTTCGTGGCCGCGGCCAATAGCGATTCCGCATCGGGTGGCTTATCAAGCAGCATTTCACCGCTCAAGCCGGCCATGGTCAAACGCTGGCGAATATCGGTTTGCGCCGAGAGCAGGATAAGCGGTATGGGCTGGAATTGTTCGTGTTGTTGCAGAACTTGCGCCAGTTGCAAACCGTTGGTTTCTTTTATGTCCAGATTCATGATCAGCACGCCGGGCTGAAACCCACGGATCGCTTGCAGCGCTTGCAGGGGTTGCGCCAAGACTTGGGTGATCAGACCCCAATTTTCTAGCCAGCGAGCGATTTCACGGGCGGTGGGCAGGGTATCATCGATGATCAAGACGCGGCCAGATTTGCAGGAAATCCACCGTTCGAGCACTTCCACGAGTGCTGCGGTATCTACCGGTTTGGTGAAATAGCCGGAGCCGCCCATTTCGACGGCTTCAAGCCGGGCGGTGATATCGCCGCGCTCGGCGATGAACAGAATCGGTGCTTCCGCCGCCAGCGTTTGGCGCAAGGTGGTGATTTGTTGCAGGATGGCAGGATTATGGGTGCAATGGTCCAGGTCAATGATCAGCGCGGCGGGCTGTTGGGATTCCGCCAGCAGTTTGCCGATTTGCGCTAAATCGGGATACTGCTGGACTTGAAAGCCGCTCTGATTTTCGAGCTGGCCGACCAAGTCGCTCATGGGTTCCGACGCCACCAACCAGACGGTTGCGGCGGACAGAGGTGTGGTTACCCCCGCCTGCTGCGGCCATTCATCGGACTGCCAGTTGAGGAAAAGCGGCAGATTGGGGTCGGCCGTAGCGGTATTCTGGTCCTGGGTGCTGTTTTGAGGGGCCGGCCAAGACCGGCAGAGGGCACCGGTGACGGCGATCAGGCGATCTCGGTCAGTTCCTTTGGGTAGCTCACCTTTTTCCAGACATTCACTGATTTGCCCATCAATCTGTTCCGCCAGGGCCGCGATCTTTTGGTATTCGGGCTGACCACGGGTCAGGTTGAGCGTATCTTGCGCCGCCCGCTGCAACAGCACGAAGAATTCTCGACTCCATTTGATATAAATCAGTTTTTCGGCTAAATCCTCAATGCGCTGGAGTTTGCCGGCGAGCGGTTCGGCGTGAGCGGTTTTGGATTCCATGGCCAAAATTTTTCTGCAATAGGAGAAGTCTTGAAATTATCAGCTTAACTTGCTGGGGTTTAGGCTGATACCGATGTGAACCACATAATCATAGTATGTTACACACAATAAATAAGGAAGCACTGTACGTGAGCGGCATTCTCGCGTACAGCGTCCCAAGAGATTGCAGTCTTGCGGATCGGCGCAGGTAAGAAAGGAGCCACCGTCCGGCTAGGGGCGAGTAAGGGCCAAGATCATTGCGCTTCTAGGTGATAGGAAATGATCCGTTCGACCTCGTTGCGGGACCCTAAAATAACCGGGCAACGCTGGTGAAGGCCGGTGGGCTGCAATTCCATAATACGCTGAGTGCCTGTCGAGGCTAAGCCGCCTGCCTGCTCAATAATAAAGCTCATCGGACTGGCTTCGTACATGAGGCGCAGCTTGCCTTCCTGGTTTTTAGCACGCAGCTTGCGGTCGTTTGGGTAGAGGAAGACTCCCCCCTGACACAGGACCCGATGAACGTCGGCGATCATCGCGCCCGCCCAACGCATATTGAAATCCTTGCGGCGCGGGCCTTCTTTACCGGCCAGGCATTCGTCTACATAGCGCCGAACCGGTGGGTCCCAGAAACGCATGTACGCCGCGTTGATCGAGAAATCCTTGGCCTCTTCGGGGATTTTCATGTTGGGATTGGTCAGAATGTACTCGCCGATGCGTTGATCCAGGGTAAATCCGTTGACACCGTGACCGGTGGTCAACACCATCATTGAGGAAGGGCCATACAGCGCATAACCGGCGCACACCTGGTGATCGCCAGATTGCAGAAAATCATCCTCGGTGGGTTCACCCTCGCTGTCCTTGGGACGGCGTAAGATCGAAAAGATGGTGCCGACCGCGCCATTGACATCGGTGTTTGAGGACCCATCCAATGGATCGAAGACCAAAAGGTACTTGCCGCGTGGATACTGGGGAGGTAGATGGTAAACGTCGCTCATCTCCTCGGAGGCCAGAGCGGCGACGTGACCGGCCCATTCGTTGCGCTTGATGAAGAGATTATTGGAAATAACATCCAGTTTTTTCTGGGTCTCGCCTTGGATATTGTCCGTGTCGGCGGTGCCGAGCACACCGACCAGGCTACCGTAGCGGACAGCGCTGGAAATGGCTTTGCAGGCGATGACGACATCGTTGACCAAGGCGGTGAACTCGCCCGATACGCCTTTCATCTGCCGTTGTTCTTCGATGATGAATTCAGTAATCGTGGTACCGATTGACATTTTAGTTATTCCCGGTTGTGCGAAGCGATACGGCCCGTCGGCATCAGGTTTTGCCAGTCGGGCCGGGGTCTATTATACCATTTAACCTAATAAATTAATGGTTATAGGTGTTTGATGTTGCTTTGCAATATTTTATGTAATATCATACGGATACTATCTGATTTGGAGAAAATACATGAACGATATGCCCGTTCCGTTTTTCGAACCTATGCGTCCCGCCATCGCCTCATTGGCGAAGACCAACCAGGTGGTGATTGGCCAGTGGGAGAAGTGGCTTACGCTCGGCATGAGTAGTTTTAAAGCCTATGTTGATTTAGGCTTGGCCCAGGCTAAGGTGGCCTTGAAGGTAACTGACCCACGCAGCGCACACGAATTTTCGGATAGCCAATTCGCGGTCTTGAGCTTTGTAGGACATCAGATGATGGATGATGGGCGAGCGCTGGCTGAATGGGGAGTGGATTGTTGCTGCCAGGCCAATCGATTGGGGCGAGAGAATGCCCTGCGCATCCTGTTCAAAGATTGACTGATTGATCGGCAAAGCGCCTCGGATTTGGCGACGCTTTGCCGAAGACCCAACCTCTTAATGCGCTGCCAGAAATCCCAGCGGCGTGTGGCTCAGAGCGACACTGACGATGTAGCCAAAGACCATCAGCGCCGCGAGCCATGCCACGACGCGGATGGTTTTGGTGGGTCCGTATTTCAGGGCAATACTGCCCAGGATGATGTAAACGATCAATCCTAAGACCTTGGCGGTCAGCCAGCCATCCGCCAACGGATACTGCCCTAGTATGAGCGTTAGCCCGATGGCGCTTGCCAGCAGGGCCGTATCAATGAGATGTGGCACGATCCGTACCCAGCGCTGTTGCAAGCGCGGCGAATCAATCAGCATCCACACGCCACGGACTATGAAAAGACAAAAAGTCAGAGCGACCGTGGTGAGATGGAGGTGTTTCAAAGCGCTATACATGGGTTATTTCTCTGCTGATTGAGGTTGATTAGGCTATAGTTAACCACGACAGTCGGTTATTGAGGAGGTGCGCCCATGTCCATGCATGTTTGTAACGGTGCGATGCTGAAATGTGCGTTCGCTGTGCCACCCGGTATCAGCACGTTGGTCGTGCTGCCGCAAAATAGGATGCTGAGCAGCAGTCAGCCGGCAGCCAATATCATGGACAATAAGCCGATGGTCAACATCATGCCCTTTGGCATGTGCTTCTCACCGACCAATCCGGCATTCGTTTCGGCGACCGCCGCCGCTATGGGGGTTCCAACGCCGGTCCCTTGCACGCCCTTAACACCAGCGCCATGGATCGTGGGTTCACCAACGGTGATGTTGGGCAATATGCCCGTGTTAAATAACACCTCTGTGCTGGCTTGCACTTTAGGCTTGCCAGGCTGCATCACGATCATGATGCCAGGCCAACTCACCGAGATGGTTCCTTAAACGGCAAATTTCAGCCGCCTCCCGGTCTGCGTACTCTCTGCGTCCGACGTGTTGGGGTAGCGGTCCAGGGATCATCCGGCCAGGGGTGTTTGGGATAGCGGCCTTTCAACTCCTTTTTCACTTCAGGATAGGTTCGTTGCCAGAAGCCGCGTAAATCCTGGGTGACCTGAATCGGTCGATGGGCAGGCGAGAGCAGATGCAGGGTCACTGCAATCCGGCCGTTAGCGATGCGCGGTGTATCGGCCAGACCGAATAATTCTTGCAACTTGACCGCCAGCACTGGCGGTTCACCCGGCTGATAATGCAACCGAATGCGGGAGCCACTAGGAACTTGCCAATGGGTTGGCGCCAGTTCGTTCAGCCGCACCCGCTGGCGGTTTTCGACTAGATCGTATAATGCCGCTGTCAGATCAAGCCGTTGCAAATGTTCGCGTCGGGTAATGCCGTTCAGCCAGGGTTCCAGCCAGTCCGCTAGATGCGCGGTTAGCCAACCATCGGATAAGTCTGGCCAGGCTTCCGCCGGGAACCAGTGTCGCAGCGACAAAAGCCGTGCCCGCCAGTCTCGCAGCTCGGCAGTCCACGGCAGGCTATCCAGTCCCAGTTGCCGTATCCCCACCAGCATCGCGTTGCGTACCTGATCCGGGTCGGGATCAGCTAAGGGGGTGCTGGTTAACGCCAGTTCACCCAACCGCTGCTCCTGGCGGGCGTTGACTGCCGCCGGCCGTTCATCCCAATACACCTCGCTGACGGTGTGCAGATGGGTGGCGAGGTGGATTTCCAGATCGGTTGGTGCAACCGGAGCCGCCAGCCAAATACGCCCTTCGCTGGTACCGGCATCTAAATGGGCTGCAACGAGCCAGGCGTGATTGATCAGGGGATCACCGGGCATCAGGCGCGCGCCTCGGCCATTGGCCAGCCGATAGCGCCCACTACCGACATCGCGTTGTTTGGCGATGCGGTCGGGATAGGCCAAGGCCAGTAATAGGCCAACGGTAGTCGATGTTGTGGTTTCTCCGTTGCCGACAATGTTTAATCGCTGTCGCCAGCGCTGCGCCGCTCGCTCACTACGTGCGCAAGCGGCCGGGTCGGCTCCCCAACGGTGTGCGCCGTCGCGGCCGTGTCGGCGAAACGCCTGTAAAGCCTCTAAACGTGCCTCAAGGTCGCTGCCGAAGGAATGTTCGCCGCGCAAAAGATCGCGCTCTTCCAAGAGAGCGGCCAGATTAGCGGCCGTTGCGCCCAAGCCGAGCGCCGCACCGCGCCACAGCAAATGTGCCAAGCGTGGATGAGTGGGGAAGGCAGCCAGCGCTCGGCCCACCGATGTCATGCGACCCTGTGTATCCAGCGCGTCCAGCTCAGTCAGCACCGCCCGTGCTTGTGCTAATGCACCAGCCGGGGGCGGATCAAGCCAGGCCAGCGCGGTCTCGTGCGTGCCCCATTGAGCCAGTTCCAACGCCAAGGGTGCCAGATCAGCATTGAGAATTTCTGGGCTGCGCTGCGGGGGGAGCCGGCGGTGGGTCGCTTCACTCCAGAGGCGATAGCAGCGTCCTGGCCCCAACCGTCCGGCCCGTCCGGCCCGTTGCTCGGCCGCATCCCCAGAAACGCGCACGGTTTCCAGACGGTTTAGACCGCTGCCGGGATCGAAGCGGGGGCGCCGAGTCCAACCGGAATCGATCACGACGCCGATGCCTTCAATGGTCAAGCTGGTTTCAGCAATTGCGGTGGCTAAGACGATCTTGCGCCGCCCCTGTGGATCGGGTTGGATGGCGCGTTGCTGGTCGGCATCCGGTAAGTCGCCATACAACGGGTGCAGCGACAGGCCCAGGCAAGTCGGCTCGGTGGTTAAACGGCGCAGGATTTGGCGGATTTCGCCGCCACCTGGCAAGAACACCAAAATATCGCCCGCAGCGTGCTCCAGTGCCTCCAACACAGCACGAGTGATGAGGCCAAGATCAAGACCGTCGGGATCGCGCGGCAGATAATGCATGGCAACCGGATGCGAACGCCCCTCGCTGGTGATGATCGGGGCGTTTCCCAGTAATCCGGCGACCGCCGCGCCATCCAGCGTGGCTGACATCACTAGCAAGCGTAAGTCCTCACGCAGCCCACGCTGACTGTCAAGACAGAGCGCGAGCGCCAGATCGGCCTGTAGGCTGCGTTCATGGAACTCATCGAAGATCACTAACCCGATCTCTTCCAAGGCCGGATCATGTTGCAGGCGGCGGGTTAGGATGCCTTCAGTCACCACTTCGATGCGGGTCTGGCGTGAAATTCGGCTTTCGAAGCGGGTGCGGTATCCCACGCGCTGACCAAGTGGTTCGCCCAGCAACTCTGCCATGCGAGCCGCTGCCGCCCGTGTCGCCAGTCGGCGCGGTTCCAGCAATAAAATCGTCTGATCGGCTAGCCAAGGTGCCGCCAGCAGAGCCAGCGGTACATGCGTGGTTTTCCCCGCCCCCGGCGGCGCTTGCAATACCAGGGCGGTGACATCGCGCAAGCCGGCAACAATGGCCGGTAACAGCGGGTCGATGGGTAAGACATCCCCTGAGAGGGGGTGCCCCAAAGGATCAACGCGGAACATGGTTTGCTGATGGTATTGAGACGATAACGACGCCCGCTGCAAATTTGCAGTGCGACATGCATTTCACCAAGATCTTGACTATGTTTTTAAAATAGCGAGAACGGTTTGAACCCGCTTTCGACCGTATCGCAATCTATGATATGCCGGCCATTACTTGAGGATATCACCGGATGAGCATTGTGACCGATCTGCTGGCTAAACCAGGCGTCATCGCCGCTGGCGAATACGCCTACCGGGGTGATCGCTTTTCCTATCGGGGCGCTTTAAGCGAAGAGCATGCCCGTATGGCTTCCATCATGTGCCGTGCCACCACCATGAGCGTCAATATGGAAGCCAGCATGTTGGAATCCTTGGAGCCGCTCAATGGTTTTATGCCGCCACGCGGTTGGTTGGTCCATGGCCCAAACTACAGCGTTTGCGTGGTCGCTAATGTTTTCTGTCTGCTTGATAACAGCAACAGTTCGATTAACGAGGTTGTCGGATTCATGCGCCAAGCCCTGGCCAATATACCTGCGGACATGATTTGAAGCCGCCTCGATTTCATACCAATTCAAGGGATTAGGAGGGATTTTTATGAATATGCTTGACGATTTATTGAAATTGCCAGGAGCGATGGCTGCTTTCGAGTTTCGGGGCAGCGGTGAGTTACTGGATCACCGCATCGCCCATCCAGATCGGATCAACGAATCGGTGCTGGATCTCCTGGCCCATATGTGCGCAGCCAATTTGAGCATCGCCACGATGCAGGCGCGTGGTTGGGAAAAAGTGACCGGCATGGAGGGTTTCTATCCGATTAAGCAATTCACTTTGATCGGCTTTGACTGGTCGGTGGTCGTGAGCGGATTGCAGCGCGAAAACTACAAGCAGGCCGGTAAATTTAGTCTGCCACCCTTCACGGGCGTGGTGATGGCCAATGAAAAAGCCGATTACGAGGCCGCCTTCGCCATCCTGGAAAGGAAGGAGCCTGTACCATGAGCATGATCCGGCGATTGCTGGCGTTGGATGGCGTGAACGTCGTCTGCCATTTCCGTGATGACGGTTATCTACTGGAAGGCTATGGCCTGATGAGCCACAACGATATGGGCCGGTTGGCGCAGTTCGCCCGCGATTACCGGCGCATCGCTCAGGGCAATGCCGATCAACTGGCGATGTTCAGCGGGATGCGTGGCTGGACGCCACCGCACGGTTGGATTATTCGCGGCGCCAAGCTGTCCCTGTGTGGCGTTGCCAATCTGGTCTGTGTTGTGGACAGTACTGGTGCGCCGCTGAATGAAATTTTGCTGGAATTGCGTGAAGTATCGCATTGGTAAAATTGGAATTATCTGCTGTCAAGACCGTCTAATCCTCTGTTCGGTAAAAATAGGGCCACACGATGTTGTTTTTTGACTGAAATGAGTGGCTTTTTTGATACTTTGTTGGTATGCTGATACGACATTTTAGGCTGTCCCAGAGCTTTAGGGTATTGATGCTTATGTCGAAGCGGATCGTTTTTTTTCTGTTGGTTCCCACCCTGTTAGGCGCTTGTGCTGCGCTTGATTCGATGCAGGTGGTCGCACAACAGCTCACTACTAGCAGTGTGGTGTCTGACAAGGCGCCGGCGGCGGCTATGCCTGATAAGGCGTCGCCCGCTGATGGGCCGGCTGTGGCTACGTTGCAAGCCGATCAAGGTGAGGATGCGACGCAAGATGAGCTTGAGCCGGACATCGTTGTCAAGCCGGAATCCGCATCGCAGCGGGAAGCTGCGGCCGCGCCACCACCGTTGCCGCCTTGTCCGAGTGAGGGCGGAGGACTGCAAACGCGAGTGGCCGTGCAGATTTGCCAACAGATTCGAACCGAGCCGTTACCTACTCGGCTCTCCGTGCAAAATCGTGAATTACGCAAACTGGATTACCTGATTCCGTTTTATGCCAAGCGCAACTATCAGATGGCTTGGTTGGACGCAAACGGCAGGCCGCTGGCGCTGGTCGCCGATCTGCTCAAGGCGTTGGGAGAGGCTGAAAATGAAGGCTTGCGATCCAGTGATTACGGCCGTAATGCGCTGCACAAGCTGGAAACCAGCCACCATCAAGGGGGTGGGGACGCTAGACAGTTGGCTGAATTCGATCTGCTATTGACTGACACCTATCTGAGCTATGCCTCACACCTGCTATCGGGGCGAGTTGCTCCCCGCAAAATCGACCCGGATTGGGCGATCAAACCCCGTTCGCGTGATCTCGCCCAAGTGCTGAGCAGCGCGCTGGCCGGCGGTGGCATCGCTGAGTCGTTGCGCGATCTATCGCCGAAAGAAAAAGGCTATACGCAGTTGCGCGATGTATTGCAGCGCTATCGGAAAGCCGAGCAAGCTGGCGGCTGGCCGGTGGTCAGCGGCGCTTTGGGGCCAGGCGCTCAGGGTCTGGCCGTGCGCAACTTGCGCTTGCGCTTACAGGCTAGCGGTGATTTGGCCGAGGGCGATCCCGGTAAGGCGCCGATTTACGATAAAGCGGTGTCTGATGCCGTGCGTCATTTCCAAAAGCGTCACGGCTTGGGCGAAACGGGGTCGGTCAACGGTTCCACTTTGGCCGCATTGAACGTTTCGGCCACCCAACGGATTCGCCAAGTCGAGCTGAACATGGAACGCTGGCGTTGGATGCCCGATCAGTTGGGGTCGCGTTATATTTTGGTGAACATCCCCAATTTCAAAATGAACGTCGTCGAAAACGGCAAACCGGTCATGGAAGCCAAGGTTGTGGTAGGCCGAGAAGAGCGGCAAACGCCGACCTTCACCGCTAATATGGCCTATCTGGTGATGAGTCCAAAATGGTATGTACCGCGTTCCATTGCCGTGAAGGACAAGTTGCCCCAGTTGAAGCGCAATCCGTATGCTCTGGCTCGGCAAAATATTCGCGTGTATAACAACGCGGGCCAGCAGATTAATCCGGCCTCAGTCAATTGGAAAGCCGTGGGTAAGGACAATTTCAATTATCAGTTCCGCCAGGACGCCGGGCCGCGCAACGCGCTGGGTGGGATCAAATTTATGTTCCCAAATCCCTATAACGTCTACTTGCATGATACGCCGACGCGCGGGTTATTCAGTCAAAGCCAGCGCACCTTCAGCTCCGGGTGTATCCGACTCTCCAATCCGGTGGAATTAGCCGAGTATCTGCTCAAGCACGATCCGAAGTGGAATCGGCAAACGATTAAAGCCGCCGCTGCCAGTGGCAAGCAACGGGTCGTCAATCTGCCGCAGGAAGTGCCGGTGTATCTGTTGTACTGGACGGTGTGGGTCGATGAGAATGGCTTGGCCAATTTCCGGGGCGATATCTATAACCGCGACAAACCCATGGTGCGGGCCTTATATCAGGATAGTGGCGCTGCTAGTCCCAAAGGTGCGTAACGCAGCCGCCGGCAAGTTGATCCCCCGGTCCCCCGTGGCCGGGGGATTTTCGTTTTAGCGTAGCGACTCATGCGCGTGGCGTTAGGCGTCGAATACGACGGGTCCGGCTTCCGAGGTTGGCAGGCACAACGGCCGGAGGTCAGAACCCTGCAAGGGTGCCTGGAACACGCTCTGGCCAAGGTGGCCGACCATCCCGTCAAGCTGGTCTGCGCCGGCCGAACCGATGCCGGGGTTCATGGGCTGGGTCAGGTGGTTCATTTCGACACCACAGCCGTTCGCACCACCCGTGCCTGGATCTTGGGGGGCAACGCTCATCTACCGTCCGATCTGAGCCTGCGTTGGGCGCGGGAAGTGTCTAATGATTTTCATGCTCGGTTTTCCGCACTCGGTCGCCGCTATCGCTATTTGATTTTCAACCAACCGTATCGGTCGGCGTTATGGCAAAAGCGGGCGACGTGGTGTTATCAATCTCTGGATACTGAGCGGATGCATAACGCCGGACAACGGCTGGTCGGCGAACATGATTTCAGTTCCTTTCGTGCCGCCGACTGCCAAGCCCGGCATCCAGTACGGGAAATTCGTGAGCTGACGGTGAGCCAGCAAGGCGATGGGGTGGTGCTGGAGGTGGAAGCCAATGCCTTTTTACACCACATGGTGCGCAATATCGCCGGCGTTTTGATGGCTATCGGGACCGGTGACCGACCGGTCGAATGGGCAGGGGAGGTCTTGGCTCGGCGCGACCGCACCCAAGCCGGAGTAACCGCACCGGCTGAGGGTTTGTATCTGCTCGCTGTGCGCTATCCAGCCCATTTTGGCTTACCGCCACCCCCTGCGACTATCCCAGGATTTGTTCAGTCCTTTGAGGAGTGTGACCCATGCGCGAAAGCCTGCAACCCGGCTTGACCGGTGAGTTTGAATTTGTGGTACCGCCCAGCAAAACGGTTCCCCATCTCTATCCAGAAGCATTGGAATTTCAGGCAATGCCGGAGGTGTTTGCGACCGGATTCATGGTCGGCTTGATCGAATGGACCTGCATTCAGGCGTTAAAGCCGCATTTGGATTGGCCACACGAGCAATCGGTGGGAACCCATGTCGATCTCAGTCATACCGCCGCCACCCCACCGGGTTTTACCGTGACGGTAAAAGTACGTTTAGTGGAAAAAGACGGTAAAAAACTCAAGTTCGCAGTCGAGGCTCACGATGGTATCGATTCGATCTGCCAAGGCACTCACGAGCGTTTCGTGATCAATGCCGCCAAGTTTAATGCCAAAGCAGTTGAGAAAGCGGGCCAACGCAGTTAAGTCGAAGTCGTCGCTGTGCGTCGTGCGTTAGCCATTATTGCCACCCTGCTGTTGGTCGCTGGAGGTCTTTTCATGGCGTTGCTGAATGTTGGGGAAAAACTGATTTATTTTCCGCAGCCGCTCACCCCAACGGCGGGTCAAGCGATTTTAGCCCGCCATCCGCAAGCACTCGAGGTGACGCTCACAACCAGCGATGGAGTGCAATTGCACGGCTGGCATCTGCCGGCGGGTACGGGTTCCGCGCGACCGTTGGTTCTGTATTTCGGTGGTAATGCTGAAGAAGTGTCCTGGATGCTGGAATTCGGCTCGGTTTTTGCGGGCTGGGATCTGGGTTTAATGAACTATCGCGGGTATGGCCTAAGCAGCGGTCATCCGAGCGAGCGGGCTTTGCTGGGCGATGCGCTGGCGGTTTACGATCATTTCATCCGCCGGCCGACTATCGATCCCGCTCGCGTAGTGGTCATCGGACGTAGTTTGGGCAGCGGCGTCGCCAGTCATCTTGTCAGCCAGCGGCCGGTGCGGGGCGTATTACTGGTGACCCCGTTTGCCAGTATCACCGAGGTAGCCCAGGATTTCTATCCGTTTCTGCCGGTGCGAACTGTGCTCGGCGATCTTTACGATTCTGCAACGCTGGCGCCCAAACTGACCGTACCATTACGCATGATCGTCGCCGGCCGCGATGAGGTGATTGCCGCTCGGCATTCTGAGCGCCTGTTTACGTTGTGGGCTGGTCCGAAAGAGCGAGTGACGATTGCCAGCGCCGGCCATAACGACCTTCAAGGCTACCGTGAATACTGGCAGGCCATCCAAGAGTTTTTGCAGCGCCAATAGCGGCGCAGGATCGTGATACCGTCCCCGCGAGTCACCAATAGGCGTTGGTCAGTCAGAGGCTTGCGCTAATTCGTGGTGCCGAAAACAGCCGATCAGATGGTCGTTGACTATCCCGGCAGCCTGCATGAAGGCATAGCAAATGGTGGGTCCGACAAAGGTGAAGCCAAGCCGTTTCAAGTCCCGGCTCATCGCTTCCGCTTCCACCGTTTTGGCTGGAACCTCAGCCAATGATTTCCAGGTATTCTGGCGTGGTACGCCGTCAACATAGCGCCAAATAAAAGCGGTGAGAGGGCCATGCCGCTCACGCAACGCCAGATAGGCACGGGCATTTTTGACCGCCCCTGCAATTTTGAGGCGGTTACGCACGATACCAGGATCGGTGAGCAGTTGCGCGATGCGCCACTCGTCGTAATGGGCGATCAATTCTGGATCAAAATGGTCGAACGCTTGGCGGTAATTTTCCCGCTTGCGCAAAATGGTCAGCCAGCTCAAACCCGCTTGGGCGCCATCCAATATCAGCATCTCGAACAGTTTGCGGTCGTCGTGGACCGGAACGCCCCACTCCTCGTCGTGATAGCGCACATACAATGGGTCCTTGCCGCACCAGGGGCAGCGTTCCAGGTTTGTCGGGGGCATTAGCGAGGTAATTTAAGGTTGTCTGGTCAGGCTAAATCTTCCCGGCCTGCTGAGCGATGAAGGCGGTTTTGGCCGATAGCTCCAGCGAGCAGGTCCATTTGTAGGCGAGATTGATCGTGGCGGCGCAGGCATAGACCCCGTGACCGCGTACCACGGCGATAGGGTAATCCATCAGCACTTCAGCGACCATGCTCGGTGAGCGGGCCTGGTATTGATCATAGGGGATGGTCAGGACCGGCACCCGGCTGAAATACAACTGGCCTTCGAAATCGGTTGGCAAAAATTCCTCATTGTCCATCGTCATCGCCACGGAATAAGGGCCGTGGCTGTGCAGTACCGCACCGGTTTGCGGATTGGATTGATAGACCGCCAGATGCAGGGGCGCATCTAACGAAGCACCTTTGCCAATGCTTCCCTCTAGCTGGCACTCGACCAAATCGCCGCTGCTGAGGAGATCGGCGCAGCAACCACTGGGAGTCACCCAGAAGGATTCGCCGTCACGCCCCGAGATATTGCCGCTGTGGGAGTCGTTGAGGCCATATTGGCGGAGCCAAAGGTAATGCCTCACCAAGTCATCTTTGAGTTTCATGTTTCAATCCGCACCCGTGACCGGGCGAAACAGCATGGAACAGGCTGCGCCTTTCCATGCAGGATGATCCCACTGAAGGGGGAGATTTCAAACCAGAGTTTTTTTGATAAACCCGATTATACGTTGGAAAGCCTGCCGGGACACGCCGCGTCACGTCGGTCGCCCTGCGGCCCACTCAACCCGTTTTACGCCGGTGGCCACGGTGCCATCGGGATAAAGCTCAAGCCAGCGATAACCGGGCGGTACATCATCGACTTGGGGATCTGGAGTATTGGGTTTGAACTGCACGCTGGTGGCTGGTGTCGCCAATAAATGCACATCCCCTCGCCGGCTGGAAAATTCACTATGAATGTGGCCGAACAGCACGGCGCGGACTTGAGGATAACGGTCGAGTACCGCAAACAGCACTGCACCGTTGCTTACTGTCATGGTATCTAGCCAGCCGGTGCCGATTGGCAGTGGATTGTGGTGCAGGCAAATGAGCGTATGCAGGTCAGGGTTGGTGGCTAGTACGGTATCCAGCAGCCCCAGTTCGCCGCGAGCCAAGTGGCCAACCGGACTGCCGGGAAAGCTGGAATCCAACAGCACGATCTGCCAGTTGCCGACTGCGATGTAGCGCTCGCGCCGCACCAGTCCCCCGCTGAGCACCTGCTGCATGGGACCTGGAAAATCGTGATTACCCGGCAGGCAATAGACCGGCTTGCCCAGCGTTGCCAAAAGCTCGCGCAGGCGAGGGTAGGCTTGTGGTTCGTCACCGACCAGATCGCCGGTGGCGAGAACAAAATCGGCGGCTGGCTGCCGTTGGCGGATATCCGCCAGCACGGCGTGCAGGCCGGCATCAACATCCGCGCCCCACAGACGGCTGCCGGGTTCGACTTTCAAATGCAGATCGGTGATTTGGACGATTCGCACAGCGGTGCTGGCCGGCATGGGATGAAGTCCTCAAAAAGTTGATGCGTCGGTAGCTTACAGTGTTTTGATGAATACTTTCGAGCGGCGTTGCCAGTTATAAAGCGCCTGCTTCATCACTGGCAGATGGGCGACCTCGGCGGGTTCAAAGCCGCGTTCTTGAAACCAGTGCGCGGTGCGGGTAGTGAGCACAAACAAGCGCCGCAACCCTTGTTCGCGCGCCTGGCGTTCGACATAGCGCAACAGCGTCTTGGCGCGGCCGCTATCGCGGTAATTGGGGTGGATGGCCACGCACGCCAGTTCACCCACCTGCTCATCGGGAAAGGGATATAAAGCCATACAGCCGATGATCGCGCCGTCACGTTCCAGCAATACAAATCGCTCGATCTCCATCTCCAATCGCTCGCGCGAGCGGCGGACTAAGGTGCCGTCGTCCTCCAGGGGCTGGATTAGCGCCAGGAGGCCACCGACATCCTCAATGGTAGCTGGGCGCAAGCCTTCGTAAATATCGGCGGTGATCAGCGTACCGGTACCGTCGCGGGTGAATAACTCCAGCAGCAGCGCGCCATCCACAGAACGCTCCAGTAGATGAATGCGGCGCACCCCAGCCTGGCACGCCCGCAACGCTTGCTGAAGGTGACGAATCGTTGGCTCGGCCAAGCCGGGATGGGTGGCCAGTAACCGTTCGGCGTCACTGAGACTGAGTTGATGAACGGCTTGGCCATCTGGTGTACACACTGCCGAGCTTTCGCTCAACACCAGCAGTTTGTTAGCGCGTAGCGCGATAGCGGTTGCGGTTGCGACCTCTTCGGCATTCAGATTGAAGGTTTCCCCGGTCGGCGAATAGCCCAGCGGTGATAGCAGGACGATAGCACCTTCATCCAGCCATAGGCGGATGGCCCGCCGGTCGATCCGCCGTACCTCGCCGGTGAAACCGTAGTCGATCCCCTCGCGCACACCCAGCGGCCGGGCGGTAATCAGGTTGCCAGACACCACGCGCAAGCGAGCGCCCTGCATGGGAGAGTTGGCCACCCCCATCGACAGCGCGGATTCAATGCAGATGCGCGCCCGCCCAATCGCCTGTTTGACACACCGTAGATCGTTGGCATCGGTCAGTCGCAACCCATTCACGTAGCGTAGCTCACGGCCAGCTTCTCGCAAGCGCTGTTCGATTTGCGGTCGCGCGCCGTGTACTAGCACCAGGCGAATGCCGAGGGCATGTAACAGGGCCAGATCGTGGATCAGGCTGGCGAACTGATCAGATTCGATAGCTGCGCCACCGAATTGCACCACAAATGTTTTGCCACGATGGGCGTTGATATAAGGCCCGGCTTGCCGGAACCAATGGACGAAATGTTCCATGTTTCATCTCTTGAAAACTCAAATGGCTGGCGATTATTGCAGAAAACCGACTCAACCGATGCCCAGCCATCGACTGATGTGGCCGCACCCGCTAGCGGCTCGTGCCTGATTCTGGTCAATCACGCACCGTGGGCTGAAATGAAATCGTATCGATTTTGGTGAGACTGCGGCTGATTTATCCCTTGGTGCTTTGTTATATAGCGTGAGGGTGTTAGCCTGGCCATTCCGCCAAATGGTACATTAGCGTATCATCGGCATAGAAATCGCGTGTCTTCATTACGTTGGCGCAACGGCGCCAAGCGCTGTTGGGCGGGTGGGCCATCTAAAAAGATCTATCTCCAACTCTATGTTTTAAAAACCTTAATAGCCTTTTAATGCCTTTATCCGGGCTGTGCGGATGGTAGCCGTTGTTGTCGGCGACACCGTTTGCATACGCTGCCTTCTACGAGATACTCGTGTGAGGATAGAGGCGGTTTCAAGGCGGTCGTGACCACGATATGGCCGATTTTTTCACCCGGCAGATGGATTACGTTTTTTTTGTTTATGGGCTGTGCTTTTTTCTGTTGGCGACGATGCTCCACGGGATGGGGCGTCGTACTGGCGATGCTATGCCTTGGCCGTTGTTGGCGGGTTTCGCGCTTTTGCATGGTGCCAATGAGTGGTTGGACCTGCTAAGCCTGGCACTCGATGATGACCCTCAATGGCTGGCTATCCGGCCGATGCTGCTGGCCAGCTCCTTTTTCTGCCTACTGGAATTCGCCCGACGGGGCACCGTCAGTTTGGGAGGACAGCGGCCCGGCCGTTGGCTGATACCGACCTTACTCGGTTTGGCAGCACTGGGAGGGCTGGCCGGGTCGCCCGGCCTGAGTGCCACAATTCGTTATGCATTAGGGTTGACCGGCGGCCTGTGGACGGCCTGGATTTTGTGGCGCTATCGAGAGCGTGCAAGCGTCGGCCGCACCGAGTTGGCGGTCGCTGCTATTGCTATGGCGTTTTATGCCGTCGCCGCCGGCGCTATCGTACCCCAGACGGAGTTTTTGCCCGCCGTATTGCTCAATCAAGAAGCGTTTCTCGCAGCGACCGCCACACCCATCCAAGTTTGGCGAGGAATGCTAGCGGGTGTGATCGCCTTGGCATTCTTGCGCTTTACTGCAACTCATCGACGACCAGTCACCGACCTGTGGGTGGAGCCGCCACTGGAAAATCTGCTGTTGTCATTGCTGGCGGCCATTTTGGTCATGGGTTGGTTCATTACCGACCGGGTGGGTTCCACCACCGAGCGTGAGCAAAGCGATCAGGTCTTCAATCTGGCTAAGATTGGTACTGCTGTCGTCGATGTGGCAGCGATCCAAGGTTTGGCGGGTGCGGATTCCGATCTGGAGACTCAAACTTATCAAAGACTTAAATTGCAGTTGATGCGGTTACGAGCAGCGACGGCAGGCGTTCGCTTTTATTACCTTTTGCGTCAGGCTGATGAGCACGTTATTTTTCTGGTCGATTCGGAACCGCCCAACACGCCGGACGAATCGCCGCCCGGCCAGATCTTCGATGAGGTGCCACCTTCGGTGTCCGCTGTGTTCACAACCGGAAAAGGCACGATTGTCGGGCCGGAAACTGACCGCTGGGGGACTTGGTTTAGTGGGTTGATGCCGCTGACCGATGCGGCTGGACAGACGATTGCCGTGCTGGGTGTCGATATTAGCGCACAGCGCTGGTTGGCGTTGGTGGCGCGCAACCGCTTGATGTCGATGGTGGTGTTTTCACTGCTTTCGGCATTGCTGTTAGTTTTGTTTATGGCGCAACGCCGTAATCGTGAGGCGCTCAGCGCGTTACGGGAGCGCGAACAACGCTTGAGTAAAATCGCCTCACAAGTTCCTGGTGTAGTTTATCAATTCAAGCGCTTTGCCGACGGCCGTACCTGTGTACCGTATGCAAGCGAGGCAACCCGCTGGATTTTCCGCTTGGAACCAGCGGCGCTCCGTGACGATGCCGGCCCAGTATTTGCCATCATTCATCCCGATGATGTGGAGCGTATGCAGAGCACTATTACTGAATCGGCGCGCACTTTACAACCATGGAAATGCGAGTTTCGGGTGGTCCTCAACGGCGGAGAGGTGGCATGGCGCCAAGGTAACTCCATACCTCAGAGCGAACCCGACGGCGGCATCCTCTGGCATGGTTTTATTACCGATATTACCGAGCAAAAGCATCTCGAAGCCGCCCTGCGCCAGGCTAGGGCAGACGCCGAAGCAGCCAATCGGGCTAAGAGCGAATTTCTCGCCAACATGAGTCACGAAATCCGCACGCCCATGAATGGGGTCATCGGCATGAGCGATTTGCTGTTGGATTCTGCGTTGAATTCGGAGCAGCGCCACTACGCCAAAGTGGTTCGCTCTAGCGCCAATGCCTTGTTGGGAATCATCAACGAAATCCTTGATTTCTCCAAGATCGAAGCCGGCAAGCTCACGCTGGACGAGGTGGATTTTGGCTTGCGTGCTGTCTTGGAAGACACGGCCGAAATACTCGCGGTCAGAGCACAAGAAAAAGGCTTGGAACTGACCTGCCTGGTTGATCCGGCCCTACCGGATTTACTGCGTGGCGACCCAGGACGCTTGCGGCAAATCCTGGTGAACTTGATCGGGAACGCGGTCAAATTTACTCGCAAAGGCGAAATTGCCGTGCGGGTCCACCAGGTGGCGGTCGATAACGACCGTTTCACTCTCCAATTTTCGGTGAGAGACACCGGCCAAGGGATTCCTCATGAGCGATGGTCGGCGTTATTTTCGCCCTTCGTCCAGGTAGACGGCTCCGCTGCACGTAAATACGGCGGGACGGGCCTTGGGTTGGCGATTGCCAAGCGGCTTTGCGAGTTGATGGGTGGGCAGATCGGGATAGAGAGTGTCGAGGGAGAAGGCTCGACGTTTTGGTTCACCGCTGTATTCAGGTCGGTGGCAGATCCGCTGATAGCTCGACCAACTAAGCAAATCGAACTTGCGGGCTTGAACGTGTTAGTAGTGGATGATCATGCGACCAATCGCTTATTGATCAGCACGTTGCTGGCTTATTGGCATTGCCGCTACGCCGAGGCGACTGATATGGAAGAGGCTTTGGCGAAATTGCAGGAAGCTACCGCCGCTAGAGATCCGTTCGCTATCGTGTTAATCGCCCTGAAAGCGCCGGAGATTGATGGTGTTGAGTTATGTCGTCGGATCAAGAGCCGGACGGACAACGGCCAAACACGGGTGATCTTGATGACCAGGATAGGGCATTGCACTGGCGATGCGGCAAAAATGGCGCGGATCGGTTTTTCGGCCTGCATTATCAAGCCGATCCGCCAGGCGCAATTACGGGCTTACCTGGAGCAACTGGCCAGACCGGGCGGCAAGCTGGAGGAACCGGTTTCGGCGCGGGTGATCAGTCAACGCCGGTTCGACCGGTCTGCGGCGCAGCAAGCCCGTATCCTGCTGGCTGAGGATAACGCCGTCAACCAAGAGGTCGCATTGGCCATTTTGACTCATGCCGGTTTCCGGGTAGATGTCGCCGCCAACGGGATAGAAGCCATCTCGGCGCTGCAAAACACCCGTTACGATTTGGTGTTGATGGATTGTCAGATGCCTGAACTCGATGGCTATACCGCAACCCGGCGGATACGCGAGCACGATTCCAGGGTGTTATGGCCGCAGGTTCCAATCATTGCCATGACTGCCCACGCGATGAAAGGGGATCGGGAACGCTGTCTGGAAGCGGGCATGGATGATTATATCGCCAAGCCGGTCGAAGCGCGGGATCTGGTGAGTACCGTCGAGCGCTGGCTAGGCGCGACGGACATTGCTGAGCAGAAATGAGTCGGACGTGTTTGTTGGCCGCTTAATGGGAGGGCGTTACCGGTTCGGGATCGGCCGCCGAACTGACAGGCGGCGGCAGTATGCCGGGTGTGGGTTCCGGGCCGACGTAACCGTCTGTGCCGAAGCGTAAGCCCAGTTCAGCGGCGAGTTTTGGCAGCAACGCCGCCAGGTTTTTGCCGGGACAAACGGTTTTTCCCGGCAAAAAATCCCTGTGTCCCGCCAAGTGGGTGAGTGGATGATTGGCCATCAGTGTGCTGATCAGCCAGCGCAATCGCTGAATTTGTTCGGCGGTCGGTTCGAGTTCTTCGTAGTTGCCCAGCAGGGCGATTCCCAAGGTGCCGGCGTTATGCTCTTTGACGTGAGCGCCATGCACAGCGAGGCTCCGGCCTTCATAGACGCGCCCCTCCCGGCCGATCAGGAAGTGATAGCCGATATCCTGAAAGTTTCGTCCCTGCATGTGCACCTGCTGGATTTCGCGCGGTCTTTCATCGATTGGCATGGCGGAATGATGGATGACCACCGTATTAAACACTTCGCGGTCTTTTGGGTTTTGCAATCGTAGATCAGGCGCCGCTGCACCCCATTCTGCACGGGTGATGACGACCGGTGGGCCAAGCAGCGTGGGCGGCGGTCGGAAAAAAAAGAAGTACAGCGCCCACAAGCCGCCGATAGCCGCTAAAACTGCGAGTAAATTCAATAAGATACGGCGATTTGACAGAAAGTTGAAGGTCATTGTTCTTGCGCCAGCGTCTCCAACGCCTCCTGCGCTTCCAGCCAATCGCTTTCGACGGCTTCCAACTCCTTATCCACTTGCGCCTTGCGCAGCAGTAGTTCCTTCAAGCGATTTTTTTGCGCATCCTCGTACAGGGTCGGTTCCAGCAATTCATCATGCAGCCGGGTTTGTTCGGCGTGTAATTTCTCCATCCGCTGCTCCAGTTTTTTAATCTGCTGCTCCAACGGCTTGCGCTTGATCGCCCATTGCTGGCGACGTTCCGCTTCCAGGCGTTTTTGTTCACGGCGGTCAAGGGTGCTGTTGCCGTCGCCAGCGGAACGCGGTGCAGTTTCCCGGTTGGCCGCCCGTTGACGTTCGTTCAACCAATCGCGGTAATCATCCAAATCGCCGTCGAACGGTTGCGCTTGGCCTTCTGCCACCAATAGAAACTCGTCGGTGACGGTGCGCAGCAAATGGCGGTCATGGGAGACGACGATCAGCGCCCCCTGATAATCCTGCAAAGCCAGGGTCAGTGCGTGGCGCATATCCAGATCGAGGTGGTTGGTTGGCTCGTCCAGCAGCAGCAGATTCGGCCGCTGCCACACCAGCAAGGCCAATGCCAGCCGGGCCTTTTCGCCACCGGAAAAGGGCGCAACCGACTCCAGCGCCCGGTCGCCGTTGAAACCGAAGCCGCCGATAAAATCCCGCAACTGCTGGTCGGTGGCGCGTTCGTCCAACTGTTGCAAATGGCGCAGCGCGCTCCAATCGGGCCGCAACTGTTCTAGCTGGTGTTGGGCAAAATAGCCAATCGCTAAGCCCTGGCCGGTTTCGATCCGTCCCGCCAGCGGCGGCAGCAGGCCGGCCAGCAGCTTGATTAAGGTCGATTTGCCCGCGCCGTTTGGCCCCAGCAGCCCCAATCGGGTGCCGGGGCCGATGACCAGATTCACCCGCTCCAGCACGCGCCGCTCACCGTAACCGGCGACGACCTTTTCAACCGCCAGCAACGGATTCGGTAGCCGTCCCGCGTCGGCAAAGCTGAAACTAAACGGCGAATCCACATGGGCAGCGGCGATCCGTTCCATCCGCTCCAACGCCTTGATCCGGCTTTGGGCTTGGCGGGCCTTGGTCGCTTTGGCGCGGAAGCGGGTGATGAAGCTTTCCAGATGGGCGATTTCGCGCTGCTGTTTCTCGTAGGCCGCCTGTTGTAAGGCCAAGCGTGTGGCGCGCTGTTCCTCGAAGGCGGCGTAGTTGCCGGTGTAGAGGGTGATCCGGCATTGGTCGATGTGGGCGATATGATCAGCCACGTTGTCCAGCACATCGCGGTCGTGGGAAATCAGCAACAGCGTACCTGGATAGGCGCGTAACCACTGTTCCAGCCACAACACGGCATCGAGATCGAGATGGTTGGTCGGTTCGTCCAGCAACAGCAGATCGGAGCGACACATCAGCGCCCGTGCTAGGTTCAGTCGCACCCGCCAACCGCCGGAGAACTCCGCAACCGGCCGTTCCAGTTGGTCGGGAGCGAAACCGAGACCGTTCATCAATTTGCCGGCGCGGGCGCGGGCGCTGTAACCGTCGATGGCCTCGAAACGAGCGTGTAATTCCGCCTGTCGCGTTCCGTTATGCGCGGCTTCGGCTGCCTGTAAATCCTGCTCAATCTGACGTAGCTCGGCATCGCCGTCCAGCACATAATCCAACGCTGGAATCGGTAATGCTGGGGTTTCCTGGGCGACGTGGGCGATGACCCAGCGCGGTGGCAGGTCCAGATCGCCGGCGTCTTGATGCAGTTCATCAAGCAACAGCGCGAACAGGCTGGATTTGCCAGAGCCGTTGGCGCCGATCAGCCCGACTTTCCAGCCGGGATAGACGGTGAGCGAAACGTGTTCGAATAGCGGCTTGCCGCCGCGTTGCAGGGAGAGTTGGCGTAGAGTCAGCATAATGCGCAGTTTATCAGCTTGGCGGCGACGGTGATTCAGGCGTTAGCAGCTACAATCTGCCCTTATTCCTTATTAATGCCAGTGCGAGGCCCTGCCATGACCAACGACGGGCTACTCCGTTACAACCGGCAAATCCTGTTATGGGACCCGGCCTGGCTCCCACGCTCCGGCCTGGGAGCAGGTTCAGACGTTCCGGCGTCGCAAGTCTGTCCCCTGATCCGGGCCGCTGGAGCGGCGCGACGGCATTCCCACGCCGGAGCGTGGGAATGAGAACCGCGTGTCATCCACCACGACTGAAGCCACCATGACTGACGACGAATTGTTGCGTTACAGCCGGCAAATTCTGTTGCCGGACTTCGATATCGAGGGCCAGAAGCGGCTGCGCCAATCCCATGCCCTGATCATCGGCCTGGGCGGTTTGGGATCAGTGGCAGCGATGTATCTGGCGGCGGCGGGTGTTGGCCGATTGACGCTAGTCGATTTCGATAAAGTTGATTTGTCAAACCTGCAACGGCAAATCATCCACCGAACAGCAGATATCGGTCGGCTCAAGGTGGAATCCGCCCGCGATGGTTTATTGAGGCTCAATCCGACCATTGAGATAGAAACCGTGCCGGCGGCATTGACCGAAACGGCTTTGCGGGAACAGGTTGCGCTTGCCGATGTGGTGGTGGATAGCTGTGATAATCTACCTACCCGACTGGCTATCAACGCGGCGTGTGTCGGCGCTAGAGTACCCTTGGTATCGGGGGCGGCGATCCGTATGGAAGGCCAAGTGCTGGTCTGGCAACCGCACGCGCAAGGGGCCTGCTATCGCTGCCTGTACCGGGATAGCGCCACCTCTACAGAGACCTGCGCGCAAACAGGGGTGCTGGCGCCGGTGGTGGGGGTGATCGGCAGTATCCAAGCGCTGGAAGTGATTAAGATGTTGGTCGGCTGTGGTGAGACGCTCGCGGGCCGGTTACTGTTGCTGGATGCAGCCCGCATGGAATGGCGGACGCTGAAGGTGCAGCGCAATCCGGCTTGTTCGGTTTGTGGGAGTGCTAGGCCGTGTTCACAAAATTGCTAGCGGAGCATGATCACGATGAGGGCGACGGTGACGAAAGCCAGGAAGTTGGCTTTGAGTTTTTCATAGCGGGT
>NZ_CBTJ020000028.1:0-2500 GCF_001051235.1 Candidatus Competibacter denitrificans Run_A_D11 | reverse complement strand
AGCGCAGGGAAACCGAGTCCGAATAGGGCGATCAGTCGCTGGGAGTAGACCCGAAACCGAGCGATCTATCCATGACCAGGCTGAAGGTGGGGTAACACCCACTGAAGGGCCGAACCCACGCCCGTTGAAAAGGTCGGGGATGAGTTGTGGATCGGAGTGAAAGGCTAATCAAGCTCGGAGATAGCTGGTTCTCCCCGAAAGCTATTGAGGTAGCGCCTCGTGTCTCACTCCCGGGGGTAGAGCACTGTTTCGGCTAGGGGGCCATCCCGGCTTACCAACCCGAGGCAAACTCCGAATACCGGGAAGTGCAATCACGGGAGACACACGGCGGGTGCGAACATCCGTCGTGAAGAGGGAAACAACCCAGACCGCCAGCTAAGGTCCCCAAATTGCGGCTCAGTGGGAAACGATGTGGGAAGGCCCAGACAGCCAGGAGGTTGGCTTAGAAGCAGCCATCCTTTAAAGAAAGCGTAATAGCTCACTGGTCGAGTCGGCCTGCGCGGAAGATTCAACGGGGCTCAAGCCGCATACCGAAGCTGCGGATGCCGCAAGGCATGGTAGGGGAGCGTTCCGTACGCCGGCGAAGGTCGCTTGTGAGAGCGGCTGGAGGTATCGGAAGTGCGAATGCTGACATAAGTAACGATCATGCGGGTGAAAACCCCGCACGCCGAAAGCCCAAGGGTTCCTGCGCAACGTCAATCGGCGCAGGGTGAGTCGGCCCCTAAGGCGAGGCCGAAAGGCGTAGTCGATGGGAAACCGGTCAACAATCCGGTACTGACGGACACTGCGATGGGGGGACGGAGAAGGCTAAGCCAGCCGGCGATTGGTTGTGCCGGTTCAAGCGTGTAGGCAGGGCCACCAGGCAAATCCGGTGGTTCAATGCCAAGGCGTGATAACGAACCCTTCGGGGTGAAGTGGCCCAGGCCCAGCTCCCAGGAAAAGCCTCTAAGCTTCAGGTTTTCGTCATCCGTACCCCAAACCGACACAGGTGGGCGAGGAGAGTATCCTCAGGCGCTGGAGAGAACTCGGGTGAAGGAACTCGGCAAACTAGCACCGTAACTTCGGGAGAAGGTGCGCCCGTGGTACGTGAAGCCCCTCGCGGGTGGAGCGGACGCGGGCCGCAGTGACCAGGTGGCTGCGACTGTTTACTAAAAACACAGCACTCTGCCAACACGAAAGTGGACGTATAGGGTGTGACGCCTGCCCGGTGCCGGAAGGTTAATTGATGGGGTCAGCCGCAAGGCAAAGCTCTTGATCGAAGCCCCGGTAAACGGCGGCCGTAACTATAACGGTCCTAAGGTAGCGAAATTCCTTGTCGGGTAAGTTCCGACCTGCACGAATGGCGTAACGATAGCCACACTGTCTCCACCCGAGACTCCGTGAAATTGAACTCGCTGTTAAGATGCAGCGTACCCGCGGCAAGACGGAAAGACCCCGTGAACCTTTACTACAGCTTTGCACTGGATTTTGAGCGTTCTTGTGTAGGATAGGTGGGAGGCTTTGAAGCCGGAACGCCAGTTTCGGTGGAGCCAACCTTGAAATACCACCCTGGAACGCTCGGGATTCTAACCTCGGACCCTTATCGGGTTCAGGGACCGTGCATGGTGGGTAGTTTGACTGGGGCGGTCTCCTCCCAAAGCGTAACGGAGGAGCGCGAAGGTACCCTCAGCGCGGTCGGAAATCGCGCAGTGCGTGCAAAGGCAAAAGGGTGCTTGACTGCGAGACGGACAGGTCGAGCAGGTGCGAAAGCAGGTCTTAGTGATCCGGTGGTTCCTGATGGAAGGGCCATCGCTCAACGGATAAAAGGTACTCCGGGGATAACAGGCTGATACCGCCCAAGAGTCCATATCGACGGCGGTGTTTGGCACCTCGATGTCGGCTCATCACATCCTGGGGCTGTAGTCGGTCCCAAGGGTATGGCTGTTCGCCATTTAAAGTGGTACGCGAGCTGGGTTTAGAACGTCGTGAGACAGTTCGGTCCCTATCTGCCGTGGGCGTTGGAGTGTTGCGGGGAGCTGTTCCTAGTACGAGAGGACCGGAATGGACAGACCTCTGGTGTACCGGTTGTTCTGCCAAGAGCATCGCCGGGTAGCTACGTCCGGACGGGATAACCGCTGAAAGCATCTAAGCGGGAAGCCCCCCCCAAGATGAGCACTCCCGAGTCCTTGAGACTCCTAAAGGTCCGTGGAAGACCACCACGTGGATAGGCGTGGCGGTGAACGCGCGGTAACGCGTGCAGCCGACCCGTACTAATCAACCGTGCGGCTTGATCCGCTAACACCCAACCCCTTCGGGCTGGGCTGTACTTCGCTTTTGCTCAATCCGCGTTCACTCAATTCGATTTCACTCAAAAACTCGTACCTCCACTCCCCTTTCGCCTGGCGACCTTAGCGTGCGGGAACCACCCGACCCCATCCCGAACTCGACCGTGAAACCGCTCCGCGCCTATGATCGTGCGAGACCTACTCGCGCTAAAGTCGGTCATCGCCAGGCTCTTATT
>NZ_CBTJ020000027.1 GCF_001051235.1 Candidatus Competibacter denitrificans Run_A_D11 | reverse complement strand
TTGCGCCCATTGCCATGGATGAGGGCCTGCGCTTCGCCATCCGTGAGGGTGGTCGCACCGTCGGCGCCGGCGTCGTCGCTAAAATTATTGAGTGAGCGGCCATGACTAACCAGCGTATTCGCATCCGCCTTAAAGCGTTCGATCACCGCTTGATCGACCAATCGGCGCGGGAGATTGTCGAAACCGCCAAGCGCACCGGCGCTCAAGTGCGTGGTCCAATCCCCTTACCGACCAAAATGGAACGGTTTACGGTGCTGATTTCGCCACACGTCAATAAGGATGCTCGTGATCAGTACGAATTGCGTACTCACAAGCGATTGATGGATATCGTCGATCCCACAGATAAGACGGTCGATGCGCTGATGAGGCTTGATCTCGCCGCTGGCGTGGATGTGCAGATCAAACTGAATTGATTGATTGAATTTAGGGGTATGCAATCCGGCCATGAAGGGCGCCTTCCCTTCCTCTGGCCCGCAGCCGCCGATAAAAAGAGGTTGAGAAAAAAATGGCAATAGGACTCGTCGGCCGCAAGGCCGGGATGACTCGCGTGTTCACGGAGGACGGCGTCTCGATACCTGTAACCTTGATCGAAGTGGAGCCTAACCGCGTCACTCAGGTTAAGACGGAACAGACCGATGGCTACCGTGCCTTGCAGGTTACAGTTGGCAGTCGCCGACCCAGCCGAGTGACTAAACCGATGGTCGGTCATTTCGCTAAAGCTGGGGTTGCGCCAGGTCGTGGCCTATGGGAGTTCCGCCTGAACGGTGATGAAGGTGCTGAGATCGCCGTTGGCGCCGAATTAAAGGTGGATGTGTTCCAAACCGGACAAAAGGTCGATGTGACCGGCACCACGATTGGCAAGGGCTTCGCCGGAGCCATTAAGCGCCATCATTTTCGCAGTCAGCGCGCAACACACGGTAATTCACTGTCCCACCGTGCCCCCGGTTCCATTGGTCAGAACCAAAGTCCTGGTCGAGTGTTCAAGGGCAAGAAAATGTCGGGTCATCTCGGCGCCGCTCAGCGTTGTGTACAAAACCTGGAAGTAATTCGAGTCGATGTTGAGCGCAACTTGCTGGCGATCAAGGGCGCGGTACCGGGTGCGAAAGGCGGCGATGTGCTGATCAGGCCCGCTGTCAAAGTGCGCCGCTGAGGAAACACCATGGAACTTCAGATTAAAAACGCAAGCGGTGCAGTTTCTGGCCAGCTTACTCTGGCGGATGAAACGTTTACTCGGCCGTTTAACGAAGGCTTGGTCCACCAAGCGGTGGTCGCTTATCTGGCGGGTGGTCGTGCCGGTACACGCGCCCAAAAAACTCGCTCCGAGGTCAGCGGCGGTGGCGCTAAACCTTTTCGGCAGAAGGGCACAGGCCGTGCTCGGGCAGGCAGCAGTCGTAGTCCTCTATGGCGTGGTGGCGGTGTCACTTTCGCAGCCCGGCCGCAGGATCATTCGCAAAAGCTGAACAAGAAAATGTATCGTGCTGCCATGCGGAGCATTTTCTCTGAACTATTGCGCCAGGATCGGTTGCTGGTTGTTGATGCGCTGGACATGGCTGAAGCGAAAACCAAGCAGATGATCGCCTGGCTGACCGCTTTGGGCTTGGCTGAACAAAACCGCGTTTTGCTGGTGAGCGACGAGGTGGATGTTAATCTTTACCTGTCTGCCCGTAACCTGCGCAATGTGGCCGTGGTCGATACGGTGGGGTTAGATCCGGTGAGTTTGGTTGGGTCCGATAGAGTGGTGATGACGGTTGGTGCGGCGCAGCGTGTCGGGGAGTGGTTAGCATGAGTCAAGAACGGTTACTGCAAATTCTCTTGGCTCCCCATGTTTCCGAGAAGGCGAGCCGAGTTGCCGAAAGTGCTAACCAAGTCGTGTTTAGAGTGCGGGATGACGCCACGAAGCCGGAGATCAAGGGCGCTGTTGAGTCGCTGTTCAACGTGAAGGTTAAGGGCGTTACGGTGCTCAACGTCAAGGGCAAGAACAAGCGTTTCGGTGGGCGTTTCGGGCGACGTTCAGGCTGGAAGAAAGCCTACGTCTCGCTGGAAGCCGGCCATGAAATTGATTTTTTGGTGGCGGAGTAGGGTATGTCCATCACTCTGTCACGCGGAAACTAAGGTAAATCTCCATGCCGATTGTCAAGACCAAACCGACTTCGCCCGGCCGGCGTTTCGTGGTCAAGGTCGTTAGTCCGGGCTTGCACAAAGGCCGGCCGCACGCGCCCTTGCTTGAAAAACAGACGCATAATGGTGGCCGCAACAACTTGGGCCGCATCACGACCCGGCATCAGGGTGGTGGCCATAAACAGCATTACCGCTTGGTTGATTTTAAGCGTGATAAGGACGGTATTCCGGCCAAGGTCGAGCGTCTGGAATACGACCCGAATCGCAGCGCCCATATCGCTTTGCTGCTGTACGCCGACGGCGAACGTCGCTATATCATCGCCCCGCGCGGTGTAGAGGTGGGTGCGCTGTTAATGTCGGGTCCCGCTGCGCCGATCAAGCCGGGCAACACGCTGCCATTGCGTAGCGTTCCGGTCGGTAGCCAGGTGCATTGCGTGGAGTTTAGGCCAGGTAAAGGCGCGCAGATCGCCCGTAGCGCCGGCGCTTCCGTGCAACTGGTGGCCCGCGAAGGCAGCTATGCCACATTGCGTTTGCGTTCCGGTGAAATCCGTCGGGTGCATGTCGATTGCAAGGCGACCATTGGCGAGGTCGGCAACGAGGAGCATAACTTGCGCTCACTCGGTAAAGCCGGTGCCAAGCGCTGGCGGGGTGTCCGGCCGACCGTGCGCGGGGTGGCCATGAACCCGGTGGATCATCCCCATGGTGGTGGCGAAGGCCGGACATCGGGTGGTCGTCATCCGGTATCGCCGTGGGGGTTGCCCACCAAGGGCCATAAGACTCGCTCCAATAAGCGCACCGATAAGTTGATCGTGCGCCGGCGTAAAGCGAAATGATGCAGACAGTTGCCCTTACCGGGGTGATCGGTCGCCTCGCTAAAGTGCGGGCGAGCCAACCGAGAGGATAAATAACGTGCCACGCTCGATTAAAAAAGGGCCGTTTGTCGATCTCCATCTAGTGAAGAAGGTGGAGCAGGCGATAGCGACCAACGTAAAGCGGCCGATCAAAACATGGTCGCGACGCTCGATGATTTTGCCGGATATGGTGGGTTTGACGATGGCAATCCACAATGGCCGGCAACATGTACCGATTTTGGTGACCGAAAATATGGTGGGCCATAAGTTAGGCGAGTTTGCCGCCACCCGAACCTATCGCGGCCATGCCGCCGATAAAAAATCGAAATAGGGAGAGGCGTTCCAATGCAAGCTGTCGCTGTCATGAAACATGCCCGCATTTCGCCTCAGAAAGCTCGGCTAGTCGCCGATCAGGTGCGCAGCCTACCGGTGGAACGGGCGCTGCAACTTCTGAAGTTCAGCAATAAGAAAGCAGCCCAACTGATCAAGAGCGTTCTTGAATCGGCGATTGCGAACGCTGAGCATAATGAGGGCGCCGATATCGATGAGCTTAAAGTAGCCATCATTCAAGTGGATGGAGGCCCGGTGCTGAAACGGATGCACGCTCGTGCCAAAGGGCGCGGCAATCGTATCGTCAAGCGCACCAGCCACATTACCGTGACCGTCGCCGAATAAATCAGGAGTCAGAACGAGAATGGGCCAGAAAGTTAACCCGACAGGTATCCGGTTGGGGATCGCGTCCGATTGGACCTCCAAGTGGTATGCCAACAGCAGGAATTTTCCCGATCTGTTGGAAACCGATCTGAAGGTTCGCCAGTATCTCAAAAAGAAACTGGCCAACGCCTCAGTCAGCCGGATTCAAATTGAGCGGCCGGCCCGCTTGGCGCGTATCACGATCCACACGGCTCGACCCGGTGTGGTGATTGGTAAGAAAGGCGAAGACATTGAAGCGCTGCGCAGGGAAGTCGCTCGCATGATGGGCCTTGATATCAAAGATTTACAGCTTAATATCGAGGAAATTCGCAAGCCTGAACTGGATGCGCAATTGGTGGCGGAAGGTGTTGCCCAACAATTGGAGCGGCGTATCATGTTCCGCCGAGCTATGAAGCGCTCAGTGACCAATGCTATGCGCTTGGGCGCTTTGGGGATTAAAATACAAGTTTCTGGCCGCTTGAATGGCGCCGAGATCGCACGAACCGAATGGACGCGCGAAGGTCGAGTGCCTTTGCATACGCTGCGCGCCAATATCGACTACGGTCTTGCCGAGGCCCAAACGACGTATGGCGTGATCGGGATCAAAGTCTGGATTTTCCGGGGCGAAGTCTTCGGTTTCGACCGTCCAGGTGAAGCGAAGCCCGAAAAGGCGGCCGCTGGTTGATCGGATGATTATGGAACTCCGCGCCGAACGACGCGGAGTTCCTTCGTTTATAGACGAGACGGATTATGTTACAGCCGAAAAGAACGAAATTCCGCAAGCAGCAAAAGGGGCGCAATACCGGCGTCGCCACCAGCGGCACCTGGGTGAGTTTCGGCGAGTACGGGTTAAAGTGCACCACTCGTGGGATGTTGACCGCTCGCCAGATTGAAGCGGCGCGGCGTGCCATTAATCGCTACATCAAACGTGGTGGCAAGGTGTGGATTCGCATTTTTCCCGATAAGCCGATTACCAAGAAGCCGTTGGAAGTGCGGATGGGCAGTGGTAAGGGTGGCGTCGAGTTCTGGGTTGCCAAGGTCAAGCCGGGTCGCGTGCTGTATGAAGTGGAAGGGGTAACCGAAGCGATTGCCCGCGAAGCCTTTCGCTTAGCGGCGGCTAAACTGCCGGTGCAAACGATTTTTGTGACCCGGACGGTGATGTGATGAATACGACCGAGCTACGAAAGAAAAACCGAGATGAGCTTCAGCAAGAGCTGCTGGCGTTGTTGCGTGAGCAATTCAATCTGCGGATGCAACGGGCGACGGGCCAAACCAGCAAGCCCCACCTGTTCCGGCAGGCACGGCGTAACATCGCCCGGGTCAAAATGGTGATGGGTGAAAAGGTGGGCAAGGCATGAGCACTGAACTTCGACAGACTGAACGCACCCTGACGGGGCGCGTGACCAGCAACAAGATGGATAAAACCATTACTGTCGCGATTGAGCGGCTCGTCAAGCACCCCGTTTACGGTAAGTACATCCGGCGGACCACCAAGCTGCATGCGCATGACGAGCAGAACGAATGTCGCGAGGGCGATTTGGTGACGATCAAGCAATCTCGGCCGCTGGCCAAAACGAAGGCTTGGGCCTTGGTTGGGATCGTTGAGCGCGCCCAATGATCACCGTAACAGACAGTACCATCGCCGCAACCTTGGCGATTTCCAAACTCCGTAACCGGAATGATGAACCATGATTCAGATGCAAACAATGTTGGATGTCGCCGATAACAGTGGCGCCCGCCGGCTGATGTGCATCAAAGTGCTCGGCGGTTCCCACCGTCGTTATGCGCACATTGGCGATATCATTAAAGTCAGTATCAAGGATGCGATCCCACGCGGTAAGGTCAACAAGGGCGAGGTCTACAATGCCGTTGTGGTGCGAACCCGCAAGGGTGTGCGGCGCCCAGATGGTTCGTTGATCCGTTTCGACGGCAATGCGGCGGTGCTGCTCAACAATAAGTTGGAGCCAATCGGCACTCGTATCTTTGGGCCAGTCACCCGCGAGTTACGCGGTGAGCGGTTCATGAAAATCATTTCCCTGGCTCCAGAAGTCTTGTGAGACGGGAGGAAGGCGGTAATGCGTAGAATTAGAAAAGACGATGAGGTCATCGTCATCGCTGGCAAAGACAAAGGTCGGCGCGGCAAGGTGGTACGGATGATCGAGGGTGACCGCGTTATTGTCGCCGGCATCAATATGGTCAAGCGCCACACTAAACCCAATCCGGCCCGTGGCGTTGCAGGAGGCATCGTCGAGCGTGAAGCGGCGCTTCACCTGTCCAATGTGCTGCTGTTCAATCCCGCCACCAATAAGGGTGATCGGGTTGGTTTTCGGTTGCTAGAGGATGGGCGGAAGGTGCGTTACTTCAAGTCCAATCAAGAAGTTGTCGATGCCTGAGGGAGCGACCATGGTCCGACTGCAACAGCATTATCGCGAAACGGTGGCGCCCAAGCTGCGCGAACAGTTCAATTATCGCAATATCATGGAAGTACCGCGTATCACTAAGGTCACTCTGAATATGGGTGTCGGTGAAGCGGTCGCCGATAAGAAAATCATGGAGCATGCGGTCAGTAATCTGACGCAGATTGCCGGCCAAAAGCCGGTGGTTACGCTGTCACGTAAGTCGATTGCCGGCTTCAAGATTCGCGAAGGTTGGCCAATCGGCTGCAAGGTGACGCTGCGGCGTGAGCGGATGTATGAATTTTTGGATCGGCTGATCAACATCGCGATCCCGCGTATTCGTGATTTTCGTGGTTTCAGCGGGCGGGCTTTCGACGGTCGCGGCAATTACAGCCTGGGCGTGCGGGAACAGATTATTTTTCCCGAAATCGACTACGACAAAATCGATACCATCCGTGGCCTGGATATCACCATCACCACCAATGCCCGCACCGATGAAGAAGGGCGTGCGTTGCTGGCTGCGTTTAATTTTCCATTTCGGAATTGAGGATCAGGATGTGGCTAAACTGAGCATGATCAACCGCGAGGTGCGGCGGGCGCGTGTCGTGGCCCAGTATGCCGCGAAGCGCACTGCGTTGAAGGAGGTCATACAGGACCTCAATCACAGTGATGAGCAGCGGCGGGAAGCGCAGCGGCAATTGCAGGCTTTACCGCGTGATGCCAGTCCGAGTCGATTGAAAAATCGGTGTCGCCTGACGGGGCGGCCTCGCGGTTTCTATCGCAAGTTTGGCCTGGGCCGTAACAAGCTGCGTGAAGCGGCGATGCGTGGCGATATACCCGGCCTGCGCAAGGCGAGTTGGTGAAGACACTTAGCCCCTAGGCGGGCTGAATTAAGCGCTTAAGTTCAGGGTTTGCCCCGCACCAGCGGTGGCCCCAAGACTGACCCCGCGGAGTAATGTGAAAAAATGAGTATGACGGACCCTATCGCGGATATGCTAACGCGCATCCGCAATGCCCAAACGGCGGCTAAGACTCAGGTCAGTATGCCTGCCTCCAAGTTGAAGATGGCGATTGCGCAGGTGTTGCGCGATGAAGGCTATATCAGTGACTTCGCAGTCGTGCAAACTGATCCCAGTAAAAAGGCGCTGGTGGTGACCCTGAAATATTTCGAGGGTCAGCCAGTGATCGACCGGATTGAACGAGTCAGCCGTCCTGGTCGGCGAGTATTTCGGGGTAAGGATGATCTGCCGAAGGTGATGAATGGCTTGGGCATCGCTATCGTATCGACGCCCCAGGGGCTGATGAGCGACCGGGCGGCTCGAGCGGCCGGGCATGGTGGCGAAGTCCTGTGCGTCGTAGCTTAAGGGAGCAGTTACATGGCAACCGTGATCAAGGAATCCAAAATCCGCACCTCGCGGGTCGGCAAGAAACCTATCTCATTACCCTCCGGTGTCAATGTGACGATTGAGGGCCAACATGTTGCCCTCAAGGGCAAAAATGGTTCGGCTGAACTGCATATCCATCCTTGGGTGGAGGTACAGCAGGAAGGCGGCGAGTTGCGGCTCAGCCCGCGCCACTTGACCAACGAGGCTAAATATCGAGCGATGACCGGCACGATGCGAGCGCTGCTCAACAACATGGTGCAAGGCGTTTCTCAAGGATTTCAGCGGAAGCTACAGTTGGTGGGCGTTGGTTACAAAGCCCAAGCTCAAGGCAACGTATTGAATTTGACGCTTGGTTTCTCTCATCCCGTCGAATTTAAAGTGCCGGACGGCATCGCGATTCAGACCCCTACCCAGACCGAGATCATCGTCCAGGGGGTCGATAAACAGCAAGTCGGTGAAGTGGCGGCCAAGATTCGCGCTTATCGGCCACCTGAGCCTTATAAGGGTAAGGGTGTGCGTTACGCCGATGAAACCATCATTCTGAAAGAAGCCAAGAAGAAGTAAGGATTCGCCATGGATAAGAAAGCTGCCGATAAAAAGACCGTGCGCCTGCGGCGTGGGTTACGGGCTCGGCATAAAATCCGCGAGCTGGGTGTTCATCGGCTTTGTGTCTATCGTACCCCGAGCCATATCTATGCCCAGATTATCCTGCCGGCACCGAGCGGTGACCAGACGCTGGCTGCTGCGTCCACTTTGGAACCAGCCTTGCGTCAAACGCTTAAGAGCACGGGAAATATTGCCGCCGCCAAGCTAGTGGGTAAGGCGATTGCTGAAAAAGCCAAGGCGATTGGGATCGCTAAAGTGGCCTTTGACCGCTCGGGGTTTATGTATCATGGCCGGGTTAAGGCTTTAGCCGACGCCGCGCGCGAGAATGGTTTGGAGTTTTAAGGAATAAAGACGATGGCGATCAATGTAGAAGGTTCGCAGAATAGTGACGGCTTACAAGAAAAGCTGATTGCGGTCAATCGGGTAGCCAAGGTGGTCAAGGGGGGCCGGCAATTCGGCTTCACCGCGCTGACGGTGGTGGGTGATGGCAATGGTCGGGTCGGCTTAGGTTACGGTAAGGCCCGCGAAGTCCCGATGGCGATTCAAAAAGCCATGGATAAGGCCCGGAAGAATATGCATAAAGTGCCCTTGAACGGAACGACTCTGCAATATCCGGTCACTGCCGAGCATGGTGCTGCCCAGGTGTTCATGCAGCCTGCTTCCGAAGGGACGGGGATTATCGCCGGTGGCGCCATGCGCGCTGTATTTGATGTGGTCGGCGTTAAGGATGTACTGGCTAAATGTGTGGGTTCGCGCAATCCGATCAATGTGGTGCGGGCAACCATTCGGGGCTTAAGCACGATGAAATCGCCCGATTATCAGGCCACCAAGCGCGGCAAAACGGTTGATGAAATTCGGAGCTGAGCCTTATGGCCGATAAATTGAAAGTGACCTTGATTAAAAGTGTGCATGGCCGGTTGGCTGCGCATCAAGCCTGTGTCCGCGGGCTGGGGTTACGGCGTATGCACAGCAGCGCGGTGGTGATCGATACCCCGGAAAATCGGGGCATGATCCGCAAGGTTTCGTATCTGCTGAAAGTCCAGGAGGCTTGAAGTTATGCGTCTTAATACCCTAAAGCCCACCGCCGGCAGCCGCCCATCCGAACAACGGGTCGGGCGTGGGATTGGTTCTGGGCTTGGTAAGACTGGTGGGCGCGGCCATAAGGGCCAACACGCGCGATCTGGTGGCTATCATAAAGTCGGTTTTGAAGGCGGCCAGATGCCTTTGCAGCGCCGTCTTCCTAAGCGGGGTTTCCATTCCATGACCGCCAAGGATACTGCCGAAGTCCGGTTGGGTGCCCTGGCTAAGCTTGATGCGGAGATCATTGATTTGGCAGTGCTTAAAGCGGCCAATATCGTGCCGATTTTCGCCAAACAAGCGAAGGTCATTGTCTCTGGCAAATTGACGAAAGCAGTTACCTTGCGGGGCTTGGCATTCACAGCAGGCGCCCGCGCTGCGGTATTGGCGGCAAGCGGGACGATCATCGAGTAAACACAATGGCGACAGCCCTGCCGGATCTCGGCAAGATGACTGAGCTGCGTCAGCGGCTCTTGTTTTTAGTGGGAGCTTTAGTGGTGTTCCGTATCGGCACGCATATTCCGGTGCCTGGTATTAACCCACATGCGATGGCGCAACTGTTTGACCAACAGCGCGGCACTATCCTTGACATGTTCAACATGTTTTCGGGCGGTGCCCTTAGCCGTTTAAGTATTTTTGCCTTGGGTGTGATGCCGTATATTTCCGCCTCGATCATCTTGCAGTTGATGTCGATGGTGGTGCCGTCGCTGGAGCAGTTGCGCAAGGAAGGCGGGGTATCCGGGCGGCATAAACTGACTCGTTATACTCGTTATTTGACAGTGATTTTGGCAGCATTCCAGGGAGTAGGCGTTAGCATTGCGCTACAAAATCAAATGGCGGGAGGTACTTCGGTCGTCGTCGCGCCAGGCGTCGGGTTTATCCTGACTGCGACCATTAGCTTGGTGGCTGGAACTGTTTTTCTCATGTGGCTGGGTGAGCAAGTCACCGAACGCGGGATTGGCAATGGGATTTCAATGCTGATTTTCGCTGGTATCGTTGCCGGATTGCCGCACGCAGTGGGTGGGACGCTGGAACTGGCGCGTACCGGTGAACTGCATGTGATGCTGGTGCTGTTCTTGCTTGCGCTAACCATCTTAGTGACTGGTTTTGTGGTGTTTGTCGAGCGTGGTCAACGGCGGATCACGGTGAATTACGCCAAGCGCCAGCAAGGTCGGCGTGTTTACGCGGCCCAGAGTACTCACCTGCCGCTGAAGCTCAACATGTCGGGTGTAATACCGCCCATTTTTGCTTCCAGTCTCATTTTATTTCCAGCGACGCTGGGCAGTTGGTTTGGTAACGCCCCCAGCATGGAATGGTTGCGGCAGATCAGCTCGGCGCTCTCTCCGGGGCAACCGCTGTATGTTTTACTGTATGCTGGCCTGATCATCTTTTTCTGTTTTTTCTACACTGCCTTGGTTTTCAATTCCAAGGAGACCGCCGACAACTTGAAAAAGTCCGGTGCCTTTATTCCGGGTATTCGACCAGGGGCGCAGACAGCCACCTACATCGATAAGGTGTTGACTCGCCTTACGCTGATCGGCGCTGCCTATATCACTGTGGTTTGTTTGCTCCCGGAATTTTTGATTTTGTACTGGCGGGTGCCTTTCTATTTTGGCGGCACTTCACTGCTGATCATTGTGGTAGTCGTTATGGATTTCATGGCCCAGGTTCAGGCGCATTTGATGTCGCATCAATACGAGAGCCTGCTGAAAAAAAGTAGCTTCAAGGGCCAGGGTTTAATGCGCTAAGCCCTGATCAGCCGCCATATCTGGTTTTGGCGTTCTGATGCATCTGAGCAGGCGTCCGCTTGAATTTGGAGAACAACGAAATGAAAGTTCGTGCTTCAGTTAAGAAAATTTGCCGTAATTGCAAGATTATTCGCCGGGACCGTGTGGTTCGGGTGATCTGTAAGGACGCCCGCCACAAACAGCGGCAGGGTTGAAATGCGATTTGCTATTGATTTACTTGGCCGGGTAAGCTAAATTTCCGCTTTTTGCGCGGCAAGCATCCCGTACGGTAGGAGGAGCTTTAAGGCATGGCCCGTATTGCAGGCATCAATATTCCGGTCAATAAGCACACGGTCATCGCGCTACAGGCGATTTACGGGATCGGCAAAACCCGCGCCCGCCAGATTTGTGAGGCCGCTGAGGTCGCTGCTGAAACAAAAGTGCGTGATTTGAACGAAGCCCAAGTCGATGCGCTGCGCGCCGAAGTGGGCAAGCATACTGTGGAGGGCGATTTACGCCGTGAAGTATCCATGAGCATCAAACGCTTGATGGATCTCGGCTGTTATCGTGGGCTGCGCCACCGGCGGGGTTTGCCGGTGCGTGGTCAGCGTACCCGTACCAACGCTCGGACACGCAAGGGTCCGCGCCGCGCAGTGCGAAAGTAGATCACCTGAATTTTTAGAATTCCGCTGGCATAGGTCGGAGAATGGCAAAACCGGTTGCAAAAACGCGCAAGCGCGTCAAGAAAAATGTCGTGGATGGGATCGCCCATATCCATGCTTCGTTCAATAATACCATTATCACGATCACCGACCGTCAGGGTAACGCCTTGGGTTGGGCGACGTCGGGCGGTTCGGGCTTTCGCGGCTCTCGCAAGAGTACGCCGTTTGCGGCGCAAGTTGCCGCCGAACGGGTGGGGAATGTGGTCAAGGAATTTGGCGTAAAAAACCTTGAGGTCAACGTCAAAGGTCCAGGGCCTGGTAGAGAGTCGGCCGTGCGTGCATTGAACGCTGCCGGCTTCAAAATTATGAGCATCATGGACATGACACCGATACCGCATAACGGTTGCCGTCCTCCGAAACGTCGTCGCGTCTAGTCCGGGAGTAATACTGTGGCGAGATATCTCGGTCCAAAGTGTAAATTGAGCCGCCGGGAAGGCATGGATCTGTTTTTGAAGTCGTCGGCTCGACCGTTGGAATCAAAATGTAATTTAGAGCGCCCCCCGGGTCAGCATGGTGCCCGCCGCCCGCGTCTTTCCGATTACGGGTTGCAATTGCGCGAAAAGCAAAAATTGCGCAGGATTTATGGGGTACTGGAGCGCCAGTTTCTTAATTATTACAAGGAATCGGCTCGCCGTAAGGGTTCCACCGGCGAGAATCTGCTGAAACTGTTGGAGTGCCGATTAGATAACGTAGTGTATCGGATGGGTTTTGGTAGTACTCGAGCGGAAGCCCGGCAATTGGTTTCTCATCGGGCAATGACCGTCAATGGCCAGCGGGTCAATATCCCCTCCTATCAGGTCATGCCCGAAGACGTGGTGGCGATACACGAGAAAAGCCGCAATCAGACACGTATCCAGTATTCGTTACAACTCGCCCAAGGCCACGGCTTTCCTGAGTGGGTCGATGTGGACGCTACTAAGATGAGCGGTGTCTTCAAGCGTATTCCCGATCGCGGCGATTTGTCGGCCGATATCAACGAATCATTGGTCGTGGAGCTTTATTCCAAGTGATCGATTTCGAGGGAAAACGGATGCTGGGCGCATTTGATTTGCTAAAACCGACCCGCGTCGAGGTGGAAAAACTGGCGCCTCGTTTGGCGCAGGTAACCGTAGAGCCGCTGGAGCGCGGCTTTGGTTATACGCTCGGCAATGCCCTACGCCGGATTTTGCTCTCGTCGATTCCTGGGGCTGCAATCGTCGAGTGTGAAATCGAGCAGGTTTTGCACGAGTATTCCACCGTTGAAGGTGTGCAGGAAGATGTCATTGATATTCTCCTCAACCTTAAGGGGGTAGCTGTCAGCTTGCAGGAAGGGGCAGAAGAAGCGAACCTGACCCTGACCAAAAAAGGGCCGGGTCCGGTCGTGGCCGGCGATATCGTAGGAGGCCATGCGGTCGAGATTATCAATCCGGGCCATATCATCGCTCATTTGACCAAGAGCGGTGAGCTAAACATGCGGCTCAAGGTTGAACGGGGTTGCGGCTACTTACCTGCTACTCAGCGGGAAAGTGGTGATGGCGAGACTCGTTCAATCGGTAGGCTACGGTTAGATGCCTCTTTCAGCCCTGTGGAGCGGATCAGCTACCGGGTTGAGAGCGCCCGAGTCGAACAGCGCACCAATCTCGACAAGCTGATTCTCACCCTGGAAACCAACGGTACCATTGATCCTGAAGAAGCGATTCGCACCGCTGCCCGGATTCTGCTGGATCAACTGTCGGTGTTTGTGGATCTTAAAGGCAAGCGGGATGAACCGGCGCCACCTCCTTTGGTGGATATTGATCCGGTTTTGATGCAGCCGGTCGATGATCTGGAGCTTACGGTCCGTTCAGCGAATTGTTTGAAGGCCGAAAGTATTTATTACATCGGTGATCTCGTGCAGAGGACAGAATCGGAGTTGTTGAAAACTCCGAATCTTGGTAAGAAATCCTTGACTGAAATCAAGGACGTTCTGGCCAAGTACAAGCTTTCTCTGGGGATGAAGGTCGATAATTGGCCACCGCCTCATCTGAGTATTGAGCAAAATGAAGAACGTGCCGCAGCACGCCGTTCAGCGATAGGCGCGGCCGGTGATATTTTGGAGACGGAAAAACCCTCCAAATTCGATGTCCGATCAACGGCGAGCAGTGATTCCGATGATGCCGGATGATCAAGGCATCATCTGAGTTTATCCCTGGTTTAATTTTTGTTTGAAAGTCGTTAAGGAACTTTCTCATGCGCCATCGTAAAGCCGGCCGCAAATTCAATCGCACCAGTAGCCATCGCAAGTCCATGCTATCTAATATGGCGACTTCGCTCTTTACTCACGAGGTTATCCGAACGACCTTACCTAAGGCCAAGGAATTGCGCCGGGTCGCAGAGCCGTTGATTACCTTGTCGAAACAAGACAGCGTTGCCCACCGACGCCTAGCGTTTGCTCGGCTAGGTGACCGTGACGTAGTTACCAAACTGTTTAACGAGCTGGGACCTCGCTTCAAATCACGGCCTGGCGGCTACCTGCGTATTCTAAAATGCGGGTTCCGAGTCGGTGATAATGCGCCTTTGGCGTATGTGGAGCTGTTAGATCGGCCGGCCGTCGTGCCAACGACTGACTAATAAGTAAATCGCCCAGCCATTTTTTAATCATTCAGCCATTTCCCGCCGTCTTTGCGCGCAAACTGTAGCAACCGCTACACTAAGCCATCTCTCCGTTTAAAATCGATCTTTGGTTTTCGAGATCTGATGATTAAGGACTGCAATCAGCAGTCCTTAATGTGATATCGCTTGGCGGAGCTGAAAACTTAAGCCTTGAATTATTAAAAGATTATAGCGAGCCTCAAGCATCTCTTTGTAAGGCCCGAAGCATTCTCCAAGTATTTTGAACCACCATCCACCGTTCTCGAACCAGACCAACGAATGCTGGAGCGTGTGATTTTGACGCATGTTATTAACCTCTTACCTGTAGCGATACTTGCTTTCGGGCCTATTCCTTAGCCAGAACTCCTAAATTTCCCATCTGACAATGACAAGCTGCGCAAGAATAATAGTAGTTGATTGTTAGTCGCTTCATAGGTTGCTGAGCCTGTACAAAGCGCTAAATCCTACTAAATGACAGCATAAATCCGTTTTTGTTGCAACGCAAAATTAATAATTAAGTAATGATTGCGCAACTCTCGTTGATGCACTTCTCGTGGGGATTGTCGCGGAAGGTCTAAACGGCGAAGGGGTTGGCCAGATCAAAGTACGCGAAGAAGGATCTTACCAATGTGGCGATTGGATTCCATCAGCCGGTGCGCTTCAGGGGCGTCGGCTAATGCGAAAGTCTGGTAGATGATCGGTTTGATAGTGCCATTAGCCAGCAGCGGCCAAACAGTTTTGCGCAGGCAGTCGGCAATGGGCGCTTTATCCGCGATAGGCCGCGCTCGCAACGTCGAGCCGGTGATCGTCAAGCGCTTCATCATCACTGGTGCTAGGTTTAACTCCATCTTAGCACCACGCAGAAAAGCGATGAATACTAGCCTCCCGTCCACCGCTAATGCGCTGAGATTGCGCTGTACATAATCGCCGGCCACCATATCCAAGATCACGTTGACACCCTGGTTATGGGTTATTTCCTTGATCACACTGACAAAATCTTCTTCGCGGTAATTGATAACTCGCTCGGCCCCCAAATCTAAACTGGGTTGAATTTTGTCGGCGCCGCCGACGGTGGCGAAAACTCGCGCGCCCAAGGCTTTTGCAAGCTGAATAGCAGTGGTGCCGATCCCGCTCGCGCCACCATGAACCAGCAATGTTTCACCAGGTTTTAGTTGAGCACGGTCGAAGAGATTACTCCACACGGTGAAGAAGGTTTCCGGTAAGGCGGCGGCCTGCTGCAAGGTGAAACCCATGGGAATAGGCAGGCATTGCAGGGCCGGCACAGTACAATATTCAGCATAACCGCCCCCAGTCAGCAGGGCACAAACCGGGTCGCCGACTTTCCAAATCTCAACGCCTTGACCAAGTTTTACCACGGTTCCGGCCACTTCGAGGCCCGGAATATCAGAAGCGCCTGGTGGTGGTGGATAGGCACCTTGGCGTTGTAGACAATCGGGGCGATTGACGCCAGCGTAAGCAACTTTAATCAATACGTCACCCGCTGTCGGTTGCGGAAGCCGCCGCCGACTACTCACTAATTTTTCCGGGCCACCAGGCTCGGTAATTTCAATGGCCGTCATCTGATCAGGTAGCTGTTCTGGATGCATGATTGGTCTCGAATCAAGCGAGCATAATGGGTGTGGGTTAGCGGTCTTGCTTCAAGAACATTTGGAGTCGCCACAGTTGAGGCATGTTAAACAGCCATCCATTACGATGACGGCCTTAGTTTGGCATTTACCGCACAGTGTCGATTCTGGAGGAAAGCTATCCTCGCCCGCATCCTCAATGGCTTTCATCCCGACTTCGTATTTATTGCGCTGCTCGGCGATGAGCTTGCGCTGGCGTTCATCGGGGCCATTGTCGCCAAGCAAGCCGATTGAACGCATGTGCGATTCGATCACATCACCGATTTCCGCCACCAACGAAGGCATGTATTTACCGCCTTTTTTGAAGTAGCCCCCCTTGGGGTCGAACACGGAGCGCATTTCCTCGACCAGAAATGTCACATCGCCTCCCTTACGGAAGACAGCCGAGATGATGCGGGTCAGCGCTACAATCCATTGAAAATGGTCCATGGCCTTCGAGTTGATAAAAATCTCAAACGGGCGGCGTACCTCATGTTCCGTGCCTTGGTTCAGTACGATGTCGTTAATGGTGATGTAGAGGGCATGATCGGACAGGGGGGTTTTAACTTTGTAAGTCGCACCCGATAGAGTCTCAGGGCGGGCGACGCTTTCATGCATCTGCTGGACTGATGAATGCGGCTCGGCCGTCGGCGTGGGTACTGTATCATGAGTGTTGACGACGCTGTAAGAGACGATTTTCTTTTCGATTTTCATAACCATGTCATGTCCTCATGGAAGTTTGCGGGGACGCTTTATGGGCGAACATGCAAGGTGCTGACGAATCAAATTTCCAGCTTCCACCACAAATGGTCTTACCAAAGTCTTCAGCAAAGCAAAGCGCTCGGTCATAGCAGGTTTAAGAGTCATGCGCTTTTGCGCCCGTGTTTTGCGGTGATGAATTGACTCCAGAATGAGCTGATCATCTTCCTGGCGGTGATTGAATGGCTTCTAGCTACAGTTCCTGATTACCATTTTCCATAATAACCTTCCTTGAGCGCATCGAATAAATTGGCAGCGCTGTGAAGTTCGCCGTCATACTCGATTTCTTCGTTACCCTTCACCTCAACCTCAGAGCCATCCTCCAATACGAATCGATAGACGGTATTGGCCAGATCCTGTTCCTTAACCAGTACACCTTGAAATGCCGCAGGGTTGAAGCGGAAGGTGGTGCAACCTTTCAAGCCCTGCTCATAAGCATACAAATAAATATCCTTGAAATCCTCGTATGGAAAATCGGTCGGTATGTTGGCTGTCTTGGAAATGCTGGAGTCGATCCAGCGCTGCGCTGAGGCTTGGATATCGACGTGTTGTTTCGGAGATACCTCCTCTGCCGTCATAAAATAATCGGGTAGCCGCTGCTCTGGGGCCTCAGAGCCAGGCATGGCTTTTGGATTAATCAGTTGTCGATAAGCCAGCAACTCGAAGGAAAATACATCAACTTTCTCTTTGGTTTTCTTGCCGGGACGGATGATATTGCGGCAATAGTGATGGCCAAAGCTGGGTTCAATCCCGTTACTGGCATTATTGGCCAATGATAATGCAATGGTTCCCGTCGGTGCGATGGAGGTATGGTGGGTGAAGCGAGCACCGATTTCGGCTAATTCGTCGATCAGTGTCGGTTCGATTTCGGCTATTTGCTGCATATAACGGCTATAACGGGCATGGAGCACTTTACCCTTGAGGCTATCACCCTCTTTGATGCCATCGCGGACCATTTCCGGCCGTTTGCGCAACATCTCTTTGGTTATTGTGAATGCCTGTTCAAGAATCGGCGCTGGCCCCTTTTCGCGCGCCAACTCCAATGCAACGCGCCAACCGGTCAAGGCCATCGCTCTGGTTGCTTTTTCTGTGAAAATTAGCGAGTCGGGTGAGCCGTATTTCAGGCGCAACATCGTCAGCGTAGAACCTAGCCCTAGATAGCCCATCCCGTGTCGGCGTTTGCCAAGGATTTCCTGGCGTTGCTGTTCCAAAGGTAATCCATTGATTTCAACTACATTATCGAGCATCCGCGTGAAAATAGCGACGACACTTTGAAATGTATCCCAGTCAAAAGCAGCTTGATCGGTGAATGGGTTTTGGACGAATTGAGTGAGGTTAATCGAACCCAGCAGACAGGAGCCATAAGGCGGTAGCGTTTGTTCGCCACACGGATTGGTGGCCCGAATAGTTTCACAGAACCAGTTATTGTTCATTTCATTCGCGCGGTCAATCAGGATAAATCCCGGCTCCGCGTAATCGTAAGTAGACGCCATAATGACGTCCCATAAACGGCGCGCCCGCATTTTGCGGTAAATCTTGCAGGCCACTTGGCCGATATCGTTGATGATCAAGCCTTCTGTCGTCGGCCAATCGCGCCAAACGATTTGATCAGCGTCCTTAAGATCAATGTCGTCTTTCTCAGCCTCCTTGGCGAGCAGCGGAAAAGCCAGCATCCAATCGGTATCATTTTTGACCGCTTCCATAAACTCATGAGTTATTAGCAGCGATAAATTAAATTGGCGAAGCCGACCAGCCTCGCGCTTGGCGCGGATAAATTCGATGACATCTGGATGGCCAATATCGAAAGTGCCCATCTGGGCGCCCCGTCGCCCGCCCGCAGATGAGACGGTGAAGCACATTTTGTCGTAAATATCCATAAACGACAGTGGCCCCGATGTGTGAGCACCCGCCCCGGATACATACGCACCGCGCGGACGGAGAGTGGAGAACTCATAACCGATGCCAGCCCCTGATTTGAGCGTTAGACCCGCTTCATGCACTTTGCGCAAAATATCGTCCATCGAATCGCGTATCGTGCCGGAAACGGTACAGTTGATGGTCGAAGTTGCCGGTTTGTGGGCTAAGGCTCCCGCATTGGAGATGATGCGTCCCGCTGGGATAGCACCATGCCGTAATGCCCACAAAAATTTTCCGTACCAAAAGTCGCGCAATTCCGCAGAATCCTCGACATTGGCCAGCGCCATAGCGACCCGCTGATAGGTGCCATCGGTAGTTTCATCAATGGGGTGTCCTTCTTTCGTTTTAAGCCGATATTTCTTGTCCCAAATATCCCACGATGCCGGTTGCATGGGTACATCAGCGGCAGCAGTCGGTCGGTCGATGGTTTCCAGGTGCGCAGTTTTCATAAGCCGACGTTCTCAGTTGCGTTTTTATTCATTGGGTTAACCAAATTTCCGTTTGTTGGCTTGATCTATGCGAGTATTGGCCGAGCCAGCCAGGATTGGCAGATTCTAGAGGAAACAGAAAATTTTTCCATATAATGTGTTTCGTGTTAAAAATGACACAATATGGTGTGTTTATGGTGGCTAGTAACCCCTTGTTTCCGCTCATGATCGACTTGGCCCGGCAAGCAGTTCGGAGACAGAAACCCAGGTTGATGGAAACCTTGTTGTAAAGGGGTGGCGCCAGTGGTATAACCGGCTAAAATGTTGGTGAGTCCGCCAATAACGGATGCAAACACCTAGGGAGAACCCATGAAAATTTCGTATGCCCCTCTTTTAATCCTCTGCTTGGGACTGGGGGCCTGCGCATCCCAAGTGCCAGTCGCCACAACATATCCAGTTTCCTATCAAAGGAAGATGCAGGCCGCCGAGCATTGGGACATTCTAGCCGCCGATGTGGCAAATCGGCTGCATGATGCGCTATTGGCCGGTCCTGTACGCGCTTCCAGTCGGCAATGCAAGTCTGCCATCGCCTTGCATGTGCAACCCCCGCAGTACAACAGCGAGTTTGGGATTGCGTTTCACAATCTCTTAATCACTCACTTGCTGGAGCAAGGATTTCTGGTCAGCGAAAGTCCATCCGATGGTTGCTATGAGGTGACCTACGGGATTCAGGTGGTCACGCACAATGATCGGGGCTTCATCCGACCGATGCCTGGTTTGTTCACGGCGCTAACCGGCAGCGTTTTGGTGCTGCGTGCTACGGGTGATAACAATCCGGCGACTGCGGCCATGTTGGGTGCTGTAGGTTTGGATGTGGCTAGCGGCTTTCTTACCGATAATCCGAATAGTGAGATTATCGTGACAACTTCAGTCATGAGCGGCGCTCGCTATCTGACTCGGCTGCGCGATATTTACTACATCAGTGATAACAATGTTCAGCAATATATCGCGCAAGCGCCGGCCCCACCGCCGCCAGTCACTACCCGTATCATGGATATGGTTGGGTGTACTTCGGGGATCCAGTGCCAATGATGTGCCATCGCTCCATTTGCACTATTAAGGGGGGTAGTTAACTTATGAATTGGAACGTAATCACCTTACGTACAGCCGCGACATTGTTGGTTGCGCTTAGCGTAAGCACATTGGGGTGCGCTACTTTTTTCCCTGACGAGGCACCGGCTCGTCCCGCCATCCAAGACACCAATCTCATCAGCGCGAACCATGGCGCGGCTGATGCGCTGTTGACGCGGGCACCGTGGCTTAAGGATCGCAAAGATCCGTTATTGGCCGCTACGTTTGTGGATATCAATAATCTTGATACCTCGTCTGGCTTGGGGCGGGTGATCGGCGAGCAACTCGGCTCCCGGTTTGCCCAACAGGGCTTTACCGTCGTCGAGATCAAGATGCGTAACAACATCTTCATCAAAGAAGGCTCTGGTGAGTTTGCGTTATCGCGTTCGATCAGAGAGATCAGCCAGTCCCATAACGCGGCTGCTGTGATTGCCGGTACTTATGCGGTTGCTCGGCAATCCGTGTATGTCCAGGCACGCCTAATCCGCGCTACCGATAACCTGATCTTGGCTTCCTACGATTACGCACTCCCGCTTGGCCCTGATGCGAAGGCGCTGATTGCCTCGCAATAAAGCGCGCAGTAGACCGGTTTTCTAAGCGATATACCCTTTCTCGCCGATGGCGGGAGAGGGTATTTTTTTAGCGCGACTTCGCTTCATCCGCGTATCAAAGCTAAACGCTCGCAAATCGCCAGGGTCGGCCCTGCCCGGTTCATGGTGTAAAAATGTAAGCCCGGAGCACCGGCAGCCAACAGGCGCCGACATAAGTCGGTCACTACATCAAGGCCGTAAGCGCGAATTGCGCTCAAATCATCACCATAGCTTTCCAATCGCTTGCGAATCCAACGGGGAATTTCCGCACCGCAGTTATCCGAAAACCGTGCAAGTTGACTGAAATTAGTAATCGGCATAATGCCGGGGACGATGGGTAAATCCAGCCCCAGCTTTTCACAATCATCTACAAAGCGGAAGTAAGATTCGGGATTGTAAAAATATTGCGTGATGGCGCTGTTAGCACCCGCGTCAACCTTGCGTTTGAAGTTGAGCAAATCCCGCTCGGTGGTTCGCGCTTGTGGATGAAATTCTGGATAAGCGGCCACTTCAATATGGAAATGATCGCCGGTTTCGGCTCGAATAAATTCAACCAGTTCGTTGGCATAGCGGAACTCGCCAAATTCGCTCATCCCGGACGGTAAATCACCGCGTAAGGCGACAAGCCGACGAATATCTAGCTTACGATAAGTCGTGAGGATTTCACGAATTCCTGCGCGGGTGGATGCCACGCAGGTCAAGTGAGGGGCAGCATCTACGTCGCTGTTGGCTCGGATTCCCTGAATCGCCTGAAGAGTACGCTCGCGCGTGGAACCACCCGCTCCGTAGGTGACCGAGAAAAAAGCTGGGCTGATTGGCATCAGCGCTTTACGCGCAGCCGCTAGCTTGGCCATTCCTTCATCGGTATTAGGGGGAAAAAATTCGCAGCTGATCTGTTTGGGATAATGTTTTTGGGAGTCCATGACCGGTCAACCGAGTTCTCTGAAAGGACGAGCAAACGCCCGACGAGAAGGGTCACTAAAAAGGTACTGTGGGCGCGAAACTTCGCGCCCTGTTTGATTCTGATAGGGTGTGCCTAATAGCGATAATTCTCAGCCTTGTACGGGCCATCAACCGATACGCCGATATAGGCCGCTTGCTCCGAGGTTAATTGAGTCAGTTGCGCGCCGATTCGCTCCAAGTGGAGCCGAGCGACTTTTTCGTCCAGATGCTTGGGCAGCACGTAGACTTTATTTTCATAGCGTTCGCCGCGCGTGAATAGCTCGATCTGTGCAAGCGTCTGATTGGTGAAGGAGTTGGACATCACGAAGCTGGGGTGTCCCGTGGCGCAGCCCAGATTCACTAACCGTCCTTCGGCCAACAGGATAATCCGCTTGCCATCAGGGAAAATGATGTGATCCACCTGCGGCTTGATATTTTCCCAGCGATATTGCTTGAGCTTGGCAACCTCGATTTCTGAGTCGAAGTGACCGATATTGCAGACGATGGCCTGATTTTTCATTCGGGCCATATGCTCGTGGGTAATGACGCTCACATTACCGGTTGAAGTAACGAAAATATCGGCTTTATCGGCGGCATCATCCATGGTGACAACTCGATAACCTTCCATAGCGGCTTGCAAGGCGCAGATGGGGTCAATTTCAGTTACCCAGACCGTCGCGCCCAAACCACGCAACGATTGCGCACAGCCCTTGCCGACATCACCGTAGCCCAGGACGATGGCGATTTTGCCGGCGATCATCACGTCAGTGGCGCGTTTGATGCCATCGACCAGGGATTCTCGGCAGCCATAGAGATTATCGAATTTGGATTTGGTGACCGAATCGTTGACGTTGATCGCGGGGAAGGGTAGTCGTCCCTCTTTCTCCATCGTATAGAGCCGATGAACGCCGGTCGTCGTCTCTTCAGTCACGCCCTGGATATTGGCCTGAATTTTGGAGTACCAGCCCGGTTGATCGGCTAAACGCTGGCTGATGGCGGCAAATAAAACGCGCTCTTCTTCGCAGGTCGGATGAGCGATCAACGAGCGGTCTTGCTCGGCGCGGGCACCGAGCGTGATCAGCAAAGTGGCGTCACCACCATCATCCAGGATCATGTTGGGTGTGCCACCATCATGCCATTGCAAAATGCGGTGGGTGAAATCCCAGTATTCCTCTAACGATTCCCCTTTGTAGGCGAAAACCGGAATACCGGCCTCAGCGATGGCCGCCGCCGCATGATCCTGTGTCGAAAAAATGTTGCAGGATGCCCAGCGGATGTCTGCGCCCAGTGCCTTGAGGGTTTCGATCAAGACGGCGGTCTGGATGGTCATGTGCAGCGAGCCGGCGATGCGGGCACCTTTGAGGGGTTGCTGCGCTTGGTATTCCTTGCGGGTGGCCATCAAACCCGGCATTTCGGTTTCAGCGATGGCGATTTCCTTGCGGCCCCAAGCGGCTAGTCCAAGATCAGCCACCTGATAATCACGATCAGTCGTAAAGCTCTTTTCGCGCACGACGGCGTTCATAACGTATCCTCATATACGGTTGAACGGGCGCCGTTGGCTTTTGGAAAGCCACGCCATGCCGAGCCTGACGGTCTTACCGTTGCAGCGCCCCTCGGCATGGGGGCGAAATGTTTAGATCCCTGCCGCCTCTCGCAAGGCGTCGGCTTTATCGGTCGCTTCCCAAGTAAATTCGGGTGCTTCGCGGCCAAAGTGACCGTAAGCGGCCGTTTTTTGGTAGATGGGACGAATCAGATTCAGCATCTTGACCAAGCCGTAGGGCCGCAGATCGAAATGACCGCGCACGATGTCTACCAGGCGGTCTTCGTCGATTTTGCCGGTGCCAAAGGTATTGATGCTGATGGAGGTCGGTTCGGCCACACCAATGGCATACGACACCTGGATTTCGCAGCGATCAGCCAAACCGGCGGCCACGATGTTTTTGGCGACGTAACGGCCGGCGTAAGCGGCGGAGCGGTCAACCTTGGAGGGGTCTTTGCCGGAGAACGCGCCACCGCCGTGATGAGCAGCACCACCGTAAGTGTCAACAATGATCTTGCGGCCTGTTAAACCGCAATCACCCACCGGCCCACCGATGACGAAACTGCCGGTCGGGTTGATGTGGTATTGGGTATGTTTGTCCAACCATTCGGCAGGCAGTACCGGCTGGATGATGTTTTCCATCACCGCCTCGCACAGCAGCTTGTAGCTGATGTCAGGGTCATGCTGGGTGGACAGCACAACGGCTTCGATGCCGACCACCTTGTGATCTTGGTAACGGAAGGTGACTTGGCTCTTAGCATCAGGCCGCAGCCACGGCAATACGCCACTCTTGCGCATTTCGGACTGGCGCTGCACTAACAGATGCGCGTAGGTGATCGGGGCGGGCATCAGCACGTCGGTTTCGTTACAGGCGTAGCCGAACATCAAGCCCTGATCGCCGGCACCTTGTTCTTCTGGGCTTTTGCGGTTGACGCCCTGGGCGATGTCGGGCGATTGCTTGCCGATACAAGACAGCACCGCGCAGGTCGCCCCATCGAAGCCAACCTTGGAGTTGTCGTAGCCAATGCCAATGACGGTATCACGGACGATTTTGTCGAAATCGACCCATGCCGTCGTGGTGATTTCACCGGCCAGAACCACGACACCCGTTTTAATCAGTGTTTCGCAAGCAACACGTCCGCTGGTGTCTTCAGCCAAAATCGCGTCCAGAACGGCATCGGAAATCTGATCGGCGATTTTATCGGGATGTCCTTCCGAGACTGATTCGGAGGTAAAAAGATAGGTTCGGCTCATGGAGTGGCGAGTCCTCAAACGGCAATGGCAGTTAATAGGGAATGTGCCAAGAGATGGCGAAGGCATTGAAAGTTTAAATGCGCGCTAGTCTACGCGGAAAATGCTGCATTTGCATCCGGGTTTTTTATTCTATTTAGTTATTTAACAGGTGCCGATGCGTTGTGAAAAACGATAACTCGGTAGTGAAGCGTGGAAGTGCTGGTTTGATTGAGGCAACAGGTAACCGTTTGATGCTCAGGAATTGAGACGGGGACTCCAGCGACAGTGAGTCCCCAAAATGCAGCGGATCTATCCCTTTATGTTGCGCCGTGCGAACTGGCGAAGGACATCATAGCGACGCCGTTGGGTTTTATCAGCGAAATACATTTGCATGATGCTTTCGACGGAATGTGGCGTGATACCCAGCTCCGCCAAGCCATTACGCCCGCAAACACTATCCACCTGCAAAGAAAGAAAGTTGTCAGTAGTAAATACTTTCACCGGTAACAAACCTAAAAGTTTGGCTTGCAAACGTGCCAATCCGTCCGGTAAGCCGACGACTACCCGTTTCAGGCCCAACATGTGGGCAATATCCTCGACTACTTCCCGGAAGGTGTAAGCACGCGGGCCGCACAGTTCGTAGCTTTTGCCGATGGTCGCGTCGTTCTCCAACACGGTTTCGAAGGCTTGAGCGACATCGCCGACATAGACCGGGGCGAACCGTGCATTCGGGCACGCCAGCGGTAGGATCGGAAATATTTTGAGTAGGTTGGCGAACTGGTTGTAGAAATTGTCGTTAGGTCCAAAGATGATTGATGGCTTGAAGCAGGTCACTGCCAGATCCGTTGCTGCCATCACTCGTTGTTCAGCTTCACCCTTGGTCAACAAGTATTGGCTGGGTCCTTTAGCAGCATCGGCGTGAAGGGCGCTCATATGCAGCAGTCGTTTGATGCCGAGCGCGCGACAAGCTTGCATGATCTTGTCAGGCAGCTCTACATGCAGGGCGCGGAAGCCTTGCCCGCTGCCTTGCTCGTGGAGAATTCCCACCAAATTAATCACGGCATTGCAGTCGGCCAAATGGGTTAAAAGGGCGGTGGGATCGCGAATGTCGGCGCCGACCAATTCGGTGCCCGGTAGTACGGCAAGATCCCGGTGGCGCTGCGGGTGGCGCGTCAGGACCTTGACTTGGTATCCCCGATTGGACAAGCGCGTAACCAAGTGTCGGCCGACGAAGCCTGTACCGCCTAACACGCAGATTTTTCGAATGTTCATCTTCTTGCCTGTTCCTCGCTGGTCTTTTTTCGCCTCTGGCGGACAAATGTCACCCAATCGGTGATCCGAATGGGGACATGCTCGCTAATCCGCACGTACAATAGCGTTTCATGCGATGCTTACGCGCGGCTGGTTGGCTCTTTTCGCGAGTGAAATTTATCACACTTGGCCGCGCTACTCGCTGGGAAGAATCTCCAGACCTATAGGATAACCTGATCTTGGAACCCATTTTAGCGACGCTCTTATCCTATTTGGCGCTGGGCGCATTTGTAGGGGTCATGGCCGGCCTGCTCGGTGTGGGTGGCGGGCTGATCATCGTGCCGGTGCTGGCTTGGATTTTTCGAAACCAGCAGGTTAGCGCTGAGATCATTATGCACTTGGCCATTGGTACATCGCTGGCCACCATCGTGCTGACCTCTATCTCGTCTGTTCGTGCCCATCATCGGTTGGGTGCGGTGCTATGGCCGATTTTTTGGCGGTTGGCTCCCGGTATCGTCATCGGCGCTTGGGCAGGTGCGGCAGTCGCCCATTTTTTATCAAGCTTCGTTCTACAGAAAGTATTCGCTGTGTTCGTATTGGCTATGTCGGCCCAGATGGGTTTTGGCGCTAAGCCAGCGCCGGGCCGCGATCTGCCGGGAACGGTGGGGATGGGGGCTGCCGGTGGTCTGATCGGGTTGGTTTCGGCCATCGTCGGGATCGGTGGCGGCTCATTGACCGTGCCGTTTTTGCTCTGGTGTAACGTGTTGATCCGCCAAGCGGTGGCGACCTCGGCGGCCTGCGGTCTGCCAATCGCGCTGGCGGGTTCACTCGGCTTCATGGTGACCGGTTGGACTATACCCGATCTGCCGCGTTGGAGTTTCGGCTATGTCTATGGCCCGGCCTTGATCAGTATTGCTGCGGTCAGCATGTTGTTCGCTCCACTGGGGGTGAAGCTTGCGCATACGCTGCCTACGGAGACGTTGAAGCGAGTGTTCGCTGTCTTCTTGGCGCTGGTAGGTTTCAAAATGTTGCTGGGTTAAAGAGATCTATCCAATGATTGGAACATTGGTTAATACGGGTACGGTTTTGGTAGGTAGCGCCGTGGGCCTCATGGCGGGATCACGATTGCCGGAGAATATCAAGACAATCTTGGTGCAGGCTCTGGGGTTGTCGGTGGTGGCTATCGGGTTGCGCATGGCGCTAGAAGCCCAACACGCGCTACTGGCCATTGGTTGTTTATTGCTCGGCGGTGTCAGTGGTGAGTTGCTGCGCATTGAGCAGCGGCTGGAAGGTTTGGCCGAGATTTTGCAAAGCAAGTTGCGTTCGCGTTCGAGTCGTTTCGTCGAAGGTTTCGTCACCGCCACGTTGTTATACCTGACTGGCGCGATGACGATTGTCGGCTCAATCCAGGATGGCACAATCGGCGATCCTAGCGTATTACTGATCAAAGCGCTGTTGGACGGGGTGGCTTCGGTAGCGCTGGCTTCGTCGCTGGGGATAGGCGTGATGTATTCGGCTTTACCGGTTTTGGTCGTGCAGGGTGGGATTACGTTATTGGCATCACAAATGGCTTTTCTTTCGGAACCAGCCGTGCTGGATGCCGTCAATGCCACCGGGGGGTTGTTGATTTTGGGTATCGGAATCAATCTGTTGGAAATCCGCCGTATCCATGTCGGTAATCTATTGCCAGCGTTGCTCTATGCCATCGTCGGCGCTTTGCTGATCTAGCTGGGACCGACTGACTGGAGTGATCGGTGGCCATCATGGGTAGAAAAAAGTGATAGTGCGCCCCGCTGCCAGATTGCGATGGCTGGTCCCCATCATGGGGGCTGCGCTCATGATGCTTACTGCAATCCTGGGTGCTTGTGATCAGGCGGCGCCCCCTCCGGTCTCTTCATCCCCATCTCCATCAACACCTCCGCTTGCGCAGGAGTTGATCTTCTACAACTGGGTGGACGATATACCGCCGTCCGTACTTAATGCCTTCACCGAAGAATATGGTGTCAAGATCAAATACGAGACGTTCCAATCGCAGGAAGAGGCCGTTGAAAATCTCCAGAAGGGAAAGGTTGTTGATGTCGTGGTCCTGGAAAATGATCTTCTTCCGCCACTAATCGCCGCCAACCGCTTGCTGCCAATCAATTTTCGTCAGATTCCTAACTTCAAAAACATCTCAGCCAACTTCCGCGATTTGGCAGCTGATCCAGGTAACCGCCACAGTGTGCCGTATTACTACGGTACTTCGGGCTTAGTGGTGCGCACCGATCTTGTTGGTGATTCGGTTAAGCGGTGGGCCGATTTATGGGATTCCCGCTATGCGGGCAAAATCGGTTTGCGTGCTCAGCCGACCGAATTGATCACTATCGCCTTGCTGTCGCTGGGCTATCCGCTCGGTTCCGAGGATGAAAACCAGCTAGAAGCCGCACTCCAGCACCTGCTGGAGCTTAAAAAAAGAGCGGTTTTCGTAGAGGTGGAAGCAGGGCTGGCGGTCGCTCGGTTATTGCGGGGCGATGTAGTGATTCTCTACGGTTGGGCTGAGGATTATCAGATAGCTCATGCGAGTAACCCAGATGTGCGGTACGTGTTACCTGCGGAGGGTGTCCCTCTTTGGGGCGAAAATTTTGTGGTGCCAGTCACTAGTTCAAGCCCTCATACCGCTGAAGTTTTCATCAATTTTATGCTGCGCCCTGAAATCGCCGCCCAGTTGGTCACCGAAAAAAAGTACGCTAGCGCTAATGAGGCGGCCCGCCCGCTCCTTAAGCCGGAAATCCGTGACGATCCCATCATCTTTCCTTCCGTTGAGATATTGCGTCGCGCCCATTTTTATCCTCCTCTGAGTCCGGCTGGAAAAAAGCGCTATGACGATGTTTGGCAACGCTTTCTCGCAGCCGGCAAATAAGGCTTGGCAGTGACTGGGGGAGAAGTGAGCACGGTTACCGGTGGCAAGCGACAGCAAAGCGCGCGAGGTAGTTTACGGCGGCAGTTGCTGGCGGTATTTGGTGCTGCACTGCTGGTTTTGCTGCTGGCCAGCACACTGGCGGTGGCCTTACTGGTAAACCGTGCCGAGGAAAGCGGTTGGCGCGGTCGCCAACATGAGGCGGCACGGCGGGCGGCGCAAACAGTCAGCGCATTTCTGACGCGAGAACAGCGGGTTTTATTGTTGATAGACGTGTTCGGCCGAGATGAACTCTCAGCGTTGCAGTCCAGTGAGATGGAAGAGTTATTGCACCGCGATCCCGCTTTGCTCGAAATCGTGTATCTCGATGCGGTCGGTCAGATTATCAGTCATGCGCCCTCCAGTGAGGCTTTGCTGGGCGATCTCTTCACGACCCAGCAAGCTCGATGGTTTGTGGAAGCCCGTGATGGAAAAACGTATGTCGGTGATGTGCAGGTCACTGCCGACAACCAGACATACTTGATCTTGGCCGTGCCCGCCGGACGGGGTGGGGTCATGGCGGCTCGCCTGCGGATGACGGTTTTGCAGGAAGTGGTCGAGAGCCTGCATTTTGGCGATTCCGGCATCTCTTATTTAGTGAATCAGGATGGACGCATCATCGCTCATTCCGACCCACAAATCGTTATCGCCCAAACTCGTTTGGACGACCGGCCCGAGTTGTTGGCCTTGGTGCGTGCCGCCAAGGAAACCTGGGCCGGAGAGTACACCAACTTACAAGGCCAACCCGTGGTCGGCACCACGATACCGGTGCCAGAAACTCCGTGGATTGTGGTGACGGAAATCGCACAGGCTGAGGTTTACGCCGATAGCCGAACCGCTTGGTGGTGGTTGTTGGCTGGAACTGTCGTCATCGGCTTGGTGCTGGCCCACGTCGTCTCAACTCTGCTTAAACGGCGTTTTCTGCGGCCGATGCAGCGCCTTCAGGCCGGAGTCTGCCAAATCGGCGCTGGCGATTTGAGCCATCGCATCGGTTTGGGACCCTATAACGAAATCGGCCAAGTGGCGGCAGCCTTTGATGAGATGGCCGCGCGCCTGCAAGAGCGTGACCACCAGATGGCTATTCAGACCACCGCGTTGCGAGACGCCAAGGAAGCCGCTGAAAATGCCAATCGCACCAAATCGGATTTTCTGGCGGTGATGAGTCATGAGATTCGTACACCGCTCAACGGAGTGCTTGGGATGGCCGAGTTATTGCTGGGCACAGCCTTGAACGGCCAGCAGCGGCGGTTTGCTGGCACCATTCTGGGTTCGGGGCGGACGTTGCTTGCCATCATCAACGATATTCTCGATTTTTCCAAAATCGAGGCGGGCCGTCTGGAACTGGAGATGGTGTCCTTCGATCTGCGGGAACTTGTCGAAGATACCGCCGCCTTGTTGGCCGGGCGAGCGCACGAGAAAGGGCTGGATTTGATCAGCGATTTGCCGCTAGAACTGCCCCAAAAGGTCAAAGGTGACCCGGTGCGTTTGCGCCAACTCCTCGTCAATTTGGTTGGTAATGCCATCAAGTTCACCGAACAGGGCGAGGTGGTGATTCGGTTACGAGTGACGATCAAGGATGAGCAAGCCCCTCGCTTGCGTTTCGAGATCAAAGACACCGGTATCGGTATCCCTCGTGAAGCTCAAACTAAAATTTTCGATTCTTTCACCCAAGCAGATAGCTCGACGAACCGTCGTTATGGCGGCACCGGACTGGGGTTGGCGATTTCTCGACGCTTGGTGGAGTTGATGGGTGGGGATATTGGTGTCGAGAGCGTACCAGGAGCCGGTTCCCGCTTCTGGTTTACCGTACCGCTACAGCATCGGGTGGCCGGTACGCGGCCGTCCTGGTTGGCCCGGCAAGATCTGTTGCATGGTGCCCGGGTTTTGATCGTGGACGACAACGCCACCAACCGAGAAATTTTGTGGCATCAGGTGACGGCTTGGGGTATCGGCAGCGACATGGCGGACGGCGGTGTTGCGGCGCTGGCTTTATTGCGTGCCGCTGTGGCGCGCGGTGCCGCGTTCGATTTGGCGATTCTGGATTTGCGGATGCCGGGGATGGACGCTCTCGAACTGGCCCAACACATCCGGGCCGATAGCGGCTTGGCTGCCCTCAAGCTGTTATTGTTAACCTCCGGTGGGTTCGATCTGAATCCGGCGGAAGTGACCCGCGTCGGGATTCAGGCCGTCTTGCATAAACCGGTGCGTCAATCAGAGCTTTATAAAACGCTCTACCGGTTATTGAGCGCAGCGGCCGAGGCCATATCGCAGCGCTCGCTCGCGCCCCCGGTGCCCCGCCCTCGCTTTCAAGGGCGCATCCTGATTGCCGAGGACAATCCAGTCAATCAGGAAATGGCGTTGGCCCTGTTGGAAACCCTGGGCTGCCAGGCAGAATTGGCGGTGAATGGGCGTGAGGCAATTGCCGCAGTCACTCGAGGTCACTACGATCTTATCTTGATGGACTGCCAAATGCCGGTACTGGATGGGTTTGCCGCTACAGAAGCGATCCGCCGTTGGGAGCAAGAGCAGTCGAAGCCACGCTTGCCGATCATCGCCCTCACCGCCAACGTGGTGAAAGGGTTTCGGGAAGAATGCCTGGCGGCGGGTATGGACGATTATCTCGCTAAACCCTTTGAGCAATCGCAACTCATCGCTATTTTAGATCATTGGCTCCGCCGGGCAGATACCCTCCCTGTGGCCACGCCGGCTACGCGGCCGGCCAAGCCCATGGCTCTTACCGTGCCAATAAAGCAGATTCCCCGGGCTACTCAACCCTCTCTTGCGACAATACCAAAGCCGACTAAACAACGCTCTCCGGCGGTATCGCTAGAACCGGCGGTGGCTGTGCTTGATGAGAGTGTCTTGGCCAAAATCCGCGCCCTCCAGCAGCCAGGCGCACCCAATCTCCAAGTAAAAATTATTAACCTCTATTTGCAAACGTCTGCGACTTCTCTTGAAGCATTGCGAGCGGCGATTACGGGTAAAGATAGCGATGCGCTTTATCAAACAGCGCATACTCTAAAATCGAGTAGTGCCAATGTGGGTGCGATGCGGGTCGCGGCCTTGTGCAAAGAATTGGAGCAGCGCGGTAGGGCTAAACAATTAGCCGATGTGGATCGTTTGCTGGCTGAGCTGGAAGCCGATTATCTTTTAGTGCAGAGGGTGCTACAGACCCATTTGGAAGCACCGTCTGTTTGATGGGCGCTTGGAAAAGGCCGGAAACCGCTATAACGCAATGGTCTGAGAGCGAAAGCTGGAGCCGAGGTTGCGGTAGCCTTGGCGCCGCGCCAGAATGACTCATAGACGAGGAGGACAAGGTTCATATGCTGGCGAAACTGACCCAATATGCTCCGGTGATCAATCTGATTCCCAATACGGCCATCCAGCTTTTGGATTTCGGCTTGAATCTCAATGAAGCCCGCCTTTCACGAGCGTTTCTAACCCAAACGACTGCCGAAGGCCGGGCAATCTTGACGTGTCTGTACGCAGATGATGCCAGCGGCCAGTTCATCACCGACGACGGCAAGCCGGTCAAGCCGGAGCAGGTCTATTCGCTGAACGCCGCTAAGGCAGCCGCTATCCTCGATCAGGCGTGGCTGCCGGTGCCGTTTTTGCGGGTACGGGAACCCCATCCCGACGGCAATCACCTGTTTGACAAAGGGCCAACCAATTGGGCGCGGGTACGGCTGGTGGAGCTGCCGGCTGCCGATAGTGACGGTAATACCCATCGGGTGACTCTGGCCTTCGATACCCAACTGTTGCCGACCCGTGAGGGCCGACCTTATCTGGCGCCAAGCCCGCTGGATATGCAGTCCGGGGAGGAATTCGCCCTCAGCGATGCGCAGATGGACACCGGCTGGTTTTTGGAGCAGGAATGGGTCCGGGAATGGTTGCATCAGCGCTTTCATGCCTTCGAAGTGCGCCGCCGCGCGCCGCGCCGGGTCGATGAGGCTGAATTACGTGCCAGCCCCGACGGACAAGCGGCCTGGCTGACGTTGCTTAGCGTGCTGCGCCGGGCGTTGGCCGTGCCCCGGCTGCGCTTTACGTTCGTCGATAGTGCGCCGACCGCTCGGCTCAATCAGCCGGTCAACGTCGATCTGGTACTGGATGTCGGTAATTCCCGTACCTGCGGCATCCTGATGGAAACCAGCGGCGATAATCCGGTCGATATGAATGACAGCTACCGGTTAGAGTTGCGTGATCTGTCGCGGCCGGAGCAGATCTACGATGAACCCTTTCCCAGTCGGATTGAGTTCGTGCGTAGCAGTTTTGGTGATGAGAAGTTGTCGCGTCGCAGCGGTCGCTCCAGCGCCTTTTTATGGCCCATCCCGACGCGCGTGGGATATGAGGCACAGGCGCTCTCCTACTATAGCCATGGCACTGAGGGCAGCACCGGGTTATCCGGCCCTAAGCGCTATCTGTGGGATACCGATTCCCGCTATCACCCGTGGCGCTTCAATCCCGGTGCCGATGGCTTCGGCGGTGACAGCGGCCCCGTGACCACTGGCCCCTTTATCGGCCACTTGCGCGAAGATGGGGAAGAATTGGTTACCGGCGAACCACCCGCAGTCACCGCACTGTTTTCGCGTAGCGCCCTGATGAGTTTTTTTGTCGCCGAAGTGCTGTTGCAAGCCTTTGTAGAAACCAACTCGCCGGCCCGGCGCTACCAGCGCGTCCATTCCGAAGCCCCGCGTCGTTTGCGCCGGGTGATTTTGACGATGCCGACCGCCATGCCCCTGGCCGAGCGCAAGCTATTCTCTCGTCGGGTTAACACCGCGATTCGGCTGACCTGGCGCTCTTTGGGGTTGGAGGACAGCCAGGCGCCAGAGCCGTTACTGCAATGGGACGAGGCCACCGGCACGCAGGTCGTCTTCCTCTATAACGAGATCAAGCATAACTTTCAGGGTGACGCTGCGCTGTTCTTCAAGATTTTTGGTCGGGTCCGCGAAGGCTATGGTGATCTGCCGTGCTTGCGGTTGGCGAGTATTGATATTGGCGGCGGCACTACCGACTTAATCGTCACCACCTACCAGTTGGAGGGTGGCACGGCGGTTCGGCCGATCCAGGAATTCCGAGAAGGCTTCAACATCGCCGGCGATGACGTGTTGTGCGGTCTGATCGAACGCAACATTTTGCCGGGGTTGATGGAAGCGATCCGGCAGAGTGGAGCGGCTAACCCTGAGGAGTTGTTGGTCCGTTTATTGGGTGCCAATCGGGGTGATCAGGCTGAGCGCGACCGGACGTTACGACGGCAGTTTGCCAATCAGGTGACCTTGCCGCTGGCACTGGAATTGTTGCATCGTTACGAAAACACTGATCTTAGCCTGGGTAACGAGGCTGTAACCTTACGACTGGCAGATGTTTATCCGCCCGGTAGCGGCCCGCACGAACAGGTGGTGCGGTTTTTGGAAGAGGCGGTGCGATCAGCCGGTGGCCAGAATTTCAAGCTGGCCGATGTTGGGTTTACCGCCACCATGCTGGCGTTGGATACCACGGTGCGACGGATTCTTGGCCAGGTGCTCAGCGATCTGTGCGAAGTGGTGTATCTGTACGATTGCGACTACCTGTTGATTTCCGGCCGGCCCTGCCGGCTACCGGCGATTCGGGCAGCGATTCTGGCGAAGCTGCCTTCCCCACCGGATCGCATCGTCAGCCTGCACGCTTACCGCGTCGGCGACTGGTACCCATTCCGCGCGGTCAGTGGCCGATTGACCGATCCTAAGACCACAGCGGCGGTCGGCGCGATGGTCTGTGCGCTGTCTGAAGGGCAACTCTATAAATTCAACTTGCGCAGCCGCGAACTGGGTATGAAATCAACCGCTCGCTTTGTCGGCGTACTGGAGCAGACCGGTCGCTTGAAACAAGAAAATGTGCTGTTTGCCAACCTGGAGCTGGAAGATCGCAAGACTCGCTTGCCAGAGGCAACATTCGATTTTTACGCCCCAGTGTTTCTCGGATTCCGCCAGTTGGCGGTGGAGCGTTGGCCGGCGACGCCGCTGTATCGTGTCACGTTTGCGCAGCCGCGCGATGCTAGTGCCAAAGCGTTGCCGCTCAAGGTGACGTTGGAACGTGCCACCGACGAAAATGTCGATCTGGATTTCAAGGTGATCGCAGTAACGGATTCGGCTGGCAACCAACAGCCGAGTGGGGTGGTGCTGCTGAAATTGCAAACACTCAAGGATGAGTACGGTTACTGGCTGGATAGCGGTATCTTCTCGATTTCGGCCCGCTCCGGCGATGCGCCGCGTCGTTGAGCGCGTGCGATCATGACGGAAGGTTCATCTGACTTACACCCGGCCGTGCAAAAGCTGGCAGCGCTGCATCGGCGGCGATTAAGGCTGCTCGGCCTATTCGTGTTTTTTATTCTGTCCGGTATTCTGCTGCTTGCGATGGTGGCGGCTCTAACCAGCCAGAATCTGGGCAGTCTTTTGACGCTGGGGTTGGTGGGCTTGTTGCTCTTACCGGCTCTAGGGTTGGCCGGTGGGTTGCTATGGTATATCGAGCGAACAGCCACCAGAAAGCTCAATTCGGCGAATCAACTGCTGTCCGATTGTGCGCCGCAAACCGCTCGCTTAGTGCCTATTGAAGCGTTGATCGGCGGTCATTTGGTCGAGTTGATTTTAGCGACGGACGCCCGGCTTTACGCGGCCTTTGCGCGGTCTCTGCACCCATTACCGCGTCATGCCGTCGAGGTGCAGTTGTATGGTCAGACACGGTTAAGCGGTGGCGAATTGGTCGCGTTTCAGCCAAATGGCATCGCGCTCTTAGGGACAGTGGTGGAGCCAAAGACTGCTCAGCGCCGAAACCAATGGCTGAAAATCTACAGGTGGGTAGCAATCATTGTTGTGATCATAACCCTTTTGTATCAACTCTATGGCCCCTTGCGATAGGTAAACGGTTTTTTCACTATGACCACCGATGCCACTCTTAGCGCCACCTGCCGGACTCTCGATCAAATCGGTTCCGAATTCGTTGATTGGCTGGATCAAAACGCCGAGCGGGTCCGCCAGGAAAAGGCCGGTTTGACCAAGGAATTCCGTCGGCTCTCGACCCAAGCGCGCCGACTGGAGCAAGCGGCCCAGCGGCCGATGTGCGTGGGGGTCTTTGGACCGAGCCAGTCCGGCAAGTCCTATCTGATTTCCGCCCTGGCTCGTAAGGGAATGGCGCCACTGCTTGCGGATTTTGCCGGTCAGACCATCGACTTCATTCGTGATATCAATCCCGAAGGCGGCCGTGAATCGACCGGTCTCGTCACCCGTTTCACCTTACAACCAGCGGCTGGGGCCGCGCCGGCGGCACCGGTGCAGATGCGGCTGCTGACCCAGACCGATTTAGTGAAGATTCTCGGCAACACCTATTATGCGGATTGTGACCATAGCGAAGACGAGTTGCTGACCCAGGCTCAGTTGACCGAACTGCTGGAAAAGCTGACTCCCGCAGCCCAGTCTCAACCGGTCGATCCGCTCACGGCCGAAGATGTGTTCGATCTACAAACCTATTTCGAACGCTATTTCAAGGGACAGGAGCGGGTGCGCTTATTGCGGCACGGTTACTGGGAACAGGCGGCCCAACTAGCGCCGCGCTTGAACATTCAAGAACGCGCCAAATTGTTCGGCGTGATCTGGGGCGGCGTCGATGCTTTCAGTCAACTCTATAGCCGCCTGTATAACGGCTTGCGTGGCCTGAATTTCGCCAGTGACGCTTATGCGGGCCTTGAGGCGTTGCTGCCGCGCGATCAGAGCATCATTGACGTGCAGACCCTCAAGGGTCTGGGCGCCGGTGGCGGGGAGGCGCTCACCTTGGTGAGCGCTGACGGGGCACGGGTGACCTTGCCGCGCAATGAAGTGACGGCGCTGATTGCCGAACTGCGAATTGTGATCAGCGAACAGCCTTGGGACTTTTTCCAACATACCGACTTGCTGGATTTTCCTGGTGCGCGCTCGCGCGAGTTGATCAAAGATTTACCGGCATTTCTTGAAACCGGCGATGCGTTGCGCAGCTTGTTTTTGCGCGGCAAGGTCGCCTATCTGTTTGAGCGTTATTGCGCCGAGCAGGAACTGACCAGCATGTTGTTATGTATTGGTCCCAGCAATCAGGAGGTCAAGTCTCTGCCGGAGATGGTCTATGAATGGATTTCCACCACCCACGGCACAACGCCGGAACAACGCGCCCAGCAACCGAATGCGCTGTTTTTGGTGTTGACTAAATTCGATATGGAGTTCGAGGAAAAAGCAGGCGAACGCTCGCCAGAAAGCCGCTGGATTACCCGGTTGGAAAGTTCGTTGCTCAATTTTTTTGGCAAGCAGCATGAGTGGCCGCGCCAGTGGGATACGCAAGGGCCATTCCGCAACAGCTTTTGGCTACGCAACCCCAATTTCAAGGCCAAGAATATCTTCGATTACGACGAAGAGGGCCGGGAAATTGGCGTTCGGCCTGGCGAGCGTAAACGGATCGCCTTGTTTAAAGAGGCGTTTTTGAAGGACAAGGTAGCCAGTGCCCATTTTGCCGATCCTGAACAGGCATGGGAGGCTGGTTTTGCCCTTAATGATGGCGGTATCAGCTATCTGGCCGAGCATCTGCGCCCGCTGTGTAATCCTGAATTGAAACACCAGCAACTGGCCGGGCAAGTGACGCGCCTACGCGAACAGATGGTCGAGCGAATCAGCCATTATTATGTTAGCGACAATCCAGAACTGGAAATCGAAAAGCGGCGGACAGCGGCCCAGCAGGTTGCCGGCAATCTGATCGACTGCGCCGGTGAGCAACGCTTCGGTGAACTGATGCGCGCACTGCAAGCCGATGGCAGTGAGTTGGAAGACATCTATTATCGGATTGAAACGCGCTTACCGGACGAAAAACAAGCCATCGGTGCACCCACTATCGGTGCGGCGGTCAATACCGCGCAGATGAAAGTTTTGCTGGGCCTGGGCGGCGATGCAGCCGCTGATGCGGCGGCGGCACCTCGCAAGGATGATGCGGCCTTGTTTGCCCGTGAGGCGGTGGCCGAATGGATGCGGGATCTGCACGATCTGAGCGGGAATAAGTCGCTGTGTGAATACTATCGGGTGCCGGAATCCAGCATGAGCGATTTCATCAAGGAGCTGATCGCCGGTGCGCAGCGCTTGAAGCTTGAAGAACGAATTGAGGCATTGGTGCGGCAGGTGACCGGGTTTCGCATGAAGTTCGAGCAGATCGTGGCCTTGCCTGCCCGGTTAACCGCCAATCTTTTGAATAACTACGTGGATTTTTTAGGTTACGATGCATTGGCGCCAGAACAACGGCCCACGCTCGCGCTTGAGAGTGGCCCACGCCCGTTGTTTCCACCACGAACAGTGCCGCGTGGCGGTCCACAATTGGGCGAACAGCAATCGACTTACGATCAGGATTACTATACCGACTGGATTCGGGCATTCCTCGATTTGGTGGAGCGCAACGCGCGCAATCGCGCCGGTCGGGATATCGACCTTGCCGCCAACCAGCGTCTGGGAGATTTGTTGACTCGGTTGCGTTCGGCCGCTTGAATGATCCGCAAACACTGGGAGAACTGTGAATGACCGCGCTTTCGGTTCGCGTGTCGGAAGACCCCGCGCGTCCTTTAGGACACGCTATCGTCACGCTGGGGGGTCTGCCACGCACGCTGGAAACCTTCGAATTCGCCTTGAGCCGACACGGTTTTGGAACCAATCATCTCGGCTCGGAAGGATGGCAGGGTGCAGAGTGCTGGTTGCAACCTGAGGAAGCGTGGTTTAGCGGCGAACTGTTGAAATTCGTCATCCACCCCGATCTGGTTTTTCAGTTGGAGAACATGCCCTACCAGTTGATGGTGCGGGGGCAGGGCCTACCGGGAACCGCTGCCGCAACCTTCGTTTGGCCGCTGCAACTGGAATTGGAAGAAGGCAGCGCCAGCGGCGAGCGCAAAGTGGTGGGTGGCACCCGGATCAATCCAGCACCTGCGCCACGCCCGGAACCGGCCATCCAGCCACCGCCATTGCCGCAGATTGGAACTGCGGACTTGAAAATCCCCGACATGCCAATTCCCGATATCGGCGGGCAGGCACCGGAGGGAGACAGCGATCAGACGCGCGGGTTGCCACCGCTGTCGCAACAGCACCACCGGCCGGAGACGTCTGGTTCGGTGGCAGGCTTGGAAGCGGTACCACCGTCGTTAAATCCATTGCCTGGCACCGAGCAGCGCTCAAGCAGTGAGGTGCCTGCGGCCGATGTGCCGGTTACCGCTGTCGCTGAGACCGGCCAGGTTGATGCCGACCCAGGGTTGACTGAGAGACCGGCACGAACTGCGCCGCATCCGCCAGATCTTGCCTCAGAGCCGGCCATGCCGGTTGCGCCCGATCCTATGCCTATCGAGCGACCGGAGGTACCGCAGCCGGGAAGGTCTGGTTTGGTGATGGGGCTGGTAGGAGCGATATTGCTAGCGCTGGGTGCGGCCGGTTGGTGGTGGTTTAGCGGTCGTGCCGACCGTCAGCAAGCCGCCGCCAATTCCGAAAAACCGCCAGTTGTAGAGGCGCCTGCCATACCCACCCGTCCTCACCTCACGCCCGAAGTGCCGGTCCCGGTAACCAAACCGACGGTAAGACCGGACCCGCCGCCGGAGCCAGCCCCCATCCCGACCCCCACGCCAACGCCGCAACCTGCACCCGCCCGCCAATTGGCTCCTCCCGCGCGGCCAGTACCCGAACCGCCGGTTTCAGTACCGCCTAGTGTGCCGGTGCAGCCAGAACGGTCAACACCTTCAACGCCTGCGCGCCCCACTCGGCCGGGAGCAGGCCCAAGTTTGGAAGATGAATTGAAATCGCAGTTTGATCCGACTCAGCAGGAATTGGAGAAAAGATTGCGCTCCCAAAGGTCGCCCTAAACAGGGTGCGCGGAGCGTTCATAACACACGGCTATCGTGATACTTCACCGATATTAGGAGCATGTTCATGTTTCAATCCGCGCCTGTGACCGGACGAAACAGCATAGAAGAGGCTGCGTTTCTGCCATGTACGATGATCCCTCTGAAGGGGGAGGTTGCAAATCGGAGTTTATTTGCGATGAAGCGTCCGCTGATCTTCGGTCTTTGGTTTCTCTGGATGCTGTGTGGTTTGGCACCAGCCTCGGCCGAGGATACCGGCGCCAATCAGATCGGGATGGTGACCGGTTCGAAAACCGGTACTTACATCCAGTTCGGCAACGATATCGCGGGAGTTGCCAAAACCGTCGGCCTGGATATCCTTGTCAAAGATTCTCAAGGCTCCATCGACAATATCAAGCGGATCAATAGCAAAGAGAACGCCACCTTCGGCATTGTCCAGTCCGATGTCTTGGGATTTCTCAGCCGCTCGGAAAATCCGGAGATGCGCCAGGTCGCTGCTCGATTACGGCTGATCTTCCCATTTTATAATGAAGAAATTCATGTATTCGCCAACAAATCGATAGGGTCATTCAACGACTTGCAGGGCAAACGGGTGGCAGTCGGCGAACCAGGGAGCGGAACTTGGCTGACGGCGATGAACATATTGCAACTGACGGGCGTCAAGCCGGGCGAAATGCTGAATGTGCCACCCCTGCAAGGGGTGACCGCTGTCCTCAAGGGTGAGGCTGACGCCATGTTTTACGTGGCCGGCAAACCGGTCAGCCTGTTCACCAAGGTCGGCAACTTGATTACCAAGCCGGAGTTTGCCGCCATGCTGAGCAATGTCCATTTTGTACCGCTCAATGATCCTGCGTTGCTACGGGAGTACCAGCCGGCCAAGATCGGCCAGACCGACTACGAGTGGCTTTCTGGTGAAGTCTCGACGATTGCCGTCAAGGCGGTCTTGATGAGCTTTGATTTTTCTGGGAAACAGAATCCCTATTTCGTGAAGCGCTGCCAACAACTGGCCAAGTTGGGCCAGGCCATCCGTTCCGGCATCGGCCAACTCCGGCAGACTGGTCATCCCAAATGGAAAGAGGTCAACCTGGATGAGAAAGTCGGGGTTTGGCAAGTGGATGCGTGTTCGCGCAGCGGCAAGGGGGGTGGTTCGGAAGTCGATTTGGGTCGCCAGTTAGAGAAAATGTTGCTCAACTTCCACCAGTGGCCGGCTCATGCAACCCCGGCGGCGTGAAGGATTGACCACGGAGTCGCCCATGCGTTTGCTGCGGATGCTCTGGGTGGGTCTCCTGCTGCTGATTAGTTGCGGCACGAGCTTTGCCCAGGATCGTCCTCCAGATGCCCGACTGGAGTTTTCCAGCACGTCATACGGTCTGCTTTTGGGCTTCACCCAAGGCCACGGTAAGTTGATGTTTAAGGAAAAACACTATCCGTTCTCGCTATCCGGGATTAAAGGGATGACATTGGGCGTTAGCCAAATCACCGCTATCGGCCAAGTCTACCGTTTACGCGATTTGGCCGATTTCCCCGGCCGCTATTATGCGGTCGAAGGCGCGTTTACCGTGGGCCAGGGTGGCGGTAGCACCCTCTTGCGCAATGAGAAGGGCGTCACTTTGTACTTGCAGAACACGCAGCGTGGCGCCGAACTCACGCTCGGTGGCGGTGGTGTCGATATTGCCTTTGTCGGCGCAATCACAACGCCGCCGATACCTGAAAAAACTGGTAAGGCCGTACAAAAGCCCATAAATTGATAGAACAGTTAGACTGAGTGTGACGAGAGTAATGGCAGGGTTTTAGCCATGGCGGTGGGCCAATGTGGTTGCAAGCGAGGCATGGCGCACTCTGCTGGGGGTTGGTGGGATAAATTCGGGAGCCGTGGCGGCGCGCGACGGTAACCGGCGGGGAGAGGAGCAGGACATGTATACCGCCTACTTCGGTTTCAATAGCAAACCCTTCAAACCGAAGGATTCAGCGCATTATTACCGCAATGGTAACTTCGATGCCGCTTGTGCGGATATCCTGGATGGCATTCGAGAAAAGCGCGGATTTATTTTACTGACCGGCGAGGCCGGGGTCGGCAAGACATTGGTGATACGCCGCTGTCTTGCTGAGGGCACCGATATCCGTTTTATCCAGTTGCTGAACGCGAGTTTCGATTTTTACGATACTCTCAATTATTTGTGCAGCAGTTTGGGATTAGCCGCTGAGGGTTTGGATGCCGACCAGCAACAACGGCTATTGCTCGAAACGCTCGCTACCCAGGCGCGCCGGGGCCAGGTGGTCGCCTTGTTGATGGACGATGCACAGCACCTGTCCGACGAGGTACTGTTGCGTCTGCATGATTTTGTGGAAACGCCCGCGCTACCGAGTCAGCGCTTACAGATCGTGTTGGTGGGCTTGCCGGAAATCGCCACAACCTTGGATCGGCCTGAATTTGCCGCGCTACGCCATAGCATTCGCGTCCGTTGCCACCTTGAGCCTTTAAGCGCTCTCGAAACCGGCCTGTTCATCCATCAGCAACTCGAAGCAGCCGGCTCCGCCGCCGGGGGCTTGTTCTCAGCCGCCGCCATCGACCGCATCGGGTTTTATTGCCGAGGCGTACCGCGCGCTATCGCCATCCTGTGCGATGCGATCCTGCTTTTGGCTAGCCTACAGTCCGAGCGCGAAATTACGCCGACACTCGTGGACGAAGCCGCCCAGAATTGCTTTCTCGGTGAGCAGGCTAAATTGCTAACCGATACGCCAAATAGCCAGAGGGGTGTTCCACCCAAAAGCCCTCAAATCCCTATGGCCGGTTCCCCCGATCTCCAATTCGATTTGGCGGAATTTGATTTTTTGTTCGAGTTCGATGACAAAACAGTCTTGGCTAAACCTGCGGCGCTAGAGGGAGCGGTTGCTGAAGGGACGTTGAACCCCGCAAGAGAACCGGCATCGCAACCCACAGTGGTGTCCGCCACCACGCCGTCACTTGACCTCAGTAAGCCCACTGCTTTAGGCGCTCCTGAGGAGTCGCTGCCCCAACCCCCAACGCCCTTGGCGACGGCGGCATTGGACGGTTTCCGGCAACTGCTGACGGAATGGGCCGGTAAGCTGGAGCGCAACCATCCACAGCGCCAGGAACCGTTGCGGTATTTTCTGGACCGCTATCAGCAGATGGCACAGGGTGCCGATCCTCAGTTGACGCATGTCCTCCAACAACGCATCGCGCGCTTGGCCGAAATCCAGCAACCTATCATGGTCGGGTTGGCGACCACGAGCCATTTCTCTACAGAGCAAGATAGTGTGCTGTGCGCACTGTTATTCAACTCAACCTGGTGGTTATTTCGGGAAATTCGGTTACGGTTTCGCGGCACCGATCTGATGCTGGCCAACGATGGCCGGATTGCGCCGTTGCGGCTGCTGGACGGTCGAGATGCGGAGGTGGTTTATCTCAATTACCGCTGTCCTTTTGCCGATTCGGCGCAGATTGAGCTGTGGATGGAGCTTGATGTTTGCGACCATCGTGGGGATTGGCACGCCTACAACACCAGATGCCGAATCCAACTTGACTTTCTCAGTGACTCAGCGGCTGAGCCGAGCAGCGGGCGACTTGATGCCGAAGGGAACGATCAGTTTTGGCCAGATCCCTCGCCCAATGCACTGACAGAAGGGGCTTGGCTACGGGCCAACTCGCCGAGTGGCGGTACTGGCGCTGCCGGGGCAACCGGTGCCCTGGTCTGTACCCTGCCGCTCGAATTGGAAGCCGACCCGGCGCGCACCAGGCATTTACGTGAAGTGACCGCGCGGGCACTGGGCCGAGGTACACCCCTGACTCGGGCCTTATTGCTGGCGGCAGATCCGACCCAAGCCCCGGCCCGTATTGAGCTGGTATCCCGCCCCTTCATGATCTTTGGCCGCCACAGTTCGGCCGCTGGTACTGGCTTTGGTGATTTTACCCTGGGTTTTGTGCCGAAATACACCCGGATCTCTCGCTTGCATTGTGTGATTTGTGGTCTGGGCGATCAATTGGCCCTGATGTCGGCCAGCGATACCGGTCATACGTATACCGGTCACAATGGCCGGAGGTTGGAGAGAGGCCATTGGGAGCTTTTGGAGGCTGACGATAACCTGGAAATTTGCGATCTTTATCGACTTAAAATGGTTCTTGCTTGGGACTCCAAGTGGAATCCTGCCGCGGTCGCATGGGACCCGCAACAGCCTCGAGACAAATTCGGTCACTATCTCCTGAGTGTGGTTGATATCTTGCGCCAGCGTGATCACCAAGCTGAAGCCGAAGATCTGCGCAAAGCACTGCGCCACCGCTATCTCAATCTGTTGCGTGTCCAGGATCGGGTATCACGGCTGAACGGGGTCGGCAATCCAGGTTCCTTACTGTATGCTCGTTTCGAACGTGATGACGCCGCTTCTCGCCAGGTGGTCCACTTTTATATCCCCAAATGGGTTTCGGTGGGTAGTTCGCCACAAGATGGCCTGTGCATTAATGCCGAAGGCGTCAAGCCGCACCATGCAGAACTCTTGTTCAGGGACGGGATCTATTGGATTCAGAATCTGGCTGATCCGGGCGCGGTGCGCGTCGGCCACCACGATTTGGCCACCAACGAGGCCCTTGCGCTGGAGTCGGGTGACGCGGTGCTGATCGGCACGGCGTGGTTTACCTTCGAAGGGTATTGAGTCAACAAGGGCCTGTCGGGGGGGAGATCGGTAAAACCGCTTCGGCGAGTAGCCCGCCCAGAGTTTCTGAGCTAGCCAAGTTCAACTGGCCACTGTATTGCGCAACGATGTCGTTACTGATCGCTAGGCCCAGACCATGCCCGGCCCGCGATTCATCGATACGCACGCCCCGCTGGCGCAACGAAGCTAACTGCTCCGGCGGACAACCAGGCCCGTCGTCCTCCACGCGCAGCCAAAGCTGCTCACTCTCCGTCCCGACGGTTAGACGAACCACACGATTTGCCCACTGACAGGCGTTATCGAGCAGATTACCCAGCAGTTCCAGCAAATCATCCCGATCACCGGGAAATACACTGTCCGGTGGGATGCGCACCTCAAAGTGCAAGGCGCGGTCCCGATGGATGCGGTGCAGGGTTTCAATCAGATCCTCTACTTCTCTGGCCAGTAAGACCCGTTGACCAGGGTTGCCAGCGCCGACAATACGCGCCCGTTTCAATTCCCGCTCGGTTAAGCGTCGGATCTGTGCGAGCTGTTGGCGTAAATCCTGCCAAAAACCACTGTTATCGGGGGCGGGCGGCGGCTGATCGACCAATTGGGTCAGTGCCGTCAGTGGCGTTTTCAAGGCGTGGGCCAGATTGCCGAGGGCTTGGCGGGTCCGGCGCTGGCGCTGTCCCATCAAGTCGAGCAAGCGGTTCAGTTCAGCCACTAAAGGCAGGATTTCCGCAGGCGCGCGTACCGACAGCCGAGCAATTTCGCCGCGTTCCAAGCGCGGTAGTTCGCGCCGCACGTCCTCAAGGGGAGCCAGGCAACGCCGGACCATCAGCCGCTGGAGCAATAACAAGGCGCCAAAGGCCAGTAGGACGAAGCCGCCAAGCCGCCACAGCAAGCGCTTAAGTCCGCTTTCCAGCGGGGTGAAATCTTCCGTCACGGCGATCATGATCGGCTGATCTTGCACGACGAACGCGCGACCTACGAGTAACAGCCGCTGACCTTCAGGTCCGGCCGTGAACGTTCGGGTGGCACGCTCGGCTGCCAGCGGAGGCAGCGCGAGGTCGGCGTCCCATAGCGAACGGGAGCGGAGTTGGCCATTCGGTGTTTCAATCCGGTAATAGTGGCCTGAATACGGGCGTTGGAACGCCACATTGATACGCTCAAGAGTCAGTTGTGGGTGACCTGCCGCATCGAAAGAGAGCGCTGTTAAGACGGCTTCCAAATCATGCTCCAGCCGGGAGGCGACGAAGTTTTCGGCTATGCGATGTAACGAATAGCTCCCTGTCACCGCGATCAGGGCCGTCAGCACTCCAAGCACGCCCATCAAACTGGCGGATAAGCGCGTTTGCAAGGAAATCAAGTAGGCTCTATCCCATTCAGTACATAGCCTTGGCCACGTCGGGTCTCAATAAGCTGAGAACCGAGTTTGCGGCGCAGCCGGTTGATGTAAACCTCCAAGACATTGCTGTCGCGGTCGGTATCGAAATCGTACACATGTTCGGCCAGCCGACTCTTGGAGAGAATGCGGTCGGGATGCAACATGAAGTAGCGCAGCAGGCGAAATTCGGTGCCAGTCAAATCCAACATTTCATCTGTGGCCAGAATGCGCACCTTTTGAGTTTCCTCATCCAGTTCGATCCCTGCGACGCGCAGTCGTCCGTGTGGGCGCGCATTACTGCGCCGCAGCAGCGCGTGCAGGCGCGCAATCAGCTCAGCGCTATGAAACGGTTTAGCGAGATAATCATCAGCTCCGGCCTTAAAACCATCGACTTTTTCATGCCAGGCATCACGGGCCGTCAAAATGAGCACGGGGACAGCATTGTCGGCCGCGCGCCAGTGGCGTAAGACCTCCAACCCTGGACGGCCGGGCAAGCCGAGATCCAGGATGACGGCATCGTAAGGCTCCGAATTCCCCATGAATTCGGCCTCTACCCCATCGGTAACCGCATCGACGGCGAATCCGGCGCGCTCCAGTTCGGAACGCAGCCGCCGGCTTTGCGGGACATCATCTTCAACCAGTAACAGCCGCATCGGAGTCTGCTAGCGATGATCAGTGTTTGAGATGCCACAGCTCACCGCTGCGGGCGTCGTATTCGAATTCACGCACCGCACCGTCATCGCCGAGAATTTTGATTTCATAGACATAACGGCCTTCCTCGAATTCCAGTTCGGCTTCCAGCAGCTTGCCGCCGGGATATTGCCGACGGTGATTGGTGATAATGGTATCCAGCGCCAGGATTTGTTTGGCTTGGTGCAAGCGGCGAATTTCGTCTTGGTCACGCCCGGCCAGCGCCGAGGTCTCCGGTAACAGTGCAGCGAGCACCAGCAACAGCGCAAGTGGCCTTCTAGCGTAGAGGATCGCCATAGTTACAGGAGAAGCGCTCCGTTCGGCTATGGGGGTTGCGGCAGTAGCCCCGACATTGCTTAGACCCGTTTGCGACCGGTGATCATGGCGTGGGCCAGATTTTCGCGGTGCAACAGGCTTTCCCAAATCACACCGAGCAGATGCCCTCCGACCAGTACTAACGTGAAATTGGCAGAAAATTCGTGGATTTCCTTCAGGGTGTGAACAGTGGAGTCGCTGGCATTGGCCAACCACCCGGCGAGAGGCCCTAAGCCCTGATCAGCGCCGTAGAGACCCAAGCCGGCGATCACAGTGATAGTCAATGCGAGCAGGAGACAGATGATCATGGCACCACCGGCTGGATTATGCCCCAGATGGCGGGAAGCGCGTAGTGTTAAGACATCCTTGACATAGGCTAAGATGCGGCGTGGGCCATGCACGAAATCACTGAAACGCGCATGGCGTGGACCGATAAAACCCCAGATCAAGCGGAAGATCAGCAAGCCGATGAGGGTGTAGCCCGCCCAGACATGGATCGTTTGTAACCAATCCCCTGCCAGTTGTTCCTGGATGCCTTCGAAGGGTTCACCCTGCGTAAAGTAAGCAGCGCTGAATGCAGCGACTAGAATCCAGTGAAACAGCCGAACCCAAGGGTCCCAGACAAGAACTTCAGTGGTTTTTAGAGAAGTCATGGCTTAAAGGTTTCGTGATGGATGCCCCGCCGTTGGCGGGGACTGGATGGATCGATTCAGACGGTGGTCGATTACTTGCCTTCTTCTGCGACCAATAAGCCGGTGGTGATTTCGTAATAGATCTCCCACTTTTTGCCGTCATCGCCCTGGATTTTCACTTCCCAGGTTTTTTTGCCTTTCTTCGTATCCTCATAGGCTTTGATAACTTTACCGGGATGGGCCTTCAGCGCCATGTCGGTTGCCTGCTCCTTGGTGATAGGCGCGGTTACGGCCGGCTGGGGGGCAACAGCTGCGGTGCCAGTTTCTACTGCGAAGGCACCGGCAGCGCAAACGGTAGTGGCCACCAAGACAGCAACAGCGGAGAAGAGAGTAGATTTACGCATTTTGAAAAGCTCCTGATCGGTTAAAATGGGCAAAAAGCCAGAGTGACTGGCCGAGCGATGGGCTAGAGAGGGCGCCATCACATTGCGCACATCTTAGGGGCCAGAAGTGAAATCAACCTGAATTTTGGCTGGCGGACTGCACGAAGTTGGCAATTCCTCAATACCGCTTTAGACTTTGCCCCTCATGCGCGAAACCTTGCGGCTACCGGAGTTTTATCCAGTGGAAATGAAGAATATCGATGTAATACTCCAGTCGTTTCGGCGGGATCTGGCCGATGGCAGTCGGACTGCCGCTGCCATCGACCGCAACGCTAGCTTGGAGGAGATTTCCGAACTGGCTGAGCAGGAAGGTCTACACAAGCTCGCCACTGTCCTGTTCGAAGCCGAACAGGAAGCCTTGCGGAAAGGCTCGGCATCTATAGAAGATGCCGCCGCCGCCACGGATGTCTTTGTTCGTGAAGCGCGTGAGGACATGCCGGATAGCAGCAAGACCGCCGCTGCTATCGACCGTGGGGCCTCTTGGGAGGAGATTTCCGAACTGGCCGAGCAGGAAGGGCTTCACCAACTCGCCTCAGTGCTCTTTGAAGCCGAACAGGAACTGTTGCGTAACCGTTCCTGAGCGCGATACGAGAGATCGCTACGGACAACCCCACCCGTCGAACCAGGCCAACTGGGTTCTTCCCTTCGCTCCCGGCCATGCTTTGGATTTTTTTTGGCGGCTTAGAGCGTCACCGCCCCGCGCACACGTTGCGCAGAAAGCGGGCAATCCCTGTAGGTAGGGTATGAAACGTTTTGTTAAAGTTCTAATGCAGGCCCCAGGCGCCGCTTCGCTGGCGCTGTTTACGCGGGAAATCTGGGCTAATCCGCGCGCCATGGGGGCAGCTTGTCCCAGTGCCCCTTTGCTGGCCGGTTCCATGGCCGCACGGGTTCCCAGGGATTGTGATGGTTTGGTGATAGAGCTGGGCGGGGGGACCGGCGCCGTGACCACCGCGTTGCTCAAGCACGGTGTGCCGCCGTGGAAATTGGTGGTGGTGGAACGTTCACCAACACTGGCTCACCATCTCCGCCAACGGTTCCCGCAACTGCGGATCATTCAGGGTGATGCCGCGCAACTGGGCCAGCTTTTGGGCCATGACAGATCGAAGAAAATCGCCAGCATCGTCTCCAGCCTGCCGCTGCGCTCGCTCCATCCGGCCACCACGCGCGCTATCAGCCAGCAGTTTGAAACGCTGCTTGATGCCGGCGGCTTATTAGTCCAATTTACCTACGATCTGCGCGGCACCAGAACTCGCTGGCTGCCTCGGTTTCGGCGAGTATCCAGCAAGATCGTCTGGGGCAATTTACCGCCGGCTCGCGTCGAAGTCTTCGAGCGCCAAGCCTGATTAGCGCTGATTGCGTTCCCGTTCGAGCGCTTGTTCTGCCTGGATCGCGGTCAGGGCAATGGTGAAGACGATATCTTCCACCAACGCCCCGCGTGATAGATCATTGACCGGCTTGTTCAGTCCTTGCAGCATCGGGCCGATGCTGATGACATCCGCGCTGCGCTGCACCGCTTTGTAGGTGGTGTTGCCAGTGTTGAGGTCGGGGAAGATGAACACCGTCGCCCGCCCAGCCACTTGACTGTCCGGTGCTTTGCTTTGCGCCACCGCTTTGATCGTGGCGGCATCGTATTGCAGAGGACCATCAATCAGCAGATCAGGACGCCGTTCCCGAGCTAATCGGGTAGCGGCTTTGACTTTTTCTACATCGCTGCCGCTGCCCGACGTGCCTGTACTGTAGCTGAGCATGGCAACACGCGGGATAATACCGAAGGCTTTCGCCGATTCAGCGCTCTGGATGGCGATATCCGCTAAGTCCTCGGCGTTGGGGTTGATGTTGATGGCACAGTCGCCATAGATCAGAACCTGCTCAGGCAGGCACATGAAGAAAATCGAGGAGACCAGCCGCACGTCGGGCGCGGTTTTGACCAGTTGTAGCGCGGGTCGAATCGTGTTGGCGGTGGTGTGCACAGCGCCGGAAACCAGCCCGTCCACTTCTCCGAGTTGCAGCATCAAGGTGCCCAGCACCACGGCATCGTGCAAGGCTTCTTCGGCTAGTCCACTGTTCAACCCTTTGTGTTGGCGCAGTGCTACCAACGCATCGATATAACGCCGGTCGATTTGAGTGGAATCGATGATCTCGATATCGGGCGGTATGCTCATGCCGCGGCGGGCCGACAACCGATGCATACGGCCGGCGTCCCCCATTAGTACACAACGGGCGATGCCGCGTTGGTGGCAGATGATCGCCGCTTCGATAGTACGTGGTTCATTGCCTTCGGGCAGGATAATCCGCTTGTTCGCCTTGCGGGCGCGTTGCACCAGCGTGTGCTGGAAGGCTGGCGGGCTGAGACGCCGCTCTTGGATACGGCTCAGCAACGGCTCCTTCCAATCGAGGGTGATGTGCGAGGCAACGGTTTCCACCGCCTGCTGCATCCGGTCGCGGTCATCAAGTGGGACTTCCAAGTTGAGATGTGGCAAATAAAGCACCGACTGCAAGGCACTGTGGGGAATGGTGAGGACGGGTAGACCCGCATCGAGTGCCGGACTACAGAGCTTCCAGACCCGCAAATCCGGCTTCAAGCCACCGGCGAGCAGGACGCCAGCGACATGGGTGCCGCTCATGGTGGCCATGCAGATCGCCAGCAGCAAATCGTCGCGGTCACCGGGAATAATGACCATGGCTCCAGGCCGCAGCTCCTGACAACTGCTGATTAAGCTGGCTGCTCCCAAGACCACATGAGTGACGCGCCGGTTTAACTGGCCCTCGTTAAGAATCTGGGCGCCGATCAGTTGCATGATGTCGCACACGCGCGGCGCGCTTAGCTCGCGCTGCCAAGGAATGCAGCCCAGCAGTGCGAAGGTTTGCGGCCAGTGGCGGGTGCATTCGGCGCGGAACTCGGCTTCGTGGCCGGGATGGTAGCCATTCTCGGCGCGGCTGAAATCGAACCGGATATGGCCGGTTTGGTCTACTGGCGCATCCAGCAGATTGATGATGGCGCCGAGCATCCGTTCGTGGTGAATGCCACCGTAAGCGCGGGCGATGATTTCAACCGTATCGGCGACCTGGCGCGGTGTATCACGGCCAGGGGCGGTGACCACGATGATCTTGGCGTCCAAACTTTGTGCCATCTTGGCGTTGAGGCGGGTGCCGTAAGGCTGTTCCTCAGTATCCATCAAACCTTCGACGATGACTGCGCTGGTGTGGTGAGCCGCCTGTTCAAAACGGCCGATGACCTCTTCCAACAGCACGTTTTCCCGGTCATGACCGAGTAGGTTTTCCGTTTCGCTGACCGGGATCGGTTCGGGTGGATTCAAACTGGTCACCATGCGCGCCAGCCGGGTCGAGCGTTCGGGACCGGTATCGCTGGCGTGCGGCTGACTAATGGGTTTGCAGAAACCGACGGGAATACCTTCCCGGTCGAGCGCATGGACGAGGCCGAGAGCGACAGTCGTCAACCCGACCCGCTGTTCGCTGGGGACAACAAGGATGGCGGTGGTCATGGCGATACCTCATCAACGCGCTATGTTGCAATGCAATATAGAATACACCCCTTTGCCCAACAAAGATACAAAAACCGATAGTTACCGGGTGATTATCTGTTTTTCGTGGAATTTTATCGGGACATCATCAGGTATTGCCGTAACTAAAGATTGTCACTCGCCAGCCAGCCAAGCCGATTTAATCGGCTTGCAGCAATGCCAGCAGGCGGATCAAATCCGTTAGCGATTCGGCCTGCAATTTTTCCATGACTCGCTTACGGTGGATTTCCACAGTTGACAAGCTGATGTTCAGCTCGGCGGCAATGACTTTGTTGTATTGGCCATCCGCCACCCGCTCCAATACCTCACGCTCGCGTGGCGATAGCAGCGCCAGGCGAGCGGCAGCATCGGCCCGCTGAGTCTGTCGGCACCGTTCCTGACCGTCGGCGGCTAAGGCCTCCTCAATCCGAGCCAGCAGGGTTTGGCCTTGAAATGGCTTTTCGATAAAGTCGAAGGCACCGGCTTTCATGGCACGAATCGCCATCGGCACATCGCCATGCCCGGTGATAAAGATAATCGGGATTCGATAGCCTTGAGCGCGTAACCGCTTCTGTAAATCCAGACCGCTAAGGCCCGGCATCCGCACATCCAGCACCAGGCACCCCGGTTGTCCGATCACCGCCATGTTGAGGAAATCGATAGCGCTTGCAAAGGCTTGCACGGTAAACCCACTGGTTTCCAGCAAAAGGCGGATAGCGTCGCGCACCGCTTGATCATCGTCAATGAGGAAAACCGTGGCTCTATCAGGCATGGTGAAGAGGCTTTGGATCAGAGTTGCAGTCAAACTTGGCCCAGCTTCGGTGTTTAAGCGTCTGGATAGGCTGGCAAGCTGAAGTGGAAGGCGGCACCACCGTCGAGATTGAGGGTGGCCCAGAGTTGGCCGCCTTGGGATTCGATGATCGAACGGCCGACGGAGAGACCCAACCCCATACCGCCGGGCTTGGTGGTGAAGAAAGGTCGAAATAAGTCATCTTCCATGTCTAGCCGAAAACCTGGTCCCGTATCACGGACGGTAACCCATACGCTACCAGGGTCAGCCATTGCTGTGCTCACCGTCAACTCGTGAGGGCCGTCAGCCTGCTCACCCATCGACTCGATAGCATTGCGGATTAGTGAAAGCAAGACCAGTTGGATTTGGATATCGTCAGCCAAGGCAGCGGGCAGAGGATCAGCTAAGGACAACTTGAGCGAAACCCCGGCTTGGTTTAGTTCCGTTTGGGCATAGCGCACGACCGAGCGGATCAGGGCGTTCAGATCAAGAGCCGCTTGGGCCGCTGGATGCTTCTGCACTAGCTCACGCAAGTGGCGGATGATTTCACCAGCACGCAGCCCTTGGTTAACGATTTCGTCAAGTGTTCCGGTCAGTACGCGAGGATCGGTGTCGGCTTGCCGCAGCAAGGTCAGACAGGCTTGGGTATAGGCGACGATGGCGGCCAAGGGTTGGTTAAGCTGGTGCGCTAAGTTGGCGGCAAGTTCAACCGCCAGGCTGAGCCGCGATATCCGGGTCAACTCTACCTGTTGGCGTCGCAGTTGGTCCTCGGCCAGCTTGCGACGGGTAATATCCTCGGCCAAGCCTGCGATGCGATAGATGCGGCCGGCTTCATCACATACCGGAAAGCCTCGATCCCAGATCCAGCGGATGGTGCCGTCGGGGCGTATGATCCGATATTCCTCGTCGAAATACCCCGATCCGCACTTGGTGATGTGGGCGGCTTGTACCCGCGCTCGGTCATCCGGGTGGATCGCTTCGATCCAGGTCATCGGGCGCTCAAGCAGCCCGTCTATGGGATGGCCCCAAATTTCTTCATAGGCGGGGCTGATATAGAGCGGGCGTTCTTCCTCAACGCCGTAAACCCAGAACACCTCACGGATGTGTTCGGCCAATTGGCGAAAGCGCTCTTGGCTATCGCGCAATGCGACCTCGGCCTGAATCCGAGCGGCGATCTGGCGCTCCAAGTCTTCATTGATCGACTGGAGTGCAGCGGTGCGTTCCCGGATGCGCGACTCCATGTTGGTATTGGCACTATATACTTGATTTTCTGCTTGTTTTTGTGCAGTGATCTCCTGGGCGATACCGCAAACACCGATGCTACAACCCTCAGTATCCCGATAAGGCCACCGGGTGGTGAGTAGAACGTGGGTGTCACCATGAATTGCCAGGGTGATTTCTCGGTTAGAGGCTGTGCCATCGGCGATGACCCGCTGGTCATGGTCGATGAACAGGGCAACGGCTTCAGGAGAGAATAAAGCAGAATCATCCTGGTTTAAGCATTCGATAGCGGGCCGACCTGCTAGCTGGGCGAACGCGGCATTGACAGCCAGATAACGACCTTGTTGGTCTTTGAGGAACGCCGGATCAGGGCTGTACGCGATGAATTCGGCCAGTTGTTGATGCTGCGCGCATTGGGTGCGGTGCATGGCGACGTTACACGCTTTGAGTACCCAATAGAGCAGACCGGCGCCGGCCAAGATCGCCAGCGCGCTCGGTACAGAGCTGGCAAGTGATGGCAGGGTGCTACCAGGGTACAGCCAAGTGATCAATAACGGATTGATTGCCCAAAGCCACAGCAGGCCACCGAGGGCGAGAACCAGGCTAAGGACAGCCGGGTGGCAATAGCCGGCTTTGCCCCGTTCCAGTCGCATCCTGGAGAAGGAATGCGATAGCCAGAGCTGGGGGATCACGGCAAAGCCCGATGGGGCCGATGCACGGTCTTTAGGTTCAGTCATCGCCGCGTTATCCGGCGTTAGAGCCGACCGCTGCTGGCGCTGGCTCGGTAGGTGGGTGCTCAGGGAGGCTGGCGTGATTGGCAATCGGCAAGGTGAAGTGAAAGGTGACGCCCCGCTCTCGGTTGGGAGTTGCCCATAACCGACCTCCGTGCGCTTCAATGATGGATTCGCTGATCGATAATCCCAGGCCCAGCCCATCGGGCTTGGTCGTGAAAAAGGGGTGGAGTAGCCGGCTGAAAATATCGGGTGGAACACCGGGACCGGTATCCTCAATGCCGATTTCCACCATCTCGCGGTCGATACGGGCTGAAAGGGTAATCGTGCGTGGACCTTCGTTCGTGTGCATCGCGTCCACCGCGTTGTGAATCAGGTTTAGGATCACCTGCTGAAACTGGAGAGGATCGGCCAACACCGGCGGCAAATTGGGGGGGATGTGTTGCTGGAGGCGAACCTCGTGGCGATGGGTTTCCAGGATCAGAAAATCGTCGATTTCGTCGAGCAGCGCTTTGGTGTGGACTGCAAGATAATGCGGTTTGCTCTGGCGGGCGAAACGGCGGATATGTTGGATGATCGTGTTGGTCCGGGCGCTTTGGCTGGCGATTTTCTCCAACGTGGCGGCGATCTCGGTTGGATCGACGACACCACCGCGCAAGCGGCTCAGGCTGGTCTCAGCATATAAGGCAATAGCGGTGATGGGCTGGTTGATTTCGTGTGCCAGCCCTGAGGCCATTTCGCCGAGTGTGTTTAAGCGCGAGGCGTGTACCAGTAAAGTATGTTGCCGTTGCACGGCGGCGGCTGTGCGGTCTTGTTCAATCACGGCGCCGATCCAGCGCGCCATGAGCTGAATCAGCTCATGATCGACACTGGAAAACGGTGTCGGCCTGGGTTTTTGGTCATAAAAACAGAGGGTTCCGTAGGGCTGGCCACCGATGTGGACGGGTGCGCCGAGATAGGTTTCCAGATGGTGTTTCTGATAGCAAAGGTGCTCGCGCCAGCGGGTGGTTGCGGCGTGTTCAATGCTCAAGGGTGAGCCTAGTCGGGCGGCCTCGTTACAGTAAGTTTCCTCCAAGGGCAGGACTGTGCCAACGGCGAGTCCAGTGCCGGTTCCACTCGTTTGTATAACTTCGTAGCGTTGCCCCTCAATGTGGGCCAGGATGCCCACAGCCGTGCCGAACCGCTCGCGGCCCATGGCCAGCAGGGCTTGAATCTGATCATTGGCGTGGCGGCGTGGGGTGGCGATGACCCGGTAGAATTCCCGCATGGCCTCCAGACTGTCTTGCAATGCCGCTTGGCGCTCAGCCAGTTGGGCATGACTGGCCTCGACAAGCTCCTTTGCGGCTGCCGCCGACTCGGCAAGAGTGAGATTGTCCAGCCCCAACCGTAGCGAATGTTGCAAGGTCTGGTGGTAGTGCTGAGCGGTGCTCAGTGCCAAGACCAGGTAGAGGATGCCCGTGATGCCCATGACGGTCAGCATCAAATCATCTTGCAGCAGCAGCCAAAGCGTCGGCGGTAAGACTAGCGGTAGAGAATAGAAGATACAGGTGGTCAGCCATGGCGTCATGGTCAGCACGCCACCCATCAGCATTCCGCCCAAGCACAAGGCAATGAAGGTCTGATAAACCAAGGATGGCGACAGCGCCAGCAAGAACAGACATCCCCCCCAGCAGATCCCACACGCTGCGCAGGCCCAGGTGTAACGATCAGCCCAGCGTTCTGGGGTTTCATGTCGGTGGGGATCGCGCCGGAAAGCGAGGATCAGTAGCGCGCAAATCACGAGGGTCGCTTCCAGTGTCAACAGCCACGCCCATAAGACCGAGTGTGCGATCACTGGCCAGAGGACGAGTACCAGCAGGGGAGCGATCAGCGCGTTAGCCAGCGCGCTCAGCGGTGCTTGAGCGTACAGCAGCCGGACTTGTTCGGCAAAAATACGCCGTGTGCTCAGTTCATTAGTGGAATCAACGAGGATTGCGGCGTTCACGGTGTGGGGCGCGAGTTACGGGGTCTGCTGGCGGTGGATCAAGGACGGTGCGGGCATCGGTCAAGGCCGGCGGCGTCGGCTCAATGACGTAATCGCCTTCGATGAAATCGGGGTTTGCGCGCGCCGCCTGCGAGATTTTGCGCGCTAGCTTACGGTATTGCCACCAGAGCCAGCCTGCGGCAGCCAGCCCAAGCACGAGCAAGACGGTGAATACCACGGAGGCAATGGCTAAGCCGGCCACCACGATCAGCGCCGACGTGACGGCTAAACCCAAGCGGGTTAGCCAAGAAGATTTGGCAGACGGGAGACGTTTCATCGGCGAGCACTCCAGAACCACCAGATGATCAGGGCAATCAACCCTAATCCAGCAACATTGACCAAAACCGCCATCATCATTTCGGGTTAGCCCTTGGCTGAAAGGCACGTAAACGGTTAGCGTTGCTAACGACGGTGAAAGAGGACAGCGCCATGGCCGCGCCAGCCAGCATCGGGTTGAGCAACAATCCGGTCACCGGGTAAAGAGCGCCGGCCGCGATAGGAATGCCTAACATATTGTAAAGGAACGCGCCAAATAAATTTTGCCGGATATTAGTGACTGTGGCGCGAGAAATAGCAATAGCGTCAGCAATGCCGTGTAGTGAGCCGCCCACCAGAGTGATTCCGGCGCTTTCGATGGCGATGTCTGTGCCGGTGCCCATTGCGAAACCGACCGCCGCACGGGCGAGCGCCGGAGCATCGTTGATGCCATCGCCGGCCATGCCGACCAATTCGCCTGGCGTTTCGAGGGTTGCGATGATCTCGGCCTTTCCGGTGGGAGGAATTTCGGCAAATACGGTGTCGATACCCGCTGCGGCGGCAATGGCGGAAGCGGTGGCGGTATGGTCGCCGGTGAGCAAAACGATCCTTAAACCGAGTTGCCGCAGCCGATGGATCGCAGCCACGGAATCCGGTTTGAGCGGATCGGCAATGGCAATCACGCCGGCTGCGTGCTGATCCACCGCGATGAGCACTGGCGTTTGGCCCGCAGCGGCAAGCCGTTTGATCTCTGCATCAAGCGAGCCGATGACGATGCCGTTGGCTTCCAGTAATTGTCGATTTCCAACCAGCACAGTGTGGTTCTCGACAGTGCCGCGTGCTCCTTGGCCAGCGATGGCTGTAAAGCGTTCGGACCTGGGGATTGATATGCCGCGTTGATGTGCGGTGTTTAAGATCGCCTGCGCCAGGGGGTGCTCCGAACCGGCTTCTACAGCAGCAGCCAACTGAAAAAGCTCCGTTTCATCGAAACCGGCCAGCGTTGTGATGCCAGTGACCGTCGGACGCCCGGCGGTGACGGTGCCGGTTTTATCGAGCACGATGGTGGTGAGACGGCTTGCCCGTTGCAACGCTTCGCCATCCCGAACCAGGATGCCGTGTTCAGCCGCTTTGCCGACCCCAACCATGATGGAGATCGGTGTGGCTAATCCCAACGCACAGGGACAGGCGATAATCAATACCGTCAACGTGGTGACCAGCATGAAGCCAAAAGGCGGTTGTGGACCGACGTTGAACCAAACGAGTGCAGTCAGCACCGCGATGATCAGGACCGCCGGGACAAAGATCGCAGCGACTTGATCCGCCAGCCGGCCGATAGGCGGTTTGCTATTTTGCGCTTGTCGGACAGCGGCGATGATTTGCGCGAGTACGGTATCTTCCCCGACCCGGTTGGCTCGAAACACGAAGGTGCCGGTCTGGTTAAGGGTACCTCCGGCTACCGCATCGCCCGGCCGTTTGCTGACCGGCAATGCCTCGCCGGTCAGCATCGCTTCATCGACCGTTGAGTGACCGCTGTCGATCACGCCATCCACAGGGATTTTCTCGCCCGGCCGCACCCGGATCAGATCGCCGATCACCAGAGTTTCCAGGGGCACGTCGCGTTCCTGGTCGCCCTGGACCAGTCGTGCGGTTTTTGGACGCAACACCAGTAGCCGTTGGATGGCCGCCGAGGCTTTACCGCGCGCCCGGCTTTCCAATGCGGCACCAAGATTGACCAGCGCGATAATAATGACTGCCGCTTCGAAATAAGCGTGCCGGGCCAAACTGGGGATGCTATCGGGAAACAGGGCCACCAGCATCGAATAAAGCCACGCCGATCCGGTACCCAGCGCGATCAAGGTATCCATGTTGGCGCTGTGGTGGCGTAGCTGACGCCAGGCGCCAACGAAGAAGTGTCCGCCGGCATAGACCAGCACCCCCAGGCTCAACAGGCCCGTGACGATCCAGAACAGCCGACCGACCGGTGTCAGCAAGCTTGGCAACCAACCGGCCATTTCGGCAACCATCAAGGGTGCACCCAGCGCGCCGGATACAAGGGCGGCGCGCAGCAAGCGATGGTAACGGTCATTCTCAGCGCGATCCCGCTCAGTCTCGGCGGTGGCGTCACTCAGTTCAATAGCGCCGTAACCAGCCGCCCGCACCACCGCGATCAATGCCTCAGCTGAGGAGGAGCCGGTCACCTGCGCGGTGCGCTCGACCAGATTGACATTGGCGGCCACCACACCAGGCACACGATGCAGGGCATTTTCCACGCTAGCGACACAACCAGCGCAACTCATGCCGGTGATGGCCAAGCGCACGGGTTTAACGGATGATGCGGTTGACATCGCGAAGCTTCTCCCAATCAGCGACACACCAAGAGATTTTGGCCTTAAGAATCGTTCATAACTTTCTATACTAAAAATCAGTCCGAGCTTTGTTGTGGGGCGGCTATCCGTTGAAATATGTAGAAGTGGGTTATGGCTTGGCTGGGCTTGCCAAGTTAGCCAGCCGGTTGCCTTAGCCCGATGGCTGATGCGGCGTGGGCGATATGGGCCGATTTTGCTGCTTGGTAGCGATGACTAGGTTGGCAAATCGCAAAATAGCTTCACTCACTCTGGCCAAATTGCTCTGTTTGCGATACATTGTTGTTAATTTCGGCTCGTGAATGCCGGTGTTTTGTGCTGGGCTTACTTAAGCGATAAAGAGCGCGACGCTTGATCAGCTTCCTTGAGGGGGCGCTGTCGCCACTTGACCATACTTAAGCTGAATGCTCTTGTTGAGGCGTAAACCGTGGGGGTCGCGGCCAGCACGCCATTATGCTCCGGGCCGAGAAATTTTTAAGCTAAAACGACAAGAAAACCAGGAGGGTTCATGCCAGTCAGACACGTTCTTGTAGTGGATGATTCCAAATCTGCGCGCTTGATGCTGCGAAAAATGTTACAGGGATTCGGCTTGACCGTCGATACGGTCGATTCCGCTGAAGAAGCCTTAGTCTATTTGCGCACGCAACGACCCGACGCGATTTTCATGGACCACACCATGCCGGGTGTGGATGGTTTGGTGGCTGCTAGGCAGATCAAACGCGAGCCGGCGACCGCGCTCATTCCTATCACCATGTACACCTCCAAGGACGAGCCAGCCTATCAGGACGAAGCGCGGGAGGCAGGCGCCGTCGGTGTTTTGGTCAAACCGGCGACCCCGGAGGCTTTAGGATCTGCTTTGGAGGAGATGAGCGCGCTATTCGATGCCGCCGCTACTCAGGCGATCAGCCCGCCACCGGCCCCTGTGCCGACTGTGGCCAGTCATGCTCCCTCCCTGGAGCAGATGGAGAAAATCGCCGAAAAGATCGCGCTGGAGAAAGCCGAACAGGTCATCTACGATGCCATTGAATCCCAAGTGCTGCCACTGGTCAATGATGTGATTGCCAAGCTGCGGCGCGATTTCGAGTCAAATCAGGAAGAGATTTGTAGCCGCATCGCTACCGGTGTGTGTGAGGCCAGTTTCGCCCAGCGGGAACCGCCACCGCCGGATTCGCGTGATGTTCGTGCTGCGCTGGAGGCCGTCACGCAGTCTCAATGGCTGCCGCTCTTGGAAGAGCGATTGGAGGCATTCCAGCATGCGGAGCGTGCCGAGAACGACAAGCGGGTAAAGGAAGCCGCCTTGCAAGTTTTCCAGGAGCAGGCGGCCCCATTGGCAGGTCGTGTGCTCGAACAATCGCGGGCGATGCTCACAGAGGCCACCCAGAAAGCCGACCTTGCGGCGCGTGAGGTTGCTCTTGAAACATCGCAACAGACGGTATTGCAAGCACTGGCGGAGGTTTCCTCAGCGGGATCTGGCGCTTCTGACCAGCGGGCGGCGGCTGAAGAGGCGTTTCGGCGGCTTTGGGGTAGCGCTAAGCACGATATTGAGAAGCAAATTTATCGAGCGGCCAGTTGGGCGGCGGCGGTGGGGATTGGGGCGGCACTGTTGGCCTATTTGGTGCGCTAACATGGCGAGCCTTCCCAGTGGATATTTGGAATAAATACTGAATCACCGGATCACATCATGACCGATTTGATGTACCTGATTGTCGGAGTTGTCATCGGATTTATAGTCGGTGGCATCATCTTCTTTTTGTTACCTTACCGTTCGCTAAAGAATGTTGCGGGGCGGCTTCGGGCAGATTTGGCCGAAGAGCAAGCTAAAAACAATGAGTTGCAAGGCGCGGTTCTTACCCAGCAGACGACGGCTTACCAGACTCGCCAAGCCATGCTGGCCCAGCAAAAACGGTTTGAAGACGATATGAGCCAGGCTGGCGAGCAACGCTCCAGGTTAGAACAGGAGTGTATCGAACTGAAGAGTCGGGCCGAACGTGAACAACAAAACCATCTTCAGGAAGTCACCCGCTTGCGCGATCTGGGTACGCGACTGGAGGAGGATAAAACGGCCCTACAAAAGCAATTTTCCCAAGATCGAGTCGAATGGGATCGGCAAATCCAAAGCTTTTTGTTGCAAAACGCGCAAACCGAAGAGCAACTGCGTGGCTGGCAGCGAGATAAAACCCAGTTGAGCGCACGCTTGGAAGAGCAGCAGGAAGCCTGGGAAGGTGAGCGCTTGGAGATGCAGATTCAGATCAATACGTTGGAAGATAGCCTGACGCTATATAAGGCGCGCGCCAATCAGAATCTTTCTGCCGATTCTCTGGAACTGGCCGAACAACTGAAAATGGAAGCAGCGGCTGAGTTCAACCAACGGCGTGCTGCCTGGGACGAGGAACGCCAGAATTTGCGGCAACAGTTGGAACATTTGCAGGCTGAAGCATCAGGCCGTGCCAAATCAGGCGAACCGCTCTCTCAGCCGGGGAACTGGCGCGCGGAAAAGCAAACACTCCTTCAGCAACTGGATCAAGCCCATCAGGCGCGACGGGATCTCGAAGAAAAAATGGCGGCGCGCGACCGGCAGGCGGAACAGGTGCGCAGCGCGCTGGAAGCGGAAATCGAGCAATTGATGGAGCGGTTTTTGCGCTTGCATGGCGAGCGTAGTAGCTAAACGTTCTCCCTCGCCTCTAAATATAGAATCGACCGCCTTCATGCAGGTACTCATCGTCGGGGGAGCAGGTTACATCGGCTCCCACATGGTTAAGTTGTTGTGCCGTCGCGGTTGCGAAGTGACCGTCCTTGATGATTTGTCAGCCGGTTATCGCGATGCAGTCTTGGCCGAGCGGTTCGTGCTGGGTGATCTGGGAGACCTATCCTTATTGGATAAAATCTTCGGAGCGAACCACTTTGACGGGGTAATGCATTTCGCCTCCCACATTCAGGTCGGTGAATCCGTGCGTGATCCGGCCAAGTACTACCGCAATAACGTGTTCAAAACGCAGTGCTTACTGGATGCCATGGTGGCGCATAAGGTCAATCACTTCATCTTTTCGTCAACCGCCGCGATTTTTGGCGAGCCGGTTCGAGTGCCCATCGACGAGGAACACCCTAAAAACCCAATCAATCCATACGGACGCGGTAAATGGATGGTCGAGCAGATGCTGGAGGATTATGAAGTCGCCTATGGGTTGCAAGCAGTTCGACTACGTTACTTTAACGCGGCTGGCGCTGATCCAGAGGGGGAGTTGGGTGAGCGTCATGAACCGGAGACGCACCTGATTCCGCTGGTGCTGCAAGCGGCGTCCGGGCGTCGGCCCCATATCACGGTATTCGGAGCCGATTACGATACCCCCGATGGTACTTGCATCCGCGATTACATCCATGTAGCAGACTTGTGTGAGGCTCATTGGCTAGCCTTACAGCGGCTATGGCAGGGTGGCGGTGGAGGTGCTTTCAATTTGGGGAACGGGAACGGGTTTTCGGTGCAAGAGGTGATCGATGTGGCTCGTACCGTGACGGGCCGCGAGATTGTCGTGATGCGTGGTGAACGCCGGCCAGGCGATCCGGCTCGGCTGGTGGCCGATTCGCGGCGTGCGCGAACCGAACTAGGCTGGACGCCTCAGTACGCAGATTTGGCGACCCTTGTCGATCATGCGTGGCGTTGGGAGACCCGGTAGATATCCTGCGCCGCCTTATCGGCAAGGCCGAAGCGCGCGATTGACTAATTCATCATGCGCTCCAGCATGGCCCGCAATTCGCCTTCCAGCGGAGCCGCTTTTTCGGTACGAGTATCGACGATCACAAAAGTCACATCCGCATCGGCGATCACCGTGTCGCTAGCCTTGAGCGTAACCTGTTGTCGCATCCTGCAACTTCGGTTGCCGATGGATTCTACCGAGGTGAAGATTGCCAGTATGTCCTCCATGGACGCGGCGCGGCGGTAGTTGATATTGATGTTGACAACCACGAAGGCATAGCCGTTGCTCTGTAGATAATCCAGAGTTGCCCTACTTTCCAACAGGCTCCAGCGCGCTTCTTCCAAAAATTCCAGGTAGCGCGCATTGTTGACGTGACGGTATAAGTCGAGGTGATAGCCTCGTACCTTAATTTCAGTAAGATGGCTCATGATGGCGTTTGATGGCTCGCTGGTACGAAGGGGTAGGAAACCGGTTCCAGCCCTGGGGGCGCTTGGGGTGGAAAGCATAGAAAGCCCCCAGTGTAAGGTACTCTTGTTAGCATCGGCAGACCGTTTTGCCCGCCGCCAAAAAAATCAAATGTCCCGCCGCGCGTGCGGCTTGAGCTGATTATGGAAGCGGTAGATGCAATGAGCGATGTCGTTAAGAACGTCAACGCCTGGCTCTGGCCGAGCGGCGCTCCCACAGTTTTGCCAGCTGAAAACGAGATCCAGGTTTGGGGCGCGAATTTAACGCGGTCGCCCGAACATCTTGCCGAATTGGCGGCAATGCTGGCTGAGGACGAGCGGCAGCGTGCGGCCGCTTTTCGCTTTCCGGTACACCGAGACCGGTTTATCGCCGGCCGAGGTCTGCTGCGGGCCTTGTTGGGGGTCTATCTGGAACGCTTACCAGGGTTGTTGCGACTGGAAACGGGTTCGCACGGTAAGCCGTGTTTGGCGGGTCCTGAGGCGGCGGTCGGTTTGCAGTTCAATGTTTCGCACAGTGGTGCGGGCGTGTTATACGCCATATCTCGCAGGGATGTTGGCGTTGACCTCGAAACGCATGAACGGGATCTGGAGTTTGCGGCGCTCATTGAGCGGGTCTGTACTCCGCGCGAAATCGCCCAATTCAAGAGCTACCCAGTCGCTTGGCAAAAGCAGCGATTTTTCGCGTGCTGGACTCGCAAGGAGGCCAGTACAAAGGCTTCAGGGCGTGGATTAGCCGGTGGAGCGCGCGCCTGGGAGGTCTGTTTGACAGAGAGTTCTCCACCGGAGAACCGGATTGCTCTGCGTGATGCCGAGGGCCAACCTTGGAGTGTATTAACATTGCCGCTGGTATCCGGTTGGAGCGGGGCCTTGGCGGCACGGGGTTGGGAGTGGTGGTGGCGGGGTTGGTGCTTACCGGATACCTTTCTGGGTCCTAACAGAGGGTGATGATGTGAAACTGGATTTTTGGCATCAGCGCTGGGAGCGGGCGGAAATCGGCTTTCACCAGCAAGAAATCAATGCCCATCTCCAGCAGCTTTGGAACCGGCTGGAATTGCCGCCGGGTCAGCGGATATTCGTCCCACTGTGCGGTAAAAGTCGGGATTTACTCTGGTTGGCAGGGGAAGGGTATCCAGTCACTGGGGTAGAGATCAGTCCCATCGCTACCGAGGCGTTCTTTCGGGAAAACGGCTTGCAACCGCACCGCCGGTGGGAAGGAGCCTTTGAAATTTGGCAACAGGATGAGCTGAAAATCCTGCTGGGTGATTTTTTCGCACTGGAACCTGGTCATTTGGCCGAGGTGGCCGGTGTTTACGACCGCGCGGCGTTGATCGCGCTGCCGCCGCCAATGCGCGAGCGCTACACGCGACACCTGGACGCCATTTTGCCAGCCCATACCCGTAGCTTGTTGGTGACGTTAGAGTATGACCAAGCCATGCTGGCTGGACCGCCGTTTGCGGTCAGCGAGTTGGAAGTACGGGCCTTGTATGAACCGATGCATGAGGTTGAACTACTCGGTACGCGCGACGCGCTCGCGGAGGAATCGCGCTGGCGTGAGCGGGGCCTCACCTGGTTGCTGGAAAAAGCCTACCGGCTAACCGCGCGGAGGGCCGCCTAGCGATGACTCATGGGGTAGCCTTGTCGCGGGCGATGGTGGTATGGCGGATCTTTTTACCCTTTGCCGCCGGTTATTTTCTGTCCTATCTCTATAGAACCATCAACGCGGTCCTGTCCCCTTACCTGACCGCTGAACTGCGGCTGGATGCCACGGATCTTGGCCTGCTGACCAGCGTTTATTTCCTGACCTTCGCCGCTTTTCAGCTACCGCTGGGGGTATTGCTGGATCGGTTTGGGCCACGGCGGGTGGAAGCGGTATTGTTATTGTTCGCAGCGGCTGGCGCCGGCGTATTTGCCAGCAGCGGCGATGCGACGGGGCTGATCATCGGTCGAGGCTTGATCGGGCTGGGAGTATCGGCTTGCTTGATGGCCAGTTTTAAAGCGTTCGTCCTCTGGTTCCCGGCCGAGCGACTGCCAGTCGCCAACGGTTGGGTGTTGGCCGCCGGTGGCTTGGGGGCGTTAGTTGCGACGGCGCCGGTTGAATTTGCCTTGCGGTTGTTAGATTGGCGTGGATTGTTCGCCGGCTTGGCCGGCTTGAGCGTGTTGATCGCACTGGCTTTGCTGCTTGTCGTGCCGGAGCGGGGCGGCAGCGGTGTGGGAGGCAATTGGCGAGGGCAATGGCAGGGTGTAGCGGATATTTTTCGCAGCCGGGTGTTTTGGTGGCTGGCCCCCAGCAGTGTTGTGTCGCAAGCGTCGTTTTTGGCGATTCAGAGCCTTTGGGCAGGCCCGTGGTTGCGCGACGTGGCGGGGTTGCCTAAGACCGTTGCCGCTGATTATCTATTTTGGACCGCAGCGGCGATGGTGGGCGGGTTTCTGGGCCTCGGCCAATTAGCCTATCGATTGACACGGTGGGGTATACCACCGATAGCGGTGGCAGCGGCAGGAATGGCGCTGTTCATGCTCATTCAATTGGCTGTGTTGTGCGGTTTTGGTTCGCCAATGGTGTGGGTGCTCTTCGGGTTTTTCGGTACGAGCGGGGTTTTGAATTATGCCATTCTGTCGCAGGCCTTTCCGCCCGATCTGGCCGGTCGGGTCAACACGGCGCTGAATTTGCTAGTCTTCGTGCTAGCGTTTGCTGCCCAATGGAGTATGGGGGTCATGATCAACCGCTGGCCGATGGCAGGTGGGGGATACGCCGCAAGCGGTTATCAACTGGCCTTTGGATTGGCCCTAGTTTTGCAGCTTATCTCGTGGCTTTGGTTGCTGGCCGGTCGTCCTCGTCAACCGGATTAAGGGCTATAGGCCCTTGTCCAAAGCGAGCGAGCATGGTGAGGTAGCGTCCTGGCGATGGTGGTCGAAACGAACAGGGGTAGGATGAGCGATTGATCGGGCTATGAAAATTCCAGGTTATACGATTGTCAAGAAGATCGGCGAAGGCGGCATGGCCTCGGTCTATTTGGCGGTTCAAGAGTCGCTCGGTCGGGAAGTGGCCCTGAAAGTGATGCGGTCGGCGCGGTCGTCTGAAAATTTTGCCGAGCGTTTCTTGAAAGAAGGGCGCATTATCGCCCAACTCCAACATCCCCAGATCATCACAATCTACGACTTTGGCGCCCAGGAGACCTATAACTATTTTTCCATGGAGTTTCTGCCCGGAGGAACGCTGGCGGAGCAGATCCAACAAGGATTGAGTCTAGAGCGTGCCGTGGAGCTGACCAAATCGATTGCAACAGCGTTGGCCTATGCGCATAAACGGGGAGTTATTCACCGGGACATCAAGCCACAGAATGTCCTTTTCCGTCACGACGGTACCCCGGTTCTCAGTGACTTCGGTATCGCCAAGCTGGTGGATACCGACGATACCCAATTGACCGTGCCCGGTTTTACCGTGGGCAGTCCGGTTTATATGAGTCCAGAACAGATCATGGGCAAGAAGCTGGATAGCCGCGCCGATCTGTACAGTTTGGGTATCGTCCTCTACGAAATGCTCGCCAAGCACCCCCCATTTCGGGCCGAGAGCATCAACAGCATCGCCATGATGCACTGCACGCAGCCCGTCCCACGCCTGCCCGCCGGCTTTAGCCAGTTGCAAGCCGTATTACAGAAATTGCTGGCCAAAAACCCTAAAGACCGTTTTGCCACTGCTGAACAGGTCATTGAGGCACTTGATCGGATCGGAACCCGGTCGGCTTTCGTTGCCCTAATGGACACAGCGCAGATCAGTCAATCGCTAAAGTCTTTCCACCCAAGCACAGGGGTTTGGATCGGCGGATTGGCGTTGTTGGCGCTTGGCGTGAGCGGTGCCGTTTATTGGACCGCTTTCCGCCCGCTCCCAGGGCAAGCAGCCAAAGTCGAGGTCGTGGAACCGGTTGTGGTGCCAACCGAGCAAGCAGAAATAGCTGCGCGGCAGCAGCGGGCAGATGATTTGCTGAGCCAAGCCAGGACGCGCCGGCAAGCCGGTGATCTGGCCAGTAGCTTGAATTTGGTGGAGCAAGGTTTGCGAGAGCAGCCTACGCATACCGAGTTGCTTGCCTTGCGGGCACTGATCGAAAATCAGTCCGAGGGGCAACGACGAATTGCCCAATTGGTGGGCCAAGCGCGCGAGTCTATCCGCCAGGAGGCATTCACTGAAGCCTTGCAGCGGGTTGAAGAGGGGCTAAGCTTGGATGCAAAGCAGCCCGATTTGTTGGCCTTGCGCGATCAGGCTAAGGCAGCTAGCGAAACTGCTAACCGGGTCAGTGGGTTGCTACGGGAGTGTGCGGCATCTTTTCCGCCGGATCGTCTGGAGAACAAGCGGGCTGAAACCATCCTGGCCTGTTATCGGCCCATTATGGCATTAGCGCCCGACAATCCTGCAATGCGTAGCCAGTTGGCGAAAATTGCTGACGGTTATGCAGATTTAGCGAGTTCGGCCATTGAGCGGGCCGATTTCAAGCAGGCTGAGGATTATTTGGCGCAATTATTGCCAATCACCCCAAACCATCCCCGGCAGGCTACTCTGCAACAAGCCTTGCAGGCGAAGCGGGAACATGTGGCAAATACCGTGCCGCAGTTGATCGACGACAATGCTCAGCAGCAGCGCCGTTCGGTCGGCGAGAACAGAAAGCGCCCAAACGCTGAAGATACCAAGCGCCAGGCGGTGCGAAATACGCCCGGCAAACGTGCCCCGGATGGTGCCGATGGCCGAGGCAAACCGCCTCCAGCCGCTGTGTTGAAATCCGAGCTAACCCCCACACCGAAAACAGCTAAACCTAAGCCATATCGTGCCGAGCAGCCACGCGCGCGTGGACCGAGTGCCAATTGTCGAGAAGCCTTGCTCAAAGCGCAGCTTGGTGAACCCTTATCCGCTATTGAACAGAAGGAGTGCAGATGACATGCGTCAAAACAGCCATTTACCATTGATTACTTGCCTGGGTGCGGTAACGCTCGCAGCCTCGTTATGGGGATGCGCCTTGCTTGGCACCGATCAAAATCAGGCGGCCGCACCACCGGTGCAACCGATTCCTTTTGATGAAGCGGTGCTCAAGGCCGCCAACGATTTGTTTAGCCGTGCGCCAGCGCCTGATGCCGGTGCTGGCGGGTCGGCAAAGCACATTTTAGTGATTGACCCACTGATTGATGGGATGTCGGGCGAGCAATCGGTTGCAACCCGTTCCATCGAGGCGCGGTTAGTCGAACTGGTAAAAAGCAAGTACCCACAATTTACGGTACAGCCTTTCTCAGCGCAGACGGTTGCCAAATCACCCATCGTGCTGGTCGGTACTTTCACCGGAGTAAACCAGGAAGGCAAAACTGAAGGTGTGCGGGAAGCGTACCGGATTTGTTTGGCGTTGGCCGATCTCAAGTCCGGCAAAATCGTCTCGAAGGGCGTTGCACGAGCCAAGCCCGAAGGCGTCAATATCACGCCGACCGCGTATTTTAAGGACAGTCCCGCCTGGGCTTTAGATCAAGCGACCGAGGGCTATATCAAAAGCTGCCAGGGCACCAAATCCGGTGATCCGATCAATCCGGCTTACGCGGATCGCATCCTGACGGCCGCAGTGGTGAGTGAGGCTATCGATGCCTATAACAACCGGCAATACCGGAAAGCGTTAGAACTGTATCAGGGCGCGTTACGCTCCCCCGAAGGGGAGCAGTTGCGCGTCTATAACGGTTTATATCTCACCAGTTGGAAGCTGGGGCAGCGTACCGGTGCGACCCAGGCGTTTGGCAAGATCGTTGATTATGGTTTGGCTAACAAGCGCCTTGCGGTCAAGCTTTTGTTTAAGCCGGGTTCAACAGATTTTTTGGCAGATCGGGACATTTCTGGACAATATCCGATTTGGCTGAATCAGATCGCCGGCCGTACCGCCCGGAACCAGGGCTGTCTGGAAGTCGTGGGTCATAGCAGTCGCACAGGTCCTGAGCCGGTCAACGAGCGGTTGTCTCTGCTGCGCGCTGAATCGGTCAAGACAAAATTAGAGCGTAACGCAGCGGCCTTGCGCGGACGCACCATCGCTAACGGCGTGGGTTCGAAAGAAAATTTGATTGGAACCGGAACCGATGATGTCAAGGATGCGCTGGATCGGCGGGTGGTGTTCAAAGTGATCCAATGCCCGGCGTCTAGTTAATCTCGGACTGCGGATCGAGCGGGTAGAATTGCCTGTCATGGGGTCGTGCGGTTCAATGATCCGCGCGATTCCCTGGAAAACTTGAGGGTCAGGAGATGACGCGAGTAGCGCCAAATCGTCCAGGTGGCAAGCGCTCGGTCAGTCTCATTGGCGATTTTCCGGGCTATGGACTGCGGATTGTTCCTCGTCTTCCCGGCCGCTTTGATTAAGATCACTCTGGTCTTTTTTGGGCGGTGAATTTTTTTTAGGCGGCGAAGCGGTATCGTCCAAGGTGATGGATTTGGGCTTATCTGCGGTCCCATCCGCTGTTTCCGGTTCTACAGGTTCTGCCGCCGCCATGGGTTTGTCTTCTGGTAGCAAAGGCATGGGTGGCGGCAGGATCGGTTGTTTAACGCCCCCAGTGACCGGCCGATTGATATTCAGGCTCATGTCGCCGCCATGAGCACCTGGTGGGCAAGGCGCGGCCTGATAGAAGATCCGACCATTGATCTCGATACACTTATTAGCGGCGCAAGCTGGCCCGACCCATAAGGCGAGCAACAGGAGGGAGTAGGGGGGTTGACGGTTCATGGGTTATCGCGTCGATCCAAGTTATTTCGATGATTTTTCATGGCATTAGGCGGGGCCAAGCTTGTGAAGCTTATTCTTTTTCATCGCCAACCCACGCCCGATGGATGAGATAAGCGAGCAGACCGCAACTGGCGATGACACCCGCCATCGGCAGGGCGGAGTCCGCGCCGAGCAGCCCAACCATCATGCTCGACACTGTGGCTAAGCCAAATTGCAAGGTGCCGATCAACGCCGAAGCACTCCCGGCGCGTGGCCCTTGCTGCGCCAGCGCCAGCGCCAGTGCGTTCGGTGCAGTAAAGCCGAGACTGGCGAGATAGCCGAATAAGCAAATCGCTAAAGCCGGTAATCCCCCCCAGTCACCGGTGGCAACCAGGATTAAGGCAAGCCCCAGCAACACCGTCGCCCGATTGGCTCGCCGCAGGATCGTTTCGGCTGTGTAGCGTAATAAGAGCCGGCGATTGATTTGCGAGCTGGCAATCAATCCCAGCGCATTCAACCCAAAGAGCCAACCATAGGCGTGCGCCGGCACCTTATACAGCTCGATAAAGACGTGTGGTGAGCCGGTGATATAAGCGAACATACCGGCTTGCGCGAAACCGCCGCTCAACACATAGCCCAAAAAAGCGCGGTCGCCTAATAAACCCGCATAGACTCGCAAGGTTGGGCCAATACCGCCAGTCGATAGAGCAGCCGGCGGACGAGTTTCAGGGAGATAGCGCCAAACGGTGAACAGGCAGCTAAGCCCAAACAGCGCCAGGATTATGAAAATCGTTCGCCAGCCGGCAAAGGCCAGAACCCAGCCTCCTAAAAGTGGCGCGAGAATCGGTGCCAACCCCATCACTAGCATCAGTAGCGAATAGACGCGCGCCGACGTTTGCGCATCAAACCGATCTCGCACTACCGCCCGCGCGATGACGATGCCCGCGCAGCCGCCCACAGCTTGTACGAAGCGGGCCGCTATTAGCGCTGTAGCGTTGGGAGCCAGAGCGCAACCCAGCGAGGCGACGATATACACCAGCAAGCCCCCATACAACGGCGGCTTCCGGCCATAGCGGTCGGCCAGCGGACCATAAACCGCTTGCCCAAACGCCATACCAATGAAGAAGCTGGCCAATGTCCATTGCGCAGCAGCCGGCTCGACGCCAAAATCAGCAGCGATGGTTGGCAGGCTAGGCAGATACATATCAATCGACATCGGCGCGAAAGCGATCAGCGCACCCAGAATCAGCAGCCAGGATACAGGCGGGTTAGTCAGGTTAAAAACTCCAGATGAGGCAGTAGCAAGCCGGTTAGCCGGCAGAAGTGTGATGGCGGAGCGATCAGCCGAGCAAGACCAGATTCGACCGCAAAATCAGCCAAGTGGCCAGCGCGTAGAATAGCCCAAGGCCGCTAAGCGTCGTCCATGTCAAGCGTTGGATCGTCACGGGAATCACCGCTTGCAGGCTAGGGATATGGCGGAATGGCGCCAGCAGTCCCGCTCCCAATCCGCTGGCGACGGCGGCAAATAACGCCAGATAAAGGGCGTATCCCAGATAATCGTAGCCAGCTTTCAGCAAGCAGAATGGGCAATGATGGTGCGGATTTTCGTACACGTACAACGACAGAAACCCGATGATGGCCGCCAGAGCGACACCGAAGAGCAACACGTTTCCGGCTGCAAACAGCAGCCCTAAGGCTAATCCGCGTCGAAACGCCCACCCCAAAACCAGCATAGCCCCGCCCATTGTATAAAACAGGATGATAGTCGGCTTTGCCGGCAAGCTGGCCAGTTCCGCCGCTACGCCTTGCTGACCCCCGAACAGCGAGCCACAGCAGGAGGTGATGACCTCCGGTTCCAGACGGAGGAAATAAACCGTTTGTGCCATTGCCTCCGCGACGGTTAGCGGTGCGATGGCCAATAGCAGCCAATATTTCAGACGCACCAGCGGATAATCATATCCGCGCTGGTCAACTCCGTTTAGCAGTAACCACAATGCGGCCAGAAAGAAAACCGCAATTTTTAAGAGCAAGCTTGGGAAGCCGAACGCATTGACATTCAACACTCCGGTGGCGCACATCGCACCGACGAACTGACTGGATAGGTTTTCCGCTGTGTGGACAAAAAGGACCAGTGACAGCAGTTCCGCGCACAGCGCGAAGCCAAGCAGCGTCGAAATTAAATAGGTTTGCCGTTCCAGCCGGATTTGCAATTCGCTGCCGCTATGGATGTCCCAAGACCGCAGAATCTGCACTGCAAAGCCACCGGCCAGCACCACGGTGCCGGTGACGCCGGCGGTGATTAGATGCAGGGCGATGATGGCCGGAGTGATAAGCATGGTCGATGTCGCTATTGAGTCTATGGAGACTGGCCGCGTTAACCAGTAGCCCGAACGACTTTGCGCAATAGCAGCTCCGTGCTGTGCGGGTAAACCAGCGCATCGATCCGCCCGATTTCCGTAAAGCCATAGCGGCGATAAAAACGCTGCGCCGGTTCGTTGAAGGAAGAGACTAAAACCCATAAGTTGGTTGCCGCAGGCTGAGCGACGTTCTCGAACCACGTCATAATGGCCGTACCTAAGCCCTGTCGTTGCACGGCTGGAAACAGGCCGATCAGTTCTAGATAAGGGCCTTTGAGCCACGGATAGCGCACCGCCACAATACCGACGATGGTCCCATCGACCCTAACGGTATAACGGTTTAGTGCCGAGTCGGGCGCTAAAAGATAGTTTTCCAACTGAGCGGCCGAGTAATTCAAAGCCTGCCAAGGGTTCATGGCGGCTAACTGGCCAGCGATCACGCTGGCGTCTGCCTCGCACAGGCGTACCAAGGAGCAGCCGGCCAGGCCATAAGATTCTTGGAAGAAATCAGTTTTCATCGTTTGGGATTTGTCTTGGATAAGCGGTCATATTTTGCATTGTCGCCAGGCTTGGTTTCATAGCAGGAATCGGCGGCGACCACCTCGCCACGACCGAGCAATTCGCTGACTGTAACAAACTCATAGCCGCGCTTGCGCAGTTCTGTGACCACTGCGGGCAAGGCTGCCGCTGTGTGCCAACCGCGTCCATTCGCATGAGCCACGATAATTGAACCTGGCTGGATTTGCTGGAGAATGGCACGGGAAATCCTATCGGCGGTCTGGCCTTTGGCCGGATCGCCAGTCACGATACTCCACTGAATGGCAGCCAGCCCCATCTTGTTAACCGCCGCCAGTGATTCCGTGCTGCACGCTCCATAGGGAAAACGGAATAGGCTCAATGCAGCCGGAATATGAGCCAGCACCTTTGCATCGGGCGTGCGCGCATAAGCCGAGTTGAACAATTGCGTGCGGAAGCTCTGGTATTCCGTCTGCGCCCGATTGATTTGGTCGTAAACCACTGCACCGCGTAACACCCGCAAATTACCGTGTGTCCAGGTGTGGTTGCCGATCTCAAAGAGCGGATCGGCCATAAGGGCCAGCGTCTTGTCGGGATGGGAGCGCATCCATTTGCCACCAGCGAAGAACGTCGCTCGAACTTGCTGCGTTCGTAAATAGTTGACCAACTGAGCATCATAGCCGGCTTTTTCGTTGGCACCTTCGCAAAGATCGAAGGTCAGCGCCACCAATTTTTGTGACTGATAGGGCTTAACCTGCCGGATTGAGCCTATTAGCCGTGCGGGTAGTTCAGTTTTTGGCAGACTGGCGGATGTTTGAGGTATGCGGTCAATGGCGGGTGGCTTGATCGGCTTATCGTTGGTGGGGCCGGGCACTGGCTTGGATGGTTGACGACCCTGCAATGGATTTGCCGGAACGCTAGCCGGTTTCGGAGAACCGGTTTTTGCTGTCGATTCGGGTGGAACGCTGGGGGTGGTCGTTATTGGGGTGAGCGGTGGAGTACTACGGGTAGGTGCTGGGGAGGTCGTGGACGTGGATTCAGCGATGACTGGATTGGCAGCATGGGCTAGGAGGAAAAAACCTAACAGTCGGCATGGCCTGAAAAAGTGCCTAATGGGTGCCATAAATTATTTTATTATTCATGTAGTTGAAAGGGTTTGATAGGTTTCTACAGTCATGCAACTGCAAGCGCAGCGCCCAGAATTTGGCCATCATGCAATTCGATGACCCGATTGACGAGCGTTGCTTCAATGATCAGCGGATCATGGCTGCTGATCAGTACCGTCCGTCCTTGCGTAGCCAAATCGCCAAGCAATGCCAAAACCTCACGCGAGAGGGCGCTGTCAAGATTGGCGGTGGGTTCATCGGCAATCACTACCGCCGGATCATTGATCAGCGCGCGCGCGAGTGCGACCCGTTGCGCCTCGCCGCCGGATAGCCATTCCACTCTGTTAAGCGCTTTGCCGCCTAAGCCGAAGCGCTCCAGCAGCTCACAGGCGGCGCTCTTTAGTTCGGGATGAGACCGCCCCAGCGGATAGGCAGGCAGCATCACGTTGTCCAGGACCGTCAAACCGCGAATCAGGTTGAATTGCTGGAAGACGAAACCGAACGTGTGGCGCCGGATATCGGTCAGGAATCGTTCCGGCAAGTTGGATAACAATCGGCCATTGAGGGTAATCCGCCCACTGGTCGGACGTGCCAAACAGCCTACCAGGGCCAGCAAGGTGGTTTTACCCGAACCGCTAGGGCCTTTGAAAACGGTGATGCCGCCCCGTTCCAGCCGCACACTGACTTCGCGCAGTGCGCGGCATTCGTTCGGCAGTCCTTGATTGAAGATCTTGCTGACCGTGTGTAGTTCGATCATCCGCGCATGGCCGCATCGGGATCGGTGATGGCGGCTCGCCAACCAGGAATCAGCGTAGCGACCATATAAGGCAGCGTGGTCACTGCCAACAGCACCAAAATTTGCGCTAAGCCGACCGCTGGGGTTAAACGGAAATCAGGATAAAGGACCGACCAGCCTTTCAGTACAGGCGTGAATAGGCGACCGCCCGCATAGAAGACTTGCCACCAGGCCAGCAGATAACCAATTAAAAAGGCGGTCAGTGACAGCAGAGCGCTTTCCCATAGCTTCATGCGCAAAATGTCGCCGGTTTCCCAGCCGATGGCTTTGAGAATGCCTATTTCGCGTTTTTCTTCAGGACTAAGGCCCGCCGCTTTGTCCCAAGCCAAAACGAGAAACGCCAGCAGCAAGGGCGCCAGGCAAAGAAACGTGATGCCTTCCCGCCAGTCGAAGACGGCGTGGTAAGTTCTTAGGATTTCGGTGCGCAAGAGCGGGCGACTGGCAGGCAGAGCAAGGCTGATTTTTTGTGCGATCAGACTGGCTTCACGGGGATTGCGTACAGTGAGCGTTGCATCGGTGTACTGGTCCGGCGGCATTTGAAACAAAGTGCGGAAAGCTGCTGCCGATACCAGCACCAGGTCCGCGCTCAAGAGTTCCGATGTGGATTCCAGCACGCCAGCTATTCTGAACAGCGCTGGTGTGCCATCGGCCGCGCGCAAACTCAGCACATCGCCGACGCCAACCTGACGGACGCGGGACAGGGCTATGCCAATCAGCATACGGTCGTTGGACAGGTTCCGCTCCGGTGCTGCCATCACCGTATAGTTGGCCTTAGTCACCGGATCGTAGTAGTAACCCCACAAGCGGCCTCGCACCTCACCCACCCCGCGAATCCGCCGCAGCGTTTCGAGTTCCACCGCCGGCAGCACATCGTGTCGGCCGGCCACCAACCGTTGCACGATCATTTCTGGCGCATCTTGCAAGAGAATTGCTGCTTCCCGCCGTAAGCCTTGGCTCAGCAGCAGCACCGACGCGAACAGGAACACCAACAGGGTATAAACCAGCAGCAGGCCCAGATTACGAGCCTTACGCCGCAGTAGCGCTGCGAGCGCGTAGTCAATCAAGTATTGCTGACGTTCGAAGTAAGCACGCATGACACAGAGTTCGCCGGTGCGTTGGCAAAGTGTTTCCTTGGTTAGCTGAGTATTTAAACCAAGACTATAATTGATGTTAGATTGAGCCAGTGAAATGAAAGCCTCGCTCAGTTTGGTTCTTATCACGGTAAATTAAAAAATAATCTTTAAAGAACACGAGTGAACCATCAGGCTTTTGGCGCTTTCCAAGAGGGCGCTCATTCGGTTGTGGGTCTAGTGAGAATGCTTGCACCATAAGCGGTATTTTGCTTTCCTGGTTTTTAAATTTTTAGAAAAATTTTCTCAAATATTAACGGATTGTCCATTGATGCGGCACGATCTGAAAAGCCTAAGCTTACCTTTTTCCGCGCTTGATTGGGCTATGTTCGAAAGCCACAGGGCGATCAAATTGCTGATCGATCCGGAATCCGGCTGTATCGTCCAAGCCAATCCCGCTGCCTGCGAGTTTTACCAATTAGGAGTTACGCAGTTGAAATTCTAAGTGATTGATTAATGGAAAATTTCGGTTGTCTACCGCACAAGTCGATTTCTTTTAAAATCAGAGTGTTAGAGATCCAACTGCGTAACTCCTAACCAATATAGCCGTGAAAAACTGACCGGCTTGCGAGTTTGGGACATTGATACCCTCGGTGAGCAGGAAATTCGCCATTGGATGCAATTGGCGCTGTCTGCTGATCTGCCTGAGCGCGAATTCAAGCATCGTTTGGCTTCCGGGGAGGTTCGTAATGTCCAGGTTTATAACGGCCCTGTAAAGGGTGGTGGCCTTAGTTTTTTGTGTTGGGTCGTCATTGACATTACCGAGCGTAAGCAGGCTGAGCGGCAGCTGCGGCAATCCGAGGAGAAATTCACCAAGATTTTCCAAACGACGCCAAACGTGGTGGTGATTTCCCGCATGACCGATGCAGTGCTGCTGGAAGTCAACCCCGGTTTTGAAGCCGTGACCGGTTATTCGCGGATGGAGGCCATCGGCCATTCCACGCTGGAACTGGGGTTGTGGGCTGAGCCTGCTGATCGGGAGCGGATGGTGGCCGATCTGCACTTGTACGGACAAGTTCTCTACCAGCTCTTCAACTTTCGCCGCAAGGATGGCACCGTGCGTATTGGCCAGATGTCGGTGCGCCCGATCACGCTCAATGATGAGTCTTGTGTTCTCTTCGTCATGCAGGATGTGACGGAGAGCCAACAGAGCGAGAGAGAGCTAAGAGCCAGTGAGGAGCGGTATCGCTTGCTATTCGAGCGTTCCCACGACGCTATTTTCGTAATTGATAGGCAGAGCGGTCGCTATTTGGCTGCCAATCGCGCAGCGGAGGAGTTAACTGGCCGAACGGCTGCTGATCTCGTGCAGTTGACGGTTGCCGATGTGGTGACGACGGAGCCATCGCAGCGTTTACTCGGTAACGAGGAAATGCCCGAGCGTCTCCCGTTGGGTGAAGTCAGATACCGTCGGCCGGCGGGCGGTAGCCGTACAGCGCTCTTAAGCCTGGTCCCGGTGAATGACGCGATCATGTTCGGGATCGCACAAGATATCACTGAGATCAAAGTTGCCAGGCAGCGTATTGAGCACTTGGCGTATTACGACGTGTTGACCGGATTGCCGAACCGGGCTTTGCTGGCGCAGCGCGCAGAATGGGCGCTCGCACTGGCCATGCGCCACGGCCAGGAGTTGGCGGTACTGTTTCTTGATGTTGACCATTTTAAGGAAGTCAATGATGCGCTTGGCCATAGCGAAGGCGATGCCTTGTTGGCCGAGGTGGCGGTGCGTTTGCGGGCCTTGGTCCGAGCGGCCGATATGGTCTGCCGGATAGGTGGGGACGAGTTTGTACTGTTGTTGCCGGATACCGCCCAGCAGGGCGCATTGCAGGTGGCCGATAAAGTGTTGGCAGCGTTCCGTGAACCCTATAAGGTTACCGGCCATGTTTTGAACGTGAGCGTCTCAATCGGTATTGCGCTGTATCCGCGTGATGGTGCCGATTTCAACGATCTGTTGAAGAATGCCGATACCGCCCTCTATCGGGTCAAACAGCAGGGACGCAACGCCTGCTTGAGTTACGACCGTGAGATGAATGCGGCTACGTTGGAGCGGTTGATGGTGGAGCGTGATTTGCGCCAGGCGATTGGCGCCGGCCAGTTGCGCGCCTACTACCAACCCAAAGTGCGGTTGAGCGACCGGACTGTGATCGGGGCCGAAGCCCTGGTGCGCTGGCAGCATCCCGAACGTGGCCTGGTTCCTCCGGGTCAGTTTATTCCGGTCGCCGAAACCAGCGATCTCATCGTCGAATTGGGTGATTGGATGTTGGAAGAGGTATGCCGCCAGATCGCTGATTGGCAAGCGCGGGGCTGGGTGGTGCCAACCGTTTCGGTCAACCTAGCCGCCCGCCATTTCCGCTTGCCCAAGCTGGTGGAGCGCGTCGGTAGCTTACTTCAAGCGTATGGGTTAGCACCGCGATTGTTGGAACTGGAAATTACCGAATCCACCTTACTGGAAGTTAGCTCACAAACCACGGAAACGTTGCGGGCGTTGGAGCAACTGGGGGTCGGCTTGGCCTTGGATGATTTCGGAACCGGCTATTCCAGCCTGAGCTACCTAAAGCGCTTGCCGTTGACCGCGCTTAAAATCGATCAAAGCTTCGTGCGCGATTTAGTGGCCGATTCCGATGATCGTACTCTGGCTGCCACCATTGTCACGCTTGGGCACTACATGGATTTGGTGGTGGTGGCGGAAGGCGTGGAGACTGAGGAGCAGCGCTCGATTTTGTTCGAGCAGGGTTGTGACTTGGCCCAAGGCTATTTGTTTGGTCGGCCAGTACCTGCTAGCGAATTTATCGGCTGGCTGACGTAAGGCTGAGGGTAGGTCAAGGTAAGGGAACCTCCCTTTTCTATAGGTGCTTTGAGCAGTCGATCCACGATAGATTTTTCTGACCGGTCACGGTGTGGGTTGCAGGTGTGGCGGTGTCATGAACGAACCGCTCGGAAAATGCTCCAGTGCCGCTGGATGATCTTGGAAAGCGGTGTGGCGGTCGGTTTGGCTGGGGTGGCGGGTGTAACGCGCCTCGGTGAACAAGCTTAAATCTGTCAAGCCCAGTTCTCGTACCAGCACCCGGTCGGTGGCATGATCAATTTGGCCGACACGCCATGCCGAATCGGCCAGCGTCAGCACAAACAGCACCAGTAGCACGGCGAACAGGCTCAGTGCGACCGAGGCTTTACGTAGGCGCGGAAACGGTCGAGTCAGCATCGCAAACTGCTCCAGTCGGTACGGAAACGGAGCATGTCAAAAGGGATAAGCGCCGGGCAAGTCGTAAGGGAAAAATCTGCAATGCTCATAAGCCGATAGCGATGATGGTGAGGCCGGTTCGCAGCCAAGCCAGGAGGGTGCGTTCGGCGGCAAAAAATGCGCGCGGGTCGGAATCGGAAATGAGCATAGTATGGCGAGCATCCATGGGTTGCTTGGGCGGGATTGTGGGGGTAGTTGAGGGTGGCGGGCAACTGGCGCTCTTTCTTTGTTGGGAACTTTGACCGGAACCAATACGCTTCGAACGGTTTTTACCAGGCATTGGTCACGGTGGGGGCGGTCGTTAGACATGGACGCAAGGCGGGTCTGTTGTTATGGTTCGCCTATCGTTTCCAGCAACCACAACAAAACTCGGTCTCTTTATGTCCCGCGTGCAAACTGGCCTTCAAACCCTGATCCATGATTTTCCTGAAAAAATACGCGGCGCGCGGATCGGGGTGGTGTGTCATCCCGCTAGCGTCGATGCCGAGCTACGTCACGCCCTTGATCTGCTGCAAGCGGCTGGCGCGTCTATCGCCGCGATTTTCGGCCCGGAACACGGTGCGCGAGGCGAAGCGCAGGACATGGAAGATGTTGCCGATTTAACCCTTGATCCCCGGCTAAAAGTCCCAGTTCACAGCTTATACGGCGCGACTGCTGAGAGCTTAAAACCGCGCCCGGAACAGCTTGCGGGCCTTGATGCGCTGGTAATCGATTTACAGGATGTCGGTGCGCGCTATTACACCTTTGTCTGGACGATGGCTTTGTGCATGGAGGCAGCGGGTCAGGCTGGTGTACGGGTCATGGTCTGCGACCGTCCTAACCCCATCAATGGCGTGACCATGGAAGGCAATCTCATTAAACCCGGTTTTGAATCTTTCGTCGGCTTGTATCCGGTGCCGAATCGGCACGGCTTGACACCGGGTGAGATCGCTCGCTACGTCTACCAGCAGCAAGGGGTACGGTGTGAATTGGAGATCTTGCCGATGCGCGGTTGGCGGCGGGACATGTATTTTGCAGAGACCGGCTTACCCTGGATTTATCCCTCGCCCAACATGCCAACCGTTGATACCGCACTGGTCTACCCTGGCATGTGTCTGGTAGAAGCTACCCAGCTCTCCGAGGGACGTGGAACCTGTCGGCCCTTTGAGGTCGCTGGTGCGCCGGGCATTGATCCTGAAGAGTTAGCGGTTGAATTGGCTCGGCACGAATTGCCCGGTTGTCGGTTCCGCCCGCTGTATTTTCGCCCGAAGTTTCAAAAACATGCCGATACTACCTGCGGCGGGGTGCAGATTCATCTCACCGACCGCGACTCCTTCGATTCCTATGCGGTCGGCGTCGCTTTTCTGCAAAGCGTCAAGCGGGTTGCGCCGGAGGCATTGATTTGGCGGGTGAAACCCTATGAATTCGTTGCCGATATCCCGGCTATCGATTTATTAGCCGGAGATGACGGGTTGCGCTTAGCCTTAGACGGGGGGCGTGCCGATTTGGCCGATTTGGCCGCTAAATGGCGGCAAGAGCGGGCGGCATTCGCGGAAATTCGCCGGGAGTGTCTGTTGTATTAAGCGCTCAGTGGGTAGCAGCGCTTTCATGTGCGCCTCGCTGCAATCGAGTCCTTCACTAAAACTCCACCGAATCTTACAGTAAGCCTCTTTATGTTTTGTGGTCAATCGGATACTCTATTATTATTTGCAATAGTTTGTATCAAATTAGCAGCTACGATACGCAAGAGTAACCGCTGAAGCCAACCCAATAACAGGGTAAGAGCCGGGGGTAAAACAATGTTAAACGGTAAGAGCATCAAACCTGTCGCCGTTATTACCGGATCGAATCGCGGGTTAGGGTTGGAAACCGTCCGGCAATTGGCTAAGCGGGATATCCGCGTCATTGCGACCTGCCGCAATCCTAGCCGGGGTGAGGCAGCGATGGAGAAGTTGCTGGCGGAGGGGCTGGATGTCGTATTTCAGCCGCTGGATGTGGCTTCGGAAACCAGCATCGCCGACCTGGGCGCGTTTATCCACAGTCGCTGCGGGCGGGTCGATATCCTGGTCAACAATGCCGGTGTCTATCTGGATATTCATGGCAGCGAGGACGTCGGAGGAGCCAGCGTCTTCAATACCAGCCTGAAAACACTGTCCACCACCCTGAAAACCAATCTGTATGGCCCGCTGTTGTTGGCGCAAGAGTTGGTGCCGCTGATGAAACAACAGCACTACGGCCGCATCGTCAACGTCTCTAGCGGGATGGGTCAGCTAAGCGACATGGAAGGGAAATCGCCGGCTTACCGGATTTCCAAGACAGCCCTGAACGCGCTAACCCGCATTCTGGCGGCGGAGACGCGAGGTGCTAATATCCTGGTCAATTCAGTCTGTCCCGGTTGGGTGCGCACCGACATAGGCGGCCCGAATGCCGAACGGACGGTGGAACAGGGTGCTGTCGGAATCGTCTGGGCTGCCACCTTACCCGATGATGGCCCAAGTGGCGGCTTTTTCCGCGACGGTCAACCGATTCCCTGGTAACTGTGCAACGGTTTAGCGGGTCAATTGTTCCCAGGTAGCCAGCACGGTCTCCAGTGCTGGCAGATCGCGCACTTCAGCATCCGCCGTCAGCCCACCCGGCCAATCCCGGCCGGTACGATTGAGCCATACGGTGCGAAATCCGGCGTTGGCGGCTCCCTGTACATCGTGCTCCGGGTCATCGCCAACATGGACAATCTGCGCCGGAGGTACGCCGAGCCGATGGCAAGCTAATTCGAACATCTGCCGTTCGGGTTTTGCCGCACCGGCATCCACCGCGTTCAGTGAAAACGTAAATACGTCATCCAGGCCGATCAAACGCACGTCTGCATTGCCGTTGGATAGTGAGGCCAGCGTATAGCGCTGAGCCAATCGTGCTAAGACCGGTCGCACATCGGCGAACAATTCAACTGCGTTGCGCGCGGTGTAAAACACCGCGAAAGCGGCCTCCACGTCGAACTCCGGGTAACCGCTGCGTCTTGCCGCCAGTTGCAACGCAGCCTTGCGCAAGTGGGTGCGGTCGTGGGCGATTGCGGGATAAGCTACGGCGATTTCGCTGCACAGTCCGCGCAGTTCCAGCGGGGTGAACTGTTCCGTGATCAGGGGATAGCGGGCCGCCAGCCACTCCTGCAATAGCTGCTCAGCGCGTTCAACGACCGGCCAGATGTCCCACAGCGTATCGTCCAAATCGAAGGTGATAGCCTTGATCATCGGCTTATCCCAACAGCCGGAAGCCGCGCTCTAGATCCGCTTGCAGATCGGCCACATCTTCCAACCCCGCCGAAATCCGCACCAACCCTTCGCCGATGCCGGCAACCGCGCGTTCCTGAGGCGTCAAGCGGCCGTGCGTGGTGGTGGCTGGATGGGTGATAGTGCTCTTGGCGTCGCCCAGATTGGCGGTGATGGAAAGCAAGCGTGTGGCGTCGATCAATGTCCAAGCCGCCTCTCGCCCGCCACGCAGATCGAAGGAAACAATCCCGCCGAAACCGCTCTGTTGCCGTTTAGCCAACTCGTGTTGCGGGTGGGATGCCAGGCCAGGGTAATAAACCCGTGCTACTGCGGGTTGCGTTTCCAGCCAGCGTGCCAGTTGCAGGGCCGCCTCACTGTGGGCGCGCATCCTTAAGGTCAGCGTTTCCAGCCCCTTGAGGAACACCCAGGCGTTGAACGGGCTGAGGGTAGGACCAGCGGTACGGAGAAAGCCGTAGATATCGGTGCCGACCCGTTGCCGGTCGCCAACAACGGCGCCGCCGACGCAACGACCCTGGCCGTCCAGATATTTGGTGCCCGAATGGATGACCAGATCAGCGCCCAATCTAAACGGTAGTTGCAGGGCCGGAGTACAGAAACAATTATCGACCACTAGCAGGCAATCGTGGGTGTGGGCCAGATCCGCCAGGGCACGAATATCGGCCAATTCCATCAACGGATTGGAGGGTGTTTCCAGGTAAAGCAGGCGGGTATTGGGCTGGATTGCAGCCTCCCAGGCCCTTAAATCGCTCAAGCGCACATAGGTGGTGGCGACGCCGAACTTGCTTAAATACTGATTAAATAAGGAAACCGTGGTGCCAAAGACGGCATTGGCCGATACGATATGGTCGCCGCTTTTCAGCAAGGCCATACAGGTGGCCAGAATCGCCGCCATACCTGAACTGGTGGCGATACACGTTTCCCCACCCTCCAGCGCCGCCAGCCGTTCCTGAAAGACTCGCACCGTGGGGTTGGTGAACCGAGAATAAATATTGCCGGTGCCGCTACTGAAGCGGGCGGCCGCTTCGGCGGCATTGGCAAACACAAAGCTGGAGGTGAGAAAAATCGGCTCAGCGTGTTCGCCCTCTTGGGTGCGAACTTGGCCGGCGCGCACCGCCCGGCTGGCAAAGCCGAGATCGGCAGTGTCATCAATAGGATTCATGGGAGGAATCTCCGCGCTAGGTGGCAAGGGACGACAGAGCTTTAAGGCACTGCCAGAACGCGGGCATGAAAAAACCCGCTCGCGGATCATCCAGGGCAGGCTCGACCCGCTTTAGCAATATTTGTTAAGCGCCTGCAAGCTGAGAACTCAAATCGGCGCTGGCGGTAGACTAAAAGGTTATTAGGCCGCTGTCAAAACCTGCGGTTTAGGCATTATTGTGTAAATCAATGATCGCACTTTCGGCGTGGGGAGCTTTTGGGGTTTTGGCAGCGTCGGCGCGGTCACGGGCCAGGCATTCCAGATAATCGCGGTCAATATCGCCCGTCACATATTCGCCGGTAAAGCAAGATGAGTCGAACCGTTGCAAGCGGGGATTGCCGCGTCGGACGGCCTCTTCCAAATCGGCCAGATCCTGAAAGATCAGATAATCGGCGCCGATGGCGTGCGCCACTTCTTCCTCGGTGCGGCCGTGGGCGATCAACTCACGCGCGGCTGGCATGTCGATCCCATAGACGTTGGGATAGCGAACCGGCGGTGCGGCCGAAGCGAAATAAACTCGGCGGGCGCCGGCTTCACGGGCCATTTGAATAATCTGCTCAGACGTTGTTCCGCGAACAATGGAATCATCGACCAACAGCACGTTTTTGCCGCGAAATTCCAAGTCGATGGGATTGAGTTTCTGACGTACCGATTTCTTGCGGGTCTTTTGCCCCGGCATGATGAAGGTGCGGGCAATGTAGCGATTCTTGATGAAGCCTTCCCGATACTTGATGCCCAGGATAGAGGCCATTTGCAAGGCCGCTGTTCGGCTGGTGTCGGGAATCGGAATCACCACGTCGATATCGTGTTCCGGCCAGACCCGAAGGATTTTCTCGGCTAGATATTCGCCCATTCGCAGCCGGGCCTTATGCACCGACACCTGATCGATGATCGAATCCGGCCGTGCCAGATAGACAAATTCGAAAATACAGGGCGAGTAGGTCGGGTGCTCGGCGCATTGACGGGCATGAATCCGGCCCTCCAGATCGAACAGCACCACTTCGCCTGGGGCTACATCGCGTACCCGCCGGAAATCCAGTACATCCAAGGCGACGCTTTCGGAGGCGACCATATACTCGGTGCCTTTTTCGGTTTCGCGACGTCCGAACACCAGTGGCCGAATACCGTTCGGGTCACGAAAGGCCACGAGTCCAAAGCCGACGATCAGCAGCACGGCGGCATAAGCCCCACGCACCCGGCGGTGTACCGCCGCCACGGCAGCAAAGATATCGTCCGGGTCCACCGATAATTTGCTGCGTTGTTGCAACTCGTGAGCGAAGACGTTCAGCAGGATTTCGGAATCGGAGGTGGTGTTGATGTGGCGCAGATCGGAGCGGAACAACTCGTCTTTCAATTGCGCCGAATTCGTCAAATTACCGTTGTGGGCCAGGGTGATGCCGAATGGAGAATTGACGTAAAACGGCTGTGCCTCCGCCGACGCGGCACTGCCGGCGGTCGGGTAGCGGACATGGGCGATACCGATGTTACCGTGTAGATTGAGCATGTGGCGGGTACGGATAACATCGCGGACCAGACCGTTATCCTTGCGCAGAAACAAGCGCCCATCCTCGCAGGTGACAATGCCGGCGGCATCCTGGCCGCGGTGCTGGAGCACCGTGAGTCCATCGAACAAGCTTTGGTTGACCGGAGACCGTCCGGCGATGCCGATGATTCCGCACATGTGCTTGCCCTCTGCCAGGACGGTAGGTCGCCGTCGGGGTCACTAAGATTTAATTGAAGCGAATGTACTGCGCCAACTCCGGTGGCAAGAAGCCACGTAGCCAAAGCGCACTGCTCTGAAAATGGCCGAGCAATTGTGCTTGCTGCCACCAGGGGTCTTTGGGGAGAGGCGTCACACCGGCCATCATGACCAGGAGGGTGATGACTGCCGCGCCCCGCACCATGCCGAAAGCCATTCCCAGCACGCGGTCGATACCGTGAAGATTTGTATAGTCAACCAGACGAGAGGCCAGGATGCCGACCAACCAGCCGAGGATCAAGGTGGTCAGAAAAAGACCGCCAAAAGCTACCCCAACCCGTAAGGCAGGGATATCAAGCTCAGGAGGCAGATAGGTGGCGACATCCTGTGCAAACAGGAAAGCGATGGCAAAGGCTGCAATCCAGGTGGCCACCGAGACGACTTCCCGCAATAGCCCGCGCCATAGGCCGACCAGTACTGATAGGCCAATAATGATGATGATCAAGTAATCCACCCAATTCATGGGGTGCCGTACTCCTCAGCGCCAAATACGGACTTGATACATCAGCCGCCCGTTGACCGTGACGCGCTCGACTGCGACGCGAACGTTTTGGTTGCGAAAGTGGTCACGCAAGGCGTTAGCGTTTTCTGGGAGAACGTAACTACCAGCTACGGTCCCCCCCCCGATAGGTGGTGCTGTCTGAGGCTTGGCGGTTGATGGCAAGGATTGGCTCGATTGCGGTGCGGGTGGGCGCGGTGTCGTCGTTGGAATTTCCGATTTCGCCAATAGGTGGATCTTTGGCAGGGTGCTCTCAGGAGGCGGCGTTGCTTTGGGTGGGGTAGCTTTGGGACTTTGCGCAGAGGGTGGCATGGAATCTTCAGTAGTATTTTGCCTGCTGGCAGGATTCGCTAGGGTCTCAGCGCGCTGCTTCTTGCCCAGGTCGCGGGTTGCGGCCTCTGCTTGCGCTTTACGGCGAGCGGCCTCGGCCCGCGCATTCTCAGCTTGTACCGCCTTCTGGGCTGCTTCCGCCTGGGCTTTTTTCGCCGCTTCCACGCGCGCCGCTGCACGCCGCGCCGCCTCCGCCGCGCGGGCTGCTTCCGCTTGCGCGGCCAACGCTTCGGCGGGCGAGGAGTTGGAGGGGTTCACCATCGCACGTTGAGTTTCTTCAATGCGCATGGCTTCCGCCTTGGCGGCGTTGCTGCGTTCCGCTTCTACTTGGGCTTTGCGCCGAGCCATTTCGGCCTGGGCAGTTTGTCGCGCGGCTTCCGCCCGTGCTTTGACGGCGGCGTTTCGGTCGGCTTCGGCTTTCGCCCGCGCTTTGGCGGCGGCTTCTTGGGCCGCTTTACGCCGTGCCCCCTCTTCGCGCGCGATTTGGTCGGCATCAGTTTTTACCGGGGCAGCGAGCGGTGTTGGTGGGGCGATACGCGCCGACCGAGGCGGTAGCTGTCGCGATTGGGGTGCGGCAGGGTTATCGGCCACCGCCGGGGTGGAGGGACGACTGATCGGCGATGAAGCAGGCGCCGCAGCCGGCGGAATCTGGGTCGGCGGTCGCGGTTTGGCCGGAGCAGCCACAGGCGGTGATTCCGTTGGGGTCTCCGATGGACTTTGGATCGGCGCACGCGGTTTGACCGGAGCAGCCACAGGCGGTGATTCGGTCGGGATCTCCGACGCTGGGGTGGGGCCGGGTTGGCCCGCAGTCACTGACACCGGCTTCGGGTGGTCGGTAACCGGCATGGGCGGATTAGCCGACACGGGCGGCGATGGGCTAGCCGCTACGGGCGCCGGCGCCGGTGTTTGTGAAAACGTCAGCGCCGGTTGCTCAGATTTGGGCGGCGCCTGGAGCGAGGGTGGCCGGATGACGGTCGCTTTTTCAATGGACGATTTGTCCCGCTTATTTAGAATTTCCGGCACGAAAATAACCGCCAGCGCGGCGATGACGCCGGCGCCGACCAAACGTTGGGTCAATCGGTTGTCCATCGGTTAAACCTCCCTTGGAGGCGAGAGGGAGTCATCGGAATACCAGGGTTGCGCGGCCAAGACGGGAGCAACCGTGTGGAAGGAACCGAATACCACGATTCGATCACCAGGCTTAGCAGCCCTCTTGGCAGATCGACAGGCGGCAAGCGCGTCAGGGCAGGTGGCAGCTTGGATGCCCACTGCTTGCAACACGATAGCCAATTCCGTCGCTGTGCGACCGCGTGGCCCGTCCAGCGTGACCGTATACCAGCCGTCCACCACCTCGGTCAACGCCGCGATAACGCCTTCGGCATCTTTATCGGCCAGTAAGCCGACGATAGCGAGGGTTTGTCCGGTACAGGGCCGCTCCCGCAGGTTGGCGGCGAGTGCTCTGGCTGCGTGAGGATTATGCGCAACATCCAGAATCCACTCAACCGTTCCGGGGAAGATCTCGAACCGTCCCGGTATCCGCGCCATCGCCAGACCGGTTCGGATAGCGGCGGCGTTGACCGGCAAACGGTCGGCTAGGCTGATAAGGGTTGCAAGAGCGGCAGCGGCGTTGCCGAGCTGATGATCGCCCACCAGTGTGGGCAATGGCAGATCGTCGAACTGTAGGGTGCTGTTCCACCAGCGCCAACCCTGGCCGGTTCGGGCAAAAGCGTAATCTCGCCCAACGAGTTGAAGGTGCGTGCCCATCTTACGAGCCTGATCGAGTAATCCCGCCGGTGGCTGCGGATCGGCGCAGATGGCCGGTCGGCCGGGGCGGTAGATACCTGCTTTTTCGTAGCCGATAGGGTCACGATCTGGTCCCAGCCATTCGGTATGATCAAGATCAATGCTGGTTACCAGGGCTGCATCCGCATCCACGCAGTTGACGGCATCCAACCGGCCACCGAGTCCAACTTCCAACAGAGCGACGGCCACATTAGCCTGCCGGAATAGTTCCAGTGCGGCCAGAGTGCCAAACTCGAAATAGGTCAGGGAGATGTCGGCGCGGGCTGCATCTATGCGGGCGAAGGTCTGGCAAAGGGTTGCATCATCAACGGCCGCGCCGTTGATTCGGATGCGTTCGTTATAACGCAACAGGTGAGGGGAAGTGTAAGCACCGACCGTATAGTCGGCGGCGCGCAGTATCGCGTCCAGAAAGGCGACACAGGAGCCTTTGCCGTTCGTGCCTCCGACGGTGATGAATACCTGCAGCGCTGGTTCTGGATGCAATCGCTGCAACACCTCCCGCACGCGCTCCAACCCTAATTCGATGGCGCGAGGGTGCAGGGTTTCCTGCCAGGACAGCCAGTCGTTGAGGGTAGCGAAACGAGGATGAGAGATCGTGTCCATGCGAAGTCGCTTGCCGTCAAGCCACCGTCAGTGCGTCGCGGCCGGTCAACATAGCCAGCAGAGCAGCGATGCGGTCGCGCAGTTCCCGTCGGTCCACGATCATGTCGATAGCGCCATGTTCGAGCAGAAACTCGCTGCGTTGGAAGCCTTCCGGCAGTTTTTCCCGCACGGTCTGCTCGATCACTCGCGGGCCGGCGAAGCCGATCAGTGCTTTGGGTTCGGCAATGTTGATGTCACCCAGCATCGCTAGGCTGGCGGAGACCCCGCCCGTGGTGGGATTGGTCAGGACCGCCAAATACGGGACGCCGCGTTCGGCCAAGCGGGTCAGCACCGCACTGGTCTTGGCCATTTGCATCAGCGAGACCAACGCTTCTTGCATCCGCGCCCCACCGCTGGCGGTAAAACAAATGAAGGGGATGTGACTGTTGAGGGCGGTTTGAGCGGCCCGGACGAAACGCTCTCCGACGACTGAACCCATCGAACCGGCCATGAATTCGAACTCGAACGCAGCCGCGACGACCGGAATTCCTTTGAGCCGGCCGCGCATCGCGACCAGTGCGTCCTTCTCATTGCTGGTCTTTTGCCCTTGGATCAGCCGATCTTTATATTTTTTGCCGTCTTTGAATTTCAGGAAATCAATAGGCTCAATGTCATCGCCGATTTCAGTGGGGCTGTCTTCGTCAAGAAAGCTCAGCAGGCGCTTGCGCGCTGCCAGATACATATGATGGCCACATTTGGGACATACCTGGAGATTGCGCTCAAGCTCGGCGCCGTAGAGCACCGCCCCGCATTCCGCACACTTGTTCCACAGACCTTCGGGAACCTGGTGTTTGTTGCGGCCGTCAGTGCGAATCCGCGAGGGAACCAGCTTTTCGTACCAGCTCATGATGATGTCCAGCGCTGCGAGCGCGTTTGATACCAGTCCAATGGGTGTATGGGTGAGTGGACACCGTGGAGATTGGCGTTCAAGCGGTAACAACCGCAGCAGACGCTTGATGTCGATCCATCGCTTGGCGCATGGCGGTGGCCAATTCGACGACTTCCCGGCGCATCCGTTCGGGATCATCGGCCAGCTCGCCCATTTTCGTGACCAGCGCGCTGCCAACCACGACGGCATCGGCCACCGCCGCGATGGCCGCCGCTGTCGGTGGGTCTTTGATCCCGAAACCGACCCCCAGCGGTAGCTGGGTATGAGTTCGGATAGCGGCCAGTTTGGCAGCGACTTCACCGGTATTGAGCGTCGCCGAGCCGGTTACGCCCTTGAGAGACACATAGTAGAGGTAACCACGCGCCATCTTGGCAATCTGCTGGATGCGCTGGTCGGAGGTGGTCGGTGCCAGCAAGAAGATTGGGGCGATGCCATTGGCCTCAAGCGCCTGGGCAAATTCTGCGGCCTCTTCCGGCGGCAAATCGACCGTCAGTACCCCATCGACACCGGCATCGCGGGCACTGGTGACGAAGGAATCATGGCCCATGCATTCGATAGGATTGAGATAGCCCATCAACACGAGCGGGGTGTCTGCATCGGTGCGGCGAAATTCCCGCGCCAGATCGAGCACGCCGCGCAACGACATACCGTGCGCCAACGCCCGCTCGCAAGCTTTTTGAATCACCGGCCCGTCGGCCATCGGATCGGAGAACGGTACACCCAGCTCGATGATATCCGCTCCAGCTTCAACCAGGGCGTGCATGATCGGAACGGTTAGTTCCGGGCGCGGATCACCGGCGGTGATATAGGGAATCAGGGCCTTGCGACCGTTACGCTGCAAGGCTTCGAAACGGCGGGTGATGCGATTCATGGGGTCAGATGCCTTAAAGTTGGATGCCTTCCAGCGTGGCGACGGTGTAAATATCCTTGTCGCCACGTCCCGATAGATTGACGACGATGCGCTGATCGGGCCGCAGCGTTGGGGCCAGCTTGGCCACGTAGGCCAAGGCGTGGCTGCTTTCCAGAGCGGGAATAATGCCTTCGCTGCGGGTCAGCGCGTGGAAGCCCTGAAGGGCTTCGTCATCGGTGACGGCGACGTACTGGGCGCGGCCGAGATCCTTGAGCCAGGCGTGTTCCGGCCCAACGCCGGGATAATCCAGGCCGGCGGATACCGAATGGGTTTCCACAATCTGGCCGTTGGGATCATTGAGCAGATAGGTACGATTACCGTGCAGAACGCCCGGTTGACCGGCGCACAGCGTGGCGGCGTGCCGACCGGTGTCGATACCGGAGCCGGCGGCTTCGACTCCGTAAATAGCGACCTCGCTGTCGTTCAGGAACGGATGGAACAGGCCGATGGCGTTGGAGCCGCCGCCGACGCAAGCGACCAGCGCATCCGGCAGACAGCCGTGATCCGCCAGCATCTGTTCGCGCGTCTCACGACCGATCACTGCCTGAAATTCCCGCACCATCAGCGGGTAAGGGTGGGGGCCGGCCACCGTGCCGATCATATAAAACGTGTCATCGACGTTGGTTACCCAGTCACGCAAGGCTTCGTTCAGCGCGTCCTTGAGGGTGCGTGAGCCGGAGCTGACCGGTTGCACCGTCGCTCCCAGCAGACGCATTCGATACACGTTCAACGCTTGCCGCTTGATGTCATCCGTACCCATGTAGACCACGCATTCCATGCCAAGGCGGGCAGCGACGGTAGCGGAGGCGACCCCATGTTGACCGGCGCCGGTTTCGGCAATCAGCCGAGTTTTGCCCATCCGAGCGGCCAGCAAGGCTTGGCCGACCGTGTTGTTGATCTTGTGCGCACCGGTGTGGTTGAGATCTTCACGCTTGAGATAGATTTGGGCGCCACCGAGTTGCCGGCTCCAGCGCTCGGCATGGTAGATCGGGGTAGGCCGGCCGACGTAACGCGCAAGGTCTTTATCCAACTCCCCCAGAAATTCGGGATCATTGCGATAGCCTTGCCAGGCTTCATTCAACTCATGCAACGCTTCCATCAGCGTTTCAGCGACGAAGCGACCGCCGTAACGGCCGAAATGGCCGGTGGCGTCGGGGAATTGGCTGTAATCCACTTTTTTATTGGTCATGGCTTTCACAGTCGTAGACACCTCGCAGGAATGCCCGCATGAGTTCAGCATCCTTGATGCCTTTAGCGGCTTCGACCCCGCTGCTGACATCAACGGCATAGGGCCGAACGTCACGGATGGCGGCGGTGATATTGCCGGGATGGAGGCCACCAGCCAAAATCAATGGCTTGTGGCGCTCGGCTGGAATTTTTCTCCAGTCAAAACCTTGACCGGTGCCACCCATTTTGTTACCGCCGTGGCTGTCGAGCAAGAGGGCGGTCGCCGTGGCGAAGCGTCGTTGGTAATCCGCTACCTCGGCATTCGCACCCATCGGAACGGCTTTGAGGTAAGGCACCCCAAACGCAGCGCAATACGCCGGGTCTTCGTCACCGTGGAATTGCACCATCGTCAGAGGCACCGCCGCCAGAATGGCACGAACCGCTGCGGGGTCTTCATTCCTGAACAGGCCCACAGCAGTCACAAAGGGCGGTAGCGCACCAATGATTTGTAGCGCCCTATCTGGGTCGATGGACCGGGGACTGGGCCGATGGAAGACCAACCCGATGGCGTCTGCACCCAAATCGGCGGCCATGACGCCATCTTCGGGGCGAGTAATGCCGCAAATTTTAACGCGAGTACGGGATAGTGAGGCCATCGAAGGGGTACGCGAGGAGGGCTGGCGGCGAAAAGGCGAAGACTACCAGAAATTTGTCGGAACCGCTTGCCCGTGTTACGCCATTCGTCGAGCCAATAAGGCCCAGATTCCGGCCGCTCCCAGTAGCGAACCACCGACCACATTAAAGCCGCGCTGTGCGCGAGCTGATGCCAGCGCATCCCGTGCCGCAGCGGCAAAGATCGCATAAAGGGTCGAATTAATAATCGCCATCAAGACAAAAGTCCCCGCCAGAATCCACAGTTGCAGAGTGACGTTGGCGCGATGATCAATGAATTGGGGGAGAAACGCGACAAAGAAAACGATTCCCTTTGGGTTCAGCGCCGTCACCAGATACGTGTTCAGGAACAAGCGCCAGCGAGAAGTCGGAGCGATGGGTAGAGTGGTATCGGGCGCGGAAACCTTTGCGGTCAATAGCTTGATGCCGAGATAGAGCAAATACAAACCGCCGGCCAGTTTAATGACAGTGAACCACAGCGCGGAAGTGCCTAATAAGGCGCCCAAACCCAGCAGGGATAAGACCAGTGCCGTGCAATCGCCGAGAGCGACGCCCGCCACCAGCGGAACATTGGCGCGCTGGCCGTGGGCGACTGAATAGCTGATGACCGTCAGAATCGTCGGGCCAGGGATAACCAGAAGAATGGCGGAGGTTACGACAAAAGCGAACCAGAGTTCAGCGGACATGAAGCGTATTCCCGATGCGGCTCATCGAATTCAGCCTGCGAAAAAATAGATTTGGCACTCAACCAGAATAACATGTTCGATAAACAGAGCATTGATTCTCAAACTTTTGCTGTCCGAGACAGGCTTTCAGGCATAATTCGCCACCTTACCTTGTAATTACACCATACCGACATGCTTCCCGTCATCGCTCTGGTCGGCCGACCCAACGTCGGTAAATCCACTTTATTCAATTCGTTGACTCGCACCCGCGATGCGCTGGTGGCTGATTTGCCCGGTTTGACTCGCGACCGCCAGTACGGGATCGGCCAACGTGGCCCCGGCGCTTATGTGGTGGTTGATACCGGTGGGTTAACCGATGAGAACGAGGGCATCAGTGGCTTGGTGGCTCGCCAGGCATGGCGTGCCATCGAAGAGGCAGATCTGATTTTGTTGCTGGTGGATGGCCGTGCCGGATTGACTGTCGCTGATCAGGATATTGCCGATCAGTTACGCCGCACCGGTAAGTCGGTCCAGTTGGTCATCAACAAAGCCGAACATCGTGATCCAGATGTCATCAGCGCCGATTTTCATGCGCTTGGCTTGGAGCATTTGCATGTCATTGCTGCCGAGCATAACCAGGGTATCGAAACCTTGATGGAGGAGGTTTTTGCAGCACTGCCGACGACGGCTGAAGTGGAGGACGCAAGCGGCACAGAGAATGCGAAGCCGCCGGAGGATGCGATCAAACTGGCGGTGGTAGGGCGGCCCAATGTCGGCAAATCCACGCTGGTTAACCGGCTGCTGGGCGAGGAGCGGATGCTGGCTTCCGATCTGCCCGGTACGACCCGTGATAGCGTCGCCGTACCCTTCGAGCGCGACGGCCAACGGTACGTGTTGATCGACACCGCCGGCGTGCGCCGCCGTTCGCGCATCAGCGAAACCGTGGAAAAATTTAGTGTCATTAAAGCACTACAAGCTATTGAACAGGCTCATGTGGTCGTGCTGGTGCTGGATGCCCGGCAAGGGATCAGCGAGCAGGATGCCAGCTTATTGGGCTTGGTGTTGGATAGCGGTCGGGCGTTGGTGATTGGGGTTAATAAATGGGATCACCTGGATGCAGATACCCGTGCGCAGGTCAAAAGCGATCTCGACCGCCGGTTGGGGTTTCTCGATTTCGCCAAGATCCATTTTATTTCCGCATTGCACGGCACCGGGGTCGGTGAGTTGTTGGCATCGGTGCGGGCAGCCTATTCCGCTGCGACCCGCAAGCTGTCTACGCCGGAACTGACCCGCATCCTGGAGGATGCCGTTTCCGCCCATCAACCACCGCTGGTGCAAGGCCACAGCATCAAACTGCGCTACGCCCATCAGGGCGGCCAAAATCCGCCGCTGATCATTATTCACGGCAACCGGATCAATCATGTCCCGGAAGCGTATCGACGTTATTTGGTTGGTGTCTATCGAAAACGGCTGCAACTGTGGGGTACGCCGATCCGCGTCGAGTTCCGTGGGGGTGATAATCCTTATAAACCGGGCGGAACACGCGCGGGTCAATCTCAACCAGCAAGGCGGCAGAAGAAATCTAATTAATTGATTTTATTTTAAAATTTAAAAATATAATTTTATTATTGAATAGAATATTAGTTAATTATAATATATTAAATACAAGGCCGGTTTAAGCTTAAGACATGGCTGTGCAATAGCGCCGACTTGCCTAACCCTACATTATCGGACAGATTTTGCCCATGGACCCCGCCCTCCCTGCGCCTGCCACGCCTGACGCTATAACACCGCAGAAGCTCGCTGAGCAGCGCCTTGAGTACTTGCCGGTTTCTATTTTTGCCATAGTGATGGGTATGGCCGGTTTGACTTTAGTCTGGCTCAAAGCTCACACCGTTTTGGGAATGCCGATCCTCGTTGGTGAAGGACTGCGCGGCCTGGCAAGCGCGCTGTTTGGATTGCTGTTGGTGCTTTACGTCCTGAAGATGGTGCGCTATCCCCAGGCCGTCACGCAGGAAATGCGCCATCCGATCCGGCTCAGCTTTTTTCCGATGGTTTCGATTTCCCTGTTGCTGCTGGCGCTCTGTTATCTGGAGGCGGCCCCCGGTATCGCCTATGGACTGTGGGTGGTGGGTGCGGCGGTTCATCTGTGTTTGACCCTGGCGATTTTCAGCAGTTGGCTCCACCACACCCATTACACGATCCAGCACGCGAATCCCTCATGGTTCGTCCCGGTGGTCGGCAATATCATTATATCGGTCGTCGGTGGTCGGCTGGCGTTGCCGGAACTGTCCTGGTTTTTCTTCAGTATCGGGATGGTGTTTTGGATCGTGTTGCTGACGATCATTCTGTATCGATTGATTTTTCATGAACCACTGCCAGCGCGATTGACCCCGACTATATTCATTCTGTTGGCCCCTCCGTCCGTTGGTTTCATCGCTTATACCAATCTGACCGGCGGACTCGATGCGTTCGCCCGGATACTGTATTACATGGCGTTATTCCTGGCCATGCTGCTGGCCAGTAACGCGCTGCGCTTTCTGCGCTTGCCCTTTTTTATTTCAGCCTGGGCCTGCTCCTTTCCCCTGACCGCGTTCACGCTGGCAACACTGATCATGAGCACGTATCTGCCGGGCACGGTGTTTAAGTCATTAGGATATGGTTTATTGGTTTTCCTGAGCCTGCTGATCACAGCCCTGGCGGCTCGAACCTTGCTCGCGATCTGGCGTCGGCAGATTTGTCTGCCGGAGTGAGCCTTGGTACGGATGGTCATTATTTGGTTTGATTCATCACAAAGAGGTATCGTCATGAAATTCAATGTAGGAACACCGGATCGGATCGTTCGCATCGTCGTCGGAGTGGCCTTGATTCTGTTAGCGGTGACGGGAACTATCGGCGTGTGGGGCTGGATCGGCCTCGTGCCGCTGGCGACCGGGATATTCCGATTCTGCCCGGCTTACACCTTGTTCGGCATGAACACCTGCAATGTGGGTTCAACCGATAGTAGCTCAACCCGATAAACGCTATGGCCAGCAAATCATTTAGGCAAATCACCCAGGATATTAATCAGGCGCTGGCCGGGTTTCGCAAGGACGCGGAAGGAACCATGGCCGGATTCGGGGCGATGGCGAAGGCGGCGATGGCGCCTGGCGTTCTTTCAGAGCTGCAAAAGGAATTGATCGCTTTGGCAATCGGGGTGGCCGCCCGCTGCGATGGCTGCATCGGCTTTCATGTGAAGGCGCTGGTGCGCCTGGGTGTGACCCACGAGCAGCTCACTGAAACCCTGGCGGTTGCGGTCTACATGGGTGGTGGGCCATCGTTGATGTATGCCGCTGAAGCCTTACGCGCCTACGAGGAATTTCAGGGCTAAGAGCCTGGCGACCCAGCCAAGCGGGAGGTGATTTCCGCCGCTAGCGGCTATTCTGTGGCAGTCGAGTCGCTGGGTGGTGGAGGTAGGATGGGCGTCTATTCCTTTTTTGCCGTGTTCGGCGGTGCCGGTTTAGGGGCTTGCCTTCGCTGGTGGCTGGGTATTTTGTGCAATCCGCTTTTTCCGACGGTGCCGCTGGGGACGCTGGCGGCTAATTTATTGGGCGGCTATTTGGTTGGGGTGGCCGTAGCATTTTTTGCCGTCAACACCAGCCTGCCGCCCGAACTGCGCTTATTCATCATCACCGGCTTTATGGGTGGCCTGACGACTTTTTCCACGTTTTCGGCCGAAGTGGTCACGCTGTTGACGCGCGGGCAAATCGGCTGGGCGCTGGTCGCAGCGGGCGCCCATTTGCTGGGATCACTGACGCTGACCGCGCTAGGAATTCTGACAGTTCGCGGGTTGCTGATTCGGTCTTGAGCGCTACAAGTGGGCCAAGCGGTGTCATCACCAGGCGCTTGACCGGGGAGGGTCGGCGGTGGAAGGTTCGTTTTTGAGGTTTTACGTCCGCGGAAACAGGCGGCATCATGGCCGACTGTTATGGGAGTGGTTGCTCGAACAAGGCAACCACCTGGGCTTGCGCGGCGGTTCGGCGTTTCGCGCTATCGGTGGTTTCGGCCGCCATCATCAGTTGCACGAAGATCATTTTTTCGAGCTGGCCGGATCGGTGTCCGTCGAGGTCGAATTTATCGTAAGCGATGCAGAAGCCCAGCGCCTGTTCGAGCTAATTGCATCCGAAAATATCCAACTGGTCTACGCGCTGATTCCGGCCCGGTTCGGTATGACCGGGGTGTGATGCTCGTCCTTGAGCGCGTTTGCGCTCGACTCAATGGTCGCCGGAGCGGCGGTAGCGTTCCTCGCCGGCGTAGTATTCAGGAAAGCCGACCGCTGCTTGCAATGCCGTGAAATCCAGCACCTCGACCGCTTCTTTGCGCTGGATGCGTTCAAGCGCCGCCCGCATCGCCTTGATGGAGACGTTGAGCAAGGTGAGCGGGTAGACGGCGATCTTGTAGCCGATGGCGGCCAGTTGCGCCGACGGCAATAACGGCGTTTTGCCAAATTCAACCAGATTGGCCATTTTGTAGCCCGGCACTTCCGCACAATAACGGCGCATTTCCGCTTCACTCAGCGGTGCTTCCAGGAAGGTAATGTCGGCGCCAATTTTTGCGAATTCCTGACTGCGGATGATCGCTTCGTCTAAGCCGTCGGTGGCGCGGGCATCGGTACGGGCCAGGATCAGGATATCCGTACCCTCGTTGCGCGCATCCACCGCCGCCTGTATCCGCAACAGCGCTTCCTCACGGCCGACTACCGCTTTACCGCGCGTGTGACCGCAGCGTTTCGGCATCACCTGATCTTCGATCATCACACAGCCAAAACCGGCACGGGCGTAGCCTTCGACTGTGCGCCGGACATTGAGCGCATTGCCGAAACCAGTATCGCCATCGCCGAATAGCGGGATGTTGACCGCATTGCAAATGTTTCGGCCCTGATCGACCAACTCGCCATAAGAGATCAAGCCGGTATCAGGCAAGCCGAGCCGAACGGCGGCAACGGCGAAGCCGCTCATAAAGGCGGTGGGAAAACCGGCTTGTTCGACCAGTTTGGCCGATAGCGCATCATGGCAGCCGGGCATCAGCAGCAAGCCGGGCTGGGCGAGCAGGGTGCGGAGGCGGTCAGCGGGTGTTGACATGATCTGTTCTCTCAGCGATCCAGATAGCGTTTCAACAGACCCGCGTAAGCGTCGATGCGCCGGTCGCGCAGATACGGCCACGCCTGCCGCACCTCTTCAGAACGGCTCAAATCCACCTCGGCCACCAGCGTGGCGGGTTCTTCGGCCGAAGCCGTGCCCAGCCATTCGCCTTGTGGGCCGACGATGAAGCTGGTACCCCAGAAGGAGATACCGGGGGTTTGACCGGACGGATCGTCTTCAGAGCCGACGCGATTACAAACCACTACCGGGATACCGTTGGCGATGGCGTGTGCCCGTTGGGCGATGATCCAGGCTTCCCACTGGCGCTGCCGCTCCTCCTCCTCATCGTCGGGATTCCAGCCGATAGCGGTGGGGTACAGCAACAAATCCGCACCAGCTAGCGCCATCAAGCGTGCCGCTTCCGGGAACCACTGATCCCAAGACGCCAGCACGCCAAGTCGGCCGACCGAGGTATCAATGGGGGTAAAGCCAAGATCGCCGGGGGTGAAGTGGTATTTTTCGTAATAGCCGGGGTGGTCGGGAATGTGCATTTTGCGATAGGTGCCGGCGATGTGGCCGTCGCGTTCCAGCACCACGGCAGTGTTGTGGTACAGTCCCGCCGCACGCCGCTCGAACACGGAGGCGACGATCACCACGCCTAACTCGCGAGCGATAGCACCGAGCGCGTCGGTGGTGGGGCCGGGAATCGGTTCGGCCAAATTGAATGACGTCGGGTCTTCGAGTTGGCAGAAGTAGGAATGCGCGTGCAGTTCCGGCAACACGATCAATTCCGCGCCGTGTTCGGCCAACTCACGAATGCCGTTGATGCTTTCAGCCAGATTGGTGTTGCGGTCGGCGCCGCACGCTTGCTGGATCAGGCCGACGTTGACGGTTTTGAGGGGCATGGATTGCGCCTTGAAGAAGTAGAGCGGTGCTCCAACGAAATACACCGCCGGTATGGCAAAATGAACCGTTACTATACCGCAAGCTCATCGGTTTCAATCGCAGGGTTGGCCGGCGGATTTGACTGATGAGGAAATTTTACGGCGGCTACTGGCCTTGAGTCGGGAATGGGCAAATGATCGCATCCCATTAGGTTAATCAATGTTTTTGATCAGGAGAGAAATCTATGTCAACTCCCTTGATAGAAAGAGAATTAATGAACGTACCGCGCCATCGCTGGACCGTGGGCGAATTTCACCGTATGGCGGAAGTTGGCTTATTGAACGAAGACTCGCGGGTAGAATTGATTGACGGAGAGATCATCGAAATGGCGCCAATTGGGAGTTTTCATGGAGGCAATGTCAATCGATTGACTCGCCTGTTTTCAAAAGTGATCGGCGATAAAGCCATCATCTCGGTGCAGAATCCCGTCGTATTGGGTGGCTATGCCGAGCCTCAACCTGATCTTTCGATCCTGCGCTGGCGGGGAGACGATTACGAACAATCCAATCCTCATTCCGAAGATGTACTGCTTCTTGTAGAGGTTTCAGATAGCACCCTCCATTACGACCGCGATGTCAAAATTCCGCTGTACGCCAGAAACGGCATCCCGGAAGTCTGGCTGCTCGATATTCAAAATCGGCAACTAGAAATCTACCGCGAGCCAATCAACGGCCAGTATCAGCAGCGGGATTGCCGCCGCACCGGCCAAATCGCGCCGATCTTATGCCCCGATGCCATCATCGATCTGGCCGAACTATTTCCCGGTTCTGGCACTTAAAAAGCTCAAAGTGAGGCAGATACATGACGATCCACATCAAATATTTTGCCAGCTTGCGCGACCGCTTGGGCCGTGCTGAAGATCGGCTGCCGCTGGTCGGGGAGATGACGGCCGCCGAAGTTTGGGCCACTCTTTGGCCAGAGATGCCCTTACCGCCCAATACCTTGATAGCGGTCAACATGGACTACGCCCAACCGGCGCAGCCTGTCAATGATGGTGATGAGGTGGCATTTTTCCCACCGGTGACCGGAGGATAAGCGATGCGGGTCGAGTTGCGCGCAACGCCTTTCGATCCTCTGGCCGAGCTGGCGCGCTATCAAGCCAATCAGCGGGAACTGCAAGGCCGATACGGCGCCACGGCCATCTTCATCGGCACCATGCGCGATTACAACGACCAGAGTCCGGTTACCGGCATGACGCTGGAGCACTATCCCGGCATGACCGAACGCCATTTGCAACGAATCGTAACGGCGGCCACTGACGAATGGACGTTATTGGATGCGCTGCTGATTCATCGGGTCGGTGCGTTGCAACCGAACGATCCCATCGTCTTGGTGGCCGTCTGGTCTGCCCATCGGGCGGCAGCGTTCGCCGCCTGTCGAGCCATCATGGAAGAACTGAAATCCAAAGCACCATTCTGGAAACGCGAGGAGACCACGACCGGTCCCCGTTGGGTAACGCACAATACGCCGGGTTGAACCACAAAAAAGCCGCACGGTGCGTTTCCGGGCGCTATCCGCTATGCTGGCGCGATGAACCAACCTGCTCCCAACACGCTCATCGCCCGCCGCTTCCGAGGTTTTTTGCCGGTTATCATTGATGTCGAAACCGGTGGCATCAACGCCCAGACGGACGCCTTACTCGAAATCGCCGCCGTCATTGTCCGCATGGATTGGCAGGGCCGCCTGCAACCTGCCGGAACCTTAGCCCACCATGTGCAGCCCTTTGCCGGAGGACGGCTGGACCCGGCATCCATGGCGGTCAACGGCATCGACCCGGATCATCCCTTTCGGTTCGCGGTGCCGGAAAGCGAGGCGCTGGAGGCCATCTTTCGTGAGGTGCGTCGTGAAATGCGTGAAACCGGTTGCACCCGTGCTGTGCTGGTGGGTCATAACGCCTTCTTTGATCTGGCGTTTTTGAATGCAGCGGCCGCTCGTGCCAAGATCAAACGCAACCCATTTCACCCATTCAGCAGCTTCGATACGGTATCCCTGGCCGGGCTGGCTTATGGCCAAACGGTGCTGGCACGGGCGCTCCATGCGGCAGGTATCCACTGGGATGAGCGCGAAGCCCATTCAGCCATCTACGATGCCGAGCGCACGGCGGAATTGTTTTGTCTGATCGTCAATCGCTGGCAGGAATTGGGCGGTTGGCTGGTCGCCGACGATTAGCGGGTGGTTGCAACGGAGTAGGGTAACGGCTCTAGGCGGAGTGGTGGTCCGCTGGCATCGCCCAAGTGCAGCACGCCCTCGTTGGCAATCTCCAGCAAGACCACCGCCAGCACGGCGTAGCCACCATTGGGATGGCGAGCGGCATCGACCAGTTGTCCGGCGTTCTGATTAGAGCCTGCTGGCGATGAAAATAGCGAATCGCCAGGATGCGGCGGAGTCGGGCTATCCACCCTCGCTAGCACCATCCCCCGTTTTAGTTTGCCAAGATAGTGGGCGCGCGCCACGATTTCTTGGCCGGTATAGCAGCCTTTCTGGAAGCTGATGCCATCCAGGCTCTCTAGATTAAGCATTTGTGGCACAAAGGCTTCGACCGTTTCTGGATAAACGACTGGCATACCTGCCAGGATATCGAGCAACCGCCATGCTTCAGCCCCAACCGGCGCAACACTCGTACTGAGCGCCTGCCAGACCTCTGCCAGTTGCTGAGCCGGGCCGTGGATCTCAAAGCGGGGTATAGGGCCGGGGAGGCGGATGAGGGTCAGGTGGTTTGTCTGCTGTACGGCATCCGGCGCCATCGTTTCATCAACGATCAGGCCATGGTGATTCAAGAGGCGCGCGGTTTGCGGGCCGGCGATCCCCATGCGCCCCATCGTGTCGCTTGCATCCTCCAGCACCGTTTTTGCTCGCATCACATACTTGCGTAAGCGGGTCAGCGTTGGCTCCAGCAACGAACGGGGTAGCTCCAGGTAATGGATCTGATCATGAAGAAAGATCCGGCAGCAGGCCAGCGCGCGGCCTTTGGGCGTGCAATAGGCACCGATCAGGCTATGCTCGGCGGTGACACGGCGCACATCGCAGGTGAATTGGCCTTGCAGGAAAGTTTCGCTGTCGGGGCCGCGCGCAGCCATCACACCCTGGTGCGATAAGTCGCAACAAATGTCGTCAGTCAGCGCCTGCTGCAATTCCCGATCCGGCCGCCCGAAGCTTGCCACCTGATTTGGTGCCAACACAGCGCCCACCCGCGCCAGAAATGTGCTCCATTCCGCGTTCATCGGCTCAACTCCGGTTAGATTGCTAACTTCAAGCAAGCTGGCGTGATTTGGGATGGGAGCCGCCCGTCAATTGCGTTTAGCGGCTACGAGCGGCATAATATCCCTTAAGAATATAGACTAATTTCCCACCGCCACGCTAGGGTACTCTCTCTGGAATTTCTGGGGAAGGCGTTGGTGGTTGGGGTGAGGATGGCGGCCTAAAACCATCCCTTAACCCGCTTCAGTGAGTTGTCATGAATAAGAACGATACACAGACAACACTACCGCCGCAGTCGTCGCCAACGCCTGCCGGATCGCAACCCCCCCAACAACCCGATAAGCCAAAGGAATACGGTGGCCCTAAAGGCCCCGAACCCACCCGCTATGGCGATTGGGAAAAAGCCGGGCGTTGCATCGATTTCTAGCCGACCTGCGCTGCCTTGGCGGGTTTTGGCGCCTCGGTCGATCATCGCTCGGTTCCGTGCTTCCCATTGTGAAGACCCTCAAAATGGGCGTAGCATTCTCCCTGTTTTGCATTGCACAAAAAGTGTCTGACTTTCCCACTTATAACTAGAGGAGAGACCTATGTCAGCCAACAAGCGGCCGCTGTCGCCGTTCATGATCGGCCCTTATTACAAACCGCAAATGACCTCGGTGTTGTCTATTACCCACCGCGCCACTGGTGCCGGTCTGGTGGTCGGCACGCTGCTGCTGGTGTACTGGCTGGCCGCCGCCGCGCTCGGTCCCGAAGCCTACAAGCACGCGCAGGCCGTGATCGGGTCGATGCTGGGACAGTTGTTCCTGTTTTTGTGGACGTGGGCGCTGTTCTATCACATGGCCAACGGGATTCGGCACTTATTCTGGGATGCCGGTTATGGTTTTGAGATGAAAGACGCCGAGAAATCCGGCCGGTGGGTGGTTTCGTCATCCATCATCCTGACCGTGCTGTGCTGGCTGATCGCCGGATCTTGAGGAGAAACGCTATGAGTCTTCGTACCCCGCTCGCTCACGTTCGCGGCCTGGGCACCGCCAAAGATGGCACCCATCATTGGTGGATGCAACGGGTCACATCCATTGCCCTGGTGCCATTGGTCGTCTGGTTCGCGTTTTCCATGCTGTCCTATTCGCGTGTCGATTATGCGGTGTTCCAGCAATGGCTGAGCAGGCCGCTCAACGCTGGACTGATGGTGACTTTCCTGGTGACGGTGTTGTATCACGCCAAACTGGGTATGCAGGTCATCTACGAGGATTATGTCCGGCCGGAATGGGCCATGTATGTCGCGCTGCTTGTGACACAGTTCGCGCTGTTTTTGCTGGGCGCCATCTCTATCATCAGCGTGCTTAAAATCGCGCTCGCCTGACGCCCACCACTGGAGGCTGAGGTTTCATGTCCAACGCATACAAATTAATCAATCATAACTACGATGTGGTCGTGGTCGGCGCGGGCGGTGCGGGTTTGCGCGCGACCTTCGGCATGGCCCAGAAGGGCCTGAAGACAGCGTGCTTGACCAAAGTTTTCCCCACCCGCAGCCACACGGTCGCGGCGCAGGGCGGCATGTCGGCGGCGCTGGCCAATATGGGTCAGGATCTGTGGCAGTGGCATTTCTACGACACTGTGAAAGGCTCCGACTGGCTGGGCGATCAAGACGCCATTGAGTACATGTGCCGCGAAGCCATTCCGGCGGTGATCGAACTGGAGCACTACGGTGTGCCGTTCTCCCGCACTGAAGAGGGCAAAATCTACCAGCGGCCGTTTGGCGGCATGACTACCAACTACGGTGAAGGCACCGCTCAACGGACCTGCGCGGCGGCTGATCGTACCGGTCACGCCATTCTGCATACGCTGTATCAGCAGGCTCTGCGCCATAACGCCGAATTTTTCGTCGAGTATTTCGCCCTGGATTTAATCATGGACGACAGCGGGGCGTGTCGCGGTGTGGTGGCTTGGGATCTGTCCGAGGGTACGCTGCACGTTTTCCATGCCCATCAGACGGTATTGGCCACCGGTGGCTATGGCCGCTCCTATTTCTCGGCAACCTCCGCCCACACCTGCACTGGCGATGGCAACGGCATGGTGTTGCGCGCTGGCTTGCCGCTCCAAGACATGGAATTCACCCAATTCCACCCGACGGGTATCTACGGCTCCGGTTGTCTGATGACTGAAGGTTGTCGGGGCGAGGGCGGTTATCTGACCAATTCCAACGGCGAGCGGTTCATGGAACGCTATGCGCCAAACGCCAAAGATTTAGCCTCGCGCGATGTGGTCAGCCGCTCCATGACCATTGAAATCCGTGAAGGGCGCGGCGTTGGCGAGCATAAGGATCATATCCATCTGCACCTGGAACATCTGGGCGCCGGCGTCATCAACGAGCGCTTGCCGGGCATCGCCGAGACCGCGCGCATCTTCGCGGGCGTGGATGTGACCAAGGAGCCAGCGCCGGTATTGCCGACCGTTCATTACAACATGGGCGGCATCCCCACCAACTATCGCGGCGAAGTGGTGATTCTCAAGGACGGTAATCCTGATCACATTATCCCCGGCTTGATGGCCATTGGTGAGGCTGCCTGCGTGTCGGTCCATGGCGCCAATCGGTTGGGTTCAAATTCACTGCTCGATATCGTGGTATTCGGCCGTGCCGCCGCCATCCGTTGCGCTGAGCTGGTTCAGCCCAATACGCCGCACAAAGCGGCACCCCAGGCGGCGATTGATAAGGTCGTTGACCGCTTCGACCGGCTGCGTAACGCCAAGGGTGAAAATCCGACGGCCAGTTTGCGGATGCGGATGCAGCGGACCATGCAGAATCACGCGGCGGTGTTCCGTACCGGCGATTCGATGGCTGAAGGCATCAATCTGCTGGAAGAGGTCTATGCCGGCTTCGAGCATGTCGGTGTCACCGACCGTGGCATGGTTTGGAATTCCGATCTGGTCGAGACGCTGGAACTGGATAACCTGCTCGGTTGCGCCATGGTGTCGATCAAGTCCGCGTACAATCGCACCGAAAGCCGTGGTGGTCATGCCCGCGAGGATTACCCGGATCGCAACGACGAACAGTGGATGAAGCATACTCTGGCGTCCTTGGATGCCAAGGGCGGCGTTACCATCGACTATCGGCCGGTCCATACCTATACCCTGACCGATGAGGTGGAGTACATTCCACCCAAGAAGCGCACTTACTGAGAGGATGACGCCATGGCTCAATTCAATCTTCCGGCTAATTCCGTCATCGGCACCGGTAAGACCTATTATGCGGGGACCGGTGCCAAAAACGTCCGGCGCTTCCACATCTACCGCTGGGACCCCGATGGTGGCGAAAACCCACGGATGGATACCTATGAAGTGGATCTGGCGGCCTGCGGCCCCATGGTGCTGGATGCCTTACTGAAGATCAAAAACGAGATGGACCCCACCCTGACCTTCCGGCGCTCCTGCCGTGAAGGGGTGTGCGGCTCATGTGCGATGAATATCGACGGCACCAACAGCTTGGCCTGTACCAAGGCGATTGATGACGTTACCGGCGAGGTGAAAATTTACCCGCTGCCGCACATGGCGGTCGTCAAGGATTTGGTGCCAGATCTGACCCATTTTTACGCCCAATATGCTTCGATCAAGCCCTGGTTGCAGACGATCACGCCGCCGCCAGCGCGGGAGCGCCTGCAATCCAAGGAAGATCGTGCCAAGCTGGATGGGCTGTATGAGTGCATCCTTTGTGCGTGTTGCTCGACCAGTTGTCCGAGCTATTGGTGGAATGGCGAACGCTATCTTGGACCTTCCATCCTGTTGCAGGCGTACCGCTGGATTGTGGATAGTCGCGATGAGTTCACCGGTGAGCGCCTAGACAATCTGGAAGACCCGTTCCGGCTGTATCGTTGCCACACCATCATGAACTGCACCAAGACCTGCCCGAAGAGCTTGAATCCCGCGAAAGCCATTGCGGAGATCAAGAAATTGATGGTGGAACGGCGCTAATTCGCTGCGGCTTCCGCATCGCTGTTGTCAACCTCGACCCCTCGTCTATCCTAGACGGGGGGTTTTTCTTGGCAGGAGAACTGACTGTGACCGAAGAAATGGGTAAATTGCGTTGGCGTTGCCGGCGCGGCATGAAGGAGTTGGATTTGCTGACGCTGGGGTATTTGGAGCGATATTACCCTGACGCCTCGGTGGAGGAACAACGGGCCTTTGCAGAGATCTTGGAACTGCAAGATCCGCTGCTGATGAGCTATATGGTCGGGCGGGCCACGCCGCCGGATGCGGTGATGGCGCGGGTGGTCGATGCCATGCGGACCTTACTCAACGAGCCTGACCCGCTTTGAGCGGTAACTACCGGCGTTTTTGCAAGCCGAATGGCCGCGCCCTGCGTTCTGAGCACTGAGCAGCCGTGATGGTGGGAGGGCCAGAGGGCGATGATGCTCACCGAGCCAACATGCGCCATTTGCCTGATTTTACGGTCGAGCTTCAGCCGTCGCGCTATTTGCTCATCGGTGTCAGCATCGCCCATCTGTTGGCTGTTACCGCTGTCCTGATTGCTGTTATACCGATCTGGCTCAAGGCAAGTTTTAGCCTGGGTTTGGGTTTGTCACTGCTCTGGTTCTGGCTTGGCAATGGGCCACGCCGACATGAGTCTATTGTGCGCATCGCCTGGCTTGACGGATGCTGGCGGCTGGAAACCGGCACCGGCGTTATCCTCACCGCAGAACTGGTCGATGGCTATGGCCATCCCGTCCTCATAATCCTCAACTTCCGGTTGGAAGGCAATCGGTACCGGTCGCTAACCCTATTGCCCGATTCTGCCAGCCCGGACAGCCTGCGCCGGTTACGGGTTTTGCTGCGCATCCGGCGGGGGGCGGAGACCACCGATAGCGCACACCGCTAAGGTCGGTTTAGCCTGGTCAGACCGGCTTGCCCCACTGCGGCGACCATTCTTTACCGGCAAAGTGATCGGGCACCAGGATGGTATCGCGGGGTGGCGAAGTTTCGTTCACGGTTGGATAGTCAAGGGTGTAATGCAGTCCTCGGCTTTCCTTGCGTTCCAGCGCCGAGCAGATGATCAAATCTGCAACCAAGGCCAAATTTCGCAATTCGATCAAATTATTGTCGATTCGGAAATTGCCATAATATTCAGCGATTTCACGCAGCAGCAGCTCTACCCGGTGCTTGGCGCGCTGTAAACGCTTGTTGGTGCGGACGATGCCGACGTAATCCCACATGAACCGGCGCAACTCTTGCCAGTTATGGGCAACCACCACTTCTTCGTCCGAGTCGGTGACGCGGCTTTCGTCCCATTCCGGCAGAGCGGGAGGAGCGGGCACGCTGGGCAGTTGAGCGCGGATATCGACATTGGCGGCAGCAGCGAACACCAGGCATTCAAGCAAGGAATTGCTGGCCATGCGGTTGGCACCGTGCAGGCCGGTGAAAGCGACCTCACCGATAGCGTAAAGCCCTTCCAGATCGCTGCGCCCAGCCAGATCGGTCAATACGCCGCCACAGGTGTAGTGGGCGGCGGGCACCACCGGCAACGGCTCCTTGGTCATATCGAAGCCATACTCCCGGCATTTGGCGTCGATATTAGGAAAATGGGAACGGACAAAATCAGCTGGCTTGTGGCTGATATCAAGATACAAACATTCGGCACCTAGCCGTTTCATTTCATGGTCGATGGCGCGGGCTACGATATCGCGTGGGGCAAGTTCCTGGCGTGGGTCAAAATTCTGCATGAAGCGGCTGCCATCCGGTAATAGCAAGACGCCGCCCTCGCCGCGCACGGCTTCGGAAATCAGAAAGGATTTAGCTTGTGGGTGATAGAGGCAGGTGGGATGAAATTGCATGAATTCCATGTTTACCACCCGGCAACCGGCTCGCCACGCAATAGCGATGCCATCGCCAGTGGAAACGTCCGGATTACTGGAATACAGATAAACCCGGCTGGCGCCGCCAGTGGCCAACACCACGAAGCGCGCGGCGATCACTTCGACGCGCTGGCTGGTACGATTTAAGACATAGGCGCCCAGGCAACGGTTGCTGGTCAGACCCAATTTGGTGCCGACGATCAAATCGACCACGCTGTAATGATCGTGCAGGGTAATATTGGGGTGTTGGCGCGCACGATCCAGTAGGGTAGTCTGGATCGCTCGGCCGGTGGCATCAGCCGCGTGGACGATGCGCCGGTGACTGTGGCCTCCTTCACGGTGCAAGTGATAGTCCACGCTACCCTCAAGGCTGGGTTCCATGGTGAATGGTACCCCTTGCTCGCTGAGCCAGCGGATGACGGCTGGGCCGTGCTCCACGGTAAACCGTACCGCATCGGTATGGCACAGACCCGCTCCCGCAATCAGCGTATCCTCTACGTGCGACTCAATGGAATCACCGACATCGAACACCGCCGATACGCCGCCCTGGGCATAATGGGTGCTGCCCTCATACGGTGGGCCTTTGGCCAGAGCGACGACGCGCGCGCCATCCGCCAGTCGCAACGCCAAACTCAAACCGGCAGCGCCGCAGCCGATGATCAGCACATCAGTAGAGACGGAGGACGTGGACATGGCTTGTGGGTGACTCCTTGAATCGGGTATCGTTGTAGATAGGCTGACTCCGGAGATTCGTTCCGGGTCTTGGGTTCGTTCCGCCACTCGATTGTCACACTATAACCATATCTCGGCATGACTGCGAACTAACGGTAACAGCACCTGTCTACCGTCATGAGCGCACGGAGATTGCCATTGAGCCGAAAGGGGCCAGCCCGAATGGGCGAAGTTCATTTGGATCGCGATCTGGTCCAAAGAGTGCAAAAGGGCGATAAAAGCGCGTTTGATCTGCTGGTGCGCAAGTATCAGTACAAGATCATCAAGCTGATTTCTCGCTATGTGAACGATCCTAGCGAAGCCCTTGATGTTTCTCAGGAGGCTTTTCTCAAGGCTTATCGGGCTTTGCCAGGTTTTCGTGGGGATAGCGCGTTTTATACCTGGCTTTATCGCATCGCCATCAATACGGCCAAGAACTATTTGGTTGCTCAGGGCCGGCGCCCGCCGGGGTCCGATATCGACGCGCAAGAGGCCGAACAGTACGAGGGTGAATCTCAGTTAAAAGAGTATGAAACCCCCGAACGGTTATTGCTGAAAGATGAGATCGCGGCGACGGTTTTTAAGGTCATTGAAGAATTGCCGGAAGATTTGCGCACGGCGATCACCCTGCGCGAGCTTGAGGGAATGAGCTATGAAGAAATCGCCCAAACCATGGGTTGTCCGATTGGTACGGTGCGCTCGCGGATTTTCCGGGCCCGCGAATCAATCGACGCCAAATTGCACCCACTGTTAAACTAGTTTCGAGATGAGAGCCATGGCTGAAAGAACGGCTATACGCCCATTAACGTCCGACCCAAACGAACTCCCCGTTGCCGCCAGTCAAATTTCGGCCATCATTGATGGCGAACTGGCCGGCAGAGAGGTCGATTTGGTAGTGCGCCGCTTGATCCGGGATGATGAAGCCCGGGCGCGATGGGAACGCTATCATCTGATCAGCGACGCACTACAAGGTCATTTGCCGGATGCGTTCGACGCTCGTTTTGCCGCACATATCCGCCAGATGATCGATGTAGAACCGCCGGCGTCCGCCGTCAAGCCGCCACCGCTTTGGTATAAGCCCGCCGCTCGATTTGGGCTGGCGGCTTCGGTGATGGCGGTGGCGCTGTTTGGCTTCAGGCTGGCGCAAACCGATAAACCGCTGTCCGTCTCAGCGGCCCCGCAATTTGCCGTTGCACCGATGTCCAGCGTCATTCCTGCCCCGACCGCAACTCTCGTGGCGGCTACCGACCAAGAGGCGACCCGGCCGGGTGATCCGGCGCAGGTCCGGTTGAATAACTACTTGGTCAGCCATAATAGCTATGCGTCATTGAATGGAATGAAGGGTGTGTTGCCCTACGTGCGCATGGTCGGGTATCAAACTGAGCGCTAAGCTTCCAATGAAGCGGCCTTTATTGCCCTGGGCCATCGTGGTTTTGGCCGCCGGTTCTGCATTGTCCACCGTTTGCGCCCAACCCGTTGCAGAGGATGCCAAGCAGTGGCTGGAGCGGATGATTCATGCGTCGCAAAACCTCAATTATGAAGGAACCTTCATCTACGTTCAGGGACCCCATGTCGAGGCAATGCGGATCGTGCACGGCCGCACTTCAAAGGGTGAGCGGCAGCGGCTGACTTCACTGACCGGCCCTCCCCGCGATATCTTAGTAACCAGCAACGCGCTCATTTCGTTGTTGCCTGCCCCAAAAGCCACGTTGCTCGACAGTACCTATCGGCATTCACGTCTTCCGGTCTCGGTCGCCGGTGATTTGGGTCGGCTGGAAAATCGCTATGATTTTCAGATGGAGGGTGAGAGTCGGGTGGCTGGCCTTGAGGCGCGAGTAGTGGCCATCAAGCCGCGCGACGCCTTGCGCTACGGTTATCGTTTATGGCTGGATCGGCGTGACGGGATGTTGCTGCGTTCCGCTTTGCTGGATGAGAAGGGCTATCCGATTGAACAGTTGATGTTCACCGATCTGCACACCAAGCCACAAATCGACGAAGCTCTTTTGCGGCCCCCATCGGCTGCGGAAGATCCTGGATCGCGGCCAGCGCCCCAAACCATTGTCGGTACCGGCGAAGCGGCCGTAGGCCAACCGGTCATGCATTCCGCCTGGAGTGTGACGCACTTACCGGAAGGCTTCGTCAAAATCTTGCACAATCGGGTTGCTGATGCTGCTGGTCAACATCCAACCGAGCATATGGTTTTCGCCGATGGCTTGGCGACGGTTTCGGTGTTCATTGAGCGCTTGGATGGAGCATCACCCTTACTGCAAGGAGAATCGCGGCTAGGCTCCATGAACGCATTCGGAACCCGACTGGACAATTTTCAGATCCTGGTGGTAGGGGAAGTGCCGGCTGCCACCGTACAAATTATCGCTAGCGCGATTTCGTATGCTCCCGAAAATCCCCAAAGCCTCCCCAATCCCACAGGGGAAGCCAAAAAGTGATCGAACAGCGCGCAGTCGTGACGGAAACCGGCGAACGGTATGCGTGGCTGGAGATTCGCCGGCAGTCGGCCTGTAGCGGATGCCACACGAGCGATGGCTGCGGCACAGCGGCTCTGACAAAACTGTGGGGTAGCAAGCCGATGCGAGTGCGGGTGGTGACGGATGCATCACTCCGACCTGGAGATGAGGTCTGGGTTGGCATGGCCGAGGGTGCTCTGGTGCGCGGGGCGTTGCTCGTTTATCTCCTGCCCTTGGTGTTGCTGTTTGCCGGAGCGCTGCTCGGTCAGGCGGCCTTCGCGTCCGCAGGTGAGGAATTAGTCGTGGTCTGCGGCGTGCTGGGTCTTGTCCTTGGATTGCTGGCGGTTCGTATTCTGTCACAGCGTTGGCAGAACGATGTTCGCTATCAGCCTGTGGTCTTACGCCCGTTAGCAACCAATCGCGTATTATCTTTGCCGCAGTAACGTTATAATCCCACGGTTACAAGCTTAGCATTAAGCCTCCGCGCCCGACGGCGGCGGGGGCTTCGCTTATTGGGCCAACCGGTTTGGCGCTGACGTAAAAGGCCCACCGGGCGGGTCGGAGTCGCTGTAAATTCATGGATCACATTCGCAATTTTTCGATCATCGCGCACATCGATCATGGTAAATCCACGCTGGCCGACCGTTTCATCCAGATGTGTGGCGGGTTGAGCGAGCGGGAGATGGCAGCCCAAGTGCTCGATTCGATGGATTTGGAACGAGAGCGGGGCATTACCATCAAGGCGCAGAGCGTGTCGCTGCATTACGCGGCCCGCGATGGTCGTGCTTATCTGTTCAACCTCATTGATACACCTGGCCATGTGGATTTCTCCTACGAGGTGTCCCGTTCGCTGGCTGCTTGCGAAGGGGCCTTGCTGGTGGTGGATGCGGCGCAGGGTGTTGAGGCGCAGAGTGTGGCCAACTGCTACACCGCCATCGAACAGGGATTAGAGGTGCTCCCCGTTCTTAACAAGATCGATCTGCCGGCGGCTGACCCGGAGCGGGTGGCCCACGAGATCGGTGACATTATTGGCCTGGATGCCGATCACGCCTTACGGGTTAGCGCCAAAAGCGGTTTGGGCGTCGTGGAACTGATGGAGGAAATCGTCCAACGTATCCCAGCGCCGCAAGGTCATCCCGATGGGCCGCTCAAGGCCCTGATCGTCGATTCCTGGTTTGATAATTTCGTTGGGGTGATTTCGTTGGTCCGGGTGGTAGACGGCTGGATCGTCCCCAAACAGAAAATTCAGGTGATGTCTACCGGCCGGGCGTTTCAAGTGGAATCAGTTGGCATTTTTACCCCCAAGCGTGGTGAACGGCCCCGCCTCGGTGCTGGAGAGGTCGGCTATGTCATCGCGGGGATTAAAGACATTGATGGTGCGCCGGTCGGCGATACCTTCACTAGCGTTGATCGGCCGGCCGCCGAACCGTTGCCTGGTTTTCAGAAAGTGCAACCGCGTGTGTTCGCTGGCTTGTTCCCAGTCGAGTCAGACGATTTCGGTAACTTGCGCGAGGCTTTGCAAAAGCTGCGCCTGAACGATTCCTCGCTCTACTTCGAGCCGGAAACTTCGCAGGCGATGGGCTTCGGTTTCCGCTGCGGCTTTTTGGGACTGTTGCACATGGAGATCGTCCAGGAGCGGTTGGAGCGGGAATACAACCTCGATTTGGTAACGACCGCGCCGACGGTCGTTTACGAAGTGATGACGGTCGGCGGCGAAATTTTCACGATTGATAATCCCGCTAAATTACCGCCAACGAATGAAGTTTCCGAAATTCGTGAACCGATCATCGTAGCGCATATTCTGACTCCACAGGATTATCTGGGCGCGATCATCACCTTGTGTATCGAAAAGCGCGGTGTGCAGCGTAACCTCCATTACGCCGGTGGTCAGGTGCAACTGAGTTTCGAGTTGCCGATGAGCGAAGTGGTGTTGGATTTCTTTGACCGCCTAAAGTCGATCAGCCGGGGTTTTGCCTCGTTCGAATACAGTTTTGAGCGGTTTCAGGCGGCCCCCTTGGTCAAGCTGGATGTACTCATCAACGGCGAGCGTGTCGATTCTCTGTCGGTCATCGTCCATCGCGAGCAAGCTCAATACCGAGGGCGCGATCTTGCGGTCAAGCTCAAGGAACTGATCCCTCAGCAAATGTTCGAAGTGGCGATCCAAGCCGCCATCGGCAGCCAGATCATCGCTCGCACCACGGTCAAGGCGCTGCGTAAAAATGTGTTGGCTAAATGCTACGGCGGTGATGTAAGCCGCAAGCGCAAGCTGTTGGAAAAGCAGAAGGCGGGTAAGAAACGTATGAAGCAGGTCGGCAAAGTGGAAATTCCGCAGGAAGCCTTCCTGGCTGTGCTGCAAATGGAGAAAAATTCATGACCTTTTGGATCTCGTCCGTGGAATATCTTAGCGATGAATATTGATTTTGCAGCGGTTTTGGTCGCATTAACGATTTTGACCGGTGGTATCTGGTTGTTGGATGCGTTGGTGCTGGCCCCACGTCGCACCCGTGTCAATGTCGGCGATTCTGAAAGCGCCCCGCAAGTACCGGCGACCGCTCTAAAATTGCCGTGGTATGTCGATTTATCAAAATCGTTTTTCCCGGTTATTCTGGCGGTGCTAATCTTGCGCTCGTTTGTCGTGGAGCCTTTTCGGATTCCTTCCGAATCGATGGTGCCGACCTTGCTCAAGGGCGATTTTATCTTGGTGAACAAGTTCGCTTATGGGCTACGCTTGCCGGTGCTTAATGCGAAACTTATTGAGAATGGTCAACCGAAGCGGGGAGATGTGGTGGTATTTCGCTACCCGCTTGAACCGGCGGTAGCGTATATCAAGCGCGTGGTCGGCTTACCCGGTGACCGCCTGGCGTATCGCCAGGGTCAGCTAGTTATCAACGGTCAGGCGGTATCCTTAACACCGCTGGTCAACGGGGGTACAGCCGAAACCGGCTATCGGCAGTTCACCGAGCAATTGGGTGAGGTGACCCATCAGATCCAAATGTTGGCTAATGGCCGTTGGGGGGTGGCGGGACTGTGGTCCGGGCTACAACTCCAGCGGGAACCAGATGGCTCAATGGCTTGGTCTTATCAGGTGCCAGCCGGGCATTTTTTTGTCATGGGTGACAATCGCGATAACAGCGCCGACAGCCGCTATTGGGGCCTGGTGCCGGAAGAAAATCTGATCGGCAAGGCGTTTTTTATTTGGATGAATTTGGATTGCATCACGTTTAATGGCCACTGCGGCCGAATCGGTAACGGTATCAGATAAACGAGGGGAGCGTGTCATGATGAAAATAAGCCAACAGTGCAACGGACAAGCGGGCGCTAATAGGCAGCGGGGCATGACCGTGATCGGTATGCTGTTGCTGATCATCGTCATCGCGTTTATTGCGCTGATCGGGATGAAGGTAGTGCCGATGTATATCCAGTATTACTCAATTAAATCAACAGTCGAGAGTATCCGTAAGGAGCCTCAGCTTGCGCAGATGAGCGCACAGGACATCCATAACGGAATTCAAAAGCGATTTGATATCGGCTATGTCGAAAATATAAAAGCGAGCGATCTCAAAGTCAGGAATGACCGCAGCGGCCGCGTAATCGACCTGGTTTATCAGGATGAGCGAGAATTGTTTTACAAATTATTCGTGGTCCTTAAAGTCAACGAATCGATTCCGCTGAGTCCGTGATTCCTCCTATTTCCCAGTTGTGCGGCAGCCTCGGTTACACGTTCCAGCAACCCGACTTGCTGGATGAGGCGCTGACACATCGCAGTGCCTCAGTGCGCAATAATGAACGGCTCGAATTTTTGGGCGATGCCTTGCTGAGCCTGGTGATTGCCGAATACCTGTTCGAGCACTACCCGAAAGCCAGCGAAGGTGAGCTAAGCCGCTTGCGGGCCAGCTTGGTGAAAGGGGAAACCTTAGCCGAACTGGCCCGTAGCCTGAAGCTGGGAGATTGGCTAAACCTGGGGCCTGGTGAATTGAAGAGTGGCGGCTTCCGGCGCGAATCGATTTTGTCGGATACCATGGAAGCGATTTTCGGCGCTGTCTATCTAGATGGTGGCTTGGCGGCCTGCCGCGACTTAATCGTGCGGCTTTATCGGGATTGGCTGGAACGGCTGGCTAGCGCCAGTGAATTGAAAGATCCCAAAACTCGCCTGCAAGAGTATTTGCAAGCTCGGCAGCAGGCGTTGCCGGTCTACACTGTGCTGGAAGTGCGTGGCGAGCCGCACGAACAATATTTCACGGTGGAATGCGCAGTGGCTGATACGCGGGCTGTCGCAGCGGGTAGCAGCCGCCGCAAGGCGGAACAAGAGGCTGCCCGCCAAATGCTAGGGCAAATCCAATGACCGGTTCAATACCGGTTCACGCCGGTTACGCGGCGCTGCTCGGCCGGCCCAATGTCGGCAAATCGACGTTATTGAACCGTCTTATCGGCCAGAAACTTAGTATCACCGCGCCAAAGCCGCAGACAACCCGACATGTCCTGCTCGGTATTCAGACCTTGCCGGAGGCACAAATTGTTTATGTGGACACGCCGGGTTTGCACCGTCAGGTCGGACGAGCGATGGGCCGCTATCTGAATCGGGCGGCGACCAGTGTGCTGGGCTACACCGATGTCGTTATCTTTTTAGTCGAAGCTTTGCGCTGGACCGAGGAAGATACTGCTGTTCTCAAACGACTGGCGGATTTTTCCGGACCGGTGGTGCTGGCGGTGAATAAGATTGATCGCATCGCAGATAAATCCCGCTTGCTGCCGTTTCTGGCGGAGATGGCCCAAAAGCGTACTTTCGCTGAGATCGTGCCCTTGGCGGCGCTGGTCGGGGACAACGTGGCAGCGCTGGAGCGCAGTATCATCACGCTGCTGCCTATAGGGGATTTTCTCTTTCCGCCTGATCAGCTCACCACGGTCAGCGAGCGGTTTTTGGCTGCCGAATTGCTCCGCGAAAAACTAACCCGATTGCTGCGTCAGGAATTGCCCTATGCGCTGACGGTTGAGATTGAGCATTTCGTCGAAACTGAGCGGTTAACTCGCATTGGTGCTGTGATTTGGGTCGAGCGTGAGACGCAAAAGGGCATTGTGATCGGGGAAGGCGGCGCCACTCTGCGAGAAGCGGGCCGCCAAGCGCGCGAGTCGATGGAACGCACTTTTGGCCGGAAGGTCTTTCTGGAGACCTGGGTCAAAGTCCGAGAGGGATGGTCGGACGATGAGCAAGCCCTGCGCAGTTTGGGCTACACCGACTTTGGAACCCGCTAAGCGGCTCTCGTGACGCCGGTAGCGCGTACACGGATTGCGTTGCAGCCGGCCTTTGTTCTGCACCGCCGGCCCTATCTAAATACCAGCTTGCTCCTGGAAGCATTCGGCCGTGAGAGTGGCCGGGTCGGCTTGGTGGCCCGAGGCGCCCTAAATTCCCGCTCCCGCCTCAAGGGACTCTTGCAACCGTTCGTACCGCTGCTGCTGTCTTGGGCGGGTGCCGGCGAGTTGGCTACCCTGACCGCTGCTGAGGAAAACGGGCCGGCGGTGGCTTTGGCTCCCGCACGGGTGTTGGCTGGCCTTTACGCTAATGAACTGCTTGTGCGCTTATTGCCACGCCAAGATCCGTTACCGGAGTTATTCGCTGCTTATGGAGCGCTCTTGGCTGAACTTGTAGCAGCGCCTGAGCCGGAACCGGCGCTGCGGCGCTTCGAAAAAAGACTGTTGGCCGAACTGGGCTATGGTCTTACCCTGGATCGGGAAGCGGGTAGTGGGGCACCGATTGTCGCTGAGGGGCACTACCGTTATGTGCTGGATCAGGGGCCACTGCCGGTTAGCCAGACTCAAATGGGCGTATCGATTTCAGGCCGCAGCTTGCTCGCGCTGCGGGATGAGACCTTATCCGATCCGTCTGTGCTCAAGGATATCAAGCGTTTAACCCGCGCAGCCTTAACGGAACACTTGCGCGGGCGGGCCTTGAAAACACGCGATTTATATCGGCTCAAGCGAGAGTCATAGCCAGCATGGCCTGGCCAGTTACAGGAAGCGTTGCAGGATCGCCTTGGCTTCAGCCGGCGGTAAGCGCGGCCCCAGGCGGGTGACCAGCTCAGCGGCCGCAGTCGAGGCCAATGCTCCGGCCTGACGATGATCCCATCCCCGCGCCCGGCCGTAGAGGAAAGCGCCCGCAAACAGATCCCCGGCGCCGACCGTATCCACCGCCGCGACTGGGATCGGATCAATAGTCAGTAAATCGTGGCCATCCCAAACCAGCGCACCCTTGGCCCCGCGCGTGATTACGAACTCCCGACTCAGGGTTTTCAGATAATCGACCGGGTGTTGCGGATCGGTGGTCTGCGCCAGACCGCAGGCTTCATCCTCATTAGCGAACAGCAGATCGACGCCAGAGCCGATCATCTCCAGAAGGCCATCTTTGAAAAACCGCACTATATTGGGATCGGAGAGTGAGATAGCGGTTTTAACCCCGGCAGTTTCGGCCAGGCGTTTGCCGGTCAGGCACGCTTGACGAGCAGCGGGCGATGTCACCAAATACCCTTCCATGTAAAAATAGTCCGAGTCGAGCAGGGCGTTTTCGACCAGATCGTCAGCCGACAGTTCGCTGCTGATGCCCAGAAAGGTGCAGAGGGTGCGGTCACTATCCGGTGTGACCAGCACCACACAGCGGCCGGTGTGCCCCGGCTCGCTCTCTGTGCGCTGATGGTTGGTATCGACCCCACCCGCGCACAGGTCGCTGGTATAGAAATGGCCCAGTTCGTCGCTCGCCACCTTGCAGGAATAGAAACTGGTCCCACCGAATTGGCAAATGGCGATCATTGAATTGGCCGCTGAGCCGCCCGAACTGCGGTGGTGAGGGTATGCGGCCAGATGCTGCATCATTTTGCTCTGCTGCTCTTGATCCACCAAGGTCATGACTCCCTTGGTGAGACTAAGCGCTTCGAGGTCAGCAGTTGTCACCTCGTATTCCATATCCACTAACGCATTGCCGATCCCGTACACGTCATACTTAGCCATCATCCCCCCGGTTGCCATGGTAGCGAAAAGTGGATTATAAGGCCCTGCGGTTAAGTGGCCAGACATTGGCTCCGTGTTTCTTGGCAATTGTTTGCCGACTATTTGGGGCAGCGAACGGTCTGCGAATAATAGCCATTGCGCTTCTTTAGGCTGTTAAAATCCCTAAAAACCCACGTTTGGGGTTTTTGGGTAAGGTAGTTTGCACGCTGCCCGCTATGGGTGGACTGAGAATTAACTGGGAAAGGTATGGCCATACGTCAATCGTCCGGCACCGCTAAGAAACGCCCGATACGCGCAGTGCGCTCGCTATTTTCGCTCATCTTCTCGCTCACCCTGGGTGGGGCGCTGTTAGGAGCGTTCGGGCTGGGGATTTACATGCTGTATTTGGATGCGGTGATCCGCGCTGAATTCGATCAAAAACGCTGGGCGATGCCGGCCAAAGTCTATGCGCGACCGTTGGAGCTGTTTGAAGGAATGGCGCTGAGCGCCGATAACCTGGAACGTGAGCTTAAGCTGTTGAATTATCGCGATGTGAATTGCCCGATAGAGCCGACCCCTCCGCCCAGCGATAATGGTAAGCGCCGATTGCGCCGTAAGCCGAAAACCCCGCCCGCAGAAGCGTGCGTACCGCCGCCAGGTGGTGCTGAATCACCCTCCAAGGCGGGTAGTTATCTACGGCAGGGTGAGACGTTCGAGGTGATGACCCGCGATTTTACCTTCTGGGACGGCACCGAGCCGGTGCGCAAGATCCGGGTCGTGTTCGCGGGTAATATCCTGGTCGATCTACTGAGCTTGGATGAGCGGGAAAAACCCGGCTTGCTACGGCTTGATCCTCCCGAAATCGCCGGTATCTATCCCTCCCGCTATGAAGACCGCATCCTGCTGAAAGGCAAGGATTTACCACCGGTTTTGGTGGATACGTTGCTGGCGGTCGAAGATCGGTCGTTTTTCGAGCACGCTGGGGTTAACCCCAAGGGTATCTTCCGGGCATTACTGGCCAACTTGCGGGCCGGGCGCACTGTGCAGGGTGGTAGTACGCTCACTCAGCAATTGGTGAAAAATCTGTTCCTGAGCAACGAGCGCACTCTGAAACGCAAGATTAACGAAGTGCTGATGGCGGTTTTGATTGATTCGCGCTACGGCAAGGACGACATCCTGGAAGCCTACTCTAATGCCCTCTATCTGGGGCAGGATGGCAGCCGGTCGATCCACGGTTTCGGTTTGGCCAGTTTGTTTTATTTCGGCGTCCCGCTTGAAGAGCTGGAACTGCATCAATTAGCGTTGTTGGTGGGATTGGTGAAGGGGCCGTCACTCTATGATCCGCGCAAGCACCCGGATCGCGCCAAGGAGCGGCGTGCGCTGGTGCTTGATGTGATGGTCGAGCAAAATCTGATCAGCGCGGAGGATGCGGTACTTGCCAAGGAAACGGCTCTGGATGTCACGCCCAAAGCCAGTAACGGCATCACAGCGTATCCGGGCTTTCTCGATCTGGTGCAGCGGCAGTTGCGCGAATACTACAAAGCGGAAGATTTGGTGACAGAAGGGCTGCGGGTTTTCACCACGCTCGATCCGCGCATCCAGGCTACCGCCGAGAACACGCTGGAGAACAGTCTGCCGGCGTTGGAGCGCAGCCAGCCCAGAGCGCGGCCCTTGCAGGGGGCCGCGATCATCGCCGACACCCCCAGCGGCGAAGTGCTGGCCCTGGTCGGCGACCGCGAACCGAAAACTATCGGTTTTAATCGAGCGTTGGATGCCCAGCGGCTGGCTGGCTCGCTGCTCAAGCCAGTGGTTTATTTGACCGCACTGGAGCACCCCGACCGCTATACCCTGACCACCCTGTTGAACGATAGCCGGTTGGTCTATACCCAGGGTGGCCGGCGTTGGGCGCCGGCCAACTACGACCGGCGCTATCACGGTCGGGTCACTCTGCGCGATGCTTTAGCCCGCTCCTACAATGTTCCGGCGGTACGGGTGGGTTTGGACATGGATGTGATTAACGTGGTGAAAATGCTCCAGCGGCTGGGGCTTGACCGGGATCTGCCGCCTTATCCGTCGCTGTTGTTGGGTGGGGTGGACATGTCACCGTTCGAGATCGCGCAAGTTTACGAGGGCATTGCCAGCGGTGGATTCCGCATCCCGCTGCGCGCGATCCGCGAAGTGACCGATGCCAATGGCCGTTCGCTGCAACATTACGCCTTGGAAGTGGAGAAGGCGGTCGATCCAGGGCCGGCTTACCTGGTGACTAACGCCATGCAACAGGTGGTAAAAGCGGGAACGGCCAGCGCTATGAAAAGCAAACTGTCGCCAGATTTGAACATCGCCGGTAAGACCGGTACCACCGATGATTATCGTGATTCCTGGTTTGCCGGGTTTAGTGGCGACCGTTTGGCCGTAGTCTGGTTAGGGCGTGATGATAACAAGCCGACCGGGTTCAGCGGTGCAAGCGGTGCCTTACGGGTGTGGATGAATTTGATGGCCGGCTTGAAGCTCGAACCGCTGGATGCACCACCCCCAGCCGGGGTCGAGGAAGTATGGGTTAATCCCCGTAACGGTTTGCGACTCAGCCAAGGATGCCGGATCGGGCAGCGAGTACCGTTTCTGGCCGGATCGGAACCACAGAGTTCGGGTTCCTGCGGCAGTCCACCGCCAGTACGGCAGGTTGCCAAGCGATCTGAGAGTGGCGGTGGCGGTAGTAGTGATGGTGGCGGTCGCTCCTCACGCCAGAGAGGTGCTGAGCGGGATTCGGGAGAGGCGAGCGACTTTTTCCAGAACCTGATGGAATGACGAGTGCGCCGACTTTAACACTGAATAGCTTGATGTAGCGCAGTGGCGCGGATTGCGTTATTGGCTATGCGGCGATACGGATGACGAAAAGGTAGAGTAAAATCATTGGCCGATGGCGTTGCGATTCGCCGGTCATCGGCCCGAACCGCCGAGTCCGTGAGAGGAAAACCGAATGAAGACATTGTATAAAGCCTGGCTGAGTGCGCTGGCGATGGTATCAATCACGGCTTGCGGTACCATGCCCTATTACTCTCAATCCAATACCAGCAAACGGACTCCCAAGGCTCCGGTGGTGGATCGTACCGCGCGCCGACCGCCGCAGCCCTATCCGCCGCCGCAAGCGCCGCTTGAGCCGCTGCCTGAGGAAGATCCGTTGCTGCCGAGAGAGTACGCATCCGCTGATCCAGCCATCACCGACACTTATCAACCAACAGCCCCGGTTCCGACTTATGCCGATCCCGGTAATGGCGTAGCACCGCAGCCTTATCCTGCTCAGCCTGAGCCGACCTATAGCCAGCCAAGCCCTGCGCCCTATGCGGGTGCGGAGTACCGGCCGCCCAGCTATCCACCGGGCGCTGCCGCTGCACCGACCAGGCGATCCAATACCACGGCGCCGGGTTCTTTGCCAGAGCCTCAAGTGGCGGTCGTACCGCCGGCGGCACCGACCATCAAGCCACCGACCGCGCCGCCCATGCCGCCGGCCCCCAACCCGGTACCCGCCGCACCGACCGGTGCGCCTGCTCCAGCCAATGCCACGGTGGCCATGACGACCCCCCCCGCTGCCTCGACGCCAGAACCGGCGCCGGCCCCTGTTCCCGTAGCACGGCCCGCTCGGCCTACGGCGCCGGCTACCCCACCGGCCGATTTACCGCCCGCAGAGATTTCTCGTGAGGGCAATCAGGCGGTCGTCGCCCTACTGGAAAGCGCCGACAAATACGTGAAGAGCAAACAGTTGGATAAAGCGGGTGCCGCGTTGGAGCGTGCGCTACGCATTGAGCCGCGCAACGCTGGCATCTGGTATGATCTGGCGCAAATCCGGCTGCATCAAGGCCAGTACCAGCAGGCCGAATCGCTTGCGACCAAATCCAATAACCTGGCTGGTGATAATCGGGCGCTGCAAGCCCGTAATTGGAAATTGATCGGTGCCTCGCGGAAGGCTGCCGGAAACAGGGCCGGTGCCGAGGAGGCGGAAGCCCACGCCGTACAGTTGTCTCATTGAGGATTGGCGGTCCTGGCAACGCACGCCACCTCGACCGTCGCCGCACTCCTGGGGCCAAAGGGTCCCCTGGCCAAACAGATCCCTGGCTTCGCACCACGCCTGTCCCAGCAGAAAATGGCCGAAGCGGTTGCCACCGCCTTGGCGGAGAACCGGATGCTGGTCGTCGAAGCCGGTACCGGCACCGGTAAAACCTACGCTTATCTGGTGCCGGCGTTATTGGCCGGTGCTCGGGTCATCATTTCCACCGGTACCCGCCATCTGCAAGATCAGCTTTATCAGCTGGATTTACCCGTCGTCCGGCGCGCGTTGGCGGTTTCGGCGCGAATCGCCCTTTTGAAGGGACGCAGCAATTACCTGTGCCGGTACCGCTTACAAACCATCGAAGAGAGCGGCCGGTTGGCTACCCGCGAACAGGTGGCCGATCTGCGCCGTGTGCGGGCTTGGGCACGCCGTACCCGCTACGGTGACATTGCCGAACTGGCCGAGGTATCGGAAACCTCGGCACTCTGGCCGCGCGTAACATCGACCGTTGATAATTGCTTGGGGCAAGACTGCCCGCAATTCTCTGACTGCTTTCTTGCCAAGGCTCGCCGCGAAGCATCGGCAGCCGATGTATTGATCATCAACCATCATTTGTTTTGCGCTGACATGGCGCTTAGGGAAACTGGTTTTGCCGAGCTGCTGCCAGGTGCGGAGATCGTGATTCTCGACGAGGCGCACCAACTACCGGAAATCGCCAGCCATTTCTTCGGTAAATCCTTGAGCGGGTATCAATTAAGCGAGCTTGCCCGCGATACCGTGGTCGAGCAGTTGCGTGACGCAGCGGATTTTGTGGATTTGCGGCGGCGGGCTGAAGCGCTGGACCCGGCGGTGGCGATGTTGCGCGAGGCGCTCGGTTTAGGGGATCGTCGGGTATTGTGGCGGGAGGTGGCCGGTCGGTCATCGATTCGTGAAGCCGTTGAGAGGACGACCGACGCGCTGGAGCGGTTACGCGAAGCGCTCAAAGAAGCGGCCCCACGCGGCAAAGGGTTAGAGAGTTGCTATCGGCGTAGCGAGGATTTAGCGGCACGTTTGGCGTTATTAACCGGGATGGAAGAACAGCCGGATAGCGTGCGCTGGCTAGAGACGCGCGGGCGTGGATTTGGTTTGAGCTTAACACCGCTCGACATTGCCCACACCTTTCGTGCCCGATTGGGAACGCAGCCCAGCGCTTGGGTTTTTACGTCAGCGACGTTGGCGGTTGGCGATGCGTTCACCCATTTTGCGGCCCGGTTGGGATTAGACGATTACGACGCTTTGCGCTTGGATAGCCCGTTTGATTTCGTCGGCAATACGTTGCTCTACCACCCCACAGGCTTACCCGATCCAGCCTCGCCGCAGTATACCGCCGCCTTGCTGGAGGCTGTATTGCCGGTGTTGTTCGCCAGCCGGGGACGGGCGTTTCTCCTGTTTACCAGCCACCGAGCGTTGCAGGAGGCGGCAGGCTGGTTGGTAGGGCGTATGGACTATCCGCTGTTGATCCAAGGCCAGGCACCGAAGGCGGCGTTGCTGCGTGAATTTCGGGCGCTGGGTAACGCGGTGTTGTTGGGCACTGCCAGTTTCTGGGAAGGGGTCGATGTGCGTGGCGAGGCACTGTCTTGCGTGGTGATCGACCGGTTGCCATTCGCCGCGCCCGGTGATCCGGTCTTGCAAGCGCGCATTGAATCTCTGCGCCGGCAGGGCGATGACCCGTTTGTGAGTTATCAACTGCCCCAGGCGGTGATCGCTCTCAAGCAAGGGGCTGGACGGCTGATTCGGGACGTGACGGATCGCGGGGTCTTGGTGTTGGGCGATCCGCGCGTGATCAGCAAATCCTATGGGCGCGTCTTTTTGGACAGCTTGCCGCCCATGCCGCGAACCCGCGATTTGCAGCGGGTAGAGGCATTTTTCGGCCAATAGCGACCGGTTAGAATTCAGCGACTTCGACGCAGCTTTTTCCTCCCGACTGACGGCGTACCTGGATTTGTACGCCGATCCGTTCGGTCATTTCCTGAAGATGGGAGATGACGCCCACCTTGCGACCCTGGGCTTGTAGATTGTCCAGAGCATCCATTGCCACGCGCAAGGTTTCAGCGTCCAGACTGCCGAAGCCTTCGTCGATGAACAGTGATTCCACGCGAACCCGATTGGAAGAGAGCGACGCGAGGCCGAGCGCCAGCGCCAGAGAGACCAGGAAGGATTCGCCGCCGGAGAGCGAGTGCACCGAGCGGTGCTCGTCACCCATATCCTGATCAATGACCATCAAAGCCAAGCTATTTTCGACTCGCTCCAATCGGTAGCGGCGGCTAAGGTCGTGCAAATGGTGATTGGCATAGCCAAGCAGGATATCAAGGGTGAAGCCTTGCGCGTAATCGCGGAATTTATGGCCTTTAGCAGAACCGATTAAGTCATCCAAATCATTCCAGCGCTTGGCCTTGGCGTCTTGATCTGCGATAGCATGTTCTAAAGCAGAGTTTCGTTGGCGGCGCTCGTCGTCTTGCCGCAAATGGAGTTCGGCTTCAGTCACCCGCTGTTTGGCGCGTTCAAGATCATCGGTGATTTGAGTTTGCTCGACTTCAATCGACTCCTTCGACTCCGAACTGGCCCGTTGACGTTCGTGATCCAGCCGCTGCGATTGCCGTTCGCGCAGCGTGGTTTCTGCGTCGCGAACGGCATCAGCTAGCTCTTGTAATGCCGCACGCTCTTGCGTGAGCCAAGCCTTGTCGTGCGAGAGCAGCGTTTGCAGTCGCTCTCTATCGACCGGTTCGGCGGGGTGACTGATGGTGAATTGGTCGATCCAGCGCTCCAATACGGCACTCGCTTGCTCGGCGGTTTGTCGGCTCTTGCTGGCAGCGTCCTGGGTTTGCATCAGTATGGCGCTAGCGCTGGCCTGGGCATTGGTAGCAGCTTGGCGATCCGTGTCTTTCTGTTGGTATTGGGTCTTGGTGTTTGCAATCGCATCAGCCAATGCGGCTTCCACCTCCGCTACTGAACGGCCCTCGAACAAGCTCTGCCGTTGGCCGTGTTTTTCTGCAAGCTGTTGGTCAAGCTTGGCAAATTCCTCAGCGGCACGGTTCAGTTGCCTGGTTTTTTCTTCGACGATGCGAGTAAAGCCGCTGATTTCGATAGCGAGACCACTGAGATCGGCTGTGAGTTGTTCGACACGTTTTTGCTGGCTGCGCCACTGTTCAGCGTGTTGCTGCTGGCTGCGATGATACGCCAACGGATCGGTGCGCCAAGCCTGTTGCCAATCGGGGTCGTTACCTACTGCGCTCAGTTCAAGCAATAAGGCGTTCAGCCGTTTGGTGATTTCGTTGTGGCGAGCCGTTGCGGCTTGCAGAATCTGAATGGTGCGGTCGAACTGAATCTGGGCTTGGTTTAACGCATCTCGTGCCGTTGCTTGTTGTCCATGGGCGCGGTCGCGCACGTCTTGCGCCGTCGTTTTCTTTTTACCAGCCTGCCGATGAGTGGTTTCCTCCGCTTTAAGCTTTATCAGATGTTGATTAACGAATTGATGGTACTCAGCAAACCAGGCTGCACGGTCGGCCGGTTGAATAGAATCAAGCGTGGCTGCTAGTGGATGGGCTTGTAGCTCTGCGGTATTTTTTTGAATGACGCCGGTGAACTTGCTCTGTTCGGTCGTCAGTTCGCGCAAACGCTGTTGACTGTTGTCTCTGTTAGCCTGCGCTGTCGCAGTTTGACTGTCCAGATCGGCGACTGCTTGACGACAGGTTTCCACTTGTAGTTCCAAATCAGCCAGCATGGCGCGGGAGGGCGCATCGCCCAAGGCGTAGGGGTGTTTGGTCGCACCGCAGACCGGACAAGGTGTATCGGTCTGCAATTGTTCTCTTAGGGTCTCGACGCTTTTGGCACAGGCGGCTTCGGCGATAGTGAGCGATTGTTTCGCCTGTTCCAGCCGGGCGATGGTTTGTGGTTTTACCGTGGCAATGTGCACCAGCTCGCTTTCAGTACCGGCCAGCTTTTCCTGTAGGTGGACAGACTCGCTGCTCAGCTCTTGCTGTCGAGCCATTGTACTGGTTAAGGCTACCCATAACCGCTCGGCGCTGGTGAGTTGTTCACGATCATTGTCGATGCGAGTGCGGCGCTCAGCGAGTTGATCTGGATCGAACTGAGCAAGCGCTTGAGAAGCGGTTTGCAGATCGTTTTCCGCATTCTGGAGCACGATTTCGGCTTGGCTAAGCGACTCGTTTGCCGCATCACGCGCCTGCTGCTGTTTTGCTGTTTCCGTGCTGTGATCTGCGATGAGCCGTTCGTTTTCGAGTAACTCGTTTTGTATTTTAGTGGCTTGATCGAACAGCGTATCCCAACGAGGCCATTCTTCGGCCAAGCGTTTTAAGCCATGATGGGCAGCCAACCACGCTTGGGTCTTTCGCTGTGCGATGAGGGCTTGATCATGTTTACTTTGGGTATCGGTTAATTTTTGCTTTGCCTGGTCGGTGCTGTCGCGCACTTCGTCGTGAGCTTTAGCAGCTTCTTGATGGCGAGTTGTGAGCGTATTGATTTCGGCATCAAGGAGCTTGGCACATTCAAGCGCCGAATTTGCCTCAGTTTTGGCTAGTTCAGCGGTGGCGACGGCTTGTGCTGCAAGGGCGAGAGCGCCCTCTGCCTGTTGGCAGGTACATTGGGCTTCGGAGAGATGTTCCTCTGCAGTCGAGACTGCTTGGTTGAGGGTGGTAACGGCTTCGTTCGCGCGCTCCAGATCGACGATGAGGGAGCGAGCGTCTTGGACGGCTTCAACGTGCTTGAAATGGTTTTGGCGAGGTAGGGCCGCGTGTTGGAGTGCTTGGGCATTTTGTACCGCAACTTGAGCTTGCTGCTCGGTTTGTTTTAGCTCCTCCCAGCGGTCGTGCCAGCGCAAGTGCTGAGCCAGTTCGGATTTTCGGTGCTCTAGCGTCGTCACTTCAGCGCGAGTCGTATTCAGGGTATTTTGCCAGTGCTCGCGGAGTTCGGCAGAGAGCGGTTGTTGGTCGCCGAGTTGCCGTTGTAAATCTCTTAGCGTCTCCTGTTCCACTTTGGCGCGTTCGTGGGCGCGAATAGAAAGGCGGGTGTAGATCGTTAGGCCAGTCAGCGTTTCCAGTAGCGCGGCGCGTTCATCGTCATCGGTTTTCAGAAACGTGGCGAATTCGTTTTGCGCTAGTAGTACAGCGCGAGTGAATTGTTCGAACGACAAGCCGAGCCGTTGTTCGATTTCGCGCTGAACTTCGCTTTTGCCGCTGCCGAGCGTTTGTTGGTCATCCAAGCGCCGTAGGCCCATTTCGACGCTCTGGAGCTTACCGCTGGTTTTGCCGCGCGCGCGGCGGACACTCCAACGTGCCCGATATTCAATTCCATCGTTGCCAACGAAATCGACTTCGGCATAACCCTCACCGGCACCCCGTCGCAATAGGTTGCCTGGATCGCGTGGGGTAACGGTCTCTTTGCCGACATCCGGCAGATTGACACCGCGTGCGCTCGCTTTAGCCAAACGGGGTGTGTTGTTGTAAAGCGCCAAGCACAGCGCATCCAGCAGGGTGCTTTTACCGGCGCCAGTCGGCCCGCAGATAGCGAATAGGCCGGTTGAGACGAGAGGCTCCTCATAGAAACGCAGCTCAAATTCACTAGCCAGTGAGGCGATATTTTTGCCACGAATGGCGAGGATCTTCATGGGTTGGCTTCCTCGTCGGGAGCCAGTAGCAATTCCCTGAAAGCCTCCAACAAATCACTGGACGGTTCCGTACTGTATTGCTGTAAATGCAGTTTCTTGAAAATCTCGTCGGGTTGTAACCGCTCCAACTCATCCAGCGATTGTGGGTTGTCGGCGCCAGGTCGCCCAGTTTCAATCCGGTAGTTGCTTTCAATACGCGCAAACCGAACCGGCTTACCATCCAGGGCCGCCTCAATCCGGGTGCGCAAGCCGGATTCTGGAGAGTTAAAGAGTACACGGGCTTCCAAATACGGCTGGGTTTCGAGCGGTGCGTCGGCCAGGTCGAGCGCGGCCAATTGGTCTAATACCTCATTCGGCGGGGCCGGTTGTGCGGGAACGCGCAGCAGTTCGACGAAGCGAGGAATGGAAATCGGTTTGATCTCTCTTAGCAGGCCGCCCTCAAGATCAACCCGGATCACTTGATGAGGATAATGGATTTCCGCAAACGACATTGGCAGCGGACTGCCGGAATAGCGCACCCGTTCCTGGCCGCCGACCCTTTGCGCACGATGCAGGTGGCCCAGTGCGACATAGGTCATAGCGGGGTCGAACAGGCTGACCGGTAAGGCTTCGCTGCCGCCGATGAGGATACGTCGTTCGGACTCTTCCGAAAGCTGGCCACCGGTCATGTGGCAGTGGCCGAGCGCGATGATGGCTTGCCCGGGTTTTTGTCGATTGACGGCCCATTCCATCGTCTGTTGGTAGAGCGCTTTGATACCTTGCAGATACGGGTCGCCGTCGATTGCGACACGCGGCACATCACCCGGCCGCAGAAAGGGGATCGCCAGACACCAGGCGGCGATTGCACCATCGCTATCGTGTAGAGGAATCACCAGTCGGTTCAATTCAACCGCACCCGCAGGATCGCGGGTGGTATGGCCGATCACAGTGATGTCGAATCCCTCCAGCAACGGCACTGGCGCCTCCAGCCGTCCCCCCGAATCGTGATTGCCGGCGATGATGACGATATCGAGCCGAGGTAAACGCTGCTTGGCGGCTGCAAGAAAGCGGTAAAGCTGCCGTTGGGCAACGGCGGAAGGATTGGTGTTATCAAAGATATCCCCAGCGATCAGCAGGGCATCGATTTCCTCGGCCGCCAAAGTCTCCAACAGCCAATCGAGAAAGCGTTGGTGCTCGTAGCCGCGTTCGAATTGATGAAACGTTTGACCGAGGTGCCAGTCGGCGGTGTGCAACAGGCGCATGGCGTCAGGCTGGAAGCTTATGCACAGGGCCGTGACGCCGTTCGCGCCGCCGTCGTTCCAGATAAAACGTCAAGCCCAGTGCGCTGCCACCAGCAATCAGCAAGCTAAGCGGTAAACCAAAATCCTTGGCCAAATGGGCAAAGAACAGTGTGTAAATCTGAATGGTGAGAAAAGTCGCGCCGTAGCCGGTCAGCATCCGCATGAAAAATCGGGCGCCGAGGCCGATCAGCGCCACGTTAAGAACAGCCCACAGCGCGTTGAACAGAAATAACTCAGTGCCATTGGTCAAATGCCAGCGGTGATTTTCCAGATTGAAATTACCAAACAGTGACAGCAACCACAGCGCCATTTCCGCGAAAAACAGCCCGCTGGAGAGCCAGACTTTGAAAAAACCGCGAAATGGCGCGAGTACGCCTTTTTCGCTCTGCTGGTGGATCACCGCAATAGCGATGATCGCCACCGCCGCCATCAGGAACCGCAACGGATAGCCCATGCCGAACCAGTAAGCGCCCCAGCCAGAGGCATAACCGGTAAAACCGCCAAACCAGCAGAAAAACACGATGGCGCTTAATACTAACAGCAGGGCATTACGCAGCGCATAGCTCAAAGCGAGCAACAGCAGCAAATCAATCAGCAGCAAGGCTGGCCAATTACCGGAGCCGGTGGAAAAAATCGCGCCCAAAGTGAAGGTCAAGCCGATCAGTCCCAAGCCGCCCAACAGTTCCACGCTGGTCGCACTCCACGCCAGGGCGGGATAAGCACGCTTGATCCATTGCGCGCCGCCAAAGCTGCCTAGCATGGCGATAGCCTGTATCAGCGCCAATTTAGTCAGGGTGAAGTCAAACCATTTCCGGCCGAGAATCCCTAGCCCTGCTATTACACTGATTGCCCCAAAGATCAGGAACCAGCGCCCCAGCGAGCGCCAGTCCCAACCACGGGTCGGGTAACGTTCGCTAAGCAGCTGACCATGGAGAGTGGCATCAATGACGCCCTCGCGCAGCAGTTCATCCAACTCGCGGCGCACGCGGCGATTGCGAGAGTGCGGATTCATCAGGCCGACTCTGAAGGTATGAGCTGCGACCAGCGCTCAAACAGGTAACCGAGAATCATCGCCAGCGCGCCGCCGACCAGCAAAAAGACGCCAAGCGATAGCTGATCCCAGAAGTGTTCGAAGTAACGGGTGTAGAGGTTAATCGCTAAAAAGACGATACCGAAGCCAGTAAAACGGGCATCGTGCAGGCGGGCACCGGCGACGATCTGGCCGATGGCGGCGGCGGTGAAGACGAGCACCCAAGTCAGCGGTCCCTGCGGCAACGTCAAAAACCACAGCGACAGATTCAGATACAGCAGGCCGAAAATCAGGTACAGCCCACCGAAGCCGGTGCACCGTCGTAATGGACCAAGCTCTAGCCGCCGCTCGTGCCAGACGCCGAGCAGAATCGTGCCGAGTGCGATCACCGCCATCAATTCCGGGTCTTGAATATCGGCGAAATAGGCGCCGTGGCCGCCGTAGCTGTGCCAAGCCCCCAGTCCGTGAAAGAACAGCAGCAGTGCCAGCAGCAGCGGCCAACGCAAGTGATAGCGATAGGCCGTCAGGGCGCCGAGCGCGCCCGTTAGCAACATAAAAGTCGGCACCGGTATGTGCTCAATCGGGCCGTTTGTGGCGATGAACCCCAGCAGGAGGCTACCGAATACGCCAGCCAAGCTCGCAGTCACCAGAATTGCACCGGTATAGGGATAAAGCCGACGGGGATCGGTGGCCATCCGCACCCCGCCGTACCATAAACCGGCGCTGGTGAGCGCCAGGAGCGTCGCCGCAAACGTCGCTGAGTCCGCCAGTAATGCAACCGAGGCCAGGACTGCCAACCCAAGCTGGACGATAGCGAACACGCCTAACCACTTCAGCAGCGTTGTAAGCATTTCACCGCGCCGGGCGTAGCGTTGCAGCAGCAGATCCAGCAATGGGCGGTCGATCAGTCCTTGCTGATGCCAGTCGGTTGCTTCGCGGCTCATCAAATCGTGGGTGACGGGGCGCATGGCAGATCCCAAAAAAGCGCAGGCTTGTAGGATAAAAGCTCTTGGCAGTTGGCTTCGCCTATGCCGTGCAGCTCAGCTAGGGGTCGAGCCGACGAAACCGGCCAGATAATTATCCAGTAACGAGGCCGCGACTTCCTCCATCGGCAGCCCACCGATGGTTTCCAATTTTCGATCCAGGCTCAGGACGCAAACGCCATGGATACTGCTCCACAGGGCACGGGCCGCTAAGGCGATATCTTGCGGTGGTCGGTGCGGTGATAGCAGGGCGAGATGATGTTGCACCAGTTCGAACATCCGCGCCACCTTCTCGCTGAAGGAATCCGGCGCGATTTGCCCTTCCGGCATACGGTGCTCGTAGAGAGCCAACCACCGGTTGGTCTCGGCGAGGGCAAATCTTAGATACGCTTGTGCCAAGGCCCGAATCGAGCCGATGGACGGTTCCTCGCCGCTCACGGCATCTGCCAGCCGGCCGTACAATTGATCGAGCGTTCGCTCATTCATTTGGAGGATCAAATCGTCGAGATTGCGGAATACCATATACAAACTGCCGACGGTATAACCGATGGCCGAAGCGACTTTGCGTGCGCTCAAGCCATCCAAACCGTGCGCGGTTACTAGCTGTTCCGCTGCCCGCAAAGAGATTTCGCGTAGCTCTTCGCGAGTGTGTTCGTTACGTCTGCCCATGCGGGCCCTCCGGCTTGCCTAGTTCGCCTAAATACGATTGCGCCACCGGGTAACGAGCAGCGCCAGACCGTTGGAGCCAAAGACTCGTAGGTCGGCCTGGGCTTGCGCTTCCTGCATCGCTTGACGGATCAAGGCTATGTTAAGTTGGGCGCGTTGCTTGAGAATATCCGTCTTAATAGTAGTCAGTTCTTCTGGACCTGCCAGCAGGTCTCGCTCGATAGCCGACCGCTGGCGAGCAGAGTGTTGTTGTAGATCGGCGATGACGTTCGGATCAACGCTTTGCCGTGGATCGTGGCGGAAACCCTGTTCGAGCGCCTGGCGCCAGGCGAGTAACGCCGCCGCGCGCTGTTGGCCGAGGCGCTGCCCAAAGCCGGGGACGGCGGCGAGGGCGGTTGCATTCACGTCAGCAGCGGTTTCGATGCCATAGGAGGCGAGCGCCATGCGGTCGGTGACACCAATGCCGCGAATCTGGGCAGCATCGATAAATTGGTTTTCCAAAAAGGTTTGCAACTGAATCTGGCGCTGGTCGGTTTCCAACCGGCGTAAATCTTTCTCTAGCGCTGCCGCCAGATTGTGGTAACGCTCCCGCAAGCCCTGCAAATCCCGCAGCTTGCGCATGAACGCTTCATCGGTTGCCCGTTGCCGCCAGGCGACCTGCAAATCGGTCAGTTCGCGGCGTGCGGCCAGCAAGGCGAGTCGGCGTCGCTGGCGTTCACGGTGAATAACTTTATCCTGGGTAAACGGCCAGATGGCTAAACCGAGCAGCAGCCACAGCCAAATCAGATTCGGTCGTGCCAGGGTCACCAGCAAGACAGCCCCGGCAATAGCCACCGTTTTACTGAGATTGGTCCGTCGCGCTCGGTTGAGTGGTTCCGATAGCGGTGTTGGCGTGATGGGGGTTTGTGCCGTCGGGTGCGGCATCGCTTCGTTGGGAGGCGGCGTGACCGCGAGAATTCGGCTCCAAACGGCATCGATCTGAAAATCTCGAGAGCCGGTCGTGGGATGGGCCGGTGCGGGGCGCGCGGCCGACCCAAAAAAGCGGGTTCCGCTGGCCTGTTCAAGCGCGCACCATGGACATGTTGTGGTGTGTGCCGGATATTTGTGGGCGATGTTGCGGGTACAGACACGCAACTCGCGGTTGAGCCGCTCCAGTGCTGTGCGCCACTCGCGGGCGGTCGGCCGGCCTGGGGCCGGTGCCGATGAGGTAAAGGCCCGTTCGAACAACTGGGCGATGGGTTGGGGTAGCGCTTCAAGCGGCAGCGTGTTTGGTGGCGGCTCCATCGCACGACCGGTGGCGCGCGAGCCGAAGGCGAATCGATATTCCTTGATCGCCCGTTCGATAGGCATATCACCCTTACCCCGGTAGCGGCCGGCGAAAGGGTGACGGCCCATGAACAGCAGATGAAAACATAACAGGGCTAAGCCGAACGTATCGTGGTGAGTTGTTCGCCGCAGGCCGTGAAAAGACTGATCTTGCAGTTCCGGTGGCGTAAATTGCGGAACCCCGACATCGCACAGAAACAGGCGGTCGCCGGTATCAATCTGAAACGAGTCGCAATCGATCATTTTCACCAGGGCTTGGGCCGAAACCACCACATTACCGGGATTTACGTCGCCGATGACATGACCCCGCGCATGGATGGTTTCGAATGCACTGGCAAGATTACGCGCAGCATGAACCAGAAACGACCAGTCGGCGTGTGGGAAGGTGCGTTTGCGATGCGAAGGGCCGTACAGGCTGTGGATTTCGTGATAGCCGTTGACCCTGGCCATCACGAAACCGACCAGCGGGCCGTCCGGGCGGGTACGCAGCACATCCACCGGCCAGGTGGCGATTTCCAGCAGGCCCGGATGCGCGTGACGGGCCATGCCTTCGAGCTTTTGGGCTTTGCCCGGCTCGACTGGCTGGTGATAGATTTTGGCGACAAAACCGGGCCGACCAGGCAACTCGTGGACCGTGCCTTCACCACCACGCCCCAGCGCGTTACCCGGCTCGATCCACTGCCCGTTGCCGCTATGAAGCCGCGTCACCGCTGTCTTCTCGTCCAGACGCGGCGGAATCGGGATCAGGGTCGCTGGTCATGTGAGTGACGGCGGGGGTGTCAGCCGTCATGGTCGGCGCAATGCCAGGGGTAAGCGGTGACAAGCGGGTAGCTAAAATCAACGTCTTATCATCGTGTGTGCGCTCGTTGACTGCCGGGCTGGCCAGGAAACGCGCCAATGCGTTGGTCAACAGCTCTGAGGAGCCGGGTTCCGTCTGAGCGCGCAATTGATGGAACATCGGCCGGAAGAACGGGGTATGCGCTTGCTGATGCTGATAGTGCAGTGCCAGCGTTTGTAGCCCATCGGTCAGCAAGGCGATTTCCGCGACGGTTTCTGCTAGGACGACGCATTCCAGATGGACGGCCGCATCAGAGTCGGTCACGAAGCGGGTTTCGTTGACGTATTGGCCCGTCTGCGGCCAGAAGACCGGCCGGTAATACTCGTCCGCACCGATGACGATGGCCCCATCACCGATCTGCAAGACCAGTGCATGGTCAGCAGCGACGGCCGCACCCAGCAGGGTGCACGCGAAATCCCGGATGGGCACTTCGGCAGTGGCTGCCTCTTGCGCTAGAGCCGCGCGTACCCGTTCTAATAAGGTTTCAGCCAGGGCCGGTGTCCAGTTTGCCGGTGTGATCCCCGGTAAGCGCAGCTCACACTCGCGCAAGAAAGTCTCACAGGCCAGTTCGGCCCCCGTGCCTCCGCGCGCGGCACTACCGGCACCATCGGCGACAACCAGGAGTAACAGGGAGTCGGTGCCCGCGCCCGATAGCGGACGCACGGCGCAGGCATCCTGGCATTCGCTCCCGTCGCTGAGGTGAGCCACGCCGGGGACACTGGCGTAAACGTAGCGCCAGTTACCCGGCGCCGTCATACCGACGCCCAACCGTCGGGTTGGGTGGGATTGATCAGCGGAACCTCTGTCCCCGGTACCGAACGCGAGACCGAGCGCATGGAGTTGGAGAGCCACTGAAACAGCTCACGGAACCGTAGCCCGCGTAAGCGCAGCGGCTGGCGCAGCGAAATTTGCTGCAAGATATCCAGGTTGGCGCCTTCTACCCCGACTGCAAAAAAGGCGAATGCACGGCTGTCCTCGCCTTGTCGAATCTGACTGGCGGCAGGCTTCCAATCGTCGGTCGGGGTGCCGTCGGTGATGAGAAACACCCACGGCCGGAAAAATGGAATCCCGTGTTCCCGATAGAGCGTTTTACGCTGGTTGAGAAGCTCCAGACCTTTGCTGATGGCCAAGCCCATGGGGGTATCTTTTTGGGCGGTCAAATGCGGCGGGGCGAAGCGGTCGGCGGTCTGAAACTCATTGACCACTTGGACCGGGCCAAAGCTGACGATAGCGATTTCGACGCGCTTGGCGGCGAGGCTATCGGCCATTAGCTCTTCCTTGAACGTCGCAAGACCTTCGTTAAGTTCGGTGATGGGTTGTCCGCTCATCGACCAAGAGTTGTCCAGCAGCAGCACGCAAGGACAGCGTGGTTCCGGGTTGTCGGCGAATTCCGCGACGCTGAAGTCCACGCCAAACGGCGTTTGGCGGGATAAATCAAATTCGTTCATCTGCGACGACCTCCATCACAGGGATAGGTAACCGATACGACGATACGGGAATGCGGGCGGTATCGGAGTGAACGGACGGAAGCGATTGGAGCAAGCAAGCGGTTATCAAGTTGCTTGCTCCCGTGCCGGACTGGGTAGCCACCACCGTCATCACGCGCTGATCTGGGTAGGCGCCGACCCAATCCTCATCTTATCGGATGCAAGCGCCCACGCCAGGCTGGCTCGAATCGGCAGCAGCGGCCCGTTGATCCGGTTACATGATGATCCGGTTAAAAACCGCCAGTAATACCGCGCCAACGATGACCAAGACCGTCGTTAAACTCGCCGGCATACTAAACCAGCGGCGCGTCTTGCGCTGGGTTTCCAACGCTTCGACGGTGGCCTGCAAGGTGATCAGTTTTTGCTCAATGGTCTGAATCTGTGTGCCTTGATCGGTTTTGGCGGCCAGCAATTGATTTTGGAATTCGTGAATGCGTTGCGCGACATTGGTTGCCAAGGTCAGCACTTTTTCCTGAATGACTTTGCTGTTGGCCCGCGTCGCTTCCAGATGGGCCGCCAAATCCGCCTGCTGGGCATTGTACCGATTGAATTGCTCTTCCAGCGCCGTGATTTTGGCATCTTGGCTGTCTGGCGCGGTCTCGGTGAATTCGGGCTGGTCTCGTTTGATTTGCTGCAAGGCCTCACCCAGTTGGCTGATCTCTTGGCCTTGGGCTGCCAACACTTGCTCGATAACTCCCGGCCGTCGTGCTGATTCCAGCTTGGCAAGCTGTTGCCGGAGTTCAGCGAGTTCGGTATTGAGGCCCTGAAATTGCTCGAAATTGCTGCTGAAGGCTTGCGCTTGTCCGGCTAAACGGGTATCCAGCGCGGCAACGGTGCCCTGTAGAACGTCGAGATTTTGCTGGAAGTCGTGCAGGTTGACCTCAGCGTTCTGTGCTGCGGGGCGATCTGCGGGGGTGGGAAGTGCCGCAAATTGCTCCAGGAGATCGGTCATTTGCTCCTGAAGTTCCGCCGTGCGGTCAGCCGTTTGCCGGATCTCTTGGGCCTGATTGCCCGTGGTGGCCGTCAATGTGGTGAATTGCTGTTGTGTGTCTTGGCGTAGTTGCTCCAAGGCGTCGGCTTGCTCAGCCAAAGCCGCGTGGAGCGGTTGCAGATCTGCCGCCAACGTTGGCGGTGCGGCGTGCGATAGGCTATTGAGCGCGGTATCTAGCTGATCGAGGCGTTGCCGCTGGTCTTGTAGCTGTTCGCCAAGCGCGTCTTGTATGCGAATCAGTTGTTCGGCGTTGTGGTTTACGGTTTCCCGTAAGGCTAGCAGGTCGGTTTCTAGACTGGCGATAGCCGGCTCATCTGAGGAGTCCATGGCGGTGGCCAGCGCGCTGATGTGTTGCTGTTGCGCCGCCAGTTGTTCGGTGAGAGTCGCTCGCAGATCGGCCAAAGCGTCCTGCTGGCTTGTCAGTGCGGTTTGCAGAAGGGCGAATTGCTCATCAAGCGCCTGCTGCCGATCATGTGCCGCAGCGAGCTGGTCGTGGATTTTCTGCTTTTCCTCCTGGTCAGCGGCGAGGGTAGCAGTCATGCAGTCGTGCAGTGCTTGCTGCTCTTCTTGAGCGACGCTGAACGCGCTAGCAAGTTGGTCAATCTGCCCTTGAGTGGTGGGCTGCGGCGCTGGAGGTGCGCTAGCTTCTGTGGGTATGGCGACGAGGAAGGGCGAGTCCGGTGGAGTGAGGAAGGGCGATTCCTCAGCAGCGGCATCGACCATTGCCTCTTCTGCCATCGGAGTTGGGGTGATGGTCTTTGATTCGGCAGCAATCCTTTCGAGTTCGCTCAAGCGGTCCTGATAGCTTGCCAACCCTTCGCGCCATGTTTGATCCAATTCGCGCAATGCATCACTTTGAGTTGCCAAATCAGCTTGCAAGACGTTGAGGATTTGGCGGGTTGAGCTGGTATCGGCCGACAGCTTGGTAATCAGAGTATCTAAGTGTTTCAGCCGATCTTGATGCTTTTGTAACTCTTGCCGCAGTGGACCCGCCTCCGCCATAGTTTGCCGCTGGCTTTCCAGCTCGCTTGCCAGGCGTGCAAGTTGCTCATCCACGAGGCGAATATCGGCTTGTAGGGCCGTCAGCCGTTCAGTTTGTACCCCAAACGTGTCGGCGAGAACCGCTAGCGCGCGCCGGTCGGTTTGTTGACCTTGCTCGCAAGCAGCTACTGTTGTGGTGACAGTCTGCAATAGAGTCTGTTGGCTGTCGGTCGCCGCTTCGAGCGCGCCCAATTTGCGGCGCACGTTCTGGAAGAAATCGATGGTGCCCGCAAGGGAGGACTCAAGTTCGGTCGCGTCGTTCATGGCATCACGTCGCTCAGGTTGAACGTAAGGCGAGAGTCATTATGAAGCATTCTAAACCCTTGCGAGGCCATCTGTGTGCTTTGGAATCTGCCCAATGCAGAAATTTCCTGTCGCCAGGACTGGCCCAGCGTGCAAAATCGGCCAGAATTCGACAGCTACCCCGCCGGAAACTATAGTAATTCCAGAGCTGCGGCTAGAGGCCGCCGACGTGGCCGACATCTCGGTCAGCGTCGCAGTATCTATAGCCAGCGCTCGTCCGGTTTCGCCAGCGTTTGCACAACTCGATAAGGAAACTGTCCATGTCCGTTCCCAGCAATCTGCCGGTCTGGCAACAACTTAAAGCCCATCATGCTGCTATCGCCGACCAGCACCTGCGCGATTTATTCGCCGCAGACCCCGAACGCTTTAACCGATTTTCCCGGCGGTTCGGTGATTTGTTGGTCGATTTTTCCAAACATCGCATTACCGGAGAAACGTTCGATCTACTGATTGAACTGGCTAACCAGGCGCAACTGCCGGCCTGGATTGCGCGAATGTTCGAAGGCGAAATGATCAACCATACCGAACAGCGGGCCGTGCTGCATACCGCGCTGCGTAATCGCAGCGACCGCCCGGTACGGGTCAAGGGTAAGGATGTCATGCCGGAGGTGAACGAGGTGCTGGAACATGCCCGCAAGTTCGCCGACCAGATCCGGCGCGGCAAGTGGCGCGGCCATACCGGCAAGCGCATCCGTGATGTGGTGAATATCGGCATCGGTGGCTCCGATCTGGGGCCAAAGATGATTTGCCAAGCGCTGCAACCTTACGCCGATCCGACCTTGCGGATGCATTTCGTCTCCAATGTGGACGGTGCCCACATCAGCCATGTCCTGGCCGAGTGCGACCCGGAGAGCACGCTGTTCATCGTCGCCTCCAAGACCTTCACCACCCAGGAGACCATGACCAACGCCCACACTGCCCGTGCTTGGCTGATCAAGGAATTGGGCGATGAGTCGGCGGTGGCCAGGCATTTCGTCGCGGTGTCCACCAATGCCGAAGGGGTCAGCCGGTTTGGCATTGATACCGCCAACATGTTCGGTTTTTGGGATTGGGTCGGCGGGCGCTATTCTTTGTGGTCGGCTATCGGCCTGCCGATCATCGTCTATCTGGGCATGGACCATTTTCTTGAGCTATTGGAAGGCGCTCATGCGATGGACGAGCACTTCCGCACCGCGCCGCTGACGGACAATTTGCCGGTGATTCTGGCGCTACTGGGTGCCTGGTATATCGACTTTTTCGGCGCCGATAGCCAGGTGATGCTGGTTTACGATGATTACTTGCGCTCGTTGCCGGATTATCTGCAACAGTTGGACATGGAGAGCAATGGCAAGTCCATCGACCGTGATGGTCAGGCGGTCAAGGTCAACACCGGGCCGATTATTTGGGGCGGGTTGGGTAATAACGGCCAACATGCCTTTTACCAGTTACTGCATCAGGGAACCCATCTGGTGCCGGCCGATTTTCTGGCACCGGCCCAAAGTCCCAACCCGATTGGCGAGCATCACGCGATTTTGCTGGCCAATTGTCTGGCCCAAGCCGAAGCCTTGATGGTCGGCAAGACCGAAGCGCAGGCGCGCGCTGAATTGGCAAAGCAGGGCTTGAGCGGGGAGGCGCTAGAGAAGCTGTTGCCTTACAAAGTCTTTGCCGGTAACCGCCCCAGCACCAGCTTGTTCTATCGTCGCCTGACGCCACAGGTCTTGGGGTCGCTGGTCGCCCTTTACGAGCATAAGGTGTTCGTGCAAGGCGTCATTTGGAACATCAATTCCTTCGATCAATGGGGGGTGGAGCTAGGCAAGCAATTGGCTAACGCCATTCTGCCAGAGCTTAAGGGAACTCAGGCAGCGGCCGGACATGATGCGTCCACCTTGGGCTTAATTCAATTTTGCCGCGAAGCGGGCTGATAACGGATGAGAGTTGGGCGGTGCCGAAACTGTTCGTCGTAGTCGGCACCGCACCGATAAGCACGGAATAAGCGGTGCGGATGAAGTTAGTAGGTCTTTTCGGTTTCTGCCTTTTTCTCAATGGCCTTACCGGCTGATTTCATATCTTGGCCGGCACCCTTGACGGTATTGCAAGCACTGAGGCTGCCGCCCAGCAGGAGCGAAATGGCCAGTAAAGCGATGGTCACAGCGGATTTGCGGTTCATGGTCTGTAGTCCTCTACTCGATAAGTGAGCTTGCTTGAACGTCATGGGTGTGAAAAGCATAGCACGCCCGCACTGCGGGTTTATAGCACCGGATCTGCCCGCGAGACGGTAGCCGCATGGTGGGTTTGGCGGTGCCGCATGGACATGGTGCATCAGGGTGATGATGGGCTGGGTTGCTTGTTATACTTGCCTACCATGTCGTTGTCATCTGGCTGAAATAAAACCATAACACTGCTGAGGAGTTCCTTGCGATGCTTGGAGAGAGCCACGATCTATTTCACGAATTTCCCGAATACAAGGATCGGATCGCCGAGTTGAAAGCCGCCGACCCGAAGTTTGCCGGACTCTATGACGAGTATCATACGGTGAACGATGAGGTAGAACGGATAGAACTGCAAATCGAAACCCCTTCCGATGCCTACACGGAGACCCTAAAGAAGCGCCGCCTGCATTTGAAGGATGAGGTTTACACAATTTTGCGCCATGTGGCACGCCAAGGGCTAATGGCCTGAGCGTCGCCATTCAGCGTCAGTCGCTGAGCCTATCCGTAATGGCGCCCGTCTGGATCATGAAGATAGGGGCGGGCGTTTGGGTTGCATGGATTTAAGCATCAAACATTCGAGGGTGATGGCGTCTCTTCGTTGGCGCCTTTGCTGGTCGCATCCGACGGTGCGTTGCGAACCACTGGTTTGGCGCGGCTGCGTCGAAAGGTTTGCGCCAGTATGCTCGCATCCGCTTGATCCACCATCAGCTTCCGGCCGACCCCGCTTTTTTCGTCGGCTATCGGCAGGGGATCAGCGGTGCGGGCGCGGCGTAACCACCCAAGCACCCGGTGTTCCACTGCATTCTGGCTTGCCGGTGGTAGATCGCGAAAGATAACGCTTCCCACACCGAGGAGCAGGGTTAGTCCGCCCAAAAAGGTGACCAGTGGCTGCATGAACGCGATGGCCAGCACGGCTGCCAACAGCAGCAGAATATGCCTGATTTTCAAGCGTGGCTGTTCCCTTGAGTAGTTGACTGTGGCACTGGTGACGGTGGCGACGTGTCAGGGACACGCAAGAGGATAACCGTGCAATTGTCGTCGGGTTGGCTTTGCTGATGGCGTATATAGTTGGCCAACTCCACGAACAGTACATCTAACATCTCTTCGAGCGAGTGTGGCGATTCACCTAATAAGATCGGCCAGCGCCGGATAAACGCCTGTGGGTTACTCAGATGCCAAAGACCATCGCTGGCCAGCAGGTAAATCCAGCCCGACTGGAGCGGCAGCAGGCGACGGTCACCCAGTCCGCGCAAAAAAAGCGGTAAATTACCATCGTGCAACTCGAAAAGCGTTGCATCAAGCGGTTTCACATCCAGGCTCGGTACGCCCAAGGTACTGCCCAGGATAAATGCCTGGCTGATCTGAGAATTCGGTCGGACATGAACTTGTTGAAACCAGCGGATATTGTCCACCAACCCAAGGAGGGCGAGGTGGGTGGCTGGCACATGATCAACGGTCAGGCATTCCACTTGCTCCGAGTTGATGGCGTAGACGCGGGAATCACCAACATGAAACAGCAAGGCAGGGCCATCCGGTGGTATTTCCAACAGGATCAAAGTACAGCCGGTCTCAAGCCCCGCCCTTTGGAACTCCTCATAAAGCTGATGGTGCAAAGCATCCAGGGCATCGGAGAGTTGGTCGAGATCAGTGGCTACCGGTAAAGCGAGCAAGCCAGCGACAGCGCGTTCTGCTGCTTCCCGACCGTGGCTATGGCCACCCATGCCATCCAGCACGGCAACCCGCCAATGGCCAGGGGGCCAGTCGGGTAACTGGCGCTGGGTTTCTTGCTGATCACTAAGGAAGCGGCACTGTCCTTGGCCATTCACTACCAAATAGTTGTCCTGATTGTCGCGCCGGCCACGCTGGGTCGGTGAACGCAGGGAACGGACGGCGACTTCGAGGCGGACCTCAAGCGGGGCCGGCAATGGTTCTGGGGTGTCCATGCGCTTCACAGCAAGATTGACCGGATCATGGGTGCTGAAAAACCTTTTGGCTTGCAAGCCATGGGTTGGCCTTGGGTCCTGTTTCGGCACAGGCGGAGAGCAGATCGTCCGATAAAAGCGTTTGGCGAGGGTGGCTGGGCCATTACTCTCCTTCTGCTAGACTAGACGATAATGTGTTCTGTGGCTGTTGTTCAAACAAATTTTTACGATCTTCCGGGAATTTCATGACGTATGGATATTGAATCGCGAGTTGAAGAGCTTGCGCGCGCGCGCGCGGCTGGCGAGATCGACGAGGCCGAATGGCAGCGCCGCCGGGAAGAGCTGTTACGCGAATTGGCGGCAAGCAGTGAGTCGGCCGCTGAATCGGCGCGATCTGAGGCAGATACGCTGGTAGATAAAAACGGTTTGGCGACCCTGGCACCCGGTATGGTGATTGGGCCGTCTGAGCATCGTGTCCGCTTATTGCGTGATTTAGATAGCAGGCGGCGGGTCTGGCTGGTACTGGCTGTGACTGGCGAGGCCGGACGAGTCAAAGGCAGTGGGGATGACTTTCGAGCCGTGAAACTGTTTTTGCCCCCTGGCTATGTGCCTGGCCCGCGTGATCCCGCTCGTGAGGAGCGCTCGCAGCGGGCGGGCGTGGTCGGGTGGCGGACTTATCTTGCCAAAGCACGTAGTCGGGTAGAACAAGCCACGAAGCTGGAGCACCCGACTATCGTCGCGGTTTATGGATGGTGGCATGGAACTGATAACTGGCCGTTCGCGGAAATGGAATATGTTGACCATCAGCAGGGCCAAACGTTGGCGCAATTGCTGCGCGAGCGCGGCTCGCAGGGGTCACATTGGGATGTGGTTTTGAAATGGTTAAAACCCGTCGCGGCTGCGCTGGATTATGCGCGTCAGGAGCATCGCTTGGCGCATCAGGGTCTTGATGCCGAAGCGATTTTGCTGACAAACCAGGGGACGATCAAGCTAGCCGGGTTTGGCGTAGCCGCTGAAGTCGTAGGGCCGCGCGGCATTTTAGCCGATGCCATGGAACCCGGTGCTGAAATGAGCACTGACGGCTTTATTGATGGGGTTGCCACCGACACTGCGTTCCGTCGCGACGTGTTTGCTTTGGCGCTGTTGGTTTTTCAAATGTTGACCGGGCGAGGTGCCCATGAGGCGAAAAACCAGGCTGTGGACCGGATACCGCCTGGGTTGACTGCTGAGGCTTGGCGAGTCCTGCGGCGCGGACTGGCTTATCCGAGCGAGATTTGCCCGACTGAAGCCGGTAAGTTTATGGATGACTTGGACCAAGCTCAGCGCTCAGCCACACGGGAAAAGGGTGGGGGCAGATCTAAGTCACGAGTTTGGCTCTCGGTGGCTGCCTTGATGGCGCTCGTCGTGGGGGTACTGGGTGCTTACTGGGCGGTTCAGCGGGGGGGTGGTGAAGCCAGCTTGAAGCAGCCAGCGCAAACCGGTCCTCGCGCTGATCCAACCAAGTCGCCAGAGCAAACATCGGGGGCGGGTTTGACGGTATTGCTGCAAGAGGCCGACCGTGAAGCCGATCTTAAGGCATTCGAGTCCGCTAAACGGATGGACACCCCAGTTGCTTATCAGTTGTATTTGCAGCGCTGTCCGAATTGTGGTTTTGAAAAGGAGGCACGGAGTGCGATACAAAATATACAACATGAGGAAAAGGTTGATGTCTTGAAGGCGGATTTCGAAACCTTAGTGCGGGCGTTCGAGCAGGAAAATCGCGAAGATCGTGGCGAGGAAGCGCGCGAGCGTTTGAACGCCCTTGCGCGCCTAGCACCCGGTGAGCCTTTTGTTGCCAGTGGGCAACGCCGCTTGGCATTAGCTTGGGTGGCTCGCGCTCAGGCAAGCGCCAATAAAGGTGATTTGGCTGGAGCGTGGCAGGAGTTGAAGAAAGCGAGCGCCATTGAACCGGAACTCCCCGAACTGGCCAGCGTAACCGCCAAGTTCAAACAGGCTGAGGTAACCGACCGGGTACGGCAAGCCGATACAGACGCATTCGCGGCCGCACGACGTGCCAATACACGCAAGGCTTACTGGGCTTATCTCGAACGTTGTGCGGAAGCCTGTGTCCATCGGGCTGATGCCGAAGCGGCGTTGACTCGCTTGAATCCGCCTAATCGGGTGATCCGGGATCGGCTCCGCGATGGTTCACAAGGCCCGGAATTGGTGGTGATCCCCGCCGGTGGCTTTGAGATGGGTTCACCCTCTGGCGAGAAGGGTCGCTATGAGGACGAGCAACAACATACAGCGCGGATTGGCAAAGCCTTTGCCATCGGTAAGTACGAAGTAATGTTTGCCGAATATGATCGCTTTACGACCGCGACCGGCCGTCCGCCAATCAGTGACAAAGGCTGGGGGCGAGATCGTCGGCCGGTGATCAATATAAGCTGGCGTGAAGCCAAGGAGTTTACTGATTGGTTATCCGAGCAAACCGGTTATCGCTATCGATTGCCGACGGAAACGGAGTGGGAATACGCAGCCCGCTCTGGCACCTCGACCAGCCGTTATTGGGGAGATGATCCCGACCAGGGGTGTGCTTATGCCAATGCCGCTGATCAGGACGGTAAGAAAATATTCGTGGGCTGGACGGAGATGCGTTGCCGCGACGGCCAGGTTTATACGGCGCCTGTCGGCACTTATCGCAACAATGATTACGGCTTGCACGATATGTTGGGTAATGTGCTCGAATGGACCTGTTCATTCTACGCGCCAGGCTATGAGGCCCCCGCCCAGGCTTGCCAAGAGCCGCTTGGGGAGCGCCAATTCGTGGTGCGCGGCGGTTCCTGGAACGATGAACCTCGCAATGTCCGTTCTGCCGACCGGCATCGTAGCCCACCGGATTTCCGGGATTATTTTTTGGGTTTTCGCGTGGTGCGAGAGCTGCCGTAAACATTGTCGGCCCTAGCGCCTAACGGTTCGGCCTGGATTGGGGCCTGAACCGGCGTCGATAGGACTGTGATCCACGCTATGTCCAAGAAATCCAACACGCTACCCATCGGTTATCACCTACACCACTACCGCATCGATGCGGTGTTGGGCGCTGGTGGCTTCGGCATTACCTATAGGGCACTGCATGAAGCCTTGCGCAGTCAGGTCGCTATCAAAGAGTATTTTCCAGTCGAATGGTCTTATCGGGATCGCGATGATGTGAGTGTGTTGGCTAACACGCAGGGCGATCTACCCGCTTCGGAAGAGGGTGAGGACGCCTGTTACGCTTGGGGGCTGGAACGGTTTCTTAACGAAGCCCGAATTCTTGCCCAGGTTAATCATCCCAGTGTAGTCCGGGTAAAGGATTTTTTTCAGGCGAATGGCACCGCTTATATTGTCATGGATTACGAGGATGGCGAACCGCTCAGTCAGATCCTGCAACGCGAAAAGACATTACCGGAGGAGCAGATTCACCGCTTCCTTGATGATGTGTTGCCCGCTCTGGAAGCGGTGCATGGCTTAGGTTATCTCCATCGTGATGTAAAGCCCGCGAATCTCTATTGTCGTTCAGATGGCCGCACCATGTTGATCGACTTTGGTGCTGCCCGTCAGGCGTTGGGTCAGCGCAGCAAGAATGTCACCAGTGTGTTCACCATCGGTTATTCACCGATTGAACAATATTTGGCTGATGGCAAGAGTTATGGACCTTGGACTGATATTTATGCATTGGGCGCGGTGCTCTATCAATGCGTGACCGGAAGACAGCCAGTCGAAGCACCGGCTCGTGTACTGGACGATCCATTGATGCCGGCGGTGGAGGCGGCAAGTGGGCGGTATAGCCCGATCTTGTTGCATGCCATTGATCAGGCGATAGCGATTCGGCCCGAAGAACGGTTTCAAAGTATCGCAAAACTGCGGGTAGCGTTGGAGCCATCATCCGACAATGAGCAAACCATCAAACTGGAATTACCGCTACGCCCAGAGCCACGCCATCAGGGTGAACCGCCGCGCCCGATCACCGTGGCCAGGCCACCACCGCAGCCTGAACCCTCTACTCTGCAAAGGAAGCCGCCCTGGGCGGACTGGCGTTGGGGAGTAGGGCTGCTGGCTTTACTGGTCATCGGGGCAGGCATAGCCAAAATGTCCTCGTGCGTGTCGAAGGAGTCGAATCCTGTCACCATCATCCCGCCCGTGCCGCCCCCGGTGGTGGCGCCAGTCGAACGTCTTCAGAGTGGGCCTCCAATCAATCCGCAGGCGGGCCAGAGTTATACCGATTCTCTGAGCGGGATTGAGTTTCTCTGGGTAGGATCAGGCTGTTTTACCATGGGCAGCGCTGAAACTGAGAAGGATCGCAGCGCCAATGAGCTGCCTCATCAGGTATGCCCCGCTGGATTCTGGCTTGGGAAATATGAGGTGACCAACAGCCAGTATGGCCGCTTTGACTCCACTCATGAGAGCGGTAACTATGACTTAGCCGCGCTGAATCGTGCTGACCAGCCGGTTGTGCGGGTCAACTGGCACGAAGCAGTCGCCTACGCCGCCTGGCTGTCGGAGAAGACCGGCGCTCGTTTTCGATTGCCGACTGAAGCAGAATGGGAATATGCCGCGCGCGGCGGTAAGACTGCGGCGCGTCCTTGGGGCGATGATCCAAAGCAGGCGTGCCGTTACGCCAATATCTACGACGAGACGGCCCGTCAGGCTAAGCCGTTCAACTGGGCCAACGCTCCTTGTGAGGATGGCCAAGCCATCGTGGCGGCAGGCGGAAAATACCCGGCCAACGGATTTGGTTTGTACGATATGTTGGGCAATGTCGCCGAATGGGCCTGCTCGGAATACGACGGCACGTATGCGGGTGGTGAAACCCGCTGTGCTGTATCAAGCTTAGTCGGTGGTCGGCGCGTACTGCGAGGGGGTTCCTGGTCCGATTATCCGGGTTTGGTCAGGTTCGCCTACCGGTTCCCGGCCGCGCCGGAGTATCGGAAATTCGACTTAGGGTTTCGCTTGGTGCTGGAACCTTGAGCTAATGGCCACCACAACAACACCCTGTTGAACCGACATCGGATGCGGTGCGTTTGCATCCTGCCGGTTAGCGATATCCGGGGTGATCGATCATCGCGGTATGATCCCCCCGCACGATGGGGAGATAGCGCGGTTTCCAGAGTCGAGAACGCAGATACGTATCAAGATCACGTCCGGCCAATTCGGTCCTGGTTGATACGCCGTCCTTGAGCGCTTGCTCAATGACTCGAGCACCGACCCGGACGCTGACTTCGCGCAATTCACGAATGGGCGGGTAAATCCGACCAGCCCGCAAGTGGGCGGCAGCGGTGTATTCGGCCAGGGCGTAAGCGGCTTCCAACACCATGGTATCCGTTATCTCATGACACTCGGCAAGGATAGCCCCGAAACCTAATCCTGGAAAAATAAACGCATTATTACCTTGGCCGATAGGGTGAGAGCGACCGTCCCGCTCCACATCTGGAAATGGACTGCCGGTAGCGACGATGGCCCGGCCTTCGCTCCAATCTAGAATATCTTCCGGCAGGGCCTCACAGGCCGAGGTCGGGTTAGATAACGGGAAAATCATTGGCCGAACCGTATTGCGGGCCATAGCCTGCACCACAGGATGATTGAAGGAGCCGGCTTGTCCGCTCAGGCCCAGTAGAGCGGTCGCTTTGGTATAATCAATCGTTTCCAGTAAGGTCGGGATATCGTTAGCGATTTGCCAGCCGGTAATTTTCTCACGGGGTTGCAGGAAGGGCTGTTTATACGGTTCAACAGTACGGCCCTCCACCAGCAGGCCACCTGAGTCGAGCACGCAAACGCGATCCCGCGCTTCCTCGGCACTCAGCCCTTCCCTAATCAGCCCTTGAGTAATGGCCCAGGCGACGCCAATGCCACCGGCCCCGGCGCCGAGGATAACGAAGCGTTGCTCAGCCAGCGTTTCACCCTTCAGGCGACTGGCCGAGAGCGCACCGGCCAACGCGACCGCCCCAGTGCCTTGAATATCGTCGTTGAACGATGGTAGCTGTTTGCGATAACGCTCCAGGACCGTGAAGGCCACGTCTTTGGAGAGATCTTCCCACTGGATCACGGCACGCGGCCAGCGCTCATGAATCGCTTTAACGAATTTATCGAGGAAAGCTAAATAGCGATCTCCCCGCAAACGCCGCTGCCGCACGCCAAGATAGAACTCATCGTTTAGCAGTTCCAGCCGGTCGGTGCCTACATCCAGCTTGACCGGCATGGTATGAAACGGGTTGACGCCACCGCCGATGGTATAAATCGCCAGTTTGCCAATCGCAATGGCCAACCCACCGTAGCCTTGATCGCCGATACCGAGAATCGCCGAGGAGTCGGTGGCGACGATCATCCGCACATCATTCCAGGGAAAGTTACGGACGACGCCGGACGCTCGATCAATATTGAGCGGTGAAAATGACAGCCCTCGGGGATTTTGGTAAAGGTGACTGAATTGCTGTACGGCTTGCCCGACCGTCGGTGTATAAATGATCGGCATCATTTCTTCGAGATGCCGTTCCAACAGGGCATAAAATAAGGTTTCTGCCCGCTCTTGTAGAGCACGCAGATATTGGTATTTAGCGATGGGATCTGGCTCGCGCAGAAACCCCCGATAGACCCGCTCGACCTGCTGCTCCAAGGTGTTGACCTGGGGAGGTAGCAATCCATCCAAGCCCAAGGCCACACGCTCGTCTTCGGTGAACGCGGTGCCCTTATTGCTGAGAACCAATCGCAACAGAGCGATGCCTTCCAAATAAACTTCCATGTACTCTTGGCCTTCAGCATCGGTTTTGATGTCGAAGTAGGGGCTGATAGGATCTTGTTTCATGGTGCGAGTGGCCAGCCTCTAGCGTTGGTGGGGCATACGGATCACCCCTATTGATTTAAAAATTGAACAGAAAATTATGATATTTTTCTTGTTGAATGTCAAAACGCATGGATCGCTAATTGCTGCTTTTCGATCTTAGAGCCATGGATCGAAATAGAGTATTGGGCCAAATTGAACCGTATCAGATTCGATAAGCCCTTTCAGGGATGTCTGAGTAAAACTCTTAAAGATTTAAAAAAATTATATTAATCAGATAAATGAATAAAATCCCTGGTTCTGGTTATTGCTCCTCATTAGCTATTTGGCTAGTCCTATCAATTTTGATCAAATAGCGATGCTAGATCAGCCCAAAATGCACACTATGATTGTATTTTTAATATTACAAAAATGACTATATGATTTGGTATTACAAGGATTACGACCTGAAAACATTAAGCCTGGCTGGCTAGAGTTTATGGCTAAAAAAGGGTATCTTTAAAATAAAAGTAGCATGATTGTTTCAATTAAACTATGATTATTTAATTTTTGAGTAATGCATCTTATATATCAATAATCTTTTTAAGTGTTCTATGCGGCCGAATAGTACGAAAAAACGCTGAGTAATATTGGCATGTATATTGCTCTCTATATACTCATTGCTTGTCGCAATGCCACATTTAACTTTGCCTTAGCGACCAGGAAGGTGAAACAGATGAACATTCAATTGCACCGTAAGCAGATCGTCATTTTGGGCTTGGCCTTGATTTTGGCTGTAGCATCTTATTGGATTCCAGCGCCCCAGAAGCCCTCATCCATCAGCGTGCTGCTTGAAACACCGAAAGTGGAGTCACAGTCGGCGCCCCTGAATTTGCCTCCTTCAGTTTCCAATCCGCTACCGACTGCGCAATTTTTGATCGTGGAACCGTTGCCGCAGCAACCCCCACTCCATGAGAACGTAGCCCCTAAAATCAATACTCAACCGGCAGCACAGCATCTGCCGAGCAAATCCTCTTTTCTTAACGCAAGGGATTTGGTAAACAGCAAGACAGTTCGGATAGGAGATATGTTATTGGTTCCTATCAAGAATTTTGACTTGCCACAAAAGCCTTGATTCCCTTTATTAAAGAGATTCTGTCTTTTGTGGTTGATGCATCAGTTGTTCCTGGTTTGCCCTGGCCAGACCGTAGAATAGTTTTTGGGTCGTTTGGTTTTTCACTACGCAATTCCTCGTTTTAACCTCCTTTGTGCGGGTACTGTCTGATCGTTGCCTGGAGGCGGTTCCCGCCACCTTTAGCCGGCAATGCTTGCTGACTTGTCGATTTCCGGTCGGTCCATTTTGAACCGCTTCAATCTGACTTATACTGCTTCTTTAAGATGAATGGCTGCTGGGTGTATTTTTTTGATACGCTTGCTCCCATTGATGCCAGACGAAGCCTTACCGCAAAACCAAAGGAGGTGTAAGCCATGAATTATGAAAATATCCGCGTCGAAATCCGTGGGCCGGTTGCTTTGATCACGCTCAACCGACCCAAGGCTTTCAATGCTCTATCTAACGAGTTGATGGATGAATTGACGGCAGCCCTGGATGGAGTGGAAGCCAACGAGGCCGTGCGCGCTATCGTTATCACCGGTGGTGAAAAAGTTTTTGCCGCTGGCGCCGACATTAAAGGCATGAAGGATTATTCCTACATGGACGCCTATAAGGCCAACTTCATCACCCGCAACTGGGAGCGGGCCAGTCGTTGCCGTAAGCCGGTGATTGCGGCGGTGGCCGGCTACGCTTTAGGTGGTGGCTGCGAACTGGCCATGATGTGTGATTTTATTCTGGCCGCTGACACCGCCAAATTCGGTCAGCCGGAAATCAAACTCGGTATTTTGCCCGGTGCTGGTGGTACCCAGCGCTTGACTCGGTTGGTCGGTAAATCGAAAGCGATGGAACTGTGTTTAACGGGTCGAATGATGGATGCCGTTGAAGCGGAACGGGCCGGATTGGTCAGCCGGATTGTGCCGGTAGCCGAGTTAATTGAAGAAGCCATGAAGACCGCTGAATTGATCGCTGGGATGTCATTGCCCGCCGTGATGATGACCAAGGAATGTATCAACCGCGCGTTGGAAACCAGTCTGGCCGAAGGGTTGCTGTTCGAACGGCGGACGTTCCATGCAGTGTTTGCGACCGAAGACCAAAAAGAGGGGATGGAGGCGTTCGTCGGTAAACGGGCACCCGATCTGAAGCATCGCTGATCGAACCGCAGGTCAAACCCAGCCGATACTTGATAATGAATTTAACCGATACTATCGGAATTCAATATAATATCGATGGTTTATTCGGATTTGCGTTTTGGCCGCCGGAGAAACTATATGTCATTACACTATCACAATAAGGCATAAGCGATGGAAATCAAAAAAGTCGGTGTTATGGGCTGTGGTGCTATGGGTCTGGGCGTGGCGCAAGTGTGCGCACAGGCAGGTATTGCCACCGTGGCCGTCAAGGCGACGCCAGGTTCGACCGACAAAATTCGGTCGGGTTTGGATAAATCTCTTGCCAAGATGGTCGAGCGCGGCAAGATGACTGCCGAACAAAAGGATTCCACGCTCGGTTTGTTGCAGTTCACAACCAAAGAAGAAGACGTTGCGGGCTGCGATCTGATCATCGAATCGATCATCGAAGATTTGGATACTAAAAAAGCCCTGTTCCAACGTCTGGAAGGCATCGTTGCGCCGGAAGCATTACTGACGACCAACACATCCACGCTGTCGGTCACGGCGCTGATGGCGGTTTGCAAGCATCGGGGTCGGGTTGCCGGCCTGCATTTCTTCAATCCCGCTCCGGTGATGAAACTTGTCGAGATCATCCATGCCTTCGAGACCTCGGACGAGACGATCAAAACCCTTGACGTGTTCTGCAAGAAACTGAAGAAAGACCCGGTGATCGTACAAGATACCACCGGCTTCATCGTCAACCGGTTGCTGACTCCTTACATGCTCAGTGCCATTCGCTTGCTGGAAATGGGAACGGGCACCATCGCCGACATCGATCACGCCATGAAATCGGGCGCTGGCCATCCCATGGGGCCGTTTGAGTTAGCCGATTACATCGGTTTGGATGTGGTGGAAGCCATGACCATGAATATCTATCAAGATATGCATCAACCTCATGTGTCGCCACCGCACACGCTGACCCGTCTAGTGCAACTGGGTTATCTGGGCCGCAAGACCAACAAGGGCTTCTATGACTATTCAGTCAAGCCCCCGGTGCAGAATCCGCAACTGCGTCACCCGGTCGCCTGATTATCCTTTTTCAGGACGTTTCATTGTGCCGCGCCAGGGAGGGCGCTGGATCGGTTTGAGCGACTAGCCGCCGCTATAACGTTGCTCTAGCCAAGCGAATGCTGCTCGCATGGCCATTGCCTCGCCACCTTCGGGCCGTCCTGGCTGCGTTTTGAGATTCCATGCCATCAGATCGAAATGCGCCCACGGGATGCTATCGTCAACAAATTCCTTTAGAAACAAGGCTGCGGTGATGGCGCCAGCATAGGATGATTCGCTGGCGTTGGCGATATCGGCAATCTTGCTGTCTAGCAGATCCCGGTACGCTTGATGAAACGGCAGGCGCCAGATTGGATCTTGTTCCTGTGCTGCCGCCGCCAATAATCCGCAGGCCAGGGCCTCGTCGTTGCAGAACATGGCTGGAATTTCAGTGCCGAGCGCAACCCGTGCCGCACCCGTCAATGTGGCAAAATCGAGGAGGACTTCCGGTTGTTCGCTACTCGCCTCGGTCAGGGCATCGCATAGAATCAGCCGCCCCTCGGCATCGGTATTGTGGACCTCAATGGTCGAACCCCGACGGGAACGCAGCACATCGCCGGGTCGGAAGGCATTGCCGGAGACTGCATTGTCCACAGCCGCAAGCAACACCCGCAAGCGCACGGGCAAACCAGAATCCATGATCAAGTGAGCTAATCCCAGCGCAGTCGCCGCGCCGCCCATATCTTTCTTCATCAAGCGCATCGCACTGGCGGGTTTCAAATCAAGCCCGCCGCTATCAAAACAAACCCCCTTGCCGATCAGAGTGATTTTAGGGTGCTGTGGATCGCCCCAGCGTAGATCCAACAAGCGTGGCGCATGAACACTGGCGCGGCCGACGGCGTGAATCAGTGGGTAGTTGCTGACCAGCAGGTCATCCCCCACAATCTGCTCGATGGATGCGCCGAAGCGTTGTGCCAGCGTCGCGGCCGCCTCAGCGAGCTGGGCCGGCATCATGTCTTCCGCTGGCGTGTTGATCAGATCGCGCACCAAGGTGATCGCTGCTAGCTGCCGACTGATGCGTTGCGCATCACAAGCGGGATTCAGAGCCAGCCGCGCGCCCGCCCGTTTGGTCTCTTTGTAGCGGGTAAACCGGTACGCACCCAGCGCCCACCCCAGCGTTAGTCGTTCCAGTTGCTTTGCAGTAAAAGCCGCATGAAGCGCATAGTCGCCGGCCGGCAACATATCCGACAGATTGCCTAAAGCCCAGAGATCGTCCGCGCTCTTGATCCAGGCGACGACTGCTTGCAAGCGGCCATCGGTGCTTGGTATCAAACTGAAATGACCAGGTTTCATATTGAAACCGGTCGCGGTGAGCCAGGCGCGTACACGGCTATCTTGCTCTGGTAGCCAATGCTCGGCTTGGTTTTCAGGGACTGGAATCAGGGGAATACAGCCGGACGGAGGCTCAAGGAGCAAACCATCGTTCATACAGACCTCTCTGCGGAATCTGCCGAATTGATTTTCATTTACAATGCCCCCCAATTCCCACCCATGCCGAGGGCGGGCTGATTTGGGTTGTGATCGTTCCAGCTCCGGCGCAAGCCGATCCACCGGGAGACCAAATACCTTGTCCACACTGCTTGATCGGCGTTTGACGTGGCTAGCAGGCGCGAATGCCCACGCTTTGTTCGAGGGCCGGCGGCTCGGCCTTGAACGGGAAACGCTGCGAGTCGCACCCGATGGCCAAATTTCACAAATCCGGCATCCGCCCGCCCTGGGAGCGGCTTTAACCCATCCGTTCATCACCACCGATTATTCGGAAGCTTTGTTGGAGTTTATCACTCCGCCGTTGGCCAATGCCGAGGAAGCCCTGCGCTTTCTGGATGAGTGCCATCGGTTGGCTTATGAGCACATTGGCGATGAGTTGTTGTGGGCTGCCAGTATGCCATGCATCGTCGCGGGCGAAGCCAGTATCCCCATCGCCGAATATGGCGCTTCCAATCTCGGTCTGATGAAACACATCTACCGTCGAGGGCTGGCGTGGCGCTACGGTCGTATCATGCAAGTCATCGCGGGGATTCACTTCAACTTTTCTTTGCCGGATATTTTTTGGGCGGCGTTTCAGGCACACGAACGGGAGCAGAGTTCATTACAGGATTTCCGCTCTGGAGCGTATTTCGGCTTAATTCGCAACCTGCAACGGTTTGGCTGGTTGATTTTATACCTCTTTGGGGCTTCGCCAGCGGTTTGCAAGTCGTTTCTCGACGGCAAATCGACCGCCTTGCCTGAGTTTGATGACCATACCTGTTATGGCCCTTACGCCACCTCGCTGCGGATGAGCAATATCGGTTATACCAACCGTACCGAAAAGAAAAGTGGGGTGAATGTCTGTTACAACTCGCTGGCAGAATATATCGCCAGCCTGACCCAGGCGACGGTAACCCCTTGGCCTGCTTACCAACAGATCGGCGTCAAAGTGGATGGTGAGTACCGTCAGCTCAACGCCAATATCTTGCAAATCGAAAACGAGTATTACACCTCCATGCGGCCAAAGCAGCCGCCGCAAGACAACGAAAAACCCTCTCTGGCGCTGCAACGACGTGGTGTGCAATATGTCGAACTGCGCTCGCTTGATCTCAATCCGCTTGATCCGCTAGGCACTAACAGTTCTCAACTTCGCTTTTTGGAAGCATTTTTGCTGCTGTGCCTGTTGCATGAATCACCACCGCTGGATGCGGAAGAGCGACGGATCAATGACGATAACCAGATGGCGGTTGCTCTTTCCGGCCGCGATCCGCGCTTGATCCTGCAATGTCGGCACGAACCGAATCTGCCGTTACGGCAGTGGGGGGCGCGGCTCTTGGATCAGTTAGCAGCGATCTGTGATCTGCTCGATGGCGGCGAACCAGGAGGCAGTTATGCGCTGGCTCTAGCCGAACAGCGCGAGACGCTGGCCGACCCGGAGCGGACGCCATCGGCTCGAATCCTGGCAGAGATGCGTGCCAGTGGCGAAAATTTCTTCCGCTGTACCCGACGACTGTCGGAGCAGCACCGCGCCTATTTTCAAGCGGTTCCACTGGCGAGCGAAAGAAGGCAGTTTTTTACCGAGGCAGCGGCGCAATCCTGGCAAAAACAACGGGCAATCGAAGCGGCGGATACGCTGCCGTTTGATGAGTTTTTAGGCCGCTATTTTTTAGCTGATCGACAGTTGTGAGGGTCAGCTTGGCCAAGATCGTTGCAGATGGCAGCGTTTGCTGCGCTTAAAGCGGCAGGCTGCCGGGAGCTACGCTGCTACTGCGTCGAGGCCAATAAGTAGGGTCGCCGCCTTAAAACCGAATCCCACCCTTTGAGCCGAGCCAGTCATCTAGAAAATCATCAGTCCATTGATCTAAAGCCGCATCGTGGCGGGCATGGCCGGTTCGTTGTTCGGCGGCGGATTGGGCACCCGGCAAACCCAGTTGATCGGCACCCTCCACCAGCCACGTTTCCAGGATGCGGCGGTTGACTTCGGGGTGGAATTGCACGCCGACAGCATAGCTACCGTAACGATACGCTTGATGGGGAAAACATTCGCCGCTTGCCAGTAACTCGGCCCCGGAGGGCAGTTCGAAGCCCTCACGATGCCAGTGATAGACATGGAGCGGTTCGGCGAAGAGCGATTGGCCCGGCGGCGTCGGATCGACCGCGAAGTAGCCAATTTCCGCCAGCCCGGCTGGATGTGGTTTGACTGTAGCGCCCAGGGTGCGCGCCAGCAATTGAGCGCCTAGGCAAATCCCCAGAAAAGGCCGTTCGGACGCCAGCACGCGGGGAATCCAGTCCAGTTGCGCCCGAATGCCCGGCCGCGTGCGATCATCGTTCGCGCTCATGGGGCCACCGAACATCATGGCGCCCGCGTAGCGCTCCATATCCGCCGGTAAGGGTTGGCCGGCTTGCGGATAGCAGTAATCGAGTTGATAACCGCGCGCGCGCAATTTGTGATCACAGCGACCCGCGCTGGCATCGGCCGCTTGCATGACTAGCAATAAGCGTGGCGTGGCATCGATCATGTATCCCTGCCTCCGTTTTCCACCTTATGATCCCGTTGCGTCGCCCGGCGATAGTCCTTCAAGGTTTCTGCAATCAGGAATGCCAGTTCCAGGCTTTGTAAGGCATTCAAGCGCGGATCGCATTGGGTGTGGTAACGGTCGGCTAATCCCTCTTCAGTGATCGCTTGCGATCCCCCTAAGCACTCGGTGACATCCTGGCCGGTCAGCTCAAAATGCATACCGCCGGGTATGCTTCCCTCGGCTCGATGGATCGCAAAGAAACCGCGTACCTCATCAAGAATCCGGGCGAACGGCCGGGTTTTATAGCCGGTGCGGGTTGCCAGCGTATTACCGTGCATGGGATCGCAGGACCATACCACCTGCCGACCCTCCCGCTGGACCGCTCGGATCAGCGGCGGCAGCGCCGTCTCGATCCGATCCGCCCCCATCCGGCTGATCAGGGTCAAGCGGCCTGGTTGGTCGGTGGGATTCAAGGCATCCAACAGTCGTAACAAGGTATCAGAATCGGTGGTTGGCCCTAGCTTGACGCCAATGGGATTGGCGATTCCGCGCGCGAATTCCACATGCGCACCGTCCAGTTGACGGGTACGTTCGCCGATCCACAGAAAATGTGCTGATCCACTGTACCAGGCGCCGGTCGTCGAATCGCGCCGGGTCAGGGCTTGCTCATAATTCAGCAGCAAGGCTTCATGCGAGGTGTAAAATTGTACCTGACGCACTTGAGGATCGGTGGCGGCATCCAACCGGCAAGCCCGCATAAAGGCCAGTGTTTCACTGATTCGGCCCGCCAGCTCCTGGTAACGCGCGCCCAGAGGATTAGTGTGCAGGAAATCGAGATTCCACTGCTGAACACGATGCAAGTCGGCAAAGCCGCCTTGCGCGAGCGCCCGCAGCAGATTCAAGGTGGCCGCCGATTGGGCGTAAGCCCGTAGCTGCCGGCGCGGCTCAGGCCGGCGTGCGGCCTCAGTGAAATCCAGACCGTTAACGATATCGCCCCGATAGCTTGGCAAGACCCTGCCGTCTTGCGTTTCGGTCGGCGAGCTGCGCGGTTTGGCGAACTGGCCAGCCATCCGCCCGACCTTGACCACCGGACACGCAGCGGCGAAGGTAAGCACCACCGCCATTTGCAGCAGTACCCGAAAGGTGTCGGTGATGGCCGGCTCGTTAAACTGGGCGAAGCTCTCGGCGCAATCGCCGCCTTGCAGGAGAAAGGCCCGGCCGACGGCGACCTCGGCTAACTGCTCACGCAGGGCACGGATTTCACCGGCGAATACGAGCGGCAGGGAGGCTGCCAGGCGCTCTTCGACTTCGGTTAAAGCCGCAGAGTCTGGGTAATCTGGAAGTTGGGCAGCCGATTTGCCACGCCAACTGGCGGGTGTCCACGAAATGCGCGCCGATGGGATATATTGAGTCATCAGAATACCTGAAAATTACTTATTCTTTTTGAGGAAGGAGAGTTCGGTTTTTGGGGTGGCTTGCGGAATCCGTTCGGCAACCAAGGGGAAAAGCTACCATCAAGCGCTATCTGCCATAATACAGTTCGGTGGGTATTTATGAGTTAAATCAATAAATCATGGATAAGAAGGCTAAAATGCTTGAGCCAGTGAGCAATTCGAGTATATCGGTGAGTCAGCAATGGGTCGAGAGGGTACGCCAAGTGTCGGTAAGGGCATGTCTCATGTGGGCGGTCGCTAAGGCGGCTGGAAAAGCCGTTTTCTCCATTGGGGGCTGGGCGGTTCTCTGCACGGTATTTTTAGGTTGGGGTCTCGCCGTGGCGGACTCGTCGCCTGAACAGCGTTTTGCCGGTATCGAAATCACCGTCGGTGTACATAACGCCCCGACGATTAGCGGACCCGCCAAGGCCCATGCCTTGACTTGGGGGCAACGAACCGGCGGTAAGGTGAAAGTCATCAGTACACCATTTGGCCAACTCTTCGATGCATTTAAAGCGTCGATGACCGCGCCGGAACCTGTCTATGATGTGCTGCTTTATATGTCGCCTTGGGCGGGTGATTTTGCGCCCCATCTCACCGAGATCCCGTCCGAATTAGTTCACAATGAAACGTTCGACGACATTCTCCCGATATTTCGTGAACGGTTGATGACCTGGAACGGTAAGTGGATTGCTATCACTGTGGATGGCGATCTGTTTCAGGGTTATTACCGCAAAGATCTGTTTGAAGACCCCAAGAATCGCGCTGAGTTTCGTGAACGCTACGGTCGGGATCTGGCACCACCGGATACCTGGGCCGACTATCGGGATATCGCCGAGTTTTTCACCGGTCGTCAGGGGCCGGGCGGCATGGCGTTGTACGGGGCGGCCGAAGCGTTTGTGCGCGGTGGCCAGCAATTTTGGGACGTGTTCAGTCGTGCCTCCGCTTACACCAATCACCCGGATTTCAAGGGCGCGCAATTCTTCGATCCCGATACCATGCGGGCACAAATCAATAATCCAGGCTGGGTAAGGGCGGTTCGAGATTATGTGGAGATCCTGAAATTTTGCCCACCGGACGCCAAGACGTATGGAATCGTCGAAGCACGCCAGGCTTTTTTGAGCGGCCGTACCGCACTGATTCTGGATTGGGGTGATACCGGTTCTCTTGCCAACGATCCCCAGCAATCGCGCGTGGTTGGCAAGGTCGGCTATTTCGTCTTGCCCGGCAGTCGGGAGGTATGGAACGCCCGCACCTGGCAATGGCAGCGCTTCGAGCGCCCACACAAAGCACCGTTCTTGGCGGCAGGCGGTTGGGTAGCCAGCGTGCCGCGCAACAGCCGCCAGCAGGCGGCAGCCTGGGATTATATCCAATGGTATTCCAATCCTGAGAATAGCTTGCACGATGTGGTGACCAGCGGGACTGGTATCAACCCTTACCGGTTGACGCATTTCACGAGTATCGATGCCTGGACACGGATGTTTACGCGGTCGGCGGCGGCCGAGTATCTGGAAGTACTGCGCACCAGCCTCGATTCCCCGCAAGCGGCCTTGGATCTTCGGATTCCTGGGTTCTTCCGTTATAGCGAAGCCTTGGAAATCCCGGTGATCGAAGCACTCAAGGGGGCGGTTTCCGTGGAAGACGCATTGAATCAAGTGGCGGCGGATTGGGAGAAGATCACTGACAGCTTGGGGCGTGAAAGCCAGCTTGCCATTTATCGTACCGCCATGGGTTTGTCATCCCAGCCTGAAGGGCCACGCCCGCCAGCGGTCGCCCAACAGCGGCGATTCGTGATCGGTTTTTCCCAAGCGACCACCACCGAACCTTGGCGCTTGCTCTTCAATAAGGAATTGCGCGAGGAAGCCGCTAACTATCCCGAAGTCGATCTGGTCGTGAAGGATGCTATGGATAAGATCGAACAGCAGATCGCGGATATGGAAGCACTCATCGCCCAGCGAGTCGATGCGATCCTGATTTCACCCAAAACCACAGAAGAACTAACGCCTGTCGTCAGCAAAGCTTTTAACGCCGGGATTCCGGTGTTCGTCCTGGATCGGGGGGTGGCCAATGATCGCTACACGCAGTTCATCGGTGGTGATAATCGTGAAATCAGCCGGGAGATCGGCCGTTATGTGGTCAAACTGCTGGGCGGGACCGGCAAAGCGCGGGGAAAAGTGGTGGAAATCTGGGGCGGCATGAAAACCGTTGCATCGCACAAGCGCCATGAGGGTTTTTATGAAATCGTCAGCCAAGAGCCGGGAATCGAGATCATTAATCAACCCAGCGACGGTGACTGGAAGCAAGATCGTGGCTACGAGATCATGGCAGATACCCTAGCCGCTCACCCGCAGATTGATCTGGTCTATGCACACAACGACCCAATGGCTTACGGGGCTTATCTGGCGGCCAAGGAGGTAGGGCGGGACAAGAACATCAGTTTCCTGGGGGTGGACGGTATCCCGGCCGAGGGAGTGAAGTGGGTCAGCGAGGGGGTCCTCACCGCGACTTTCCTCTATAAAACGCCCGGTAGTGAAGCGATCCGGCAGGCACTGCGCTTTCTACGGGGTGAGCCTGTCGCCAGGCGTGTGACTTTACCGACTTTGACCATCGACCGGTCCAATGCGGGCGAGATTTTACGCGCCAACGGCTTATTGTGAGGGATTGAATGGGCAGTAGAGCCGGTAGTGCGGAAAGGAACCGCTTTAAGACCGCTTTATATGCGACCTTTGGCGGTATTGCTGCCATTTTGGTGGTGACGGTCGGTCTGGCGCTTTACATGACCAACCGGCTAGGGGCAGCGGTCGAGGGCACGACGCACGAGATTCTTCCAGAAACGCTGGCGGCGTTACGGCTATCGGAGCGCAGCGCGCTATTGGCAGCCCTGGCCCCCACCCTGGCCGGCGCCCGTGATCAAGAGCAATTGAACCAACTGGCCACTCGTCTGGATGCGCTGATCCGTGAAATTAGCATTTACATCACCCGTTTGGGTGCTCGTGCCGATCCGAACATCATCGCTATTCTGCGGGACCGGGTTGCGCTCCTGTCGCATACCCTGCAAACCCTCAAGTCAGCCAACACCGAGCGGCTTTTACTCGAAGAGCAGCAGAATGATCTGCTGGCCGATATCCACAAAGCGCACAGTGACTTCAATGATACCGTTAGCCCCGTTATTTACGGGGTGACTTCACTCAACCAATTATTGGCCAAGCGTGTGGTACGCCAGCAGATAACCGCCGTCCAGGTGATGCAAGACCAACATGTACAGCAGGTGTTGGCGACCACAGATCTGCGGCTGTCGCTTGAATGCCCCAACTGTGGGCAGACGGATCATCAGAGCCAAAGCCTGGCCCAATCTGACAATGGGCCAATTCGTACAGGATTGGAGACTCTACGGGGTTTGCAACATGCGCGCTTAAACGACGATTTTAAGATCCTGAGTGCTGCTGCGGAGCGTTTTTTTCGTGCCGAATCGACGGATATTCCGGCCGCTGACGCCCGACGAGAATTTAAGGTTGCCATTGAAACGTATCTGGCTCACCTGAGAGAACATCTGACCGAGCACTTGCAGGAAGAATTGGCTGAGTCACAAACCGATTTGTCAAAGCTCATTGAGCAGATGATGCGCGATTTGCGTTTTGCGCTGGACATTCGCGCCGAAGGAAATTTGGTCTTCGCGTTGCTGGCCACCACCGCTGAGGCCAACGATCCAAAAACGCTGTTGGGGTTGCAAGATCGCTTCAAACGGTCCTACGAGATTTTCCAGGCAGCGGCTGAGGCTTTTCAGACCAGCGAACTGGCCCATCGCAATCCGGTGTTGGCCGATAACGTCGGTCGTATTGATCGGAATCTGGCATTTATCGGCGCTGATGGGGAGGGCCTGTTCGCACTGCGTGGGCAAATCCTCAATCTCGAAGGGCAGATTGAGGTGTGGCTGACGGATAGTCGTCGCATTGCGCGCGCGGTCACCGATCAGATCGACGGTTTGGTCGGTCGCGTGCAAAAGGATACGGAGGCACTGCAAAGAGTCCTGGCCAGCCAGCAACAAGCACTGATGTGGACCTTGATCTGGGTCAGCACCGGCGGGTTGTTGCTGGCTGGCTTGATCGCCTATGGTGCGGCGCGGCTTTTCGAGCGCCACGAGCGCGCTCTGCGGGCTGCCAAGGAAACCGCCGACCGCGCCAGCGTGATTAAGTCGGAATTTCTGGCAAACATGAGCCATGAGATCCGCACACCCATGAACGGGGTGATCGGTATGTGTGATCTGCTGGAAGGAACGGAGCTGGATACCAGGCAGCGCGCTTTTCTGCGAACCGCTCAGGGATCGGCAAAAAGTTTATTGAGAATTATCAATGATATTCTGGATGTTTCTAAACTGGAGGCGGGGCGGTTGTATCTGGAATCCATCGCGTTTGATTTACGTGAGCAAGTCGAAGAGACCGTGGCGCTGCTGGCCGCCGATGCGCATCGTAAAGGTTTGGAACTGGTTGCGGTGGTGGGGGATCGCGTGCCATTGCGGGTGCAGGGCGATCCGATCCGGCTGCACCAGGTGTTAACCAATTTGCTGAGTAATGCGATTAAGTTCACTGAGCAAGGCGAAGTGGTGCTGCGGGTGGAGAGCATTCAAGAGGGTTGGGTGCGCTTTATGGTGAGCGACACCGGCATCGGGATGAGCGAAGCGCAACAGGCCAGCATTTTCGATGCGTTTGTGCAGGGCGATGGCAGCACCACCCGCAAGTATGGCGGCACCGGTTTGGGTTTGACCATTTCTCGACAATTGGTTGCTCTGATGGGTGGTGCTCTGCTGGTGCGTAGCGTAGCGGGAGAAGGCGCCGAATTCTCTTTCGCCTTGCCCCTGACCACCGTTATGAGCGTGATCTGGGCGGCACCCCGCGCGTGGCGGGAACAACGGGTGCTGATCGTCGATGACAACGTGACCAGTGGCCAGGCGTTGCACGATAGGCTGCGGGCGCTGGGGCCGCAGCCTAAGCGGGTGTCAAGTGGGGTCGCGGCGCTGACTGAGCTTCGGCGCGGTGTGGAGATAGGCGAGCGGTATTCATTGGCCCTGCTGGATCGGCATATGCCGATGATGGACGGTATTGAACTGGCGAGTACTATCGAGGCGGATCAGTCCTTAGCGACGATTCCGTTGGTGCTGATGGAAACCGGGCAGTACCCGGAGGAGCACGCGGCGATTACGGCCCGACTGCATAAACCGTTGCGTTCTCTGGATTTATATCAGGTTTTGGTGAAATTTTTCGGTTCTGACGAGGCTGAAATGGCGGCGGCGGCGGCGAGCGATAGCCCACAGCGGACACAACCCCCGTTGGAGGGCAAGCGGGTTTTGGTGGTGGAAGACAATCCCGTCAATCAATTGGTGTGCCAAGCGATGCTGGCGCGATTTGGCTTGATCGTGGAGATCGCCAACAATGGTATAGAAGGGCTACAAGCCCTAGAGCGCAACCGCTTTGATTTGGTGCTGATGGATTGTCAGATGCCGGAGATGGATGGTTACGAGGCGACACGCAAGATTCGAGCAGACGAACAGAAGCGGGGCTTGGGCCATTTACCGGTCATTGCCCTCACGGCACACGCCCTATCGGGTGACCGGGAGAAATGCCTGGAAGCGGGCATGGATGATTTTCTGGGCAAACCTTTTCAGGTGAGCGATCTTGAAATGATGCTGGAGCGCTGGTTGTAGCGGCTCCGTTGGCCAGCGCAACCGTACTACAAATCTGACAGGCATGGCACCATGCTGAACTGTGTACGTCTTCGGCAGCCGTCGCCTTATCTGCTGCTGGTACTGACCACCCTGTTTTGGTCCGGCAATTTTGTCCTGGGCCGGGCCATGCACGCGGTGTTTACCCCGTTTGCGCTGTCGTTTTGGCGTTGGGCGGTCGCTTTACTGATCTTGCTACCGTTTGTGGGCGCGTCCCTCTGGATGCAACGGGCACTGCTGCGCCGGCATTGGCCGATCCTGCTGTTGCTCAGCGTGCTGGGCGTGGTCAACTTCAACACCTTGGTTTATATCGGGTTGCAACAGACCACCGCCACGAATGCGCTGATTACGCTGTCGGTGACGCCGGTGTTGATCGTCGGCTTGTCGTTTTTTCTGCTGCGGCAAACCGTGACAGTCTGGCAAGCCGTCGGGATTTTGGTTTCGCTGACCGGCGTGCTGGTGATCGTCGGTCGGGGTGATATCGAGGTGTTGCTGGCCCGCCAGGTCAATCCCGGTGATTTGTGGGCGCTGGCGGCTGTTTTTAGCTGGGCGCTGTACTCGGTTTGCTTGCGCTGGCGGCCCGTTGGGCTTGAGCCACTCGTGTTCCAGGCGACCACCATGGTGTTCGGGATTGTGATTCTGGCGCCGCTCTACGCTTGGGATGTGGCACAGGGCCACCGGATCGCCGTCAATTTCGCGACGGTGAGCAGCATTGGCTATCTCGCGCTGTTCCCGTCAATCCTGGCGTATATCTTTTGGAATCGCGCGGTCGCTGAGTTAGGGGCTAACCGTACCGGTCAGTTCTTACATCTGATGCCCGCATTTGGCGCTGTGCTGGCCATGATTTTTCTCGGTGAACGGCTTTATCCCTTCCATGGGGTCGGTATCGCCCTCATCGCGCTCGGTATCTGGCTGGCAACTGTTTATCGACGCCGGGCCGCTTGACTGTCAATTTGGCAAGATACGCTAACCTCCAGCGACCGCAACGGCATCGGTCATCGACACGACGGGTCAATCCGCCAGTAGCCAGTCACGGACCAGGGCGATTTGATCATCCGCCATCAGCGCGGGGGCGTGTCCCATGCCCGGTAGTTCGATCAGTTGCGCCTTGGGACCGCGTTCGGTCATGGCGATAGCATCAGCATGTTCTAGTACATCGGAATTGGCGCCACGCAGCACCAGCGTCGGACAGCGGATCGTATCCCATACTGACCACAGGTCGATGTCTTGCAAATCCATGGTTTTTAGATTGTCCGCGATACCGGGATCGTAGTTGGCCGTATAGCGGCCGTCCGGCAATTGCCGCGCGTTGTGGATGATCATGTGACGCCATTGCGCATCGGTGAGGTTGCCGAAAACAGCGGCAAAAATCCGTAGTGTGCGGTCCATGTGCTCGATGCTGTCGAACGTGATGACCCGACCAACAATATCGGCAACCCGTTTCAGCCCAGCGGCGGGAATGCGCGGCCCAACATCATTGATCAGCAGTTTATGGATGGGGGTTTCTGGGTAGCTGGCCAGAAACATGCCGATCAGGCCGCCCATGGAGGTACCGACCCAATCGATCCGCTCGGCGTCGATCCGTGCCAGCAGCATCGCCAAGTCATTGATGTAGAGCGGATAGCCATACTCGGTTTTGTCGTTTAGCCAGTCGCTCTTGCCACGACCGACCACATCCGGGCAGAGCACCCGATAGTCTTTTTCCAACGCGGCGGCGAGAAAGTCGAAATCGCGGCTCGTGCGGGTAAAACCGTGTACACAAATCAACACGTTCGGGTTGGCGGGGTCGCCCCATTCGGTGTAATGGATACGGTGAAAGCCATGGCGGCCAAGGGCGCGGTAGCTGTGGGATGACATGGCCATGTGGCGTTCTCCTTAATGATGATTGGACCATTATCAGGCAAGCCGCAGAGGGTGGCTATAATCGTGACATTGATCATCCAGCGTTGAGCGTGCAAGCATGGCGATATTGCATTACACGGAAAGCGGTCGAGGCGAACCGCTGGTTCTCCTCCATAGCGGCGGCATGAGCGGTGCGGAGTGGACGCCCCAGATTCCAGCGTTTGCCCGGCATTTCCGGGTGATCGTCCCCGACCATCTGGGGCATGGCAGCAGCCCGATGGTGGCCGAAAAACTCGCAGTCAGCGATATGAGCCGGGCTGTGTTGGCATTGCTGGATGAATTGGCCGTGCCCCAGGCGCATTTGGTGGGGTCTTCGCTCGGCGGGGCGGTGGCTCTGTGGTTGACGCTCTATCATCCGCAGCGGGTTAGCAAGCTGGTGTTGTATCGGGTCGGCTACCGCAAGGATCGAGCGACTCATGCCGGCACGCGCGATATGGCTGATCCCGGCTACTGGCGTGATGTTGGCATGAACAAGTGGTTAAGCGACGTTCATCGCCCACAAGGCGGGCCGGATGCGTGGGAGGAGGTCATCGGTCGGGTCGCAGAGGCACTGGCGCCGGCGACCACTGATCATGCCCATCAATTGGAAATTCTGGAAAATATCTTCCAGCCGACTTTATTGGTGGTCGGTGATCGAGATCCCATCGCGCCACTGGAACAAATTTTGGAGATGTTTGGCGCCATTCCCAACTGTGGATTATGGGTGATGCCTTACACAACCCACGTCACTGCGACCAGTACCTGGCGAGCCAAATCGTTTGCCCAGGAAGTGACTCGCTTTTTGCTACGGAAACGATGAGGACGCGATGAACCGAATCTTGCAGATTTTGCTGCTGGGTAGCCTATTAGGCATAGCCGTGTCGAGCGACGCCGGAGATTACGATGTGGTTTTCAGCCAGGTGCAGCGGATGCTTGGCCAATCGCTCAAGAACGATGAGGCCGGCTTGCAGGTGAGCCAACGGCAGTTGGAGGGCGTCCCTCGACCTGCCCAACAAAACGGCAAGGAGGCCCGCGCGCTAAACCAACAGGGTTTGGATGCCTTGCAGCGCAAGGATTATCCGGCTGCCGCTGTCGCGTTCCAACAGGCCCAACAAGCCAATCCGGCCGATGTCGAAATCGCAGCCAATCTCGGTTACGCCAATCTCAAACTGAACCTGCTTAAGCGGGCTGAGCACCAATTGGTCTATGCGATCTCCCTTGCTCCGGCGCGCACGTCGTCATGGTATAACCTGGGAGAAGTCTATGGGGCGATGGACGAGTCGGATAAAGCGGTCGGCGCATTCGCCAATAGCTATCGATTTTCCCAGAATCGTGCCAAAACCGAAGCGTTTATCCGACAGGCTCTGGTGGCCCCTGAAAACAGCGAACCGACTCGCGCTGCCTTGCGCCGCGCACTCCATCTGTTCGGGTTATCACCCTAAAGGCGCACGGCCGCTAATAGGGTTCTTGCAGAAAGGAACGAATGAAGTTGGTAACCGTCGATTGGCCCCGAAAGATTCCGTAATGGCCTTCGCAGAGGATATCCGCTTCCAGTGCCAGCAGGCGTTCGAGCGAAGCCAGATAATCGGTTCGATTGGAGAGTAAGCGAACATCCAGCGGTCCATGCACATCCTGGCCAAACAGGACGGTTTGACCGTCCGATTCGGCCACGAAAGCCAGTGAGCCTGGCGAATGGCCCGGAATGTGAAGTGCGGTGATCGACCGGTTCCCCAGGGATAGGATTTCCTGGTCGCCTTTTAAGCGCCGATCAATCGGACAGGGATGGAGTTTCGCCCCATACCAACTGGCGGCGGTAACTTCATTATCCCCACGTTCCAGAAAATCCGCGTCCAGGTGGTGCGCCAGTACCGGACAGTCCAGTTTGGTGCGTAGCTCAAACGCACCCCCGGTGTGATCGTAATGACAATGGGTCAGTAGCAGATACTCAATGCCGTCTGGGCGCACGCCGATTTTTTTCAGTTGATCGAACAGACGTGTTGGGTTTCGCCCGGTACCGGCGTCAACCAGTGCGGTGTGGCCATCGAAATTGATCAGGTAAATCGCAGCATCTTCGGGTGCAGTTAAGCCATGCCCGCCTACCTGCAAGATTTCACTGGTGATGGCGATAGGGCCTGACACCATACGGGTCGGTGCTCCGTTTTTATCGGGTTTTTAAAGGTTAGTCGGGAGATCGGGAAAAGGCGGTGTTAGGCGTTAAGTGGGTACGGCAAATTCATTGGGACGCACGGCGCGGGCTAGTTTGTCGAGCACGCCATTAACAAAGCGGTGACCTTGTTCGGCGCCGAAGATCTTAGCGAGTTCGACCGCTTCATTGATGGCAACGCGGTGGTTAATGTCAGGGCGCTGCATCAGCTCATAACCACCGATGCGCAAGATCGCGCATTCCACCGGATCGACCTGTGCCGGTGGCCGGTCTAGAAACGGCGCCAAGGCCGCATCGATTTCCGTGACATGCAGCGGAATTTTCTCAACCAGTTCCCGAAAATACGCCAGGTCGGCTTTGCCCAAGTCTTGATGGGCCAGAAATTCGGCGGCGATTCGGGCGGGTTCACCACCGGCTAGCTGCCATTCATACAGCGCCTGGGCGGCACAACGACGCGACCAAACCCGCTTGCTGGGTAATTTTTTGTGAGTGGGGTTGCGCACGATTCAGCGTTCCAGCCGACGCAAGAGGCTGACCATCTCCAACACCGACAGGGCGGCCTCCGTACCCTTGTTACCGGCTTTGGTGCCGGCTCGCTCCACTGCCTGATCAATGCTGTCCACGGTGAGTACGCCGAAGCCGATGGGGATGTTGTAGTGCAATGAGACGCTCGCCAAGCCCTTCGCGCATTCGCCGGCGACGTATTCGAAATGCGGTGTCCCGCCACGAATCACCGCACCCAAGGCGATGATGCCAGCGTAGCGTTCGCTGGCGGCAAGACGTTGGGCGGCTAGTGGCAGTTCGAAGGCGCCAGGTGTCCAGATCAAATCAAGCTGGGTTTCCGGGACACCGTGCCGGCGCAAGCTATCGACCGCGCCATTGACCAGGCTTTGCACGATGAAGCTGTTGAAGCGAGCCGCGACCAGGGCGAAGCGGGCGTCTTGCGGCGGGGTGAAATCCCCTTCAAAGGTAGCGATAGCAGACATGGTGAGTTCTGGATTAGTGGGTGGCAGGGGAAATTCAGGAAACATAATCAACGATTTCGAGATCAAAGCCCGATAGACCGGTCAGCCGTTTCGGCGCGCCCAGCACCCGCATCCGGCGCACCCCGATGTCGAGTAAAATTTGCGCGCCCAAACCGTAAGTACGCAATTCGGCGCTTTGGTCAGCGGCGCGCGGCGCTTCGGCAGCACCCAGTTGATAGCCTCGAATCCGCCGGATCAACGCCGCTGGATCTTCCGGTCTACTCAAGAAGACGAACACCGCCGCCGGCTCGCGCGCTACCCGTTGCAAAGCATCGCGCAGTGGCCAGCCAGCGTCGGGTAAACGCAAGCCGAGCAGATCATTGAGCAATTGTTGCACATGAACCCGGACCAACGCCGGTTCATCGGGCGCAATCTCGCCTTTGACCAAGGCAAGATGCACTTGGTGACTGACCACATCCTGATAGGTCAACACTCGGAATGGGCCGAATTCGGTGTTCAATACGGTATCGGCGACGCGCTCGACGGTTTTTTCGTTTTGCATCCGATAGCGGATCAAGTCGGCGATGGTGCCAATTCGCAAACCGTGCTGCTCGGCGAACCGTTCCAGGTCGGGGCGCCGCGCCATGGTGCCGTCCTCGTTGAGGATTTCAACGATCACTGCGGCGGGTTCCAGATCGGCCAACCGGGTCAAATCACAGCCGGCTTCAGTGTGACCGGCACGGGTCAATACGCCGCCCGCTTGAGCCATCAACGGAAAGATGTGGCCGGGCTGGACCAAATCTTCGGGTCTGGCATCGGGGCGAACGGCGGTGCGGATGGTGTGGGCACGGTCGTAGGCGGAAATGCCGGTTGTGACGCCACGCGCGGCTTCAATAGAGACAGTGAAGTTGGTGGAGTAGGGGGTGGCGTTGTCTTGCACCATCAGCGGCAAGCGCAGTTGCTGGCAGCGTTCGCGGGTCAGGGTCAGGCAGATGAGGCCACGCCCATAGCGCGCCATAAAATTGATGTCTTCGGGGCGAACCAGCGCGGCCGCCATCAGGAGATCGCCTTCGTTTTCCCGGTTTTCGTCGTCCATGACGATTACCATTTTACCTTGCTGCAAATCTGCGAGGATACCGTCGATACGGTCGAATGTCATGACTCTTTCCAAAATCCGTGTTCGCGCAAGAGCGCTTCGGTAAGGGCTTTACCCGGTCGGGTGGCCTGGTCGCCTAGTAACAGCCGTTCCAGATAGCGGGCGATCAGATCGACTTCGAGATTGACTGATTGTCCCGATTGAAAATCGCCGAGCGTGGTTTCCGCCAGCGTATGGGGGACTATGTTTAGCTCGAAGGCGGCACCGTCCACCCGATTGACGGTCAGGCTGGCCCCATCGACGCAAATCGAGCCTTTAGCGGCGATGTAGCGGGCCAGCGCGTCCGGCGCTTGAATCCGCAGCCGCCAGGAACGGCCGTCCGGTCGCCAATCCGTGATGGTGCCAATGCCATCGACATGACCGCTGACCAGATGGCCGCCGAGCCGGGTGGTCGGAGTCAAGGCTTTTTCTAGATTGACCCGTGCCCCTGATTTAGCGGCGCCCAAGGTCGTGTGTTCCAGGGTTTCGCGCGATACGTCGGCCCAAAAGCCATCCCCAGGCAGTTGCACAGCGGTCAAACAGACGCCACTGACCGCGATACTGTCGCCAAGCCGGACATCGGTTAAATCCAGCTTGCCTGTGGCGATGCGCAAGCGCAGGTCGCCATTCTGCGCTTGGCGGGCGACCAGGGTTCCGACAGCGGTAATAATGCCGGTGAACATGGGGTGGTTACCTTGCGCCATCGGCCATCACTGGACTCCGGTCGCTAATGGATGGTGGCGGTGCCCGCCGCCGGCGGGGCCGTAGGGTCAGGCGCCAATCCCTCCCCACCGCGCGTGTTTCGAGGATATCCAGCGCCCAGCATTCCTGCATCCGGGTCAGTTCGGGTAACTGAAACAGGCTGCGCGCCCGGTCGCCAAGCAGTAACGGTGCGATATAAATGACAATTTCATCGGCTAAATCCGCCTGTAAGAGCGCACCGGCCAGAGTGGGTCCGGCCTCGACGTGTACTTCATTGCATTCGCGGCGGGCCAGTTCGCCCATGACAGCATGTAGATCCAAGCCACGTTCCGCACGCGGCAGCACCGCGATGTCGGCGCCTACCGCGCGCACCGCGCTTTGCGCATCGGCATCGGCCACGGCGGTGCAGATCAGCACCGGGCCGGGCAGGCGCAAGGTTTTAGCGGTTGCTGGTGTTTGCAGCGCCGTATCAAGGATAACCCGCACGGGTTGGCGGGTCGTTGCCGGCAACCGCACATTAAGGCTTGGATTATCGGCCAGCAGGGTGCCGCTGCCGGTCAGAATCGCCGAACTGCGCGCCCGTAGCCGCTGCACATCGGTGCGCGCGGCCTCGCTGGTCAGCCACCGACTTTCACCAGAAGCCAGCGCCGTGCGCCCATCTAGACTCATCGCCAGCTTGATTCGAATAAAGGGGCGGCCTTCGGTCATGCGTTGGATGAAACCGGGATTGAGTGCGCGCGCTTCGGTTTCCAGCAAACCACAGTCTACCCGGATTCCGGCATCCCGCAGGATGGCCAGACCTTTACCCGCGACTTGTGGGTTGGGGTCAGGCATGGCGGCCACTAAGCGCGCGATGCCAGCTTTGAGTAAGGCATCGGTACACGGTGGCGTTCGGCCGTAATGGCAACAAGGTTCGAGGGTCACATAGGTCATGGCGCCGCGCGCTTTTTTGCCTGCTTCTTCGAGTGCGATAGCTTCGGCATGGGGTTCGCCAGCGCGCTCGTGCCAACCTTCGCCGACAATCGCACCGTCACGAACCAATACACAACCGACTCGGGGATTGGGATCAGTGCCGTACAAGCCGCGCCGGGCGAGCGTCAAGGCTCGCGCCATATAGCGGTAATCGTCAGAAGACATCAGCCGGAATCCGCCGCTCCCGGCATTTTTTGCAAACGGCCGATTTCTTCGCGAAAGGCGTCAATGTCGGCAAAATTACGATAGACCGACGCAAAACGGATATAGGCGATGTGATCCAAGGCCCGCAGCTCTTCCAGAACCCATTCACCAATCTGTTGGCTGTGCAGCTCTCGTTCTCCACAAGCGCGCGCCCGGTTCTTGATACGAGCGATGGCTTCCTCAATCCGTTCGGGGCTGATCGGGCGTTTTTCCAAGGCACGCCGCAGGCCAATACGCAATTTCTCATCGAGAAAAGGCTCGCGGCGCTCATCGCGCTTGACGACCGGCGGCATGGGTAGTTCCGCTAATTCGTAGGTGGTGAAACGGCTACTGCAATGGGGGCACTCGCGGCGACGCCGGACTTTATCGCCTTCGGCTGATAGCCGCGAATCGATTACACGGGTATCAGGTGTATTGCAAAATGGGCAATGCATCGCCGAACCTCACACTATCACTGCGGAAAATCCGCCACACATCAGGCGCTTGGCCGGTGCTGGGATCGTTTGCTCTGGTGATCGGACGACAATCACCGCCCCTGCGTGGGGGTCGTCGCAGAACGGGTTAGTCATCCCGGCGATGCGCCTTTCCCGACCGAACATTTACAACCTCTGTAACGGCAAGCGCCCGCTGCTTCACAGGATGAAGAGCGGGCGAATCGATTGAAAGTTATGAGTTTACTTTAACTTATTGAGGATGATGGGTACAGGATTTTTTCGGCGCTTGGCCTGCATGGATACGCTCAAGCAGGCGCGGGGCAATGAAGCGTCTTCCCAAAAGGTATCTGCTTTTTTCGCTGAAAGACCCTTTCCAGCCCATAATAATACTGTCAATGCAGTCTTTTTAAGTCATTCTTTGGGAGCAGGGCAGACCAAAGAAACGGCCAATGTTTTATCGCATTGGGGTTTCCAGGAAGGTGTCAACAACGGCGGTCCAGGCATTGGCGATGTTGCGCAAGTCATAGCCGCCGCCGCCGACCCCGATCAGGCGGCCCTCGGCGTACTCTTCAGCGATCTCGCAAAGACCGCGAGCGGCCCGGCGGTGTGCGCGGGCCGTATAGTGCAAGTGGGCGAGCGGATCGCCGTCTAGTCCGTCGGCTCCGCAGTTCATGAAGACGAACTGGGGTTGCCAGCGGTGCAGAAAGGTTTCGATTTGCTCCCACATCATCAGAAAGTCGTCATCCGCCGATAGCGGTAACAGCGGGATGTTGAGTTTGCGACCCTTGGCCGGCCCCTTGCCGACTTCGTAGGAAAAGCCGGTTTGAGGAAAGTTGTAGCGGCCATCTTCGTGGATATCGGCAAAGATGACGGTCGGGTCGTTTTCGAACGGGTAGAACACACCGTCGCCGTGATGGGCATCAATGTCCACATAGGCGATGCGCTCCAGACCGTATTCCTGTTGCAAAAGTTTGATCGCGACACCCACATCATTGAATACGCAAAAGCCGGACGCTGTGTTGGGCATACTGTGGTGCAATCCGGCGATGGGCAAGAAAACTCGGCGCAGCTCACCATGCATCACTTTATGGACAGCATCCAGCACCGAGCCGACCACTTTCACTGCGTCTTCGTAGACGCCTTTGTAAGCCGGCGTATCTCCGTAATCCAGCAAGCCTTCACCGATTGCGGAATGATGTTTAACCTTTTCAATATAGTCCAGGGTGTGAAACAACCGCAGGTGCTCTTCGGTGGCCATAATCGGCTGGAAAATGCGAACCTGATCTGCAAGCTGGCGGATATGCATTTCATCCCAGAAGGCGTGGACACGATCCTCGCTGAAGGGATGGTCTTCAAACCCGTAATGACTGACCTCATCAGCGGCGTAAACGGCAACCGTTTTCGTATGTGGCATGCGCTTTTCGAGCCTCGCGAAGGGATATGACCTTTCATCAGCTATGATAGTCGGAGTTACCGCTAGATGGAGGCGGGAAGACCGCGACAGAGCGAATCTCCGCCGACTGTTCCCCTCCACGATGCGGAGTTTATCGCACCGATGGAACTGTGCCGCCCCAGCCAGGAGCTGTTTATGATCTCCCATGATCCCCAAGAGCAGGACCGTTTTCCCCACAACCGACAGCCGATGGTGCGCATTCTGGCCATGCCGGCCGACACCAATCCCAGTGGAAAAATCTTCGGTGGCTGGATCATGGCGCAGATGGACGTGGCCGGTGGCGTCCTCGCTTTGGAGTACGCCGGTGGGCCGGTTCTCACCGTAGCGATCACCTCAATGAATTTTCATAAGCCGGTCTATGTCGGTGATCTGGTGAGCTGTTTCGCCCAGGTGCAAAAAACCGGCAAAACCTCGATCACGGTCTTGGTGGAAGTGTTCACCCAGCGGGCGCACGATGGCACGCTGGAAACTGCCAAGGTGACGGAAGCAGTGATTGTCTACGTCGCGGTTGACAACGAAGGCAAACCACGTCCCTTGCCAGAGCGGGGGCCGGATTTCGGTCAGTATCGTTCATGACCGAGAGCGGAACCTTCCTCCATCCTATCCAGGCCGATCTTCTGGCCTGATCTTACCGCGTCTCCTATACTCAAATCCCCGTTTATTGGAACACGCGCTTTTGGAAAATTTTGTGTTGGTGGTGGCGGCGCTGCTATTGGTGGCGTTGAATGGTTTTTTTGTAGCGGCCGAGTTTGGCTTAGTGAAGCTGCGGCAGACCCGCCTTGGCGCCATCGCCAAGGCTTATGGTTGGCGCGGGCGGATTCTGACCACGGTGCATGGTCATCTTGATGCGTACTTATCTGCGTGCCAGTTGGGCATCACGCTGGCATCGCTGGCGCTGGGATGGATCGGTGAGCCGGCCTTCGCCCGCTTGTTAGCGCCTGTGTTCGAGCATTTGGACATCCGTTCGTCGGAAATGATCCACATTATTTCCATCCTTTTCGCCTTCTCCACCATCACCTTTCTGCATATCGTGGTGGGCGAGCAGGCGCCCAAATCCTTGGCCATCCGCCGGCCCGAACAGGTTTCGCTGTGGATCGCCATTCCACTTTATCTGTTCTATTGGGCGATGTATCCAGCGATCTGGCTACTGAATGCCAGCGCAACGGGTGTGCTGCGGTTAGTGGGTCTCGATGGCGCACAGGGGCATGATGCTCACTACTCGGCGGACGAACTCAAGCTGATCTTGCGGGATAGTAACCCCTCAGAAAAGATGAGCCGTGACGAATTGCGCGTTGTGGCGCATACCCTGGATTTCAGCGATCTGGAAGTATCGGAGTTGATGCGGCCCATCGGCGAAGTGGTGGGTTTACACCAGAATCGTCCCCTCGGCCAAAATCTCGATACCATCTACCACAGTCGTTACAGCCGCTATCCCTATTTCGCTAAGGATGGCGAAATGGTGCTGGGCATCGTGCATTTGAAAGATTTATTTCTGGCCCAGCAACATGGCAAACCCATTGAGCATTTCAACGATTATCTGCGCCCGGCGCATTACGTTGCGCCCAACACCCCGGCATTCGATCTATTCCGGCGCTTTCGCAAAGGCGCACCGCATTTTGCCATCGTCGGTCAGAAAGGCAGCAAAGCCGATGGTTTCATCACCCTGGACGATATGCTGGGGGCATTGGTTGGCGGCATCCGTGATGAGTTCCGCCAGAGCCAGAACGATTGGACCCGGATGGATGACGGCACCTTGATCGGCAAAGGTAGCTTGCCGATTTTCTCGCTGGAGCGGGAATTAGGTGTCGAAATTGAAAACGAAAGTGTCGATTCCATCGGTGGCTTGATTATGTGGAAGCTGGGTGATTTGCCGCATGAAGGCCAGAAAACCGAATTCGATCAATTCGATGTGGTGGTGAAGAAAATGAACGGCCCCCGCATCATGCTAGTGAGAGTCTATCCGAAGGATCAGGTTGAGGCGTAGCAGTCTCTGGATCAGGACGGTCCTCATCGCCCTACTCAGCATCTTGATGATACAGGTCTTTTTAATTTCTCTGGGTTGAGCCGGCCAGGATGATCGGAGAAATGTATTGGTCGCGGCTGAACGCACTGCTGGCCGGCGGTGAGCGCAAAATTCTGGGCATCGTTGGGCCACCGGGCTGCGGTAAATCCACCCTCGCGCACGTTTTGGGTGAACATCTCGGCGAGCGGGCGGTGGTGGTCCCCATGGATGGTTTTCATCTGGCCAACGTGGAACTCGTCCGTCTAGGTCGGGCTGGGCGCAAGGGAGCGGAAGATACGTTTGACAGCGCCGGCTATGTGGCGCTGTTGCAGCGACTGAGAGCGCAATCGCGCGATGAAGTGATCTACGCACCTGAATTCCGTCGGGAAATTGAGGAACCGATTGCCAGCGCGATCCCAGTATCTGCCGATACGCCGCTGATCATTACGGAAGGCAACTATCTGTTGCTGGATCGCGGCCACTGGGCCAAGGTGCGCGCTCTGCTTGATGAGGTTTGGTATGTGGAGGTCGATTCCCATCTGCGCCTAAAGCGGTTGATAGATCGGCACGAGCAGTTTGGCCGCGCGCCTCAAGCAGCCCGCGATTGGGTGGCCCAGACCGATGAGCCAAACGCCCGACTGATCGAATCTACCCAATCGCGGGCGGATATCCGGTTCCGCTGGCAGGAAACCTGATTGTACTGTTGGGCTGGCGGTAGAATGAATAGGATCATCGAATTGACTTTAAGCAACGCCAGGCGCGTAATTTACCGGTGTGTGCCAAGCGTTTTTTGTGGGAGCGGAATTGTTGCCGCTAGGCCGCTTTTAAGAGCTTGAAAAATCTTTACCTAGCGTGACATTTTGAGTCGAATCACGGCAAAAACAAGCGATTGATTGATGAGCGGTTTCCTTGGCGAGTTCGAATGCAAGCTCGATTCTAAACTGCGAATCGCGCTGCCGGCCGCCTTGCGCAAGCAATTGCCCATCGAAGCCGAGGGCCGCTTTGTAGTCAATCGCGGTTTCGAGCAGCATCTGGTGCTGTATCCTTTCACCGAATGGCGGCGCGTGACCGCTCAGCTCGACCGCCTGAACCCCTTCGTTAAGAAGCATCGCGATTTTGCCCGCTACTTTCATCGGGGCGCGACCGAATTGGAACTGGATACCGGCGGCCGGTTACTGTTGCCGCGCCGTCTGCTGGACTACGCTGGTATCCGCGACGCCGTAATTCTGCTGGCGTATGCGCAGCGCATCGAATGTTGGGACCCCACTCTATACGACAATATCCTGTCCGACGAACCGGCCGATTTCGCGCAACTGGCGGAAGAGATTATGGGCGACGGGGGACATTTGGAACGGAGCGCGGATCGTTTTCGGGATTTTCGGGATTTGCCCGCATTACCACCGGGTTCGCGGCATTAACCGAGGCTATTTGATCCAGCTCGATCATGGGGCCACCCGCATCAGTGGCATCAGCGGGGTCGTGGGTAACCAATAGGGTCGGCAGACGCCGTTGGCGGGCGTGTTCGAAGACAAACGTTCGCATCCGTGTCCGCAACTCGGTGTCCAGCTTGGAAAAGGGTTCATCCAGTAGCAGCGCCGCCGGTTCTGCCAACAGGGTGCGCATCAGGGCAACACGCGCGCCCTGACCGGCGGATAACGTCGTCGGATCGCGTCCACCCAAACCTTCCAGCCCCGCATCCAGCAAGGCGGATTCGACCCGAAAGCGCCGAGTCTGGCGCGAAAGGCCGCTTTGCAGGCCAAAGGCTAGATTTTCAGCGACGGTGAGATGCGGAAAGAGCAGGGCGTCTTGAAATAAGATACCGATGCGCCGTTGTTCTACCGGCAAATCCACCAGCTCGCGCCCGCCAAGCCGCACGGAACCTTCCGCCTGAAACGCGGGCGGCAGCGTACCGCAGAGGTAGTTGAGCAGCGTCGATTTGCCGCAGCCGCTCGGCCCCATCACCGTCACCACTTCGCCGGGATGGATCGTCAAATTTAATGGTGCGAACAAGGGCCGGTTTTGTAGGCGGATATGCACACCTTGCAAGATGAGTCTTTGGGAATCAGGAGTCATTTTATGATTGCCGCTTTCGGGCCACCCACAGCGCTGCCAGGAATCCCAACAACGGCAGTGCGGCTTGCGCCACTGCATACACGCCGATAATCCGCCGGTTGGCCCCACTTGCCAGTGTTACCGCTTCGGTTGTGATCGTGGCGTAACGGCCCGCGCCCGCGAATAGCGTCGGCAGATATTGGGCGACGCTGACCGCGAACCCTACCGCCACCGCGACCGCCACCGGACCGCATAGCATGGGTAATTTGACTCGCCAGAAGGCGCGGGCGCGGCTCGTTCCCAACGCGAGCGCGGTTTGCTTGTAGCGCGGATCGAAAGTGCGCCAAGGGTCAGCCAGCGACAGAAACACGTAAGGCAGCACGAATAGAAGATGGGTCCAGACCAACGCCAGCCAGCCGCCGTCGAGATGACCCCAAACCAGCAGCACTTGAATTCCAAACAGAAAGCCGATTTGTGGCACCAACAGCGGGAGGTACAGCAGCCATACACTGCGCCCGGCAAATGTCACCCGCCGGTGGACTTCATGCTCCAGGCACGCAACCGATAACAGCAGCGCCAGCCCGGTTGCCGCCACGCCGACGGTGATCGTGTTCCAGGTCATTAGCAACAGATTGTCGATTTGGCCGTACCAGTTTTCTAGAGTCCATTGTTCCGGCCACATCAGTGGAAAAGCCCAGCGGCGGGCGAACGACCACACGAGCATAACGGAGACGCTCAGCGTTGCTAGCGCCAGCACCAAATGACCACCGCCGAGCGCCGCCCATTTGGCGAAATCTCCCCCGCCACCGCGTCGGCCACCGATCAACCAAGGTCGGCTCCAGTATGCCAACAGTCGCATCGCACTTTCCCAAGTCGCCACCGAAATCAGAGCCAGCAGAAGCAATAAAAGCACGGCCGCCGCTGCCGGTAGCCTTCGGGTTAGCTCGGGATCATTGAACCAGCGCAGCGCCTGCACCGCCAACGTCGGTGGCGTGCTGGGGCCGATGATTAAAGCGATATCGACCACCGTCAAAGCGAACGTCAGGGCAGCGAACACCGGCAAGCGCAATAGCGGGTAAAGCGAAGGCAAGATGATTTTCAAAAATGTGCCGATGGGGCCATAGCCGAGCGAGCGGGCCATGGCCGACCAAGCCGCAATCGGTAGCTGTGCCAAACCGATTAGCCCCATGAACAACAGATACGGCGCTTCCTTGAGGGTCAGGGCCAGAATCAGGCTGATCCCCCAAGGGTCTTGGGGTCCGAAACCCGCGAAATCGGGTGGCCGCTCCCAGCCAGTCGCCCATGGCGATAACCAGCGCACAAGCCAGCCGCTAGGTGCGATCAGAAATGCCAGGCCGAACGCCAGCGCCGCATGGGGGATAGCGAGCAGGGGGGCCAACGAGCGGCGGATACGGTGTAGCCAAGGGCTGTGATAGCAGGTGGCCAGCAAGCTCAGTGTTAGCAGTAAGGACAGTGCAGTTGTGGCAAAGCCGGTCCATAGGGTCAATCCCAGCGAATGCCACAAACCCGGTTCCGCGAGCAGCGCCCGCCACGGCGCCAGGGAAAATTCAGTCGCACCCACTACCGGCAGCCAGCCAAACGCGGGCAACAGTGTGCCGATCAATCCAGCGGCAATCGGGGCCAGCAGCAAAAATAGCGTGAACGCGGGAGCGTGGGCGAGCGGTAAGAGGAGAATGCGCCAGACAACAGGCTGGCGTGATAGACCGCTCACGCTAGCGGCTATAGCGCGCCCGCCAGGCCGTTTCCAGTCGTTCCACCCAACTTGGATGCGGTTCAGGCAGCGGTGCGCCCAATTCGCCGGGGCTAAGTGTAGCGATGCCGCGTTTTAGCTTGGTAAACTGCTCTCGGTCGGCGGGAGTCAGCTTTTCAAGCCCCAATACAGTCGGGTCGCCCCAGATGGTCGGGTCCAGTTTGCGGGTCTGGGCTTCGGGAGAAAGCAGGAAATTAGCGATTACCTGGGCACCTTCCTTGGCACTGGAGTTATAGGGAATGGCGACGAAATGGGTGTTGGCGATGGTGCCGCCCGTCAGCACATAGGTGCGCACGGTATTGCGCAGATTCCCCTTTTCAATTTCCGCCGACGCATCGTTGGGATTGAGGCTGAAGGCCAGATCGATTTCACCATCCGCCAACAGTTGGCGCAGCGCAGGCGTGCTTTGTGGAAACGCCTGGCCTTGTCGCCAGAGATGGGGGCGAATTTCGTCCAGCCAGCCCCACAGCGGCGCAGTCACCGCGCCGAACGTGGTTTCGGCAACCGGTGTTTGCAAGGCGTCGCGCTGGTCGGTCAATTCGATCAAGACCTGCTTGAGAAAGGTCGAGCCGAGTGCATCGGGCGGTTCAGGATAAGTGAAGCGGCCAGGATGGGCTTTGGCGTAAGCCATCAGTTCGGCCACGGTTTTCGGCGGATTTTGTAGCTGGGCCGTGTCGTAGATAAAAACCAGTTGGGATTTGCCCCAGGGGACTTCCATGCCTTCGACCGGCTCGGTGAAATCCAGGGTAGTGCTGGGGATCGTGATGGTATCGACCAGGGGGTAATTGGGCAGCTTTTCGGAGAAAGGCCCGAACAGCAAGCCATTGCCCTTCATGGTATGGAAGTTCTCCCCGTTGAGCCAGAGCAGATCCACCGTGCCTTTTTCGTTGCGACCCGCGTATTTTTCGGCCAGTATCCGCGAGACGGTTTCGGCGATATCACCGACTTTGACATGCTGAAGGGTGATGCCATAACGGGCTTTCACCTGCTCACCGACCCAAGCGATGTAAGCGTTGGTTTTCTCATCGCCGCCCCAGGCGTTCCAGTACACGGTTTGGCCGCGCGCCGTTTTTTCGATCTCTTGCCACGAGGGTTCGGCGGCATAAATCCCCTCGCTCATGACTATCGCCAGTATTAAGGCGCTGAGCCAGCGTGATGCACTCCACAGTTTGCCCATTCTTGCGATCATAGTCTTCCTCGGAACAAAAGCGTGTTGTTGAAAATAGCTCGGCGGAGTGTCCACCCTTGGGCTATAACCGTTGAATGTAAGGCATGTAGCAACTTGGATTTGAAGTGATATTAACCCTGTCTTGCTACTGCTGTTGCTGGTTGTGGCTCCCTTATTTTAACGCTTGGTAGATGTCTCTATTCCTACCGAATTAGTGAGTTCATTATAGAACTACCCAGGGGGATCATTATCATGGCAATTGCACACAAACTCGATATCGGTCTTTTGAAACGGCTAAAAATCCGTTGTGTCTCCGAAACGGGTTGGTTCGACACCGGCACTGTGTTGGTGTGCTCAATCTGCTCGATTACGCGCAAAGGAACTTCGTCGGTGGCGAGCGGATTCACGCGCTCTATGGCGGGCTGCATATCGCGCCGCTGGACGACTGGGACGAGGCGCGGGAGCAGATCATCAACCGCCTGAGTGATTACGGCATCGATAAATTGGCGTGCAACCACTGCACCGGGCGCACGGCAGTCAGCAGGATGCTGGAACTGGGTTTGCCGGTACAGCGCGGCACGGGCCGCAACGGTTCACAAACCGACCTGTTTGTCGGTAACGGGGATGTGCTGGAACTGGGCTGAAATTGCCTATGCCATGCGCCAGGCTAGGTGTTCTCCAGCCCGCAGCGGCACCAGATAATCCTCACCAAACGGCAATTGCTCAGGAACTATTGTCGCCTGACGGTGCAGGGTGATGGTGGCGGTGTTGCGCGGCAGTCCGTAGAAATCGGGGCCGTGGAAACTGGCGAAGGCTTCCAGCCGCTCCAGCGCTCCGGTCGAATCAAAAGCTTCGGCGTAGAGTTCCAGCGCGGCATGGGCGGTGTAGCACCCCGCGCAACCGCACGCCGCTTCCTTGCCCTGTTGGGGGTGCGGGGCACTGTCGGTGCCGAGGAAGTATTTGGGGTTGCCGCTGGTTGCCGCTTGTACCAACGCTTGCCGGTGGCGTTCGCGTTTCAGGATTGGCAGGCAGTAATAATGTGGCCGAATGCCACCCTGGAAGATGGCGTTGCGGTTGTAGAGCAGATGATGGGCGGTGATGGTGGCGGCAACCGTGGTCGGCGCTTGCCGCACGTAGTCCGCCGCGTCTTGCGTCGTGATGTGCTCCAGCACGATCTTCAGCGCGGGGAAATCCCGCACCACCGGCATCAACACCCGTTCGATAAACACCGCTTCACGGTCGAAAATATCGACTGCCGGGTCAGTCACTTCGCCATGCACCAGCAACAGCAATTCCCGCGCCTGCATCGCCGCCAGCGCCGGGTAGATTTTCCGCATGTCGGTCACGCCAGAGTCGGAATGAGTGGTCGCACCGGCGGGATAGAGCTTGCAGGCGACGACTTGGCCGGATGCCTTGGCCCGGTCGATTTCAGCGGGTGACGTGTTATCGGTCAGATACAGCGTCATCAACGGCTGAAAGTCCAATCCCGCCGGCACGGCGGCCAGAATCCGCGTTCGATAGGCCAGCGCCTGCTCGGTGGTTGTCACCGGCGGGCGCAGATTGGGCATGATGATGGCGCGGGCGAACTGGCGGGCGCTGTGCGGCACGACCGATTGCATCGCCGCACCATCGCGGACGTGTAAATGCCAGTCGTCGGGGCGGGTGAGCGTCAGGGTTTTCATTATTAAAAATCAATGAGTTATTGGGTTTCTCGGCGGTGTAGCCCGTATCAGCATACGGTCATTAGAGTAGCCCAATGATTGCAAATCGACACCGCTAAATTCGCCACCAAATCGGTGGTGCTTCGTCACTGCCATACCAGCCCTCATCCATCCTGGGGCCATGCCGATAGCTGGCGACAGGCACCAGCGCTTCCTGCGGGGAACAGCCGCCGTGATAGCCGTTGCGCTTGCTGGCGTAGCGCAGCCGCTCGCTCCAGGCCAGCACCACTTCATCCAGACCACAGGCCGCTTTGATGCGGGCACCGCCAAGCTTGATTTCACCAGGATAGGACTCCAGGCTCGGTTCGCGCCAGCGGGTGCTGGGGCTGGAGGCGCGCAACTCGGTATCCTGATCCAGAAGATGGCCGTGGTCGCTGCTCAAAATCACCGTGCGTTCGGACGAACGCGCCTCCGCCAATAAGGCATCCAGCCCCTTGAACTGGGCAATAGTCCAGCGCAACCGGAGCTGATCGGCTTTCATCAGGTGATCGTCCACCGCATTGATGACCACCGCGACGACCCGTTGCCGGGTATCGTTTAGCGCCGCCCGCAGATCATCGGCCAGCGCGACGCCTGAGCGATCCAGCAAATCCTTTTTGTGAAACAGCAGCGGCGGTTTGCCAGCCACCGACGGCGTAACCAGCGCCGGAAAGCGTTTGAATTCGGCGTGTTCGGTGGCGGCGGAACCCGTGCACGGTCGCCCGCAGAACAGGGAAGTGCGTGAGGCTTCGGTGGTGGACGGCAGCATGGCCAGCAGCGTTGCGCCGGTTCCTGGCGTCCGTTGGCATGGCGACCAGCCGTGTTGCTTCAGGCTCTGATGCAGTTCCAGAAACACGGCAATGCTCATGCCGTCCACCACGATCAGCAGGATTCGACTGGCCGCCGCCACCGGAACGACAGCGCGGGCCAGCGCCGCTTCGATGGGGATCAGGGCCACGCCATCCGGGATGCCCGTCGCCAGGGCTTCGGCAAAACTGCGGTCGAACGCCTCGCGCCGCTGGCGCACGCAGTCCCGAAGTCGGGCATAGGCCCCGGCCAGTTCCGCCGAATCATCCCCCTCCAGCAGCACGTTCCGCGCCCAGTCCACCCAGGCGAGGTCGTGGCGATACCGGGTGGCGAGCGCCGTCAACGAGGGCGTTGCCGCGTCAGTCGGCTGCGCCAGCCAGCCGACCAGCCGCACCGCCATCTGGCAGCGCAGCACAACCCGCTCATCCAGCGTCGGCCCCTGATGCGCTAGCAAGCCAGCAAGCCAACGCCGGGCCGCAGACCCGTCCGACTCGTTGAGCGCCCCGGCGAAACTGCGGATTTTCTCAGCCAGCGCCGCCTGACCGTACCGGGCGCGTACCGCCAACGGTTCCGCCTTCAAGCGGGTTACGAGCGCTTCATAACGGCTGAGCGACGGCTGGCGGTCGTTGCCAGTGGCCCGCTCGAACCCATCGCGCGCCGCACTGGCCCAGTGTTGCAATGTGCGGGCGGATAGCGAAATCCCCCCGAATAAAATTTCCAGTCGCGCCGTGATTTTGGCGGTCGCCGCCGTCAAGGTCGGCTCGCGGTCGTCGAGCGCTTCACACAGCAGGCCCGCCGCCAGCAGATCATCGGCCTGACCCGCCGCAATCGCCGCCAGCACCACGCCCCCCACATCGCCCAGACGTTCCTGGAAATGCCCGCCAATCCCTGCCCGCGCTTCAACCGGCAGTGCCTCGAAACGCTCGCGCAGCCGTGGCGTGCTGGCCCATGCCAGCAGGTCGGGCGCGGTCGGTGGATAGGCGGTAAAGCCCAGCACCACCTGAAACAACTCTTGCCAGACCCGCTCCTGATCCAGCGCCAGTGAACGAACCGGCAAGTAACCCTCCGCTGGCAGAAAGCGCAGCAACAGTTCCGCCAGCCAGCGCTGGCGGGTCAGCCGGGGGTCGAGCGAAGCGGCGCGAAACAGCGCCAGCACGGTCTGCCAGAGATCGTGGGCGAACAGCCGCCGTTTGGCGCAACGGGCCAGCACATCGTGACCGAGATCCTCTTCCGTACCGGCGAACAGCAGCACGGCGGGCGTGGCGCCAGTAGCGTACCGACGCATCGCCTCGCGCACCGCCAGCGGCGACGCGCAGACGACCACCGGCCAGGGTTCTGCGTCGATGTCCACCGCCGCCCCGTCGAAGGCGTCGGCGGCCAGCCGCAGCAAAACAAATCGCGCCGCCGGGTCAGCCTGATGCGCCTGTTGGGCTTGCAGGGCCAATTGATAGGCTGGAACCTTCATTCCGCGTCCCGAATAACGATGGTCATATCGACGCGGGCGGTATTGTTCAGGCTTTCGAGCAGCGCCCGCGCCTCCGCCAGCGCCGCCAGCGCCGCCGTTTTTTCCAGACCCCGCTGGTCGATGCACCGCGCCGGTGCTGTGCCAGGCTGGACTGGGACGTGGATCGGGTGTGCGGCGACCTCCGTCGAGGGCGGCGCTTGTCGGCGGGCAATAGCCGCCAGCAATTGGTTGGCTTCCTGCTCGAAGCGGGCGAGCGCCGCTAACAGGCCGTCCACATATTCATAGCGCAACGCCGCCTGGGCGAGAGAGGCCAGAATGCCGCTGGCGGGTGAGGCGAATTCACCGCCACCCTCGGCGATGACCTGCACATGCTGGATCAACGAAGGCCGCAAATCAGCGCGGGCCAGTTCGTGGAGCGCGCCGAACACCGCTTTGGCTTCGGCCAGTAGCTCGGCTGCCAAATCCAGCCGGGCGCTCAGGGTGATCAGATCGAATTCCGCAGTCGCGGCTTCCAGCGCGGCGAACCAGTCCCGCAAGTGCGTCGCCGCACCTTTGCGCAGCGCCGCTTGCTGCGGCAGTAAAGACTCGGCGTGGGTCAGCGCCAACAATTGATCGATGAGCCGCAGATAAGCGGCCAGCAGTGGGCCGCTGTCCTTGATTCGTTTGCGGGCGGCCTGGGCGAACTGCGCCAAGCCGGGGGCCGAACGGTACAGCCCCGCCACCAGCGGATCGAGCAACTCGCCGCCCAGCGTCACCGCCTTTTCCCAGTCGGCGGCGTCCGGCAAAGGCTGCTCCCGCGCTTCGCAGTCATCCGGTAGCTGACCGACGCCGCCCCGGAACAACTGGCCAAAACGGTACAGCGAGCGGTTGGTCCGGGCCAGCCAGGTCAGAATCACCAAATCCTGCAAATCTTCGCGCAGGCCGCGCCGTTCGGGTTGATCCAGCCAGCGGCGCAGTTCGGCGACGGTGGGATCGTGGCCGGACTGCCGCGCCAGACAACGGGCGAAGTGTTGCGACCAGTCATCGCGCAATTGCAAAGCGGCTTCGCCCACTTCGGCCAGTTCCAGCTTCGGGGCGATGCGCCGGGCGTCGTCGCGCAACGTCGCTTCCAACTCCACCCGCCCGCCGGGCTGTTGCGCCGCCTGCGCCAGCACCTCGGCCAGCCGTTTGACGGCGATGGGACGCGGTTCAAGGTCGAAGCGCGGATGGGCCGGAAATTCGTAATCCAGCGCCTGTTCCAGCAGTTTGCTGAAGGCGTCCTTGAAGGTCGCGGCCACCGGCGGGCGAATCGTTAACGACGGATCGAGCCGGTAAAAATGCTCCTCCAGCGTTTGGGTGGAATCGAGCGCCTCGTCGGCCAGGTGGTTAAGGCCGTAAGCGGTGACCAGCGCATTGCGCATGAACTGGCGCAGTTGGTCGCGCTGATTAGTCAACAGCATCCGGGCCTGTTCCCGATCCACCTGCGACAGGTGCGCGGCGTATTGATCGAGATGACTGCCGCGCAACACGAATTGCAGCACCACCAACCGGCCCAATTGATCCTGCGCATTGGGCGACAGAAACGACGGCAGCCAGACCAACGAACGGCCGATATGGCCTTCATCGAGAAAGCTGTTGAGCCTGGCCACATCGTCCTGGGGGCCGTGCGGAGGCTGATCGAAGGGAAAATCCACCAGAATCCGCCAGATGCCTTCCCGGCCTTTCAGGGTATCGAAGGACTGTTCGCGGACGTTGCCGAACAGGATTTCCGCCTTGCGCCGCGAACCGCGCCAAACGAGATCCAGTTCCGGCGGCAGCAGGCTGGACACCACTTCGGTCAACTCCAGCCCTTCCAGAAGCAGTTGCCGGACTTCGGCTTGCCGGTTGCCCTGAGTGTCGAAGGACAGCGCGTTGGCCAGAATGGTGTCGGTATCCACCTGAGCGATTTCCAGCGCCACGCTCGGATTGGGCGAATCGTCGGCGATTTTGATTTCACCGGCCTGACCGGCCCAGCGCTTGAGCTTGGTCAACACCGCGATGCCTTCGCTGCCGGGCACTGGCGTGCGGATGGTGCCGTGGTTCAGCGCGGCCAGTTTGGTGGGGGTGAGGTGTTTCAGCGCTTCCACTTCGGGGGCGAGCGAGGCCAGCACCAGGGTTTTGAGCAGGCGGGCGTCATTGCGCAGGGCGGCGGCTTTTTTCGGGTCGCTTGCTCCGGCTTCGGCCTCGCTCCAGGTGATGCCGTGCTGATCTTCCAGCAGCGGCAGCAAGCGGCGTCGCCACAATTGCCGGGCCTGCTCGAAGAATAACTTGATGCCGTGGGTGAACGGTTCGTCACCGCTGGCGATCACGTCGAACAAATCGCCCACCGGAATCACCTCGCCGATTTCCAGGCGATCCGCCCGCTCCACCAGCATTTGCAGCATCAACTTCAGGGCGGTGCGTTCGCGTTGCAGCAGCGAGGACACCGCGATCAGGGTTTGCACCAGCGCCGGGGTGAAGGGATACAGATCGCGCAACATCTGCTGGTCGCCTTCGCGGGTGAGCAGGGTTTGCACCACTTCCGGCTGCTGGCCGAGCAGCTTGTCAATCGCGCTTTTCAGGTGTTGCTCTTCAGCGGGGCCACGCGGCCGCAACAGCCGTTTTTTGGCGATTTCCGGCAGGTTGCGATCTTCCAGATTCACCCGGTCGAAGCGGGCTTCCCACCATTGCAGGGTGTCGGCAAAGGACAGTTGCTCCACGCCCGGCAAATGCTGGCCGACCAGTTCGCGCAAATCACGCTGGCGGGCCATGAAGCTGATGATGGGCACCGGTCGGTCGGCGTTGCCCGATTCCACCAGTTTGGCGACTTTCTGGCCTTCGCGGGCAATCCAGGCGGTATCCGCCGCCCGGCTGGCCAGCCACAGGATAAATTCATCCAGAAACAGCACGATGCCGTCATAGCCCAACTGCTGGGCGTGGTGCGACATGGCGGACAGGCCATCGTCGAGCGAGGTGTAGAGTTCCTGCTCGGAAGCGGATAGCTGCTTTTGGGTGGTGAAGAAGGCGCGAGTCAGCGCATCGACCAGCCGGAAGCGGTCGCTGCTGCCGGGGGGCGCGACCAGTCCCGCCTCGAAGCGCGCCGCCGTCCATTGGTGGGCAAGCTGGCCCCATTTGGAGCCGGTCGGTTTGGAGCCGGTCGGTTGCGGGTCGCCATCGGCGTCGTTGAGTGCTTGCAAAAACGCCTCATCGCCCATCCGCGCCCGCAGCGTTTGCGCATCGGCGAAAATGCCCTCCCGCTGGTAGAAACCCGGCGTCGGCGCGGTGGGATGCCGTGTGGCGACATACTGGGCGTAACCGCCGAACAGCGCCGCTTCCAGCGATTGTGCGCCTTGCAGGTGATACGGAACGACCAGAAATTTTTTATCCCGCGTCCAGGCGTTGTGTTTGGACACCACCGCCGCCAGTTCGGGTTTGCCGCGAGCGGTCGGGTCGTTGCGCAGCAGCAGCGACAGCATGGCCATGAAATGGCTTTTGCCGGAACCGAAGCTGCCGTGCAGATAGGCGCCCTTGCTGGTGCGGGCGTCGAGGGCGCTTTTGACCACGCCAAGGGCCTGATCGAAGCATTTCAGCAGTTGCGGGGTGACGACGTACTGGCGGACGGTTTCCGCCGGGACGTTGAGGCCATCCGTGAGTTTCAGCACGAAATCGCCCGCGCCGACGTGTTCAGGCAGGTCGAAAATGTCGCGGAGGGTGGGCATGGGGTGGTTTTCCTTTGACCGGGCCGCGTCAGCCGCGTTGTGTGTTAGCGATACGCCGAATCGTGATCGGGATGCAAGGACAGCAGGCGCAGCCAGCCGCCAGCATCACGATAGGCGACGGCTCGAAATCCGTGGCTGATGCGCAGGCTATAGAGTCGCTGCCCGCCCGGCCCGGTGCGGGAATGGATCGCTTCCCACTTCAAGCCTGCATCCCGGTAGAGTTGCGGCCAGCGCAGATCAAGCAGTTTGCGCAAGGTCGCCAGTACGCTGGTCTGTTGCGCCTTTTCCAGAGCGAAAAGCTGCCGTTGAAACACGGGGTTGTTCAGATCGAGCCGAATGGTATCGGCATCTTCCGCAGCCCGCTTCATGGCAGGCGGCTTTCGAGTGCGTCGAGGTCGGTGGCCGCCGCCGGGTGAGTTTCGGCCCAGGCCACCGCTTCGTCGAGATCGGCCTTGGCCTCCGGCGTGTGCAGCCACCGTTCATTGTCGGGAATAAATTCCCCCAGTTTGACCAGCCAGACGCCCGGTTCCAGTTCATCGACCAGCACATGCCGACCGGCGTAGGCTTTGCCCAGCGCGATTTGCCCGCTTTGCCCGACGGTTTTGACGATTGCCGCCATTGCTACACCCTCCACCGCTCCAAGTCATGCGGCATGATAGCACCAGGCCATCAGCACGGTCAGCGCCTTTTCCGGCCCACGGGTGCGGGCGGTCGCCAGTGGCGGAGGTCGGTCACGGTCAGGCCGTGTTGGGCCAATTGGCTATCGAGCAGCCCTTGCAGATAATCGCCGGTGCTCATGCCAAGGTCGTCGTCGATTTCGGGATGCCATTGCTGCACCCACGGCAGGGTTTCGTCCAGACCGGCCAGCAGGGGCGTGAAACGGGCGGTGTCCGCGCCTTCGCGGTGCAGGAGTTCGTAGAGAGTGCCGGCTAGCGCCAGCGCCCGTGCTTTGGCGTCGTAGCCCGCCCACAGCAGCATCGGGCTGTTGGCGTCGCTGGCGCGTTCCAGGCCGGGAAAGCGGACAAAGCGTTCTTTGGGTACGTCCAACGCGCCGCGCAGTTTCCAATAGCCGCCATCGCGGAAGTCTTCCGGTTTGTATTTGGGTGGAACCGGGATGGCGCCGATGGCCGCGGCCTTGCGGGCGGCTTGTTCCTGCTGGATGGCGGCGGCAGGCTGACCGGCCAATTCTTGGGTGGCGGCGGCGTCAATGGCGTCTTCGCGCCGCTGCAAATCCCAAACCTGTTGCCAGATCGCCCGCTTGCGCAAGCCGCTGTCGCTGTAGCGCAGGGCGTCCAGGTAGGGGACGCTGGCCTGTTGAACCAGGGCGATAACGGTGGCGTGAGCGTCGCTGCCGCTACCGGCGTATAAGTCCAGCGCCCGCCGGGCGTTTTCATCGCCCGCCACAGCGTCCGCCAGTTCGCGGGCCGAGCGCAATTTGGGGGCGGGGTGGGCATCACGCGGCCAGAGGTCGGCGGCTTCCAGCCGGTCGAGCAGCCAGTTTTCCAGCGCGGCGCGTTCCAGCGTGTTCCAGTCGGTTTGCGACCAGCGGCGTTTGCATTCGGGCCGTTCGATCAGGGCGAGATCGCGGGAACGGCGAATGGCGTCGATGCGGCGCTCGACCACTGCCTGATAAGCGGCGGGCCAGTGCGCGGGAACGGCGGTGACGGGTTGCGCGTTGTGGCGCTCGAACCAGGTAGTCGCGGTTTTGCCAGCGGCGCATTGCTGGGCCAGTACGATTTCAAACGCCCGTTCGCCGAAGCGGATTTCCGGCGGTTCGCCGTCGTGGCAGAGGGTTTCGTCCCAGACGCCGTACCACGGATAAACCTGCCAATCCAGTTCTTCCTGCCAGGCGATCATGCGGTTGCGGAAGGATTCGGCGGCGGCGCGGGCGGCGTCCAGTTCGGTGCGGGTGGGTACGGTTTGGGCGAACAGAGCGGCGGGAAGATGCGCGGCGCGTTGGCGGGCGAGGTCGTCGAGGGTGCGGGCGAGAGCGAGGGGGCGGTGTTCGGGAAGGGGGAATTGGCTGGCTTTGGAAGCATCGTATTCAGATCGTTCATCCCAACCGCTTTTGCGATCCTTCGGAAAGCAGACCTGCTTGAGCCAGAAACAAGCCGTTGATGAATTCAGTAATCCCAACAAGCCAAGATGGTCGTCTTCGGTGGCATCGGCAGGCAATTTGATGACAGGTGCGGATTGCTTGAAAACCTTACCGCCTCGATCCAACACAAAATGGTTGTGAGTAGCGACGAAGGCGAAGGTGATGGTTAATGGAGTGCGAAGTTTGCTTGCTGTCAGCCTGCCGTATTCAAACCATTGTAAGCCTGATTCCACTTTTGTTTGGCCGCCAAACATCTTGCTATTGCTAAGCCCAGTCCGATACGTCCACATAAAGCGGTATGCGGTTTGTTCAGAATCCAGCGCAATAGGGTTATAGCCAGCATCATAAGGAAATATAGCCACTGCGCTGTAGCTGCCGAACCAATCGCGGATTTCATCACCAACGACTAAGGCGCGCAGTATTTGAGGAGGCACATCACGGCGTTGCCAAAAAACGCTGTCTTGAACGTAAACGTTATCTTCGAGTGTGAACGATGTGATGCCGATGGATTCAGCGATGTTCATTAAAACCTGATCGGCGGCAGCCTCAATCGTCTCCTTCAACTCCGCCGCCCCACCCCCGCCGATACTCCACGGATGTTTTGCCAGCGTTGCTCGTGGAATATCCGCCACGCTGACCCATTCCGATTCGGAATCCCGCAGATCCATCTGATTTAGAATCGCTTGCCAGACAATGCCTTGAGCGGGGTCGGTGGGCGTTGCCGGTTCGCCTTTGATGCCCATGACGGCCCGCACCGTGGAATTCATTGGCTGACGGTTGCGCCCGAACAAAATCACCGTCGGCGTACCGTGGCCAGGGATGTACGCGCCCGATGTGTCAATGAGGTGGGTCAGGTCGATTTTGGGAAAAAATGCCTCGACCAGCTTCTTGCCAAATTCCCGCTTCATGAAGGAATTAGCGACAATCAAGCCAACAAAACCTCCGCGCTGGGTGTGATCGGAAGGCTTGGCCAACGCCCAGAATCGCTCGCAAAACGGCGCAACCAGCGCATATTTTCCGCTGCAACTGCTGAATCGGTCACGATAAAGCTTGGAAATCGCCGCATCCTTCACCGTAATGTACGGCGGATTGCCCACCACCACCGTGTACTTGCGAGCCAGAATCTCGTTAACCGCTTCAAAATTCTCCGTGGCGTAAGCATGGCCATAGACATGATCTCCCTCCAAATTCTCCTGCGGTGTATCCAGATCGAGTGTTGATTGACCGCGTAGATAGTCCTTCTGATCGAAACCATGCAGCAAGCTGTCACCGATTTCGATATGAAAATGAAACGTTGGGGCCAGCCGCAGCGTGTGCACTTGTCCCCACTTGATCGCGGCGATCAGCAGCCGAAACCGGGTAATGGCCACTGAAAACGGATTGAGGTCAATGCCCCTGATGCGGTCAAGCGCCGCTTGCAAAGCCACGTTCACGCTATCTGGTTGCTGGCGCAGCCACAGCGGGGCCAGCCGCTCGAACGCGCCCAACAGGAAGTGCCCCGATCCGCAAGTGGGATCAATCACATCCACATCGTCCAGCACGTAACTATCGAGTGCTGGCTTCAGCGTTCGATCCAGAATGAAGGACTCGACAAACTCCGGCGTCTGCAACAGCGCAAAGCGCTCACGCGCTTCTTGGGATAAATCTTGATACAAGTCGCCTAAAAAGCGGCTGCTCCACTCTTTTCGATCAGTCGGAAAATTACTAAGAAAGCGAGTGTTTAAACCAGCATCAAAAAAACTGAAAATTAGCGTGCCTCTGTCCGGGTTAGTCGCTCGAAAAAAACGCACCAATTGCTTGCCTGAATCAGCGGAGACCGGCGCATCCAGCAAACTGTGCTGAACGCGAAGCACATCATCCAGACCGGGATATTGAGCGGCGGTGGCGAACACGTCGCGCAGATAATCGTTATCCGACGCGGTGGGATTTTTCAGGTAAAACGCTTCCTGCCGCATCGCCGCCGATGGCCCCAGATCATCGGTTCCAGCGATCAGCGGCGCATCCAACAAACCGTTATCCTCGCAAAAGCGCACGAACAAACAGGCCAAAACCCACGCCACCGCCGACTGGGTAAACTGCGCCTCGGCCCAGATTTCCAGGGCTTCGGCGGTACGACCCGCCGCCCGCGCCGCCTCCCAATCGGTTTGCAAGCGTTGCCGATAATCCCCCGCTTTCTTGAAACCATCGCGCAAATCGGCTTCCAGGGCGCGAACCAGGGGCTTGAGGCCGGCAAGTAGCTTGAGGCGGTCAAGCATAGAGAGATCCACTCTTTCGTCTTATAATGTTCCTACATTAAAGGAGAACATCATGCAGGTCGTCAATATCCGCCAGCTCAAAAGTAACCCTTCCACCGCATTACGGGGAGCCAGGGAAGACGATATGGTGGTGGTCATGAACCGCGATCATCCCGAAGCCGTGTTGGTCAGCCTGGAAAAGCTGGGCTTGCCCGATCCTGACGCCGTGCGCGTGGCGCTGGCGGTCTCACTGTTTCGGAACGGGGCCATCACTGCGGGCTTTGCCGCACGAATGGCCGATAAGCCGTTGCCTGACATGCTCGCGCTGCTATCGAGTCTCGGCATCCCGCTTACCGGCAATGCCCCCGAAGCCCACGACGATATGCGCACCGCCCGACAATGGCTCGATCAGACCTCATCATCGCTGACGCCGGGCCGCTGATCGCGCTATCCCGCATCGGAGAACTCGAACTCTTGCATGGCGTATTCGATCAGGTCTGCGTCACGCTCGAAGTCCAGGCCGAGGCGCTACCGAAAGCGGATTACCCAGGTAAAGCCGATCTCGCCGCCGCGTTTGCCGCCGGCTGGGTGCGGTGTATCGATGCGCCAACCATCGCTTGGCAACCGCTGAATCCTGGGCTTGGGCCGGGCGAGCGCAGTTCCATTGCGGCAGCCCTGCAATCACCAGGGTGCCTATTGGTTATTGACGACCGCGCCGGTCGTGCGGAAGCGCGGGCGCAAGGCGTGTCAATCATTGGTACAGCCGCCGTGATTGGATTGGCTAAATTGCGCGGGTTAATTCCCGCCGCCCGTCCGGTGCTCGAACGGTTACGACCAGCCGGTTATTACATCGGCACCACGATTATCGAGGCAGTCCTGACCGATGTCGGTGAAACGCCATGAGCCAGCCGTCAAGACCGGGCCAGCGCACCATGCGCGTTTTCCAGCCAGGCACGCGGAATCCAGCCGTAATCGGTGGTATTGATCGCCACCGGCACCGCCTGGCCGTCCAGCATCGGGCAATTGTCAGGCGTTAAACGACTGGCCATCAACACGATCAACGGCGGGCGCTGACGGTGCAGACAAGCATCCGCCAAGGTGGCGAACAACTCCATCCGCCGCCAACGCGCCACCAACCCCAGATTCACCAACAATGCCGGTTGCTCGCCCTGCAACAGTTCCGCCTCGACCTTCGGCCATACTTCATGCAGCACCGTCGCAAAATTCTGGGCATCCACCGAACCGGCCGGCGCGGCATCCGCCGCCAGCAACACCGACCAATCCACCTCCCAGGCGCGGGCTTGCGCCTCAAGCTGGCGCAAAACCACCTCATCGAAATCAATCACCGGCAACGAAAAACGCTGGCTCAATTCGCGCTGGGCATGGGCCAAATCGCGCAAATCCACCGAAAGCGTCAGCAATTTCCCCGCCTGCAAAGCGCGTTGAATCCGCCGCTCAAGCTGCAAAGCCGCCTCGGTTTCCGGGTCGGTCGCCAGGCGTTGGCGGCCGGTGGTGGTGAAGCTCACGCTCTGGCTGGTTCCGGCCCGCAGCCCGTCCGGGAAGCGCACCACAAACGCCCGGCGAGTGCTCTCCCAAACCACCTGCAAGCCCGCCTCCTGGAGCAGGCGTTCCAGTTCGGTCGGGGACGGCAACGGCGCGGCCTTGGGATAACGGGCATAAATCCGCCGTCGCAAGGTCTCCAAATCGAATTGCGGCAGGCCGATCAGGGAACTGGCCGCCAGCTTGACCGCCCGCGCCGCCGACAGGCCACCGGGATAAAATTCCAGCCGCGACGACAGCGCCGCCCGCCGCGCACAGGCCGCCGCCAAGCGAATCGCCCGCTCCAGAGTCAGGCTGACGCCATCCGGCGGTTCGAGACGCGCCAACACCTCCGCCACCTGTTGCGGCGAAGGCAGCGGGTCGAGATCAGCCAGGCGATCCGCCGCCTCACCCAACAGCGTCGCGTAATGGGCGCGGGCTTCCGGTCGATTCAGCGCCGTTTGGGAACCGGCGTCACCCGCCGCCAGCGTCACCAGCGCCACCACCAAATCATCGCGGTGCGGCGCGTCGAGCGAAGGCCGGATCACCCCGTGCCGCGCCACGATCTGCCAGCGGGCGGTTTGCCGGAGCTGTTCGGCGGCCAGCACCGCCCGACTCAGCGCCAGCGCCTCCCGCTGACGGGTTTCGCCGGTGCGCACACTGCCCCGTCGCGCCAGAAGCGCCTGAGCGATTTCCTCCACCGTGGCGATGCCGCCCAGACCGCTCAGCACCAGCGCCACGTCTTCCCGCAGATGGGTGATTTCCGGTTGGCGGCTGATCCGCTCCAATAACGCCTGCCCGTCCGCTGCCGCCAGCGTCGCCCCATCCTCCTCCAGCAAGCCCAGCCAGCGACGCAGCGCCTGCCAGCGGGCCTCATCGCTTTTCTTCGGCGTCAGCAACGCCACGGCCGCATCCACCGACAAGCGGGCAAACGGGCTATCGGCGGTCGCTTCGTCTCTGGCCGGACTACCACCGAATTGCTGGCGCAGCTTGTCGGCGATTTGATGCAGTTCGCGGGCGACCGCCAAAGCGATGCCGCGATGACGATACAGCCGATTCCGGGGAAAATTGGCCAAATCACCGGCGGTGGCCAGTTGCTCACGGCCAATTTTTTCGTCGATCAATTCCAGATGGCGGGCGTCGAGCGCCAGGAATTCCAGCGGCGTGTCCGGGGTCAGGCGGGGCGGCAACCCGGAGATCGGTTCGCCGGTCGCATCCACCAGCGCCAGTTGGGTTTGCGGGGGGTGGGTGGTGATGGGTCGCCCCACATCGGTGAACACCTGCCGCCAGGCGTGGAGCATCTGGGCGGCGTTGTCGAATCGATGGCGGTGATCACGCGCCAGTGCCTTGCTGAAGAACGCCAGCGCTGGTTGGCGGATGACGGCGTCGAAGCGTTCGGAATCCAGGGTGATTTCGCTTTTCAGCGTCGCCGGATCGGCGCTGCCATCACCCCAGACCGGCAAGGCCCCGGTCGCCATTTCATGCAAGGTCAGCGCACAGGCGTAGCGCTCGGCGTAACCGTCCCACCGGCCACGCTTGCGCAAAAACGGGTCGAGATAGCTGCGGGTGCCAGCGCTCAAATCGTTCGCCGCAATCCCCGCCAGCGAAAAATCGAACAAGGTCAGGGTCAGCCGCTTGCCCGCACCCGGCCGGATGCCGATATTGTCCGGTTTAATATCGCGGTGCGGCACGCCTTCCTGCTCCAGATAATCCACCACCGCCAGCAATTCCTCACCGAAGCGTTGCAGCAAATCCAGCCCCAGGCGGCCCTCCTGTCGCAACCGCTCGGCCAGCGTCTCCTCGCCCGCCGATGACAGAAACAGCGCCGCCAGCCCGGCAATGTCGAGGCGCTGGTGACATTGCACGATATGATGGTGCGGTTGCAGACGGGCCAGCGCGTCCGCTTCCCGTCGCAGCCGCTCGTTGTAATCGGCTTGCAGCGCGATCTTGAGCACGCCATGCCGTGGCTCGCCCGCAGTTTTGCGCCGCACCGCCAGCGCTAGACTGGTGCCGCCCTTGCCCAAACGCCGGATCACTTCAAAACCGGCCAATTCATGGCCGGCATTGGCCTCCAGTGGCGAAACCAGCGGCGCGGGCGGCGCGGTCAGCGCCTCTTCCAGCGCCTCCTCGGCTTTATCGAGCGCCGCCAGAAATTCGGTAACGGCGGCTAAACGGTCGTCCGCCGCTGGCCAGGTGGCGAACTGCACCAGTTCTTCCACTTCGCTCAGGCAGCCGTTGAGCGCCGCCGACAACAGCAAGCCGGGGCCTTGTTCGCAGCGGGCCGCCAGATCGTCGCCATCGCTGGCGGGCGGTTGGCCGGTCAATACGAAATAGGCAATCGCACCGAGCGCAAACACATCCAGCTTGATCGGATCGGGACGCGGGGCAATTCGCGCTTCCGGGGCCAGATACGGTGCCCGCGCATCGCGTTCGGCCACCAATTCGGCCGGAAGCAGCCCGGTGGTTTCCTGCTCGCTGTCCAGTCGCCGGGTGGCAATCTGCCAATCGAATAGTGTGACCTCGAAGGCGCTGGACTGGGGGCGCAGCAGGATGGTTTGCGGGGAAAGTCCGCGATGATACAGCCGGTGGCGATGGGCGGCATCCAGGGTTTCGGCAATCGCCCGCACCAGCTTCAAGCGTTGCCACACATCGAGGCGATCACCCTGGGCGTGCATAAAACGGTCGAGTCGCTGCAACTGCTCATCGTAATCGAACACCAGCGCCGGGCCGTGTTCGCTGTCGATAAAATCCGCCGCCCGCAGAATGCCGGGATGGCGGATGCCTTCGAGCAACTCGAATTCACGCCGTGCGGCATCGACCAGCCAGCGGCGCTGTTCCTGGCTCAGGGTGCGGTGGGCGGTGTACAGCCGCACCCGCCGCCGTATGTGGGTGAGGGAAACGTGATGGGCCAGCCAGTCCTGATAGAAATCGGTCTCGGCCAGCACCGTTTCCAGTTCGTAGTCACCAACCCGCCGACTGCGCTGTGGCGGACGGATGCCGACGGCCTCCAGCGCCCGGTGAATGGCGGCGGCCCATTCCCGGTTGATCGGCTGCGCGCTGGCAAACGGGGTGGTTTCGGCAAACAGCCGGTCGGCCAGATCGGCCCGCAGATGCACGTTGGCGCGCGCCGGCCCGGTCAATTTGCAGCGCTGGGCGGGATCGGACAGGAAGATCAGCGGTTGAATGTAGGGCGCGCGCTGTTTCTTGAGGGCGGTTTGCCTGCCCAGCAGCGACGCCAGTTTTTTCGCCTTACGATTGGCCAATAAGAGCGGATTGTCATCGAAATAGGTCCGGCTGCCATCGCGCCAAATCCAGGTGTGGGTATCGCCGCCGACTTCGCCGGGACGACTTTTGATCTCCACCAGAAACAGGCCGTAGCGAGCGATCACCAGCACATCGACTTCGTTGGGGCTGCCGTCGTCGGCGATGAACTCGAAATTGCTGTAGGCCCGGAACGGTTCCCGATCCGGCAGCGCCTGCCGGATGAAATCGAGCGCGTCCTGCTCCCAGGGAAATTGCGAAGGCGAAAGCGGGTTCCAGCGGGTGGTCATGGCATGATCAAAGTCTCTACGAAACGGTGCCACTACACGCTGGCGATGAGTTTGATACCGAACAGCTAATCCGCAGAGTGATATGGCGTATTCCGCATGTATTGTAGCGGGATACGCCTATCAGCGACCTGCGGTTTTCGATCTCAGGCTAGCCGATTAAATCATAGCGTTGAATATCCGGTCGGGCGGCCAGCAATCCGGCCGCTTGCGCAAACGCCTGTTGCAGGTGAGCGGATTTCATGTGGTTGTCGATGGCGGCGGCATCGACCCATTCTTCAACGAAGGTGAAACCGGTCGGCTCCTGCTGATTTTGCAGCAGGATGTAGCGGCGGCAACCGGCTTCCTGGCGGGTTGGCGTCAGCAGTGTTTCAAGTACCGCACGCAGTTCCGCGACGCGATCCGGCTTGGCGGTGACGCGGGCGACGATATGAACAGAGGTTTGGTTCATGGGTTTTTTCCTTCAAGGATTGATGGGAAGCATCTGGTATTGACGGAATGGCAGAAATCATACGCCATGCAATACGCGCTGGCTCCAGTGCAACAGGGAGCCGTGAGAGGCCGCCAGCGCCGCCATCGTCAGCCAGCGGGGCCGCGCTTCCAGCCGCGCCAGCCAGGCGCGAACGCCGGGAAATCGCCCCAGATCGAAGCCCGCATCGGGCGCGGTGTGGGTGTAGGCGTACAGGGCAATATCGGCAATCGTCAGGGTCTCACCCGCCAGATAAGCGTGTTTCGCCAGCCGTTGCTCCATTACCGAAAGCGCCCGATAACCGCGTTTAATACGTTCCATAATATCCGGGTCGTCCAGTGAGCGGCCCAGATAACGGGTCATGAATTGCACCCCCGCCAGATAGGGTTCATGGTTGTTCTGCTCGAAGAACAGCCATTGCAATACTGTCGCCTGGCTTAACGGCTCGTGCGGCCACAGACAAAGACTCCGTTGCGCGAGATAGCAAAGAATCGCGTTTGATTCGGCCAGCGCCGCGCCGGAATCCAACTGCAAGACCGGCACCATCCCTTGCGGGTTCATCGCCAGAAATTCGCGGGTGTGGCTTTCCCGCTTGAGAATATCGACCGAGACCCACTGAAAGGGCAGCTCCAGCAAGCCCAGCAGCAACCAGACTTTGAAGCAGTTGCCCGAACGCGGATCGGCGTACAGCTTGAACGGGGTTTCAGTCTGGATCATGGTGATCTCTCCGTGGGCTGGGACTGCGGCCAGGGTTGAGAACAAGCGTTGCTCGCGCCATTGAACGGCGCCGGAGTCGGTGCGCTCAACCGCAATGTTTTCATGCTGACATGCGCCCCACGCATGTGAACCCGGCTAATTGTTCGTTTGTGCATGACTGCGGGTTGGTTTTAAATCAATGCCTCATCCACTCAACCGGAGAGATTGAAATGCAGCGGATCATCAATAAGGTGGATTTGGAGCGGGAATTACAGACCCAGCGCCACGGCGAGCGGTTCGCGGCGGACATGGCCCAGATCGGACCCCGCACCGACGCGCGCAAGCTCGGTTGTCGGTTGACCGTGGTGCCGCCCGGCAAAAGCGCCTGGCCATTTCATGCCCATGTAGTCAACGAAGAAATGATCATCGTGATTGCGGGCGAAGGCATTCTGAGGCTCAGTGACGGCGAGCAGCCGCTGCGGGCGGGCGATGTGGTGGCCTTGCCGCCGGGTGGGATGGAAGCCGCGCACGAAGTCATCAACCGTTCCACGCAGCCGCTCAGCTATTGGTGTATCTCGACCATGGAACAGCCGGACATCGGCCTGTATCCCGATTCCGGCAAATTTTTCGTTATGGCGGGTGCGGCACCGGGCGGGGATAAGGCGCTACGGACCTTCTCCCACATCGGCCGTTGCGCGGATGCGGTCGATTATTGGGAAGGCGAAGCGTGATGGTCGGCTGGTCGTCCCCGGCAATGTGTGGCAAACACTCTCGCGAGAGTAGCTAAGATGCCGTTACCGCTGGCGCGTCTGCCCTCGCTGGATTTGCTGCGCGGTTTCGTCGCGGTCGGGCGGCGCATGAGCATCACCCAGGCGGCGGATGATCTGTGCCTGACCCAATCGGCGGTCAGTCGGCAAATCAAGGCGTTGGAAGAAGCGCTGGGGGTCAAGCTGCTGGTGCGTGGCCATCGCGCCATTGCCTTCACCCCCGCCGGTGAACGTCTCTACCGCTGCGCCGATGGCATCGTCCACCAGTTGCAGGAGGTGTTGGGAGCGCTCAGCGTCGGGCGCGGGCGGCGACAGCCGGTCACTATCACCGCCAGCGTCGGCGTGGCCGGGTTGTGGCTGTTACCGCGTCTGACCGCGTTTCAGCAGACGCATCCCGGCATCGAAATTCGCCTCGCCGCCGACAATCGCTTACTCGATCTCAACGCCGAAAGTATCGATCTGGCCATTCGCTACTGTTCGCGCGCCGCCGCGCCGGAAGGGGCGATTTGGTTGTTTGGGGAAACCGTGGTTCCCGTGGCGCATCCCGCGCTCGGCAAGCAGCACCTGCGTTCGGCCGCCGATCTGACGGGTGAATATTTGTTGGAATACGACGAACCGCGCCTGCCCGGCTTGCAATGGAGCGAATGGCTACGGGCGATGGGTTGGGAAAACCCCAGGCCGCGTGGTATGCAACGCTTTAACCAATATGATCAATTGATGCAGGCGGCGGCCAGTGGTCAGGGGATCGCCATCGGCCGCCTGGAATTGATTCAACCCCTGTTGGCGCAAGGGCGCTTGCAGGTTCTCACCGCGCCGCACCGGCTGGCGGATACCGGGTTTTCTTATTGGCTGCTCTGGGCCGACGCTGAGCCGCGCGATGACGTCCGCAAGGTCGGCGAGTGGATTCTGGCGGCGGCGCGCGCGACGGCGGCGGCGGGCGTTTGACATGCGTGCGGCGCATGGGAATCGGCCGATTTCTCATCATTCAGCGCGGGGCAAAACGCTAAGCTGGCTGCGGTTTCATCCCCTTTCCACTGGCCACATTGACCCGGAGCGCTTATGTCCTCGACCGATCCTGTGCTGTATCAACAAACCGCTGGCATCGCCTGGCTTACTCTCAACCGTCCGGCGGCGCTGAATGCCTTAAATCAGGAGCTGTTGCAACAGTTGGCCATGCGGCTTACGCAGATTCAGGCGGATGAGGCGGTGAAAGCCGTCATCATCACCGGCAGCGGCGAGAAAGCCTTTTGCGCCGGGGCTGACATCGCCTATTTGCATCAGGCATCGCCGCTGGCCGTGCGGGAATTTGCACAGCAGGGGATCGCGGTCAACCAGCAGATTGAAACGCTGGGTAAACCGGTGATCGCCGCCATCAACGGTTATGCGCTCGGCGGCGGTTTGGAATTGGCCGAATCCTGCTGGCTGCGGGTCGCGGTCAGCACCGCCCGCTTCGGTCATCCTGAAGTCAAAATTGGCGCGGTCGCTGGCTTTGGTGGAACCACCCGCCTGCCGCGTCTGGTCGGGCGTGGTCGCGCCGCCGAATTGTTGGTGCGGGGCCGGATCGTGGATGCCGAGGAGGCGCTGCGAATCGGGCTGGTGAGCGAGGTGGTGGCAGCGGCTGACTTATTGGCCACGACGGAAGCGCTGGCCCGCGATATTCTGGCGCAATCACCTACGGCAGTGCGGCTGACCTGGGAAGCGCTGCATCGGGGCTTAAATCTGTCGCTGGAAGAATCTGCCATGCTGGGCGCGGATTATTTCGGACTGGTGGCCGCCAGCGAGGATTTCAGGATCGGGACGCGGGCTTTTCTCGATAAACGGACGCCGGCTTACATCGGCCGCTAAAGAGCGGTTTACTTTTCATCCGCATACAGCACGACACTATCGGCCCCGAAGGCGAACCGCACCATAGACCGGCACCGCTCCAAATCCTCGGCGTTCTCCGCCGCCACCGCCAGCCGCACAAAACCGCATTTTTCGCAGGCGGCGATACCGAAGAAACCCCCCGGACAAATTTCTTCTTCCATCCATTTGACTCGTACTGAGGCGTTACAACTTTCACAACTGGTGATTTCAGGAAGGGCCGTCACGATCGCTCTCTCCCGTTGTGGTATAGCTGACCTGACTGTAATGGAGCGGGCAGGGGTGTTCAACAAAAAGGGTCATTTGCGGCGGGCCTGAATTTATGCTTTCGCCTTGACCCTTCAACTTAAACCCTTAAGCTAACGGTTTACGGCGGCCTGGATCGGCGGGATGATCCGGGCCGCTTTTGATATATGTGAGCTATGAACCGTTATTCGCGCATGGGGAATGTTATGTCTGATGTCAAAAAAGTCGTGCTGGCCTATTCGGGCGGCCTGGATACCTCGGTCATCCTGAAATGGTTGCAGGACGTGTACCACTGCGAGATCGTGACCTTCACCGCCGATCTGGGCCAGGGCGAGGAGCTGGAACCGGCGCGGGGGAAAGCGCTGAAATTCGGCATCAAGCCGGAAAATATCTTCATCGAAGACCTGCGCGAGGAGTTCGTGCGCGATTTCGTGTTCCCCATGTTCCGGGCCAACGCCATCTACGAAGGGGAATATCTGCTCGGCACCTCCATCGCCCGGCCGCTGATCGCCAAGCGCCAGATCGAAATTGCGGTGCAGACCGGCGCGGATGCGGTCTCGCACGGCGCGACCGGCAAGGGCAACGATCAGGTGCGCTTCGAGCTGGGCGCGTATGCCCTGAAGCCCGATATCAAGATCATCGCCCCGTGGCGGGAGTGGGATTTGCTCTCGCGGGAAAAGCTGCTGGCCTACGCCGAACAGCACGGCATTCCGGTCGAAATGAAGCGCGGCGCCAAATCGCCGTATTCGATGGACGCGAACCTGCTGCACATTTCCTACGAAGGCGGGGTGATGGAAGACCCGTGGAGCGAGCCGGATGAAGCGATGTGGCGCTGGTCGGTGTCGCCGGAGCAAGCGCCGAATCAACCGCGGGTGATCGAACTGAGCTACCGCAACGGTGATATTGTCGCTATCGACGGCGAGGCGCTGACGCCCGCCGCCGTACTGACCCGGCTCAACCAACTGGGTGGCGAACATGGCATCGGCCGGGCCGACATCGTGGAAAACCGCTATGTCGGCATGAAATCGCGCGGCTGCTACGAGACCCCCGGTGGCACCATCATGCTAAAAGCCCATCGGGCGATGGAGTCGCTGACTTTGGATCGGGAAGTCGCCCACCTCAAGGACGATCTGATGCCGCGTTACGCCGCGCTGGTCTATAACGGCTACTGGTGGAGCCCTGAACGCAAGCTGTTGCAGACGATGATCGATACCTCACAAGCGCCGGTCAATGGTGTGGTGCGGGTGAAGCTGTACAAGGGCAACGTCATCATCGCCGGTCGCAAGTCCGACGACAGCCTGTTCGATATGAACATCGCCACCTTCGAGGACGATGCGGGTGCGTATGATCAAAAGGACGCCGGTGGTTTTATCAAACTGAATGCGCTGCGGATGCGGATCGCCGCACTGAAGGGACGGCGCTGAGATAAAACCCGGCGTCATCAGAAACGGTTGCGCCGGTTGCCAATAGCCTGTAAGCAGAGGACTATGAAGATGCGTATTCTGCACACCATGTTGAGAACCGGCGATCTGGATCGCTCGATCCAGTTTTATACCGAAATCCTGGGGATGAAACTGTTACGTCGCAAGGACTACCCCGACGGCAAATTCACCTTGGCCTTTCTCGGCTACGGCGATGAATCGAATCACAGCGTCATCGAACTGACCTACAATTGGGGTGTGGATCGCTACGAGATGGGCACCGCCTACGGTCATATCGCCCTGGAAGTTGATGATGTTTACCAGGCCACAGCAGAGGTGAAAAATCGGGGCGGTAAAATCTTGCGCGAGGCCGGGCCAATGAATGCGGGCACGACCATTATTTCCTTTATCGAAGATCCCGACGGTTATCCGATTGAGTTGATTGCCAAGAAATAACTGTCTGCGTATAGCGGCCGGTTGGATATAGGGCTTGAATATGCGCATCGAACATATCGCGCTGTGGACGACCGATCTGGATCGGTGCAAGCAATTCTATAGCACCTACTTTGGCGCAGTGGCGGGCGCGCACTATGCCAATCCGGCCAAAGGTTTTGAATCCTGCTTTCTCAGCTTCACGGATGGTGCGCGAATCGAGGCGATGAAGACAACGACACTTGCGCCGGTGGTGATCGAGGCGGGCGCGCAGCGGATGGGCTTCACCCATCTGGCGATTGCCGTCGGCTCGGAGCAGCAAGTCGATACTCTGACTCAACGTCTTAAGGACGATGGATTTCCAATTCTCGATGGGCCGCGCCACACGGGCGATGGTTACTACGAAAGTGTGATTCTCGACCCGGATGGCAATCGCCTTGAGATCACGGCATGAGTTGACAGCTATGCTCAGCAAGGAATTCAACAAAATCCAAATCAGCACTAAAGGGGCCGCCATCTTTATGGAACACGGCGGTTCCGGTCAGCCGTTGCTGTTTTTGCACGGCTATCCGCAGACCCACATGATGTGGCATCAGGTCGCATCGCAGTTCACCAGCCAGTTTCGTGTGCTTTGCCCGGATTTGCGCGGCTATGGCGACAGTGCCAAGCCCAAAAGTACACCCGATCACCGGTTTTATTCCAAGCGGGCGATGGCGCAGGATATGGTCGAGCTGATGGACTATTTCGGTTATCGGGAATTTAGCGTGGTTGGGCATGATCGCGGGGCCAGGGTCGCGCATCGGCTGGCGCTGGATTATCCAGATCGGGTCAAGAAAGTCTGCATCATGGATATCGTGCCGACCTATCACATGTTCAAGCATACCGATCAGGCGCTTGCCACTGGTTACTACCACTGGTTTTTTCTGATCCAGCCCAATGGGTTGCCGGAAAAGCTGATCGGCACCAATCCAGCGTATTATTTAATGGAGAAGCTCAAGCGTTGGAGCGCGCCAGACGCCCAATTTGCCCCGCAAGCGATGTCGGAATACATCCGCTGTTTCAGCAATCCCGAAACCATTCGGGCATCCTGCGATGATTACCGGGCGGCAGCCAGCATTGATTTAGAGCACGACGAAGCTAGCCTCGGTCAGAAAATCCGTTGTCCGCTGCTGGTGCTGTGGGGGGCAAAAGGCTTTGTCCATCGCACCTATGACGTGCTTGCGGTTTGGCGACAATACGCCGAACAGGTAGAAGGCCAAGCATTGGATTGCGGCCACTTTTTGCCAGAGGAAAAACCGGAAGATGTGGTGCCCGCGCTTCAGGCGTTTCTTGCAAAGGAGTAAGTGATGGCTCAGGACAAATTGAGCGAAATTTCGCAAACCCGGCAATGGGCGCATCAGACCCTGATCGAGAAAAAATCTAAGGTTTACAATGCTTTTTTATCAATGGAGCACGCGGCTTACACCGATGGTGCGTTGCCTAAAAAGATCAAGGAATTGATTGCTATTGGGATTTCGGTACAGATCAACTGCGAATCCTGTATGCAGTGGCACATTGAACAAGCGGCCAAGGCGGGGGCGAGCTACGACGAGGTGCTGGAAGCGGTGGAAGTCGGCATTGAGATGGACGGCGGCCCGGCCACGGTTTCAGCGCGCTTCGCGTTGCAGGTGATGGAGGCAGTTTTTCAAACATCCTAAAAATGCGCCCATCAAAAAAAGCCGACTCGCGTCGGCTTTTCTGTTCAACCTGATGTCCGGCGCGGCCCACAAAGACCGCGCTGGCGATTGCGCTTAGGCGGATTCAACCACCTTCCATACTTCCGGCGCTTTCTCGACGCGCTTGCCAAATTCCTGGCGTTGCCCTTCCAGTTCCGGCGGCAGAGTCTGACCGAACTTCTCGAAGAAGCCCTTGATTTCCTCGACTTCGGCGGCCGCCTCGGCGCGGCTGATGTTGGTAATGGCCGCGAACTGCTCCTTCGTGAAATCTAAACCTTGAAGGTCCAGATCCTCGTAGCGCGGCATCAACCCAAACGGGCTTTCCACAGCACCGACCTGACCGTTGACGCGCTCCACGATCCACTTGAGAACCCGCATATTCTGGCCATAGCCGGGCCAGGCGAATTTGCCATTGGCATCCTTGCGGAACCAGTTGGTGCGGAAAATCTGAGGCAATTTCAGGCCAGACTTCTTGCCCATGTTGACCCAGTGGTTCCAATAGGACGCCATGTTGTAGCCGCAGAACGGCAGCATGGCGAATGGATCGCGGCGGATGCCGGTGACGCCAATCGCGGCGGCGGTGGCTTCCGAACCCATGGTCGCCGCCATGAACACGCCGTGATTCCAGTCATAAGCCTGATAAACCAGCGGGAAGGTCTTGGACAGACGACCGCCAAAGATGAAGGCCGAAATCGGCACGCCAGCGGGATCTTCCCAGGCCGGATCGATGGTCGGGCATTGCGAGGCGGGCGCGGTGAAGCGCGAGTTGGCGTGGGCACCGACCCGCCCAGCGTCCGGCGTCCAGTCATTGCCCTGCCAGTCGATGCCGTGCTTCGGTGGCTCGACGCCCATCCCTTCCCACCACACATCGCCATCGTCAGTCAGCACGACGTTGGTGAAAATGGTGTTGGCCTTGATCGATTCCATCGCCATCGGGTTGGAATCATACGAGGTGCCCGGCGCAACGCCGAAGAAGCCGGCTTCCGGGTTAATGGCGCGCAGGGTGCCATCCGGGCGCGGCTTGATCCAAGCGATGTCATCGCCGACGGTCAGCGCCTTCCAGTTGCCAAAGCCCTTGGGCGGCACGATCATGGCCAGGTTGGTTTTGCCGCAGGCGCTGGGGAAGGCCGCCGCGACGTAGGTCTTATCGCCCTTGGGCGATTCCAGACCGAGGATCAGCATGTGTTCGGCCAGCCAGCCTTCGTCGCGGGCCATCGCCGAAGCGATGCGCAGCGCCAGGCACTTCTTGCCGAGCAGGGCATTGCCGCCGTAGCCGGAGCCATACGACCAGATTTCGCGGGTTTCGGGATAATGGACAATGGCCTTACGGCTGATGTCCGGCTCACACGGCCACGGCACGTCTTTCTGACCGGGGGTCAACGGTGCGCCGACCGAATGGACGCAGGGGATGAAGAAGCCGTCGCTGCCCAGGGTGTCGAGCACTTTCTGACCCATGCGGGTCATGATGCGCATGTTGACGACCACGTAAGCCGAGTCGGTGATTTCAATGCCGATCTGGGCAATTGGGCTGCCAATCGGCCCCATGCTGAACGGAATCACATACATGGTGCGGCCGCGCATACAGCCTTTGAACTGCTCTTTGAGCTGCGCGCGCATTTCGGCCGGGGGCGCCCAATTGTTGGTCGGGCCGGCGTCTTCCTTTTTCTCCGAGCAGATGAAGGTGCGGTCTTCGACGCGCGCCACATCGGACGGATGGGAGCGGGCAAGATAGGAATTGGGGCGCTTGGCCTGATTCAGTTTGGTGAACGTGCCAGCGGCCACCATTTCGTCACACAGCTTCTGGTTTTCCGCGTCCGAGCCGTCGCACCATTGAACACGGTCGGGCTGGGTCAGGGCAGCGATTTCATCTACCCATTGCAGTAGTTTGGCGTTGTTGGTCCGGTTTTTACCGTCGTGAGCAATTGCCATCGATTAAATCCCCTGTGGTGTGGAGTGCGTTGGGGTTGAGAAGCCATCAAACGGTACCATTTTGGTACGGTCCGCAGAAAGTTTTGGTCGGGCGCGATGCTTATGGAAGCCAGTTTCATATTAAAGCATAAGGTTATCATCAAGCGGGTTGGGATGCCACCGCTTGTGCTGGAAGTAACGGCGCTGTGATCGCTTGGTCCGATCCACTCAAAAATTTAGGAGTTACGCAGTTGGTTGATAAAGAGCGATAAGGAAGGTTATGAACCCACCGAAAGTCACAGATGAAGACTACATCCAGTTTCTGATAGCGA
>NZ_CBTJ020000026.1 GCF_001051235.1 Candidatus Competibacter denitrificans Run_A_D11 | reverse complement strand
GCGACCGCTCTTGACCGACGCTTCGCTACCACACCGCTTGCAACCACCGCTTTCCATCACCAAACCTCGCTTCAAGTGAGCCTTTCTTCCTATAATACCAGTAACTATCTTAGATTAGGACTCTTAAAATTTTTCACTGACCCTCATCCAAATCGCACGGGTTGGCGCATGACAAAGTGAAGCCGTTGACGCTTCACCAAAGGCGATGCGTGGCGTATCGCCTCATCCCCACAGCTACCGAGGGAGATTGTTATGCCCAAACCATTACTCCAAGTTTGTCTCGCAACAGCGCTTTTTACTGCGACCGGATTGACTGCCTATGCCTCAAGCCACCGTGAGGCATTAGCGATCCTCAACGAACCCTGCGCCGACAACACCGACACCTACGCCTGGGTATCGCCCGGCGCGCACGACAAGCTTTACCTCATTATGAACTTCAACCCGCTCCACGAGCCGGGTCAGGGCAATCAGGGCCTGCGGGCCTGCAATGGCTACCGCTATGAGTTCCACATTGGCATCGGTGAGAGCCTCCGAGACCATCTGGTGTATCGCGTCGAGTTCAAGAATACGCTGAACCCCGAAGCAGCGCCCAGTCCGACCGATGCCCTGGGCGGCGGCAACGAGTTACTCTGGCAACTCACCGGCGGTACCGAGACCATGACGGTCAGCCGCATCCTGTCCTTTAAAGCCGGGCGTTCAGCTAATGATAATGAGACCGATAGGGAAAGCGATTTCGGTGAGGACGAGCGTGGTGGTGGGCAAGTCGTCGTCCTCGGCAAGGATCTCCCGGTCCTCCCCAACAATCACGGCCCGCAGACCGACCGACTGGTCTACGGTCTCGGCGCTTTCACCGGTTACGACTCCAAAGACCCTACCAGTCGTGAAGTGGGTCTCTACGATCAAACGTTCGTGGACACCTTCATCCACCCACTAGCCAACGGAGGGCGGATCATCGCCGGTCAGTTCGATGACCCCTACCAACTGGATGAGAAGGGTATTTTCGATCTGGTTAACTTGAATACAAACGACCTCGGCGGTATTCCGGGCGCGCGCCGCCCGCCAGGCAAGGACGTATTCACCGGCTTTAACATTTTTTCGATTGCCCTGGAGATTCCAATCAGCGACGCTTTCCCGCAAGGCATTCCCCACAATGGCGTGCTCAAGGCCAATTCAACCGACAGTCTGCTGCGGGTCTGGTCGCGTGTTAGCCGTAAAAAAATCCAGATTGTCGATCCCAATAATGCCATCACAGGTCTGAAGGGAGCCGGCTCCTTCGTGCAGGTTGGCCGAAACGCTCTGCCACTCTTCAACGCTGGCCTCATTGGAACGCAGCGCCAGACCAGTTACCTGCGCAGCAGCCCGCTCAAAGACGTGACCAACTTCGGTGCTGACATCCTGCATCCGGTGCTGGTACGCGACGCTGAAGCGCTTGGCATCTACAAGGCGCTGGGAGTGCCTGCCGGTACCGTGACCACGCTCAAGGGGCCTCGCGCCGATATTATCAGCGCGATCAATTTGGGTCGGCCGATCCCGGTCGCCGACGGTTTCACCGGTGACGTCATCACCCTCGACGCCGCTATCGACTCCAGCTTTCCCAATGGGCGTCGCCTTGGCGGCGGCACGGCACCGAATCGCAATCAGGTGAATGTCAATAGCGTGCTACTCAGCCTGATCGTGGCGGGTAATCCGGCGGCTGGCCTGGCCAAGGGCATCGAAGTCAACGACAAGGACTATCTCGACCGATTCCCATTCCTGGCTCCGGCCCACCAGGGTCTCTATCAGGGGCATGGCGGTGTCAATGTTCCGACCGAACAAACCCCACCGCCGCCGCCCGCGCTTTGAAAGGGCGCCATCCGATCCACGATGACATGACGGCAGGCCCCGGTTTGGGGCCTGCCCCAGGAGACTGAAGATGCCACACGCCGGATGGATGCGGTTTCGCCTACCGCTTGCGATGTTAGCCATCGCCCTGAGCAGTTCGCCGCTGCTTGCCCACGATCTGTGGATTGAGCCGACCACCTTCGCCCCAGAGCCGGGGCAGTGGGTCGGCGTGCGGTTGCGGGTTGGGCAGGATTTGCTTGGAGATCCACTACCCCGTCATGCCGCCCTCATTGATCGCTTTGTATTTGAGGATGCAACCGGACGCAAACCGGTGGTTGGCCAAGATGGCGTCGATCCGGCGGGTTTGTTGCGCGTGGAGCCACCGGGCTTGCTCGTCATCGGCTATCACAGCCATCCGAGCGCGGTTGAATTACCATCGGAAAAATTCAATCGGTATCTGCGGGAAGAAGGGCTTGAAACGATTGCAGCGCTGCGCGCACGCGACCATGAAACTGAAACGAGCGCCCGCGAACTTTTTTCACGGTGCGCCAAAAGTCTGGTGCTATCAGGAGCGCCGAGCACGGCCCAAAGTGATCGACCCCTCGGCTTCACCCTTGAGCTGGTCGCCGAACGGAATCCCTACGCCCTCGGCACGGATGAGGAGCTTCCCGTGCGCTTGATCTATCAGGAACGCCCGCTTGCGGATGCGCTAGTTGTCGCTATGAACCGATTGAACCCTGCCGAGAAGCTGGCGGCTCGCACCGACGCCGCTGGCCGGGTGCGATTTCGGTTGCGACCCGAGGGCATGTGGCTGATCAAGGCCGTGCACATGGTTCCAGCAGCGGCAGACTCCCAGGCCAAGTGGGCGAGCTTTTGGGCGTCGTTGACGTTTGAACGCCCATCCAAGATCGCCCAAAGCCATAAAGGCTGAAGAACACTCAGGGTACAGGCCATGTTGACGCCTATTTTCAGGATCACCGCTTCCGCTTTCGCGGGTCGGCAGCTCGCCTATCTGGCGTTATGCGCTGTTGTCGTCGCGCTGCTAAACAGTCCAATAGTATATGCCCATGAGATCGGCACTACACGGGTGTCGATCCTGTTGCAGGAAGGCCAGACGTACCAGGTTGAAATCGTGACGGATGCGGTGGCGCTCGCCGAGAAGCTCCAGACCACCGCCGGTGAAGCCTCAGCCATCGACCCCAGCTTGACCGGTCTTCAGGCCGTGTTCGCCCGCTTTGATGAGCCATTTCGCCAGCGCGTGCAACTGGCGTTCGATACCCAGAACGTTTATCCCGCAATCGCTTACACGGTCACACCCGGCGCCGGTCCTCTGTCGCCCGCCGTAGCGACCATCCGCTTGAGCGGACAGATTCCTGCGGAGGCACGCCAGTTGACCTGGAGCTATGCGTGGACGTTCGCCTCTTACGCCCTGACGGTGCAAAGGGCTACAGCCGAGGCAGTAACCACCGAATGGCTGGAAGGCGGCCAAACCAGCACCCCGTTTCTGCTGGCGTCACCCACGCCGCCCGTCGCCCGACTTGACACCGCCTGGCACTATCTCACGCTCGGTTTTACCCATATTTTGCCCCTTGGCTTCGATCACATCCTGTTTTTGCTGGCTTTGCTGCTGCCGGCGGTGCTATGGTGGCAAGAAGGTCGTTGGCAACCGGTAATGACACTACGGCTAGTGGTGTTGGACACCGCCGGTATTGTCACCGCCTTCACGCTCGCACACTCGCTGACGCTGAGCCTGGCGGTGTTGGGCGTGCTCGATTTGCCCAGTTGGCTGGTAGAAACCGTGATCGCGTTCACTATCGTGCTGGCGGCGCTCAATAACCTGCTGCCAGTCGTAACAGCGCGGCGCTGGCTACTGGCTTTCGTTCTGGGATTGATCCACGGCTTTGGCTTTGCCAGCGTGCTGCGTGAGCTGGGTTTACCCAACGAGGCACTGGCGCTGGCGCTGGCCAGCTTTAATGCGGGGGTCGAAATCGGCCAGTTAAGCTTTGTCATGGTGGCGTTGCCGTTGGCTTTCGCGCTGCGCCAGACCTGGGCATACCGGCGGCTGGTTCTACCGGTCGGCTCGGCGCTTGTCGCCCTGCTGGCTCTGATCTGGTGCCTGGAACGTGGGTTGAACATCACCCTGCTGCCAACGATGGCGGCGCGCGGCACGCCATCTGTCATCGGGTCTTCATCCCCGCCACTCTCCAACCTGCCCTCGCTCTCTTAACCACAACCGAGTTAACTCTGGAGGATACTGCCATGTTTGCTACCGTTCGCTTACACCGTCTGCTGCCCATCGCGGCCGCCCTGGCCCTGGCGGCCTGCGCCCAAACATCCCAGATGGTGGATGCCCCGATGAAAGCGATGAAAGGGACGCCAACCCTGTACGACCGTCTGGGCGGGCAACCGGCTATCGACGCCGTGGTGGACGATTTCGTCGCCAATGTCGCCGCCGACAAACGGATCAACAAGTTTTTTGCCAACTCCAACATTCCCAAGCTCAAGCGCCTGCTTGGCGAGCAGATTTGCGCGGGCACGGGTGGCCCCTGCACCTACACCGGCCGGGACATGAAGACCACCCATGCCAGAATGGGCGTCACCGAGCGGCATTTCAACGCGCTGGTAGAGGATCTCGTCATGAGCCTCGACAAGCACAAAGTACCCCAGAAGGAGCAACAGGAGTTGCTGGGCGTGCTGGGGCCGATGAAATCTGACATCGTAACCCGCTAATCCTGGTACGGAACCTAAAGCCATGTCCGCGCGCAACGCTGTGCCTTTCCCACCGGTTGGGCAGCGTTGCCGCGCACGGCAGCACAGGATAAAATCCCGGCGTACTCTCACCGGAACGACACAACGCGCCGTGGACTTGGCCCGCCAGTCACTCTCTACTCCAACCGACCCTCTGCCCGAGCTGTTGGCTGCCACTGCGCGCGGCGACCGTCAGGCGTTTGCCGAGTTGTACCGGCTCACCAAAGGTCGCTTGTACACCATCACGCTGGCCCTGCTGCGCCAGCAGGACGTGGCGGAGGATGTATTGCAGGAAACCTACCTGGCCATCTGGCGGGCGGCGGGGCAATACCAGCCCGGCCGCGCCCCGGTCATGGTCTGGCTGATGGCCATCGCCCGGCATCGAGCCATCGAATGGCTGCGACAACGGCGACGGCGGGCTGCGGAAGCCTACGCCGAATCGCTCTCCGAGGAAGCCCTGCAAATCCCCGATCCACAGCCCGCGCTAGCGGCCGATCCGCTGGCGCAGGCTATCGAGGAGTGCCTGCAACGGTTGTCCGCCGAGCAGTCCCAGGCGATCAGGCTGGCGTTTTTTCATGGCCACAGCCACGAAGAACTGGCGGCGCGGCTACAAATCCCGCTCGGCACAATCAAAAGCTGGGTGCGACGGGGTTTGCTGCAACTGAAGGGGTGCCTGGACTCATGAACCGAAACGAAGTCGAACAACTGGCGGGCGATTATGTGCTCGGCACGCTGAGCGGGCCGGAATTGACCGAGTTCGAGGCGAATCTGGCCCACGATCCAGAGCAACAACGCCGGGTCGCCGCCTGGGAGCGGCGCCTGACACCCCTGGCGGCGGCATTGCCCGACGTGGAACCGCGTGCTTCGGTGTGGGACGCCATCGCAGCGGCCCTGGATGAAGCCGGCCCCCCCGCCACCGTCACCGTGCGCGACGGCGAAGGCGAATGGCGTATTCTGGCGCCCGGTGCGGAAATCAAGGTGCTGATGGTGGATCGGGACGCGGGATTCCAGTCCTTCCTGCTGCGGCTGGCCCCCGGTGCTTTACTGCCGCCGCACGATCACAGCGTCCTGGAAGAATGCCTGTTGCTGGAGGGCGATATGCTGATCGGCGAGCGCGCCTATAGCCGGGGCGACTATCACGCGGCGTTGCCCGGCTCGCGGCACGCTCCCATCTCCACCCGCAACGGCGGCGTGGTGTTCATCCGCAGCGAACTGCGCCCAGAAATGCTGGCGTGCTGAGCGCCGGTCAGCGGCTATTCTTCCACCCATACTGAGACTGACCTTTCCAGGCATTGAAACTCGGCCCAACCTGTGTCATTGGTGTAAATCGGCTCTTTGATCTGCCCGGTCAGATCGACAAACCGGGTATTCGGCTTGCGGACTTCCATCCATTTGCCGCCCCCGAAACCATCGCTCAGTACCACCGCCATCGCTTTAGGAAATTCCTCATTGCCAAGGCGCGTCCAGCCGATTCGGTTCCAATGGTCGAAATAGTCGTACTGGGAGCCGTGGGCATAGAGACGGCGAGCGTGGAGCAGCTTGTCGATGAACGCGCGGTGAGACGACATCACGATCTTATAGCGCTGACCGTCCCGGCCCTGGTCTTCGTATTCAGCTCCATAATAATCGGCATAAAACACGCAGGGATAGCCCTCACGCCGCAACAGAATGATGGCGTAGGCCAACGGCTTGAACCACGGTTCGACTACGGATTCCAGGGATTGCAGGGGCTGTGAATCGTGATTTTCCACGAAGGTGACGGCCTGATAGGGCCGTTGCTGCATCAGCGTCCCTTCCAAAATGCGGCGCATGTCGTAATTACCGCCCATGCGACTGGCGATGTGGAAGTTGTAATGGAGCGCCACATCGAACAGCGACATCCGTGGCCCCAGCCGATTCAAATACCAATGCAAGGTATTGACATCCGGCGACCAGTACTCGCTGACGGCGAATAACTCCCGACCCGCGTGATCGATCATTTCATCGAGCCAGGTCGGGAAAAACCAGGCCGTCAGATGTTTGATGACATCCAACCGAAAGCCATCCACGCCAGTGGTATCAAGATACCAGCGCCCCCAGCGGATGAGTTCCTCCCGCACTTCATCATTTTGCAAATCGACATCGCAACCCATCAAATAGGAAAAATTCCCTTTCTCCAGGGTCACATGATCATCGAAGTGTTTGCCCGCGAATAAATAAACCATGCCAGATTCGCTGGTCTTGGCATCGTAATCCACCGCGTTGAAATGTTGATGATGCCACTCAAAAGCCGAATAGCGGCCACGTCGCCCAGGAAACGCGAAATGGGTATAGGTCTGGACTTCGCGTGGCTCACCCCGTGGATATAAGCGGTCATCCTGGAGGTAGGGGGTAGCGAGCGCGGTTTCCAACGCATCGCCGCCGATCCGATGATTGAGGACCGCATCCGCATAAACCTGGATGCCCGCCTGATGGAGCGCGGCAATGGCGTGCAGATATTGCTGGTGAGTACCGTATTTAGTGCGAACCGTACCTTTCTGGTCGAATTCGCCTAAGTCGTATAGATCGTAGGTGCCATAGCCGACATCACGGATGCCGCTCATCCCTTTAAAGGCCGGGGGGAGCCACAGGCCAGTAAATCCTGCCTGTGCCAAAGCACGCGCCTGGCTGCCCACGTCATTCCAAAAAGCGCCGTCGTCTGGAGAATACCAGTGAAAGTACTGCATCATGGTGCCATTCAATTCATCAATCATGGTTTCTCCTGGATCAATTCGGCCAAACGAGATGTATCATAAAAAGAAACACTACTTGTCAAGCTGAATTTATTGGTTGCTGCTTTAATACGCCGCTTCAGCCAGAGTTTATCGAACGGCAGCCTATACCCATCACCCCTCTTCCTCCTCATCCTCATCCGGCGGCGCATGGCCCAGCAAGCGCTCGCGCAGCCGGATCAACCGATCCAAAAAATAACGAGCAGGAGAATTGAAGCCCTGCACCCCCTCATACAAGAGGGGCAAGTTAAGAAAATCGTAAAGGTTGATCCACGCCTCGCCAGATTTGATGGCCAGCAGCGGGTTCAACACATAATGGCCATGAGCCATCCGCGCGAACAGACGACGATTGTAAGCATAGTCGCGGTCGATCTCGTTGCGAGAGAGCACGCTGGAAAGATAGGCGCGCTTCTTGCGCTCGGCCCGCCAGATATTTTCAGGGAAAGCCTGCACCGCTGCCACGAAATCGGCGGTGCTGAAACCGCGCAGCATCCAGCCATCCGGGTAGCTCACCTTGTATTTGAAGAGTGCTACCAGGGAATGGAACAGGAAGAATTCACTGAGATGATTGTCGATCTTGATTAGTCGCTCGCCCACCTTGATACTCAGGCTGGGCGGCACCAGCCGCTCGTACACGCTACCGAATGGGCCGACGGCAAAGGCCGGGTCAGTGTAGGCCCGTAACAGGCTCCAATGCAGGGCGGCGCGGCCGAAATTATCGGTCAGGCTCTCGTTGGCGCCACGCTCCTTCAACGTCTCGATCAGCGCCAGATTGCCGCTACGGGCGGCCAGCATCAGCGGGGTACAATTGAAGCGATTGCGGAAATCCACGCCGTAAGCGTCCACGTCACGCAATACGTCCTTGTAATGTCTGCCTTCGTAACCGCTCAGATATTTTTTGACGATGGCTGGCGCTTGCGCCTCAAAATGCCGGGCTTGCTGAAACCCGGCATGCGCCAGCCGGTAGGCCAGGGCCTGTTCATCATAAAAGGCCGCATACTCGAACAGCGAACTGCGGATCTTGTTGGAAACATTTTTGGGATCGAGCGCCTGCGGCAGTAAAGTCTGAAAACGGGCCTGGTCGAGCACCTCCCAAGGCACTTGCCTGGTGTGGAGAATGGTCTTGCGGATTTCGTCGGCTTGCTCCTGCTTGCCCTGCAATTCCAGCCGCCGCGCCTCGCGCTGCCAATCCTCCAATGAAGAGGACTGATTGGCGAGATCGACTTTTTCCCGTGTCGCGTTCAAACCGAGCAGTTGCAGCAAGCCGTGGCGGGCGTCATTTTCGATGAGGTACAAATTGCTGACTGCGCGAGTCACCGCCACATACAGCGAGTTGATGAAAAATTTGTAGACTTCCAGCGACTTGTCCGCTTTGTCTCTGGCGCGGGCGTAATCCAGATCACCCTCCAGGTCAGCGGCGCTGACGCCTTCGATAATGGCGTTGAAATTGGCGCGGTCGTTGGAAACGAAGTTGTACAGCAGGATGTTTTCGTACTCCAAGCCCTTCGCTTCCTGCACTGAGAAAATCAGTGGGGTTTGGAAGAAGCGGCGGGCGGCGGCCTTTTGCTCATCACGCATGACCAGCACCGCAAAACGGGTAGACTGTTTGGTTTTCTGATTCAATTCCTTGAGCAGATTGTCCTTGTCGGCCAAAAATTCAATGTGGCCCGTCTTGCCGCCCAGGCTGCTGACCAGGTAGTTGCTCTCGCGGTCGATGGAACCGAAGCGCTTTTGTTTTATTTTCAGAAGCTTGTTAGCCAGCGCCGTGATTTCACCGGAATTGCGGTAGTTGGTGTGCAGGATATGCATCACCTTTTTGGAATCGGCCAGTTCACTCCGATAAAACAGGGTTTTGACGTTGGCCCAGGAAAAGAAGTTGGGATGGACGATCTGATTGGAATCGCCGCACAACGCGAAGTGTTCAGCTTTTCGCAGGCTGCGCAGGATCAAGGCCAGTTGGATATTGGTGATGTCCTGCACTTCGTCCACCACCACGAAATCGTAGCGTGGCTGGCACAGTGCCAGGTAATGCTGGGACAGGATATTGGCATCGTAAAAACCGCTGTCCTTGAGCCAGCTTAGATATTTCTCAAACAGGTCGTAAACCAGTGGCCGTTCTTCGTCGAGAAAAATGGTTTGCTTGATGCCCAGATCAAGATAGTGCTCACGGCTCAGCCAGGGCGATTCCACGACCGGGCCAGTTAATACGCCGCGAAACTCTTCAAACAGCTTGTGGGCGTCATCCAGCTTGCCGCTTTTACGGTAACGCTCAAACCAGCCACGAAAGGCCTGGTAGGTGACTTCCCGGCCTTCAGGCACCTGAATGGTTTCCAGAAACTCCCGAAACGAGAGAAAGTCGAGATTCTGGTGTTCGCCCTGATAGCTGTTGGCGTAATACAGATTACGAGAGTTCTCAACCAGAAACGGCGAGTGGGTGATGTAGAGCACATCGCCGCTGAGCTGTTTGAGCTTTTCCAGCATCAGGACAGTTTTGCCACTACCCGCAGAACCAATGATAATTAATGGGGGTGGCAGGTGATAAATCGCTGCTTGTACCTCGTCGAACGAGATGACTTTATCCAGCAGGTTGAAATGGGCGCGAGCGGGATTGACGTAGTGCAATGCGGCTAGTTTGTCGGTCGCCAGCTCGGCGGCGGTCGGTTCGGGGATTTTGGCTTCGTCGATTTGCGCCCCGCGCAGAAAGCGGGATTTATCGTAGGCGTGATTCTCGATCACCTCCAGCATCAGCGCGTAACGCTCCTCGCCATAGCGCATCAACTTGAACAGCAAGCGGTTGCTGTAATCGAGTTCGGCGCGGAAAAAATCACCTTGCGCCAGCTTCTTGACCTTGGCGGAACGAAAGTCGTCCTTCTCCAGCATCTTGCGCAGCTTTTTGTACTGGGCGCCGGCCTTGCCGGGGTCGAACTCGTTGTATTCGAGGATTTTCATGGTATTTCCGTTTAGCTGGCCTTGACCTCCGGCAGCCCCAACCCAAACTGCCGAATCCGTTAGATTTCATTGTACGGCTTGATTATTAGATTAGGGCGAGAGAGTGAAATAATCGCAATGCCGGGGGCGAAACAAACGAAAATGCCGTTGATCAACGGTCAGAATCTTTCGAATATTGAGCCGCTCAGCCATTGCGGCGATAGTACAGTCCACAAAATCAATACGACTGTCGGCATAGAGCCGCAAAATTTCAGTTGTCCGCTGCAAATCAGGTTCAGTAATCCGCTCTAGCTTTAATTCGCCCCGATGGATCGCTTGCAGAAAGCTCGCCAGTACCTGGTAGCCTAATTCCCTCAAGACCATGTAAGCTAATTCCGGCAAAACCATATCGGGTAAGATCGGCTCCCGCTCGGCGCTTAATGCTTGTGTACAGGCGGAATGCAAATCGTCATCCGCATCCAGTACTGCCAGCAAAAAACCAGTGTCCAACAGCGCCGTCATTCTTGCAAACTCCAACCCTCGCGCCGATTAGCTCCCGCTGACAAAATGTTCTCGACTCGCCTGGACAGATCACGCTTGCCACTGCGACCAATTCCAATAAACGAATACTGTTTTTCCGTTCGTAATTGAGGCTGAACGTAAGATTCCAATGCAGCCTGCGCCAAGACCTCCAAACTAACCGCCTGAGCTTCTGCGGCAACTCGTAATCGTTCCATCAACTCTTCATCCAGTTGAATTTGCAAGGTGCTCATCGATTTCTCTCCAAAAGGCCAGACCTGTCTGAATTACTAATCCATTCCAACTCATCCCACTTTCACCTCCAACAGCCCCAACCCAAACTGCCGAATCCGTTGAATCTCATCCCGCAGCTTCGCCGCTTGCTCGAATTCCAGATCACGGGCGTGGCGGTACATCTCCTGTTCCAGTTTCTTAATCTTCTTCATCAACAACGCCGGCGTTTCATGGGCGTAAGCCGCCGCTTCCTCCGTGACTCTGGCGTATTGCGCCGCCGGTACCGGTGCGCCGGGATGGGAATACGCGCCTTCCATGATGTCAGCGACCGCTTTTTCAATGCCGCGCGGGGTGATGTGGTGAGCCTGGTTATACGCCTGCTGCTTGGCGCGGCGCCGGTCGGTTTCATCCAGCGCGCGGCGCATCGAACCGGTGATCTGATCGGCGTACAGAATCGCCTTGCCGTGTAAATTCCGCGCAGCCCGGCCCACCGTCTGAATCAGCGAACGCTCGGAACGCAGGAAGCCTTCCTTGTCGGCATCCAGAATCGCCACCAGCGACACCTCCGGCAAATCCAGCCCTTCCCGCAATAAATTGATGCCGACCAGCACATCAAACTGGCCCAAGCGCAGATCGCGGATGATCTCGACCCGCTCCACCGTCTCAATGTCGGCGTGCAGATAGCGCACCTTCACGCCGTTTTCGGCCAGATACTCGGTTAAATCCTCGGCCATGCGTTTGGTCAAGGTGGTGACCAGCACCCGTTCCTTGAGAAGCACCCGCTCGCGGATTTCGCCCAGCAGATCATCCACCTGATGCAAGGCGGGCCGCACTTCGACTTCAGGATCGACCAGGCCGGTCGGTCGCACCACCTGCTCCGCCACCGCTGCGCCGGAATGCTCCAACTCAAACGGGCCGGGCGTGGCGGAAATGAAAATGGTCTGACCGCTGAGGCGCTCAAATTCATCGAAGCGCAGCGGCCGGTTATCCAGCGCCGAGGGCAACCGAAAGCCGTACTCGACCAGCGTTTCCTTGCGCGAGCGGTCGCCGCGATACATCCCGCCCAGTTGGGGCACGGTCACATGGCTTTCGTCGATGAAAATGATCGCTTCCGGTGGCAGATAATCGAACAAGGTCGGCGGCGGTTCACCCGCTTCGCGGCCCGACAGGTAGCGGGAATAGTTCTCAATGCCGCTGCAATAGCCCAGCTCCAGCATCATCTCGATATCGTAGCGGGTGCGCTGCTCCAGCCGCTGCGCTTCCAGCAGCTTGTTGGCCGCATTCAATTCGTTCAGCCGATCTTGCAATTCATCCTTGACCTGATCGACCGCTTTCAAAAGCTGCTCGCGCGGCGTCACATAATGGGTCTTGGGATAGACCGTATAGCGCGGGGTCTTGCGCGTCACCTTGCCGGTCAGCGGATCGAACAGACTGAGCGATGCAATTTCATCGTCGAACAACTCCACCCGCACCGCTTCGGTATCCGATTCGGCGGGATGAATGTCGATGATTTCGCCGCGCACCCGGAAGGTGCCGCGCGCCAGTTCCAGGTCGTTGCGGGTGTACTGCAAATCGGCCAGCCGCCGCAGGATGGCGCGCTGATTGACTTTTTCGCCGCGCACCAGATGCAGCAGCATCTTCATGTAGGATTCGGGATCGCCCAGACCGTAAATCGCCGACACCGTGGCCACGATGATGGTGTCGCGCCGCTCCAAGATCGCTTTGGTGGCCGACAGCCGCATCTGTTCCACATGCTCGTTGATCGAGGCATCTTTCTCGATGTAGGTGTCCGATGACGGCACGTAGGCTTCCGGCTGGTAGTAATCGTAATAAGAGACGAAATACTCCACGGCGTTTTCCGGGAAAAATTCCTTCATCTCGCCATACAGTTGCGCCGCCAGCGTCTTGTTGGGCGCGAGCACCAAGGCCGGGCGCTGCACGGCGGCGATGACGTTAGCGACGCTGAAGGTTTTGCCGCTGCCGGTGACGCCCAGCAACGTTTGATGGGCCAGCCCGTCATTCAGGCCACCAACGAGACTACAGATCGCGCTGGGCTGATCGCCAGCGGGTTGAAACGGAGCGTGGAGCGTGAAAGGCTTTTGCATCTGCATGGCAATTGGTCAGGGCGATGATTTTGAGTATTATCCGACAATTCGCCCTTGATCGGCGTTCAACCTTTCGGCCCGCACCCAGGAGTTCCCGTGAGTACCCCTCTTTCCGAGCGCGTGCAGCGCATCAAGCCCTCCCCTACCTTGGCCGTCACCGCCAAGGCCAATGAACTCAAAGCCGCCGGTAAAGACGTGATCGGTTTGGGTGCGGGCGAGCCGGATTTCGATACGCCTGATTTCATCAAGCAAGCGGCGATCCAGGCGATTAACGCCGGTTTCACTAAATACACACCAGTGGACGGTACGGCGAGCCTGAAGAAAGCGATTATCGCCAAGTTCCAGCGCGACAACGGCTTGAGCTATGAACCGAAGCAGATTTTGGTGTCCTGTGGCGGTAAGCAAAGTTTTTATAACTTGGCGCAGGCGCTGCTCAACAGCGGCGATGAGGTGATCATTCCCGCGCCGTACTGGGTCTCCTACCCGGACATGGTGTTGCTGGCCGATGGCAAGCCCGTGATTGTCGAGGCCGGGATCGACCAGCATTTCAAGATCACCGCCAAACAGTTGGAAGCAGCGATTACGCCGCGCACCAAGCTACTGGTGATCAACAGTCCGTCCAACCCGACCGGCGTGGCTTATAACGCGGCGGAATTGACTGCATTGGGCGAGGTGCTACGGCGGCATCCGCAGGTTTATATCGCCACCGATGATATGTACGAGCATATCCAATGGACTGGCGAAAAATTCTGCAACATTCTGAATGTTTGCCCCGATCTCTACGACCGCAGCATCGTGCTGAACGGCGTCTCCAAAGTCTATTCGATGACCGGCTGGCGCATCGGCTACTGCGGCGGCCCCAAGGATTTGATCAACGCCATGACCAATATCCAGTCGCAGAGCACCTCGAACCCGACTTCGATTTCACAGGTCGCGGCGGAAGCCGGGCTGAATGGCGATCAATCCTGCATCGGTGTGATGAACAAGGCGTTCAAGGAACGGCACGATTTTGTTTATGGTGCGCTGCAAGCCATGCCCGGCGTCGAAGTCGCTCCAGCGGACGGCACCTTCTACATCTTTCCCAGCTTTCAGAAGGTCATTGAGCGGCTGGGCTTGGCCAATGACATCGCCTTCGCCGAATTGCTGCTGAATGAAGTCGGCGTAGCGCTGGTGCCAGGTTCGGCGTTTGGTGCGGAAGGTTGCGGGCGAATTTCCTTCGCCACTAGCATGAACAACCTGAGCAAGGCGCTAGAGCGCATCCGGCAAGTGATTGACCGTTAATTCGCCATTGACAGCGCTGGCAGGGAGAAATAAAATCCCTGTTCTCTCATTTCCCCGGTAGCTCAGTCGGTAGAGCAAGTGACTGTTAATCACTGGGTCCGTGGTTCGAGTCCGCGCCGGGGAGCCAAATAGAATAAGGGGTTAGGCGAAAGCCTGACCCTTTTTTTATGCGTTCGCTGTGGCCCATGCGTTACTCGCCCAAGAGCCGCGTCATGGGCGGACGCGGCCCCTGCAAATTTCGTTACGTTCAGGCATTGAGATCGGGGATGAGCTTACTTTCTAGGTGGGCTATCAGATCTTTGAGCATTAATTTGCGCTTTTTGAGCCGCTTAAGCTCCAGCTCATCCACCAAAGGATCATTCGCCAAGCGGGTGATTACATCATCAAGGTCGCGATGTTCAATTCGCAGCTCGACGAGCCGATGCTTGTAGTGCTCGATATCGTTGGTCTCCATGGTGAAATCTCCAGATGGGTTGGATTATTTGCTCGGGGTCGGATCGGTAGCGGACGTGCTGCCGAAGCGGGCGGTGAACCGTATTCTTAAGGGGGAGTCTAGACCCCGACGGAGCGTCCGGCAAGATCGGGAATTTGCCCGAACCGCACCAAATTTCATCTAAAGTCGTGTATCCCACCAAACGCTTAGCGAGGCGGGGGATGATGTTAACAGCCAAGAAACAACAGTTGAATTTCAATAAGCTGCAAAAGCGCCTGCGACGAAACATGGGCCGGGCGATTCAGGATTTCAACATGATCGAGGAAGGCGACCGCGTGATGGTCTGTCTCTCCGGTGGCAAAGACTCCTTCGCCATGTTGGACATCCTGCGCAACCTGCAATTGCGGGCACCAGTACGCTTTGAGTTGATCGCGGTCAATCTCGACCAGAAACAGCCGGGCTTTCCCGAACACATCCTACCGGCTTATCTACAGCAGATCGGCATTCCCTTTCACATCATCGAACAGGATACCTACAGCGTCGTCAAGCGCGTCATCCCGGCCGGAAAGACCACCTGCGGGCTATGCTCGCGGCTGCGGCGGGGCGTGCTCTACAGCTTCGCGGCCGAACACGGCATGAGCAAGATCGCACTCGGCCATCACCGCGATGACATCATCGAAACTCTGTTTTTGAACCTGTTTCACGGCGGCAAACTCAAGGCGATGCCGCCCAAGCTGTTGAGCGATGACGGCCGGCATGTGGTGATTCGACCGCTGGCGTATTGCGAGGAAAACGATCTGGCATCTTACGCTGAAATTCGTCAGTTCCCGATTATTCCCTGCAATCTCTGTGGCTCGCAGGATAACCTGCAACGACAGGCTATCAAGATGATGTTGCGGCAGTGGGGGAAACAATTCCCAGGCCGAGTGGAAAATATTTTTGCGGCCTTGCAAAACGTGGCGCCCTCACATCTCGCCGATACCGCATTATTCGATTTCGCTAATTTGGGCGCGCGCAATGGGGGTCGCGCGCCCGATTGGCTGCTCGGTGGTACCGAGGAGGTCGATGAGATCGTGGAGGAACCATCTGTCGTTGAATCAAGTGGCATCAACCAAGGTTAGCAACATGGTATTACCGCCCGCTGCTGCGGTATTGATGCTGGTCACCCGTTCATGGAGCAAGCGATACAGCGGATACCGACCGGTTTTTTGATCCACTACGATCACCGGAATAATCGGGCCATCGTCCAAAGCGCGGCGCTCAGGGATAGGCGTCAGTTCGCTAGAGCCATCCAACAAGATAGCGGCGGGGTTTGATAGATTGATCTTCGGTACATACTCGATCACCGCTTTAACAGCCGCTGGCAATCGGGCAAAGACCTGACCGGCGAGCGGGTTGCCATCAACCAGCGGGCTATTGCCAGCCGCCAAGACCGCGGCCAATTGCTCCAAAAGCGCCGCTTCCTTGGTTGCTCGACAAAGTATTTGGCCACGCGGTACAAAATACAGTGTATTCTCCTCACCGGTAGGCCCAGGCAGCCGACTGCGACAAGGTAGCGGCGTCGCGGTGCCATATTCTGCACAAGCCAGCGCCAGATCGCGTAAGCCCTGTCGGTGGCTCCAAGCCGTTAGCGCCTCAAAAGCCGCAAGACGCGGGTCCGCATCCGGTGGGCGTTGCAAGCCAAGCTGCTCCAAGGTTGGGTTAGCCAGATCCAATAAGCGCGGCAGATAAAACGGGCCGCCCGCCTTGGGGCCGGTGCCAGACTTGCCTTCACCACCGAAGGGCTGCACACCCACCACGGCGCCGATCATGTTGCGGTTGATGTAAATGTTACCGGCTTCGATACGATGCACCAGGGTCTGAATGGTCTCGTCGATCCGGCTGTGTGCGCCAAAGGTCAGCCCATAACCAGAGGCATTGATAGCATCCACCACTTCTTCCAGCCGCTCGCTGGAATAGCGCACGACATGCACAATCGGGCCGAACACTTCCTGGTGCAATTCGTCGGGACGGTCAATTTCGATGAGCGTAGGCGGCACAAAGGTTCCAGCACGACAGGCCGCCGGCAATTTGCTTTGGTGAATCGGATGGCCGGCTTGCGCCATCGTCGCAATATGGGCTTCAAGAGACGCCTTGGCAGTCGCATCAATGACCGGGCCGATATCGGTTGCAAGATCGGCCGGATTACCGATCCGCAACTCTTGCATGGCCGAACGCAGCAAAGCCAACACATTGTCAGCGATATCTTCTTGTAGGCAGAGCACGCGCAAAGCGGAACAGCGTTGGCCGGCGCTGTCGAAGCCGGATGCCATCACATCCTGCACCACCTGTTCAGCCAAGGCTGAAGAATCGACGATCATGGCGTTCTGACCACCCGTTTCGGCGATCAAGCGGGTATCTGTCAGTCCAGGATCACGCCGGAGCAATGCATGGTTGATGATCTGCGCGACATCGAGCGAGCCGGTGAAGATCACACCGCGTACTCGCGCATCCTGGGTCAAGGTGGCGCCGACGGTTTCGCCGCGCCCAGGCAGAAACTGCAAAGCGGCTGGCGAGATACCGGCTTCATGAAAAAGCTGAACGGTTCGAGCAGCGATCAACGGGGTTTGTTCGGCTGGCTTCGCTAAAACGGGGCTACCGGCCGCCAGCGCCGCCGCGACCTGCCCGATAAAAATGGCTAACGGAAAATTCCACGGACTGATGCAAACCACTACGCCCGGTGCTGGCGCATTGGTAACCGCCAAACGTTCGGCTTGCAGAGCGTAATAACGGCAAAAATCCACGGTTTCACGAATTTCCGCCACCGCGTTGGGCCAGGTTTTGCCCGCTTCCCGAATGCACAGGCTGATCAGTTCGGGGCGATGGCTTTCCAGGAGAAAAGCGGCCCGCCGCAGCAGGCGTGCCCGCTCGGCGGGTGGGTGTTGATACCATGTTTCAGCATAGTTCGCCGCAGTGGCGAGCGCGCTTTGGATGTCGGCGGGCGACGCTTCACGTACCGTGCCGACGATTTCCTGATGATTGGCCGGGTTGACGATGACGCTCTCATTGTCCCCTTTATCGCCGCTGCCCACGATAAGTGGCGCGGCTTGCCAATGTTTATTTTTCAAATCTGCCAAATCGGCGGTTAATTGCTCCAAAACGCGGTCGTTGGACAGATCGAGGCCAGCCGAATTGAGTCGCTCGTCACCAAATAGTTTGCTGGGCAACGGAATGGCGGGATGGGCCGTCCCGCCGGTTTCCAGCACCGTCGCCAACGGATCGACGACCAGCTCCTCAATTTTGACGTTCTCATCGACCAGGCGATTGACGAAGGAACTGTTGGCGCCATTTTCCAGCAAGCGTCGCACCAGATAAGGCAATAGCGTCTCGTGCCGGCCCACTGGGGCGTAAATGCGGCAGTGCGTAGCCGACCGGTCGCCGACCACCCGGTCATAGAGAGTTTCGCCCATGCCGTGCAGGCATTGAAACTCGTAGTCGGTGACGCCGAGATCGGCCGCCATGCGCTCGACGGTCGCCAAGGTATGGGCATTATGGGTAGCAAACTGGGGATAAATGCCGTCAGCGGCCAGCAACCGCCGGGCACAGACTAAATAGGACAGATCGGTGTGTGGCTTGCGAGTGTAGACCGGATAGCCTTCCAGACCATCGATTTGCGCGCGTTTGATCTCGGCGTCCCAGTACGCGCCTTTGACCAGTCGTACCATCAAGCGACGACCACTGGCACGGGCCAGGGCGATCAAATGGTTAATCAATGGCAAAGCACGCTTCTGGTAGGTTTGCACCGCCACCGCCAGCCCATCCCATCCCGCCAGTGCGGGTTCGAAGGCCAAGCCATCCAACAGGTCTTGGGATAATTCCAGCCGGTCGGCTTCCTCGGAGTCGATGTTGAAGCCGATGTCATAGGTTTTGGCTAATTGCGCCAAGGCGAGCAAACGCGGATACAACTCGGCCAACACCCGTTCACGCTGGGCGCGGCTATAGCGCGGATGCAACGCGGACAGCTTTACCGAGATGCCGGGGCCTTCGACGACCCCTTGCTGAGCGGATTGGCCGATGGCGTGAATCGCCTGTTGATAGGACAGAAAATAGCGTTCGGCATCGGCATCGGTCAGCGCCGCTTCGCCCAACATATCAAAGGAGTGGGTATAGCCTTTGCGAACATTATCCCGACTACGGGCCAGCGCCGCGTCGATGGTTTCCCCCATCACAAACTGCTGACCCAAGAGCGTCATGGCGAATTCGACGCCGCGCCGGATAATCGGCTCACCGCCACGGGCGATGAGGCGGGTCAGCGCACTGCCCAAGGAGGCTTCAGGCCGAGTAGCCACCAGTCGGCCGGTGATCATCAAACCCCAGGTAGCGGCATTAACGAACAGCGATTCACTGCGCCCCAGATGAGAACGCCAATCGCCCTTGCTGATTTTATCGCGGATCAAGCGGTCGATGGTGGCGTCATCGGGGATGCGCAACAGGGCTTCGGCCAAGCACATCAGAGCGATACCCTCTTGGCTGGACAGCGAAAATTCATGCATCAGATTATCCACTCCGCTCGCGCCCTGGCGATCATGGCGCACAGCGGCCACCAACCCAGCGGCGCGTTTGGCGATGGCCGGCCAATCGAGCGCCGCCGCGCGCATTTCTTCGACCAATGCGGCGATTTGGCTCGCTTCGTCGGTGCGGTAGGCGTGGGTAATGGCCGCGCGACTAGCGGCGAGGGCAGCGAGAGAATCGGCGTGATTCATCAAAATAAACTCTGGTTTGAAACCTCCCTCTTCAGGGAGATAATCGTACATGGGAAAGGCGTAACCTCTCAATCCATGCGGTTTCGCCCGGTCACGGGCGCGGATTGAAACGGTAAGTTTGGCGCTTTTTCGAGTTCGCTGCTATTGTTGCAGCCATCTCATAATGTCGGCCTTTCTCACGGAAACGAGCCGACTCTTAGCGAATCGAGGAGATGATCTATGAAACAGAAACTATTGGCCTTGGCCGCAGCGGTCAGTTTAATCGCCGGTGTCACCGTGCAAGCAGCCGATACCGTCAAAATCGGCCTGATGGCTCCGCTGACCGGCTCCTGGGCCAGCGAAGGCCAGGGCATGAAGAAAATCGTTGAACTGCTGGCCGAGCAGCAAAACGCCAAGGGCGGCGTACTGGGCAAGCAGATCGAAGTCATCACCGAAGACGACGGCGGCGACCCGCGTACCGCCTCCTTGGCGGCGCAACGCTTGACCACCAAGGGCGTGGCGGCGGTGGTCGGTACTTACGGCTCGTCGGTCACCGAAGCCAGCCAAGCGATTTACGACGAGGCTAAGATTCCGCAAATTGCCAACGGTTCGACCGCGATTCGCCTAACCGAAAAAGGCTTCAAGCATTTCTTCCGCACGGCCCCGCGCGACGACGAACAAGGCCGGATGGCGGCGCAGACCATCGGCAAGCTGGGCTTTAAGAAGGTCGCTATCCTGCATGACAGCACCTCTTACGCCAAGGGTCTGGCGGACGAGTCCAACGCGCTGCTGAAAAAGAAAGGTACGGAGGTCGTTTTCTTCGATGCGCTGACCCCCGGTGAGCGCGATTACACCACCATCCTGACCAAGCTCAAGGGTGCGAATCCCGATGTGGTGCTGTTTACCGGCTATTTCCCGGAAGCGGGGTTGTTGCTGCGGCAAAAGAAGGACATGAACTGGAAAGTACCGTTCATCGGCGGCGACGCCACCAATAACGCCGATCTGGTCAAGATCGCCGGTAAGGAAGCGGCCGAGGGTTATTACTTCCTCAGCCCGCCGCAACCGCAGGATTTGGATACGGCCGATGCTAAAGCGTTTCTGGACGGCTATCAGAAGAAATACAACGAATTACCGCCTTCCATTTGGGCGGTGCTGGCCGGTGATGGCTTTAAAGTCATGGTCGCGGGCATCGCGGGTGCCAAATCGACCGACAGCGGCAAAATCGCTGATTACCTGCATAAGGATTTCAAAGGTTACTCTGGTTTGAGCGGCGCGATTTCTTTTGACGCCAAGGGTGATCGGGAAGGCGAGGTGTATCGCGTTTATAAAGTGGATGGCGAGGGCAAATTCGTATTGCAGAAGCTGTAAGCCTGGGCGGCGGTTGCTTCCGGCTGGAGGGAACCGCCCTATGGCGCTTGCGTGAGTCAGTTTTTTCCTTTCCCAGCAACCCTGAACCTCGCCAATCTCGTGGAAGAATTTTTCCAACAGCTTACCAACGGCTTGGCCGTCGGCGGTATTTACGCCTTGATCGCCCTGGGCTATACGATGGTCTACGGCGTCCTCAAGCTCATCAATTTCGCCCACGGTGATTTGTTCACCTATGGCGCTTATCTCGGCCTGACCCTGCTGACCTCGCTGGCCCTGACCGACCGGCTGGGTTTTGCGCTGGGGGTGCTGGTGTTGGCATTGATGGTGATGGGTCTGGTCGCCGTGCTGGGCGCAATTCTGGAGCGGGCCGCTTATCGCCCTTTGCGGCAATCGCCCCGGCTGTCGGCGGTGGTGTCGGCACTGGGTGCGTCGATCTTCCTGCAAAATACCCTGATGCTGATTTACGGTGCGCGGTTTCAGGTTTATCCCGAAAACATCCTGCCCGCCACCACGCTCAACATTTTTGGCTTGTATCTGCCGCTGATGCGGGTGTTGATCGTGCTAGCGTCCGTATTGATGATGGTAGCGCTTTATCTGTTCATCCAGAAAACCAAAATCGGCACCGCCATCCGCGCCGCCGCTATCGACCAGGATGCCGCCCGGCTGATGGGTATCGACGTGAACCGCGTCATCATGCTGGTGTTTCTGGTCGGGCCAGCGCTGGGCGGTGTGGCCGGGCTGATGGTCGGGCTGTATTACGGCCAAATCAATTTCACGATGGGCTGGGTTTACGGCATGAAAGCCTTCACCGCCGCGATTCTTGGGGGCATCGGCAACATCCCCGGCGCAATGGTTGGCGGCTTGCTGCTGGGCGTGATTGAGGCGCTGGGCGCGGCCTATATCTCCATTGCCTGGAAGGACGCCATCGCCTTCTGTGTGCTGATTCTGATTCTGATCGTTCGGCCCACCGGCCTGCTGGGCGAACGAGTGGCGGACAAAGTATGAAGCCGCGTCTCGACTGGATAGGAGCAGGCTTATTTGCTGCGCTATTGGCCGTCGCGCCGCTGTTTCTCAACGCTTATCAGGTCGATGTGCTGAACAGCATCGGCTTGTATGCGCTGCTGGCGCTGGGCCTGAATCTCATTTTGGGCGAAGCGGGACTGTTTAACATGGGTCACGCCGCCTTTTATGCGATGGGCGCTTATACCGCCGCCATCCTCAACACCCGCTACCAGATTCCAATTCTGTGGACGTTGCCCTTAAGCGGTCTGGTGGCTGGCGCATTCGCGCTGGCGGTGGCGCGGCCGGTAGTGCATCTGCGCGGTGATTACCTACTGATCGTCACTATCGGCGTCGGCGAAATCGTCCGCATCGCGCTGGTCAACGATGTGTTCGGTATTACCGGCGGAGCCAACGGCATTTTTGGAATCAATCGTCCCAGAGTGTTTGGCTACATCATCCGACGGCCTGAAGACTTTTTCTATCTGATCTGGGGTTGCGTCGCGCTGACCATTTTCCTGTTCCTGCGGCTCAAGCGATCGCGCTTTGGGCGGGCACTCAATTATCTGCGGGAGGATGCGACGGCAGCGGAAGGCAGCGGCATCAACACCGATTATTACAAGCTGGCGGTGTTTGGTTTGGGCGCCGCCTGGGCCGGGATGGCCGGCACCCTGTTTGCCGCCAAAATGACGATTATCTCACCGGAATCCTTCAGCTTCTGGGAATCGGTGGTGCTGTTCATGATCGTGATTCTGGGCGGCGCGGGCAGCATTCCGGGCGTATTGCTGGCGGCGTTTCTGGTAGTCGGCCTGCCGGAACTGTTCCGCGAATTCGCCGGGGCGCGGATGCTGGTGTTTGGCTTGGTGATGATGGTGATGATGGTGGTTCGGCCACAGGGCTTGTGGCCAGCGCGCGGACATCAAGGCTTTTCGCTGGCCGCTTTGGCCAGGGCGGTTGGGCCATGAGCGCGGCGGATGGCGCGATTGCACCGACAGAATCGGCGCTGCTGACGCTGCGCGAGGTTACCAAATCCTTTGGCGGCTTAACGGCGGTCAACGGGGTGTCGTTCGCGGTTGGCGAGGGCGCGGTGGTCGGTTTGATCGGCCCCAACGGCGCGGGCAAGACCACGGTATTCAACCTCATCACCGGCAACTACCAACCCAATCACGGCGACATTCACTTTACCGGCCAGCGCCTGAACGGCCTGCGCACCCATCGCATCATCATGTTGGGCATCGCCCGGACGTTTCAGAATATCCGGCTGTTTCAGCAGTTGACTGTTTTGGAAAACGCGCTGGCGGGTTGCCATTATCGGATGAGCGGCGGGATTCTGGCGGGCATGTTGTGGTTACCGACCCAGCGGCGGGTGGAAAAGGCGGCGGTTGAACGAGCGGTGCAGGAGTTGGAATTCGTCGGTCTGGGCCAACAGACCTTAACGGTGGCGAAGAACCTGTCCTACGGCGACCAGCGGCGGCTGGAAATCGCCCGCGCCCTAGCCACCCAGCCGCGTTTGCTGATTCTGGACGAACCGGCCGGCGGGATGAACGAGCAGGAAACCGAGGCGCTGATCGGCCTGATCGAGCAAATCCGGGCGCGCGGCATCACCATTCTACTGATTGAGCATGACATGCGGCTGGTCATGCGGGCTTGTGAAAAGCTGGTGGTGCTGGAGCACGGCGGCAAGATCGCGGAAGGTTCGCCGGAGCAGGTGCGCAGCGATCCGCGTGTGATCGAGGCGTATTTGGGTACTGAGGACGAGGTATAGCGCCACAAAACCCAAGAGAGTCCTAACCAAAGATAGACAAGAAGGTCACTGAAAAGGTCGCGAAGGCGGTTAGCTGGCCATAGAGGTGATGTTAGGGTGTGTCGTCAATCAAATAGGGCGGGGGTGGGTATACTGGATGGAGAGTCCTAATCGAAGATAGATGCTATCAAGAAGTTTGTGAGGTATGGCAAGGAGTTAGGTTACAGCGGATACTGCTAACTTACCAGTATTTAATGCTTTGTTATATTTAGTATTTTACGTTTTTACTCTATCTTTGGTTAGGACTCTCGAATTTTGAAAGGAAGGATGGGGCGATGATTCGACGGTATGCGTTACGAGATGACCCATGGGAGCGGATTCAGAATCGGCTGTCGGGGCGTCCAGAGACGGTGGGGGTAACGGCCCGCGATAACCGGTTATTTGTGGAGGCGGTGCTGTACCGCTATCGCTCAGGATCGGCCTGGCGAGATTTGCCAGCACGGTTTGGGGATTGGAAGAACGTGCATCGTCGGTTTGGCGGTAATGCCCCAGAAATTTCTTCCATCAGAAGTCAAACTGAAGAGACTTTTGTGGAGGACAGGATGGGCAAGCAACATCAAAGTTGGACTGTTGAAGAAAAATTGGGGATCGTGTTAGCGGTGTTAAGCGAGCGCCAGAGCGTCGCGGAGGTGTCTCGCCAGCACGGGGTGAACG
>NZ_CBTJ020000025.1 GCF_001051235.1 Candidatus Competibacter denitrificans Run_A_D11 | reverse complement strand
GTGGCGCCGCCGCCGGTGCGGCGGGAGCCGGTGCGGGAGCCGGTGCGGGAGCCGGTGCCGGGGCTGCGGGAGCGGGAGCTTCCTTAACCGCGAGTTGCTCCCGCCACTCTTGCAAGTAGCCTTTGTGCCAAAGGAAAGCTATCGCTCCCAACAGCACCAATAAGAACAGATAAAACTTCCACGGCTTCTTCTTTTCCGCAAAGGGATCGGTAAAGGAACGCTGGGCGCCGGGTGGCAATGCCGCAACTTGCGTCAGCGCCGTACCAAAGGGCAAATTTACAATAGCGCGCGTATTGACCGCCCAGCCGTTACCGTCGAGCAAAGGTGCCAGATTACGCTTGCGCAACTTGAGATAGGCAATAACCACCGAAGGACCAGAGATCAGCAGGATCAAACCGACGATAGCAAGCGGCATTTGCCACGCTTTCAAGCCCATAAAACCAGTGACCACCGAAGCGATGGCCGTACCGATAGCACCGACCGCCAGGCCGATGGCAGCGAAAATACCGGCAAATTTGCCGACATCGAAAGGCACCGCTGGCGCTTTACCCGCCTCCGTTTTTTGCGCCGCGTCGGCCACGCTCGTGGCTGCTTTATCCATCGCCGCCTTATCACGAGCAGCAGCCATCTTCTCGATCTGCTCGCCGATCATCTTGCCGATGCGTTTATAGGGATACCAAAACGCCTGCCGAACGCTGATCGGATGCTCGATAATCTTGATAATACTTGCATCCCAGTCATTACCGCGCCGGTCGAAAAACACCCCATTACGGCCAACCATCAGATTATCAGCGTCACCGTTGGTCACAGCGGCGGCGATGGTCATTTTTTCCTCACCACCGCGCCGCCGACACTCGCAATACGCCAGATAGATGCCGCTTAGATTGGCCAGCTCGGCGTGCTTGGCCATGTCGTCGATCCGCAGACACAGATCACAGCTCCGGCCATCAATAAACAGGGTGCCGGCCTGAAAAATGGCCTTATACCCAGGTGTATAAAAATCGCGGAAAGAAATAAAGTTGTTCAGTAAGCGAAACAGGTCGCGGTGGTAGCGAACCAAACGATCCACCGCTGTGATCGTGTTGATTTCCGCCGCCAGGACTTTATATTTCTCCACTAACCCGGCGAGGCTTTCCTGATAGCCCCCTTGCAATATTTCATCGACTCGACTCAGGCCCAAAGCTTCGACCGAAGTCCCTGTTTTGCTGCCCATCCACGCCTTGTGCGCGGCAAATTTGGCGCAGAGCGCATCCCATTCGTCGGCAGTCAGGCTGGTCTTATCCTGCGTGCCGAGCGGTGCAACCTTGGTGCGAAATTCCGCCATCGCATCCGCCCACGCCGGATTGATGCCGCCTTCCAGAGACAACGCTTTGCCACTTTCGATCCTAGCCAGCGGCAACGCGGTAAGAGCCTCGGACGTTGCGGAAAGATTCTGCCCCGCCAAGGCTTCATATTCGGTCAGGGCCGGATTGAGCGGTACGGTAGCCCGCACGTCGAAAGCGGCCAGCCGACAACGGGTGAAATAGTCGTCGATCTTATCTTTGACCGCTTCGAATGCGCCCATCGCCATTTCGGTCTTTTCGCCAAATGGCAAGAGATTCGCGGGATCGCGGTCACGCTGATGCCACCAATCGGAATAGGCTTGCGCCTCGCCGAAAAACTGCTTGATTTGCTCCTCGGATAAGGTGGGGGTCTCGCTGTTGGCCGCATCCGGATTGACACTGGTGATAATGTCTTTGATCACCGCCCTGGTCGCCGGGTCTTCTGCAACATCGGCGGTCAACAGACCATCGGAATCGATATGGGCATTGGCGAATACACTGGCGGTATCGGCGGTATCCTCAACGGTGATGGTATCTGCGTCGGTCTTGCCGAGATGATGCAAAACCTGCTTGGCAGAAATCAGCACCTGCAACCCTTCCGGCGTGCTGTCATCGATAGCCGCTAACGGTAATGCCTCCGCCCCCTTGAGGATATCCTCAGGGTTTTTAAGAACCGATGCCGTCCATTCCACCGCCCCGATGATCTCCGGCACGCGGATGCGGCCATCTCCATCATGATCGATTAAGCGTAATGTTCTATCGTCAAACTCCAGACCGCTGGTCGGGCAACTCAGCGTTGCCCAAAGCTTGGGATCGAGTTGATTCAAGGCTTTAACGTCTGCGCCGGTCTCAAGACGGACTTGATCGAAGCCGCCCGAACGAAAGAACCGCCACTTGTGAAGACCGGCAGAGACCGTTTGTTGACTTTCCGTCATCAGAACCACCTTAAACACTGTTAAAATTTTTACGAGATTTCCGCTGTAGAGGCTGCTATCCTCACGCGCTGTTCGGGGAGCGTTCAGGCCTGACGATGCGCACTCACTATAAAGTCGCATTTACTGAACACTTCATGAACAACGAAAATGATACAGCAGAGTGACCTTTGAGCTAACAAATTTAATTTGTTCCCAATCAACCTGGAGAAGGTATATGCCGCTAACCAACCGTCTTGCCGCCGAATTTATCGGCACGCTTTGGCTCGTGCTCGGAGGCTGCGGCAGCGCTGTGCTAGCCGCTGTATTTGTGGCCAATGTAGGCCCCAACAACTTTAACATCGGCATCGCCCTGGTCGGCGTGTCGTTGGCTTTCGGCTTGACCGTGCTGACCATGGCCTATGCCATCGGGCACATTTCCGGCTGCCACCTCAACCCGGCGGTATCCGTCGGGTTATGGGCAGGCGGTCGTTTCCCGACCTCCGACCTGGTGCCTTATATCATCGCGCAAGTGTTGGGCGGCATCGCCGGCGCGGCCATCCTCTACATGATCGCTACCGGCAAGCCGGGCTTCGATCTGGTGGCCAGCGGCTTCGCGGCCAACGGCTTCGACGATCACTCACCCGGCAAATACGGCATGAACGCCGCGCTGATCTGCGAAATCGTGATGACTTTCATGTTCCTGATCATCATCCTCGGCTCGACCCACAAGAATGCGCCGGGCGGCTTCGCCCCCATCGCCATCGGCCTGGGCCTGACCCTGATTCACTTGATCAGCATTCCAGTGACCAACACCTCGGTCAATCCCGCCCGTAGTACCAGTCAGGCGATCTTTGTCGGCGGCTGGGCCTTGCAACAGTTGTGGCTGTTCTGGGTCGCCCCCATTGTCGGCGCGGCGCTGGCCGGCTTTGTCTATCGCTGGATGGCACCCAACGACGATTGAGCGTTGCTCAGCAGCAAAAAGGCGCGCTCCGGTGCGCCTTTTTTAGTTCCGCTGCGGTGGAAATTCAGCCAAGCGGACGGTTCCGCGTGAAACCGCCCGCCTTCCTACTGCGTCAACGTACCTTGCCCGCCTTCCAGGCCGATAGCAGCGTGTCGTAAGCGATGGTTTCACCCTTGGGCTTTTCGTTCTCCAGCTTCTTCCACGGCGCGCCGGTGTCGCTCAACCACTTAGCCGGATCACCCTTGGGATTGAGCTTGGGCGCGCAGCGCGCCATGCCTGCCCGCTCCAGTCGCGCCATCACTTGATCCATCTCGTCGGCCAGATTGTCCATCGCCGCTTGCGGGGTCTTCTCGCCAGTTACCGCCTGCGCCACGTTCTTCCACCACAGTTGCGCCAGTTTCGGATAGTCGGGGACGTTGGTGCCGGTCGGCGTCCAGGCGACGCGGGCCGGGCTGCGGTAGAACTCCACTAGACCGCCGAGCTTGGGCGCGAGATCGGTCATGGCTTGGGACTGAATGTCCGATTCGCGGATCGGGGTCAGGCCGACCAAAGTCTTTTTCAGCGAGGCGGTCTTCGAGGTCACGAACTGGGCGTAAAGCCAGGCCGCCGCTGTCCGATTGGGGTCTTGATCCTTGAAGAAGGTCCACGAGCCGACATCCTGATAGCCGTTCTGCATTCCGTCCTTCCAGTAAGGGCCGTTCGGGCCGGGGGCCATCCGCCATTTCGGGGTGCCGTCGGTGTTGACCACCGGCAAGCCCGCCTTAGTCATATCGGCGGTAAAGGCGGTGTACCAGAAGATCTGCTGAGCAATCTGGCCTTGCGCCGGTACTGGCCCTGCTTCGCCGAAGGTCATGCCGGTGGCTTCCTTCGGCGCGTATTTCTTCATCCAATCCACGTACTTGGTGAGCGCATAGACGGCAGCCGGTGAATTGGCCGCGCCGCCGCGCGTGACGGAAGCGCCGACCGGGGCGCAACGATCTTCAGCGACGCGAATACCCCACTCGTCCACCGGAAACCCGTTGGGGATGCCCTTGTCGGCGGTGCCCGCCATCGACAGCCAGGCGTCGGTGAAGCGCCAGCCCAGCGACGGGTCTTTCTTGCCGTAATCCATGTGGCCGTAGACTTTCTTGCCGTCGAGTTCCTTCACGTCGTCGGTGAAGAATTGGGCGATGTCCTCATAGGCCGACCAGTTGAGCGGCACGCCCAAGTCATAGCCGTATTTGGCCTTGAACTTGTCCTGCAAATCCTTGCGGGCGAACCAGTCGGCGCGGAACCAGTACAGATTGGCGAACTGCTGATCGGGCAACTGATAGAGCTTGCCGTCCGGCGCAGTGGTAAAGCTGGTGCCGATGAAGTCCTTGATATCCAGGCCCGGATTGGTGTAATCCTTGCCCTCGCCCGCCATGTAATCGCTCAGATTCATGATTTTGCCGTAGCGATAGTGGGTGCCGATTAGGTCGGAATCGGAAATCCAGCCGTCGTAGATCGACTTGCCCGACTGCATTGAGGTTTGCAGTTTCTCGACCACGTCGCCTTCCTGGATCAGATCGTGTTTGACCGTGATGCCGGTGATCTCGGAAAAGGCTTTGGCCAGCGTCTTGCTCTCGTACTCGTGGGTGGTGATGGTTTCCGACACCACCGCGATTTCTTTCACGCCCTTGGCTTGCAGCTTTTTGGCCGCTTCGATGAACCATTGCATCTCGGCCAACTGCTGCTCCTTGCTCAGCGTGGACGGCTGGAATTCGCCGTCAATCCACTTTTTCGCTTCGGCTTCGCCCGCTTGAACCGGCCCGGCCAGCACGCACGCGACGGCCAGAGCCAATGCGGTATGACGTAGTTTCATCGCTCTTCTCCTCGTTATCCGCTTCCCCACGGGGTGATGCGGGTCGCCACGGCCCTGGGGAAGCGCCAGGCCGGATTCCCGAAACGTTCAGCCGCGCCGCAGGATCAACGCCAGCACGGCCATCGAAACCGCAAAGCTGATCCAGATGCTCGGCTCCTGTTCGAGCGACAGCCATTCCGCCAGCTTGCCCGCTAGCCCGACGAAACCGAGGTTGATGTAAGCCGCCGTCAGCAGGCCGATGAACAGGCGGTCGCCGCGGGTGGTCGCGATGGGTAAAAACCCCTTGCGCAACACGGTCGGCGATTTGATTTCCCACACGGTCATGCCGACCAGCATCAAGGCGATGCAGCAGAAAAACACCGCGACCGGCGTGGTCCACACCATCCAGGCGAACATCACACCCGCCCCATCGCGAAGCCTTTGGCGATGTAGTGGCGCACGAACCAGATCACCACCGCGCCCGGCAAAATGGTCAGCGTGCCCGCCGCCGCCAGCACCGCCCAATCCATGCCGGAGGCGGACACGGTGCGAGTCATCACCGAGACGATGGGTTTGGCGTCCACGCTGGTCAACGTCCGCGCCAGCAGCAGTTCCACCCAACTGAACATGAAGCAGAAGAAGGCGGCGACGCCGACCCCGGATTTGATCAGCGGCAGGAAGATGGTGAAAAAGAAGCGCGGGAAGGAATAGCCGTCGATGTAGGCGGTTTCGTCGATCTCGCGCGGGATGCCCGACATGAAGCCTTCCAGAATCCACACCGCCAGCGGCACGTTGAACACCAGATGGGCCAGCGCCACCGCAATGTGGGTATCCATCAACCCCAAGGTGGTGTAAAGCTGGAAAAACGGCAGCAGGAACACCGCTGGCGGGGTCATCCGGTTGGTCAACAGCCAGAAAAAAACGTGTTTGTCGCCGATGAAGGAGTAGCGCGAGAAGGCATAAGCCGCCGGCAGCGCCACCGCAATCGAAATCACCATGTTGATGGCGACATAGATCAAACTATTGATATAGCCCGAATACCACGACGCATCGGTGAAGATGGTGGCGTAATTGGCCAAGGTGAACTGTTGCGGCAGCAGGGTGAAGCTGGCCAAAATCTCCTGGTTGGTCTTGAAGCTCATGTTGACCATCCAGTAAATCGGCAGCAGCGCGAAGAGGAGATAGCCGAGCAAAAACAGTGTCCGCCAGCGGAAGCGCGCTTCATTCATGGCCCGCGCCCTCCCGATCCGCCGTGCCGACCCGCTGCATCCAGTTGTAGAGGATGAAACACAGCAGCAGGATGATGAGGAAATAAATCAGCGAGAAGGCGGCGGCTGGCCCCAGATCGAACTGGCCGACCGCCTTTTGCGTGAGATATTGCGACAGGAATGTCGTCGCGTTGCCCGGCCCGCCGCCGGTCAGCACGAACGGTTCGGTGTAGATCATGAAGCTGTCCATAAACCGCAGCAGCACCGCAATCATCAGCACCCCGCGCAGCTTGGGCAGTTGGATGTAGCGGAACACGGCGAAGCGTCTGGCCCCGTCGATGCGGGCGGCCTGATAGTAGGCGTCGGGAATGCTGCGCAGCCCCGCATAGCACAGCAGCGCCACCAGCGGCGTCCAGTGCCAGACATCCATCGCCAGCACCGTGATCCAGGCGTGGGTGGCGTCGCCGGTGTAGCTGTAATCGACGCCGAGCCAAGCCAGCGCCGCCCCCAGCAGGCCGATGTCGGCGCGGCCGTAAATCTGCCAGATGGTGCCGACCACGTTCCACGGAATCAGCAGCGACAGCGCCACCAGCACCAGCACCAGCGACGCCTGCCAGCCGCGAGCGGGCATCGACAGCGCCAGCGCGATACCGAGCGGGATTTCCACCGCCAGCACCGCCAGCGAAAAGCTCAACTGCCGCCACAGCGCCGAATGCAATTCCTCGTCGCGCATCACCGCCGCGAACCATTCGGTGCCGACGAACACCCGGCGGTCGGGCGAGATAATGTCCTGCACCGAATAATTCACCACCGTCATCAGCGGCAACACCGCCGAAAAGGCGACGCAGATGAACACCGGCAACACCAGCCACCACGCTTTTTGATTGATCGGCTTCATCCGCTCGCTCCCCCTGCCGCCGACTCCGATCCGGTGGCGATCAACTGTTGGTCGCGGTCGTAGCAACAGGTGTGTGGCCCCAGCACCTCCAGCCAAACCTTAGCGCCGACCTGGGGCGCGGCGCTGGCCGGACTGAGCCGCACTCGCAACAGCGTCTCACCAACGCGGGCGGTGAGCAGCCAATAGGTGCCGATATCCTGAACCTGGGTCACTTCGGCCATGAGCGCGCCCTCCGCGCTGGCGTCCGCCAAGCGCACGTATTCCGGTCGCACGCCGAGCGTGAATTCACCGGCCGCCCGCAAGACCTCGCCCAACGCCGGCGCGACCCGCAGAGTGTGGCCGGCCGTTTCAACCACCCCATCCCACCAGCGCGCCGGCAGGAAATTCATGCCCGGCGAGCCGATGAAGTGACCGACGAACATGTGGTGAGGCCGCTCGAACAGCTCGGCGGCCGTGCCGATCTGCACCGCCCGGCCGCGCGTCATCACCACCACCTGTTCGGCGAAAGTCAGCGCCTCGACCTGATCGTGGGTGACGTAGATCAGCGTCAATTTCAGCTCGTGGTGGATCTGCTTGAGCTTGCGGCGCAGTTGCCATTTCAAATGCGGGTCGATCACCGTCAGCGGCTCGTCGAACAGCACCGCACTGACATCCTCGCGCACCAGCCCGCGCCCCAGTGAAATCTTCTGCTTGGCGTCGGCGGCCAGATGGGCGGCGCGTTGATTCAATTGGCCGCTCAGTTCCAGCATCTCGGCAATCCGGCCGACGCGGGTTTTGATCCGCTCCGGCGGCACGCCGCGATTGCGCAGCGGAAACGCCAGATTGTCGGCCACCGTCATGGTGTCGTAGACCACCGGAAACTGGAACACCTGGGCGATGTTGCGCTGCTGCGGGCTGCGCGCGGTCACGTCCGCGCCATCGAAGCGCACCGCGCCGTGCGAGGGCCGCACCAGGCCGGAAATAATATTGAGCAGAGTCGTCTTCCCACAGCCGGACGGCCCCAGCAGCGCATAGGCGCCACCGTCGGCAAAGCTCATCTGTAGCGGCAACAGCGCGTAATCGCTGTCCTGCTTCGGATCGGACAGATAGGAATGGGCGAGATCGAGATCAATGCGGGCCACGTCAGCGCGCTCCTGGAAAGGCGGGCGCGATCAACAGCGCGCCACGCGCGTCAAAGACGTAGAGCTGCGCCGGATCGAGATACAAACTGATCGCCGCGCCCAACTCGAAATAATGGACGCCGGTCAGTTGCGCGACCAGCGGGCCGACCGCCGCCGCGACATGGACGAAGGTATCGGAGCCGGAAATCTCGGCCAATTCTACCCGACCCGTCAGCGCCACATCGCCGGGTTGCGCCTGCACCCGCAACGCGCCCGCGCGGATGCCGACCGTCACGCTGCGCTCGGTTACATCAGCCAAGGTCTTGGCGGCGGCCAACGGTACGGCCAGTGGCACCTCGGCGGCTAACTGGATACCGGATGACACCACGCTGCCGGCCAGCAGATTGATCGGCGGATCGCTGAAGGCGCGGGCGACCCGCAGCGACTGCGGCCGGTGAAATACCTCGGCGGTCGGGCCGTATTGCAGCAGTTCGCCCGCATCCAGCACCGCCGTGTAACCGCCCAGCAATAAGGCTTCCGTCGGTTCGGTGGTGGCATAGACCACCGTCGAATCGCCGCTGGCAAACAGCGCCGACAGTTCCTCGCGCAATTCCTCACGCAGTTTGTAATCGAGATTGACCAGCGGCTCATCCAGCAGCATCAACGGCGCTTCTTTGGCCAGAGCACGGGCCAGTGCTACCCGCTGTTGTTGGCCGCCCGACAATTCGGCGGGTAACCGGTCTAGGAAGGGATCAATATGCAGTTTGGCGGCCAGTTCTCGCACCCGCTGGTCGATGGTGGCGCGGTCGAGACCGCCGCGCAGCTTGAGCGGCGAGGCGATGTTATCGGCCACCCGCAGCGACGGATAATTGATGAATTGCTGATAAACCATCGCCACGTTACGCTCGCGCACCGGTCGGCCGGTCACGTTATCGCCATCCACCAAAACCCGGCCTTGACTGGGCACGTCCAGCCCCGCCATCAAGCGCATCAGCGTGGTTTTACCGGCCTGGGTCGCGCCCAGCAATACGGTGACTGCGTGCGGTTGCAGGGCAAAATCCAGCGGATACAGGTGCATGGCCGCACCAACGCGCTTGGTGACGCCTTCCAAAGTCAATTGCATGGTGCGGCGTTTCGGGCTTCGTTCATGGGTTGATCGGGCTGCTCCATCATCAGCGGTTCCTGAAAATATTCATCGAATTTTTCCTTGGCATGATCACCAAACAGCATCTCGCAGGCGTCCATCAAGCCGGGCGCGTGCCGAATGTTCTCAGGCCGCACCACCAGCGCAATTTTGGAGCGCCGCCGCAAAAAATCTTCCAGCTTGACGATCATTTCCTGACGCTGGGCCAAGCCGATTTCACAGCGGCGATATTCGGTGCCTTGGATCAGCACCTCGGCCTGGCGAGGGTCTTCGCGGATGTCTTCCAACAGCCGGAACGCTTTATCGCCGTAGCGCCGCCACAAGCGGCTGGTGAGGCTCTCCATCGCTCCGGGAAAAGTGTAGCTGTCCAAATTCATCAATTGCGCTTGATGCAGGTATTCTTCTCGCACCGAGCGGTGCGGTTCGCCATACCATTTATAGCGGCGGTGCGATAGCGCGATCCCCAAGCTTTCCACGATGTCGGCGACTTCATTACCGACATTGACGCAATCGGTCAGCTTGCCGCCGAAGATGCTGAGGTGCGACTGCGCCCGGTTTACGTCGATTTCATGTTTGCGCGATAGCTGCATCCAATCGCGGGTTTGTCCCTCTGCCGTGGCCCGCACCACCAACGGCCGCACCCCACAGCGTTCGGCGATGATGTCGGCGCGCGTCAAGGGCTGCGGCAAACGCAGCCGTTTGTTGATGTTGTCCAGCACGAACTGGCGGTCTTCTTCGGTCACTTCGGTAAATGGGCTTTCGACGCGGGTGTCAGTGGTACCGATGCAGGTGCGCGCGCCCATTGGGATGGCAAAAAATAAGCGGCCATCATCAGCGAAGAAGGCCAGAATCCGCGCGCTGGGGGTGATTCTCGGCACAATTAAATGGATGCCTTTGGAAAACAGATGGTGATGCTCGGTCTGCTCGCCGCTGCGTTGATTGAATTCATCGACAAACGGCCCGGCGGCGTTGATCAGCACCTTGGCGCGGACATCAAAAGCGCGGCCGCTATCGAGATCGCGGACGCGGCTCATCCAAAGGCCATCCTCGCGCCGGGCGCCGAGCGCATCGACGTAATTGGCGGCGATGCAGCCCCGATCCATCGCCGAGCGCACGAATTGGAAGACGAAGCGTGAATCGTTATCGCACAGATAGGCGTCGGAATACTCGAACCCGCCTGCGGCATTACCGAGATCGATAACCGTTTCTTCACGGGCAATAGTCCGTTTGCCCAACAAACGCGGAATCCGGGTGAAGCCGTTACCGAACAGCCAATAAACCCAAGTCCCCGCCCACAGAAATAACGACGACCAGCGAAAACCCTGGTCGATGGTGGCGAGAAAGCGGATTTCCTTGACGCGGGACGGATAACTGTCGATCAGATGGTTGCGGCTCATACACAGCTTTCTGACCAAACCGTAATCGCCACTTTCCAGATATTTGATCCCGCCCCAGGCCAAGTTGGACGATTGCTGGCTGGTGAACCCGGCGAAATCGCGCTGGTCGATCAACGCCACCCGTGCGCCTTTGCCCGCCAGCGCCGCTGCGGACACCGCGCCGTTGATACCGCCGCCGACGATCAGCACATCGTAAACGCCCTGCTCCAGCTTGCGGACGTTGTTTTCGCGCAGGGTCATTGGTCTGTGCTTGCCAGACCCTGGTTCAGTCATCATCCAGCGCCCAGCCTTTGGCGCGCTCTACCGCCTGGTGCCAGCGCCGGAACAGCCGCTCGCGTTCCGCTTCAGCAAGTTGCGGCGTATAGCGCTGAGCCAATTGCCATTTCTGGGCCAGTTCGGCCCGGCTTTCCCAGAATCCGACCGCCAGACCGGCCAGATAAGCCGCCCCCAGCGCGGTGGTATCGACGATGCGCGGCACGTCCACCGGCACGCCGAGAATGTCGGCCTGAAACTGCATCAACAGGCTGTTGACCGCCGCACCGCCGTCGCAACGCAGCTCTTGCAAGGTGATGCCGGAATCGCGCTGCATCGCTTCGATCACGTCGCGCGTTTGATAGGCGATGCTCTCCAGCACGGCGCGGGCGATATGCCCTTGCGTGCTGCCACGGGTGAGACCAATCAACAGACCGCGCGCGTAAGGATCCCAATGCGGCGCACCCAGCCCAACCAGCGCCGGCACGAAATAGACGCCTTCGTTGTGCGGAACAGAGCGGGCGAGTTCCTCGATTTCCGCCGCCGAGCCGATCAGCTTCAAACCGTCCCGCAGCCATTGCACCGCCGCGCCGGTAATAAAGATGGCTCCTTCCAGCGCGTATTCAACCGGTTCATCGCCGATCCCCCAGGCGATGGTGGTCAACAGCTTTTCCTTGCTGAACACCAGCTTGGTTCCAGTATTCATCAGCAAGAACGAGCCGGTGCCGTAGGTATTTTTGGCCAGGCCCGGACTGTGGCAGGCCTGGCCGAACAAAGCCGCCTGCTGGTCACCGGCGATGCCCGCCACCGGAATCCGCCGCGTCCCGAAAAACACCTCCGGGTCGGTTTCGCCGTACACGCAAGCGGACGGTTTGACATCCGGCAGGATGGCTTTTGGAATCTCCAGCCGGTCGAGAATCTCCTCGTCCCAGCGCAGGTCCTGAATGTTGTAAAGCAAGGTGCGCGAGGCGTTGGAGTAGTCGGTGACGTGCGCTTTGCCGCCGGTCAGCCGCCACACCAGCCAGCAATCAATGGTGCCGAAAGCGATCTCGCCGCGTCCGGCGCGCTCGCGCAACCCGGCCACGTTATCCAGCAGCCACTTGACCTTGGTGCCGGAAAAATAGGGGTCAATCACCAGGCCGGTCTTGCGGCGCACCGTTTCTTCCAGCCCTTGTTCCTTCAATTCATCGCAAAAGCGGGCGGTGCGGCGGTCTTGCCAGACGATGGCGTTGGCGACGGGTTGGCTGGTGGCCCGATCCCACAGCACCACCGTTTCCCGCTGGTTGGTGATGCCGATAGCGCACAGTTCGCTGGCGCGGATATTGGCCGCCCGCAACGCCTCGGCGATCACCTTCACGGTGACCAGCCAGATTTCCTCGGCGTCGTGCTCCACCCAGCCCGGCTTGGGGTAATGCTGGGTAAATTCCGAATAAGCCCGACCCCTGATCTGGCCGTCATGATCGAAAATCAGTACGGTGGAACCGGTCGTACCCTGGTCGATGGCCAGCACATAACCCGCGCTCATTGGCTCGCCTCTTTTGGTGATCGCCCTTCAGATTTCTTCAAAAGAAACTTTATAAACAGTATAGCGAGCTTAAATGAGCATTAAAGCGCAAATAACGAAAAAAATTTTTTAATTCGAACAAAAATGAAAATCATGCCAACCTACGATCAGGCCACGAACACCTGGACTTCCGCCTGCGCCAATAACTCGCTCATCGCCGCTGGCGGCGGCTGATCGGTAAACAGCATGTCAACCTCCGAGAGAGAACCGAGCCTGACCATTGCGTTGCGGCCGAATTTGCTGTGATCGGTGACCAGCAACACCTGGCGAGAATTGGCGATGATGGCTTGCGATACCCGCACTTCGCGGTAATCGAAATCGAGTAAGGTGCCATCCAGATCGATGCCGGAAATGCCGATAATGCCAAAATCGACCTTGAACTGTTTGATGAAATCGATGGTCGCTTCGCCGATCACACCGCGATCCCGCCGCCGCACCACGCCACCGGCGACAATGACTTCAAAACTGGGATTGTCGGACAGCAACAAGGCGACATTGAGGTTGTTGGTGATCACCCGCATGTCGGCGTGATCCACCAGTGCCTTGGCGACCTCCTCAGTGGTGGTGCCGAGATTGATGAGCAGTGAGGACTGATCGGGAATATGTTGGGCCACCAGCCGACCGATGCGGCGCTTTTCCTCGTGATGCAACACCTGTCGGGTCGGATAGGCGATGTTCTCCACACTGGACGGCAAGCCCGCGCCACCGTGGAAGCGGCGCAATAACCCCGATTCGCACAGAATGTTGATGTCACGGCGGATGGTTTGCGGGGTAACATCAAATTGGCTGGCTAGTTCCTCAATAGCGACTGAGCCGGTTTGTCGTACCCGTTGCAGAATGTCCTGCTGTCGGTGGTTCAGATTCATGCGCTTGGTCCTTATTCAGGCTGACCAACAGCCCTTCGCTTTATCAACACCGCGCGGAAACGAATAAGCAACCGAGTAAAAGATTCAACAATACTGCGGCGCGCTTTGTACAATCATAGCCAATCACCTTCCACTCTCTACCCTCATTATCCCGATGACTCAGCCCCTGCCCTCTCACCCCGCCGTTTTGTTGATCGGTCACGGCACCCGGCTCGCCGCCGGTGTAGCCGAATTTCACAACTTGGCGGCGCAGTTGCAGCAAGCCTTGCCTGACCGCACCTGTCTGGCCGGCTTTCTGGAACTGGTCGAACCCAGCGTGCCGGACGCTCTGGAACAGTTACGTCAACAAGGTTTCCGCCATATCACGGCATTACCGGCCCTGCTGATGGCCGCCGGCCATGTCAAAAATGATCTACCGGTATTGCTCAGGGCTTTTCAGGACGAGCACCCGGAAATGCACGTCAGTTTCGGTGCAGATTTAGGCGTTCATCCCAACCTGCTGCAAGTCGCGCGAGAGCGGATTGAAAGCATCGAAAGCAACTTCGGCGCGGATTACCAGCGTAAGGACACGCTGTTGTTGGTGATCGGGCGCGGCAGTTCCGACCCCGACGCCAATTCCAACATCAGCAAAATCACCCGCATCCTGTGGGAAGGCATGGGCTTCGGCTGGGCGGAAACCGCCTATACCGCTGTGGCCGCGCCGCTGATGGCGGATGCGCTGGAACAAATCCACCGCCTGGGCTTCAAACGTGTGATCGTCTTTCCGTATTTGTTGTTCACTGGTCGCCTGGTCGAGCAGGTGCGTGCCACCGTGGCCGATTATCAAAATCGTCACCCTGACGTGCAGGCGGTCGTTGCGCCCTATTTGAATGCCCATCCGCTGGTAGTCGCCACCTTTCTGGAGCGGTTGCATGAGGCTGAAAAAGGCCAAGCCCACATGAATTGTCTGTTCTGCTCGTACCGTGCATCTGTCGTCGGCCGCGAAGACTGGCAAGGTGCGCCGCAAACCGGCCATGATCACGATCATCACCACGATCACCACCACGATCATCACCACGATCATCAGCATGGCCTTTGAGAACCTGCCCCACAGCTCGTTGGTGCCAGGATATTAATTTTGCGTTGTTTTGGATTGTTCGAAATAATCCTTGATCTAGCGTTGGCACCTAGCGCTTTCGAGTAATATTTGGTTTTTTAATACGGCTTAGGATCTGCACGATGAATCAGTCTCCCATCACCCGCGCGCTGTTCGATGACGTCATGACGCCCAACTATGCTCCGGCGGCGATAGTGCCGGTGTGTGGCGAAGGCTCGCGCCTGTGGGATCAGGAAGGCCGAGACTACATCGACTTTGCTGGCGGTATCGCCGTCACCGTGCTGGGGCACGCCCATCCAAAGTTGGTCGCGGCACTGACTGAACAGGGGCAGAAGCTCTGGCATGTCAGCAACGTGCTGGTCAACGAACCGGCCTTGAAGCTGGCCCGTCGGCTCTGTGAATTGACCTTTGCCGAACGGGTGTTTTTCGCCAACTCCGGGGCGGAAGCCAACGAAGCCGCGCTCAAGCTGGCCCGCAAATACGCCACCGATCACGGCGGGCCGGACAAGCGCGAGATCATCGCGTTCACGCCCTCATTCCACGGCCGCACCCTGTTCACGGTCACGGTCGGTGGTCAGGCCAAATACACCGAGGGCTTCGAGCCGCTGCCGCCGGGCATTACCCATGTTCCATTCAACGATCTGCCAGCCCTCGCTGCCGTCATCTCCGACCGCACCTGTGCGGTGATCGTGGAGCCGGTGCTAGGTGAAAGCGGCGTGGTCAGCGCTACCCAGGAATTTCTGGAAGGCGTGCGCGCCTTGTGCGATCAACACCGGGCGTTGTTGATTTTTGACGAAGTGCAAACTGGCAACGGCCGCACCGGTCATCTTTACGCCTACATGGGCTATGGGGTGACGCCGGATATTCTCACCACCGCTAAGGGCCTCGGCGGCGGCTTTCCGATCAGTGCGATGTTGACTACCTCCACTATCGCCGCCAGCCTGACCGTCGGTAGTCACGGCACCACCTATGGGGGCAATCCGCTGGCCTGCGCGGTCGCCGGTGCAGCGCTGGAATTGCTGGCCGATCCCGCGCTGCTGGCCGGGGTGCGCCACAAGCACGAGAGATTCCTCGCTGGCCTGCACCGCATCAACCAGCGCTTCAAGGTATTCCGGGAGCTGCGCGGCAAAGGCTTGTTGTTGGGCTGCGAGCTGACCGAAGCCTGGCATGGCCGCAGCCGCGACTTCATCAAGGCCGCGCTGGAAGAAGGTCTGCTGGTGCTGGTGGCCGGGCCAGATGTCGTCCGCTTAGCGCCTTCTCTGATCATTCCCGACGAACTGATCGAAGCAGGATTGCAGCGCTTCGAGCAGGCTATTGCCCGGCTGGTGTCGGAAACGGCCCCGGTCAACCAGGAGGTGGTGGATGCGCGATAAAGCGGAACCGGTACAGATCGAATGCCCAAGGTGCCGATACACCTCCATCATTTACATCCCCATTGAGGAGATGCCGCACTGCCCTAAGTGCGGCACGCCAATGATTATCCGGGAATTGCTGGATGAGGGGAAATCGACCTGAGGTGAGATGGCTTGATTTTCCATCTAAAATAAATATTACACTATGCTTACAGTTCTTCAGCCGATCTTGGCCGGCCAAGGCTTGGTTTGACTGATTTTTCCATTTTAACTACCGCCAAAGAGAGTATTTGCGCATGAAAAACCGTCTCGTCGCGCTGGCCGCGCTCGTCGTGCTCGGCTTGGGCACCGCCCCTGTTTGGGCGGGTAAGCTGGAGCAAATCAAAAAAGACGGATTACGGGTTTGTCTGGAGCCGGCGTACATGCCGTTCGAGATGACTGATAAGCGTGGTGCCATCATCGGTTTCGATCCTGATTTAGCAGCCTTAATGGCCAAGGAGCTGAGTGCGGCTAAATTAGAGCTGGTTAGCACGGCCTGGGATGGCATTATCCCGGCGCTGCTCACCAACAAGTGCGACATCATCATGAGCGGGATGACCATCACCGACGAACGCAAGGAGAAAGTGGATTTCTCGGACCCTTACATGCTGATCGGTCAGACCGTTCTTCTGCGCAAGGATTTGGCCGGCAAAGTCAAATCCTATAAAGACCTCAACAACCCCGACTACAAGATCGCTTCCAAGCTAGGCACGACTGGGGAAATCGCGGCTAAGAAGCATATCGCCAAGGCGAAATATTTCTCCTACGAAACCGAGGCCGAAGGCGTGATGGAAGTCGTTAACGGCAAGGTCGATGCCTTCATTTACGATGCCCCCTATAATCTGGTGGCCAACGTCCAACGCGGTGAAGGCAAACTGGTGTTTCTCGATCAACCGTTCACCGACGAACCCATCGGCTGGGCTATCGCCAAGGGCGACCCAGAATTTCTTAAAGCGCTCAATAATTTTCTCGTTAAGACCAAGAAAGACGGCGCCCACGAAAAACTGCACAAGAAGTGGTTCAAGAACACCGATTGGCTGAAAGACGTGCAATAAGTCGTGCCCCTGAAAAGACCCTCCGTCCAGTGGCCCTGGCATGGGCTGCTGGCGCTGATCCTGCTGGGCTTGGCCATCGGATTGTGGGTGGCGACCAAACGCGTGAATTACGAGTGGCGCTGGGCGCGCGTGCCACAATATTTCTTCTATCAGGCTGAGGACACCCAAGCCGCGCCGGTAGCTGGAACGATCAATAAAATCAACCCGAATGGGGCCTACAGTCAGGTCGATATCACGCCTGCCAACGGTGGCCAAGCGGTTTCGTTGACCGTCGAAACCGACACCCTAAAAGTCAAAATCGGCGATCCTGTGGCCGAAGGTGATGGCATTGGCGCACAACGGCACTGGAAAATCGGGCCGCTGTCGTGGGGATTGTGGGTCACCATCTGGATTTCCTTCGTTTCCGGCTTGATTGGTTTGTTTATCGGTTTGATCACCGGCTTATGTCGGCTGTCGCCCAACCCGGCCCTGCGCGGTCTGGCGGTGTTTTATATCGAGCTGATCCGCGGCACTCCCCTGCTGGTGCAGATTTTTATTTTCTATTTCTTCATCGGCACGGTGCTGAATCTGGATCGAATCGTAGCCGGCATAGGCGCCTTAGCCCTGTTTGTCGGCGCTTACACTGCCGAAATCATCCGTGCTGGCATCCAATCCATCGCTAAAGGCCAAACCGAGGCGGCGCGCTCACTGGGTATGACGGCAGCACAGACCATGACTCACATCGTGCTGCCGCAAGCGCTCAAGCGCGTACTCCCGCCGCTGGCTGGCCAATTTATCAGCTTGATCAAGGACTCATCACTGGTTTCGGTGATTGCTATCACTGATCTAACGAAGAGCGGCCGGGAAATCATCACCTCCAGCTTCGCCACGTTCGAAATCTGGTTCACCGTAGCCCTGCTGTACCTGGTCGTCACCTCCTTACTCTCACAGTTGTTGTTCTGGCTCGAACGGAGGTTCGCCCGCAGTGATTAAGGTCAATAATCTGGTCAAGGTGTTTTCAGGCCGAGGTAAGCCAATCCGTGCGGTGGACAACGTATCCACCCAGGTCAGCAAAGGCGAAGTGGTCGTGATCATCGGCCCATCCGGTTCTGGCAAATCGACTTTTCTACGCTGCCTCAATGGCTTGGAAGCCTTCGACGACGGTCAGGTGATTATCGATGGCGTGGATTTAGGGGACAGTAAAACCAATATCAACATCGTGCGCCGTGAAGTGGGGATGGTGTTTCAGCACTTCAACTTATTCCCGCACAAGACTGTCTTCGAAAACGTCACGCTCGCCCAACGGATCGTCCGCAAGCGCACTGCCGCAGAAGCAGACGCTAAAGCCATGGCCTTATTGAACAAAGTCGGGATCGCCGAAAAAGCACCTGAGTATCCTTCTCGGCTGTCGGGTGGCCAACAACAGCGGGTCGCTATTGCCCGTGCGCTGGCCATGGACCCAAAGGTCATGCTGTTTGATGAGCCGACCAGCGCGCTCGACCCGGAAATGGTTGGCGAGGTGCTGGACGTAATGCAGCAATTGGCGCGGGAAGGGATGACCATGGCGGTGGTGACTCACGAAATGGGCTTCGCTCGTGAGGTCGCCCAGCGCGTTCTGTTCATGGATGCTGGCAAAATTTTGGAAGACGCCCCGCCTGCCGAGTTTTTTACCGCGCCTAAAGAACCCAGAGCGCGAGCCTTCTTAAAACAGGTGTTGTAAAGTTAGGCGTTCGAGTCAATCCTACCAGCCGATCAGGCATGGACGCACTGGTAACGGATCACATCAGCAGCATCGTCTGCAACCGCGTGTCCCAGGCAAATGCAACCTCGATCATGGAGAGTAAATTCCTCACGCCGGACCAAAAAGCGGGAACCGTTCTCCAGCAGCAAATAGGTCCCATTCGTGCTGTGATCGATCAGGATAAATTTACCTTGCCGAAATTGGATATCGGCGTGACTGCGGGATACCATCTCTTGATCAACAACCAAACTATTGCGATTACCGCGTCCTAAGCTGAAAGCTTGCGCGCTCGGTTCGATTTCAATTTTTTCACCGCGATACTCTAGGAACAGACGTGCAAATAGCAGGCTGCGCACCTCCTCTTGTTGGCGGGTGTTGACCATTTGGGTAAGGCCAGAACCCTCCTCCTGCCAGAGGACTTCGAAGATTTCCATTTCATCCTGCTTACCCCTTACCCACGCCTGACCGAGATTACGGGTGGTTCGCTGCAATTCCTCCGGCAGAAAGTCAATCGTTTCCCGAGTCGTAATAATCTGGTCAGCCTTAGCCTGAGAAACCATACGAGCAGCCAGATTCACCGCGTCACCGAACAAATCATCCTGCTCCACCAGCACCCGACCATGGTGCAGACCGATTTTGATGGAAATGATCAGCTCGCTTAACGCTGGGTCACTTTTGACGGTTTCCTGCATCCTACAGGCGGCGTTCACGGCATGTTCCGCATCCGGAAAGCGGCTCATGATCTCATCGCCGATGGTCTTGATGACGGTGCCGTCAAATTGCATGGTTTTGGCTGAAAGCAAATCCAGAATATGGCTTTCGATCTGCCGAGCCTGAAAATCACCATATTTTTCAAAAAGATGAGTACTGCCACAAATATCGGCGAACAGGACAGTTGCCGCCACTCGCTGACGCGATGCCGATTGATCATCCAAAACGGACACCAGGGAACTCAGATCCCCTACTGCGGTTTCCGCGTGGTCCTGAGAATTTTGCTCGTTAGAGGCCATCATACCCGTGAGCCTGTAACTCCTCGACCAACCGCAACGTATTCGCCCGCGCGATTTGCCCGTAGCGCCGCTCGAAGTGATCTGTGAGGAAAAAGGTCGGCTGGCGACCTAAGAGGCGCTGTAAGAACCGCAGGAGGCCGGCAAAATATTTTTGATCGCTGGTTTGGGGACATTCGGCCCTAATCTGCTGGCCATCCCACGCGAACTGCTCCCAGGGTAACCCAAAGCTACAAAGATCAATGTCGGTTATCAAGCGCGCATCCGCCTGGCCGGGGATATCGATATGCGTGGTCGCCATGATCAGATCGCTCACTCGTCGCGCAAACATTGGCTTGGCACAGCCCGCCGCACATCGGCGAAACAGTTTAACACTGCGCAATTCATTGTCTTTGGCACCTGGAACGTAAATCGCGTCGTGGAACCAAAGCGCCATCTCAACGGTATCCGGGTTTTCCACCAAGTCGGACGCTGGATCGAACTCATCCAGGCAACGCCGGATGTGGTTAAAACTGTGATAATGGCGCTGAGGTTCAGCGTAAAGCACTCTTAAGCGCGCATAAACCGTGGATGCCGCCGCCGAATCCGGGACAGTGCGTCCCCACAGTGCCACGAACCGCGCTTCATCGCGGGCCGAATCATTGGCCAATCCTTCAGGCAACCCAATCATCGGTTCCCCGCTACAAAATCCTCAATCAACCGCCATGCCATGCTCATCGGGCTGGGTAAGCCGGGTAAGGCATCGGGTGAAAACCAGCCGACATCAATGATTTCCCGGCCATCCGCCCGCAAATCCCCCTCGGCGTAATCGGCAGTAAAAGCGATCATCAGCGAATGGGGAAATGGCCAGGATTGGCTGGCAAAATAGCGCACATTGCCGACCCGGATATTGACCTCTTCCCACACTTCCCGGCAGATCGTCTGCTCCAGTGTTTCACCCGCTTCCACAAAGCCCGCCAGGACACTGTAGACGCCGGGCGCAAACCGTGCTGCCCGCGCCAACAGAATTTGTCGCTCTCGCACCACACGGACCATCACCACAGGCGACAGGCGGGGATACGCCATCGAGCCACAAGCGACGCAATGCCGGGCGCGCTCGTCGGCTCGCCGCTGGGTTGGGGCGCCACAACAACCGCAGAATTGATGGGTACGATCCCACTCGATCAACTGCGCCGCATGGCCAGCCACGCCCAGCCGCGCGTCATCCAGACGCGACCATAAAGCGCGCAGACTTTCAAACTTCATCCCCGGCGGTGGCGTACCCGGCTCTACTTCGGCGGCATGACAGGGTTGACCATGCAACAACCCCAAGTAGAGGCGGCGCATCGTCGGCAGCTTGGCAAACGGCCAGATCGCGGCGACGGGTAGCTCTACTCCGTCAGTAGTGGGCCGCACCAACAGATTGCCACCGGCGAACACGAACCACTGAATCGGCTCTGACTCATTGGCTGCCGGCAGCAAGGCAGGCTGAAACTCGTTGGGCAACAGCAACATGGGATCAGGCAACTTGTAACAGTGCGAGCAACCCTTCCAACAATTGCATGGGGTTCGGCGGACAGCCCGGAATATGCAGATCAACCGGGATCACGGCGGAGATACCTCCCACACAAGCGTAGCTACCGGCGAAAACCCCGCCATCCCGCCCACAATCGCCAACTGCCACCACCCATTTAGGGTCCGGGGTCGCGCGATAAGTTCGTTCCAACCCTTCCCGCATGTTGGCGGTAACCGGTCCGGTCACCAATAAAACATCGGCATGGCGCGGTGAAGCAACGAAGTGAAAGCCGAAGCGCTCAAGATCATAAAACGGATTATTGAGGGCGTGGATCTCCAGCTCACAGCCATTGCAGGAGCCAGCGTCCACTTGACGTATCGCTAAACTGCGACCGAGCCGTCGTCGTGCCGATTGATCCACTTTTTCTGCCAATTCCGCCAGCGCTACTGCGGAAGGCGGTGGCGCGGCAACCGTTAAGGGCAATCGCAGCATATTTTGGAACAAGAGCTTACGCATGGTGGCGGAGTTTAGAGATCATGCCCCGAATAGGAGCAGTTGAACGATTTATTGCAGAGCGGAAAATCTGCCACGATGTTGTTTTCGATAGCAGCTTCCAGCAATGGCCACTGGAACCAGGATGGATCACGCGGATGGCAGCGCGCCACCGTGCCATCGGCGTTCAGCCGCAGCCAGACCAGCACATCGCCACGAAACCCTTCGACCAGCGCCATACCCTCACGGATCTCACCGGGTCGCTGAATCTCCGCCTTTATAGGCCCCGTTGGCAATTTCTGCACAATCCGCTCGATCAGGGTCAGGCTCTGCTCCACCTCGCGAATGCGCACCCAGACCCGCGCATTCACATCGCTGTCGGTCAAGACCGGTGACTCAAAGTCAAGCTGATCATAAGGCGGGTAACCAGGCTGACGACGAGCGTCAAAGGCTCGACCTCCGGCCCGGCCGATGACACCACCGCAACCGAATTGTTTAATCAAGGCTGGTCGGACAAAACCGGTACTGACTGTGCGATTCTGCAACGAGGCCGTGTTGTCGTATAGATCAATTAAAGGCGGAAAGCGGTGGCGAAATTCGGTGATCAGCTCACGCATCGCCTGAATCCCGTCCGGTGACAGATCGGCGCTAACACCACCGGGTACGATGCAATCCATCAGCAAGCGATGGCCGAAACAGGTCGCGCTGGTGCGCAACACCCGCTCGCGCAGCACCGAACAATGAGCGAGCATCAACGCGAACGCGGCATCGTTGCAAATCGCGCCAATATCACCGCAATGATTGGCCAGTCGCTCCAGCTCCGCCATCAATGCCCGCAGCCAGTGCGCGCGTTCGGGAATGACCGTTTCGGTTGCCGCCTCGGCAGCGCGCGCAAAGGCCAGACCATAAGCAACTGTGCTATCGCCTGAAACTCGGCTCACCAATCGTGCCGCCCGTTCCAGGGGCATACCGTTCAACAAGGCTTCAATACCCTTGTGGACATAGCCCAACCGTTCCTCTAACCGCACCACCGCCTCGCCGTTCGCCGTAAAGCGAAAATGGCCGGGTTCAATGATACCGGCATGGACTGGCCCTACTGGAATCTGATGCAGACTTTCCCCCTCGGCCGGCAAAAACGGATACGGGGCTAATGAGCGTGGCGGTATCGAAGCGGTACCAAGAGGATACGCTAGTGGCCAGCGACCATGATCCAACCACGGCCGCCCATCGGACGCATCGGTCGTTTGCAAACCGACCAAATCGGTGATGCTGCGCTCCAGACGCTGGGCGGGTGGATGGCGGCGACCCACTGAGGGAAACCGCCCGTCTGGACAGGGCAAACTGGCGACACTCAGGGTGCCGCTGGCCTCTTCGTATACGGCCAGATGCACGACACCGGGTTCTCCCCATAAACCCAGTAGGGTCCATGCTCCGTTTGCTAGTCCCTGAATTAGCTCATGCCAAATTTCCGAGGTGATCAGTGCACGCGGCCAGGGGTGGTGATTAGGAAAAGACTGCCCAAGCTGTAAAATATTTTTTATCCCAGAAGCATGTTGGTTTTTTGCATTATTCATGAGCGCATCCATTCAATATTTATTTTCTGTTAAACTGGGAGGAATATAGGTTCCTTTCTCTATAGAACGCTTGATAATTATATTGGCTCTCTCTTGATTAGGATAATTTAACCCTTTACCTGTATGATACCATCCTGTGATTTCTTCCAAGGTGTTTTTTCTTTCAGCAAGATTTTTTAAGACCAATACTTGAGAGCCGATATTAAACAAGACCGACAATAGTATTAGCGCAAATATAATCGGTTTTCTTGAAAAAAACCTTGGCCATATCTCTATAATCGCACAATACATAGACACAAGAAAAAGGACGGAAAGAATTTTATATCGAGAAGAAAGAGCTTGGTCAACGCCAAAATCTACTCTTCCTATAGCTATCAACAAGGCCGTTAATAAAATAAAAACAGATAAAAGATAGTTTACTATATTTTTTTGGTAATACCTCAAATAAGTAATATAAAAAAATAGAATCAATTGTAGTAACCCAACTAAAATAGTGAGTGGTTTACTGGGTTCCATATATGAACCAAGAAACATTAAAATATATTGGCTAAACAGAACATAATTTGATAGATTTCTAAAAAAAGAGCGATGAGGATCAGGAGATGTATAATCCTTCAAATAGAAGAAACATAAGAAAAGTATCGCAATTACTAAAAAAGATAATAATTTTAATCGACTAAGAAAAAAGCCACTGGTATGATTTTTATAATCAATAATGATTTGTGCTACCTCCCAAAAAAATATTATAAATAATACCAATAATCCATTTGCGCTAGTATAAGCTGCTAATGCTCCAAAAAGCACAGCAGCAATACGGCCTAGATAGTTCCCCTTATCCCATAAATAGAAAGACAGAAAAGCAAATAAAAGTATATAATAATTTTGTAAAGATCCTGTAGTCCAAGTAATATTTTCCCAACCTTGAGGCTGAAAAATCAAATAGAGAATTGGAATAAATAAAACGATTTCAGTTGATCGGGATTTAAATAAGTTAAAAATAAAAAGAACAAGTAACAAAAGACCTAGATTCCCAAAAAAGACTAAATGCCGAAAATTGATCTCACCAAATAAAAAATAATATCCTTCAACCACTAAACGATTCCAAAAAATTCTATGCTCATTATGCTGATTAAATAGTCCTTGATACCTGGCAGAGTCAGCCTGATTTAAATAAGCCAATACAGTATCGTAATCATCCCAATAAGGAATATTTTCGCTAAAATAAATAACAATAGAAATATAGAACGCAATCGGTGCAACCACTAGTAAAAAATATAAAAGCGAGACTTTTTTAATCACTAAGCTCTTTACCAAGTTCATCAAAACTCTCTCACCCCAACAAAACCGCGACATGGTGGAACCAGACCACCAAGGGTCCCGGCAGCCAGATACCGGCCAGCAATACTAAACCCAAATGGATGAGCATCGGCCAAATACTGGCTTTAATCGGTACAGCCGGCGCATTATCCGGGACTCCGAACGCCAGACCGTGCAACCGCCATAGCAGGGTACCAAAGGCAAGCAGCAAACCAATGACCAGCGGTAATGCCAACCACGGCTGGCGAGCAAAGGTCGAACTCACCACCAGAAATTCACTCATAAACACCCCGAACGGCGGCATTCCGGCAATGGCGACCACCCCCGCCACCAACCCCCAGCCCAGCAGCGGGTGGGTCGCGGTCAATCCGCGAATCGTCGATATGCGCTGAGTGCCTTTGACTTGGGAGATATGGCCGACGGCGAAGAAAATCGCTGATTTGGTCAGGCTGTGCATGGTCATGTGCAGCAAACCGGCGAAATTGGCCAGCGGCCCGCCCATGCCGAACGCGAAGCTCATGATGCCCATATGTTCGATGGACGAGTAGGCGAATAGCCGCTTGATATCACCCCGTCGGTAGAGCATCAGCCCGGCGAACAGCAACGACAGGAGGCCGAGCATGATCATCAGCGGCCCCGGTGCCAGCGCTGACGGATTGGCACTCATCAACATCTTGAAGCGCAGCACCGCATACAGCGCCACATTCAGTAATAAACCCGACAGCACCGCCGAAATCGGCGTCGGGCCTTCGGCGTGGGCATCGGGCAACCAGGCATGTAAGGGCACCAGACCGGCCTTGGTTCCGTAACCGAGCAACAAGAATACGAAAGCCAAATTGAGCAAGGCCGGATCGAATTTGCTGGCATGGACCAACAATCGATCCCAGGCCATGGCCGGCAAGCCCTGACCCATCACCGGCTGCGCCGCCAGATAAATCAGGATGGTACCGAATAAGGCCAGCGCGATGCCAAGGCTACCCAGAATGAAATATTTCCAGGCGGCTTCCAACGCAGCTGGAGTCCGGTAGAGGCCCACCATCAGCACCGTCACCAGCGTCGCCAATTCGACCGCTACCCACAGCAAGCCGATGTTGTTAGCGAGCAACCCTAGATTCATGGCAAACACCAGGGCCTGGTACATCGCATGATAGAAGCGCAGATAATTGGGGGTCAGCTTGCCGGTTTCCAGTTCGTGGGCAATATAGGTGGCGCTGAAAAGACTGGTGGTGAAACTGACGAAATTATTTAATACGATCAGGTAGATATTAAAATCATCCACCTGTAAATACAGATTTGTCTCAGGGCGCGCCCAGATCAGGGTAACTGCGGCAAGCAGGCTAACCAGCGTCGCGGCGATACTCAGGCGCGCCCCACGCCGATAATCAGCCGGCCGCAACAGCCCCAGCCCGGCGCCAGCCGGAACCACCAACAACAATGTCATCGCCAGAGCGCCTAACGCACTCATTTGCGCCGCCCCTCCCGGAACGTATCCATCGCCTGCATATCGACGCTATCGAAGCGCTCCCGGATGCGGAACAGGAAAACACCGATGACAATTAATGCAATCAGCACCGAGAAAGCGACACTGATTTCCACCACCAGCGGCATCCCCAATGCCCCGGCAGCAGCCAACACCAGGCCATTTTCCAGTGACATAAAACCGATCACCAGGCTAATCGCGTTATGGCGGTTCACCATCAACAGCAAGCCTAACAAGACCACTGCCAAGGCAAATGCCAAATCCTGGCGCGCCAGCGCGTTCGAGCCTTCCGTCACCGGCAACATCACCATGATCGCCAACGCCACCAACGCCGCACCGGCCAGCATATCCCGACCGACACCACCGACCACTTCCAGGGTGCGGTGGATATCCAGTCGGCGGACGATGCGATGCAACGCCGTCGGAATGGCTATCGCCTTGAACAGCAGTGCCACGACTGCGGTTACATAGAGATGGTGGGCATCTTGCAGGTAAGCTTGCCAACCCACCGCCAGCGCCAGCGCCAGTGAGTGCAGGGCGAATACATTCAACAGGGCGTAGACCCGATCCTGATACAACAGTAAAAAGCTCAGCACCACCATGCTACCGGCGAGCGCGTGGGCGATATCGAACGCCAGACTATGCATCACAAGCTCCGTGATACGAACAGCAACAGCGCGCCAAGCAAACCCAGCATCAGCGCCGCGCCCAGGAATTGATCAACCCGGAATACCCGCATCTTGGCGATACTGGTCTCGAACAGCGCCAGCAATACCCCACCTGCTGCCAGTTTGGCGATGTATGCGACTAAGCCGATTAGATAAGCGTTCAGCCCGGCGCCGGCCATCGCCATCCCCCAAGGCGCGAAAATACAGCCCAGCAACGACAGATACAGTACCAATTTAAGCGCCGAACCCAACTCGATCAGCGCCAGATGGCGGCCGGAGTATTCAAGCACCATCGCTTCGTGGACCATGGTCAATTCCAAATGAGTGGCCGGATTATCCACCGGAATACGGGCATTCTCGGCAATCGCCACGATCACCAGGGCCATCAAGGCCAAACCCAGCGACATCCGTAAGCCGACGTGGGCGGTCATCATAAAGTGAGCGACCGCCGACAGTTCAGTAGTACCCGCCAGCAACGAGAGGGTGAATACCATCATCAACATGGCCGGCTCAGCCAGGGAAGCGATCATCATTTCCCGGCTGGAACCGATGCCACCGAAGCTGGTACCGACATCCAGCCCCGCCAGCGCCAGAAAAAAGCGCGCGGTGCCGAGCAACGCGACAATGGCGATCAAATCCGCCGTCCAACTAAACGGCAAGCCACCGGCGAAAGTCGGCACCAGCGAGGCCGCTACCCACAACGCGGCGAAGATCAGATAGGGCGCTACCCGAAACAGCCAAGAAGCGGAATCAGCCAAAACCACGTCCTTGCGCAGCAGCTTGGCCAGATCGCGGTACGGTTGCAGCAGCGATGGCCCGCGTCGGCGCAGCAGCCGTGCCTTGACCCAACGCACCCAGCCGGTCAATAGCGGCGCCAACAGCAGGACCAGGGCCATCTGGTAGCCCTGCACCAGATAGTCGATCAGCGCCATAGCACCATCCCCAGCAGCAGCAAGATCAACGCCCCAAACACCAAACTCAAATAGTGGCGGATGGTGAGGTATTGCAAGTAATTGAAACGGGTCGAAATCATCACCACAGCACCCGCCAGTGGCTCGTAGAGACGCTCCCAGATCGGATCATGCAGTTCCACCTCCAAACGCGCCGATTTTTGATCGCCCGGCGGCGGCATCGTGATCCGTTCACGCGCCTGGAACACGATGCTGCCAAAGACCCGGCGAATCGGTTGGGCAAAGCTACCGGCGGTGTACTGAGTCATCGGACTGGTTTCGGGAAAACCACAATCCCAAGCCGGGCCGCGCCGGGTGGCATCGGAGGCGAAGCGATGAATCAACCAGGCGGCAACGGCGGCCGATAACACCATAAACAGCAACAACAGCAACCCGTTATAGGAACTCTTTAACGGCCCTACCGGCACCAGGGTCAACCAGGGCTGGCTGTGTTGGGAGGCCAGTCGGGCGCCACCGTTAAGCAAACCGACCACCGGGGCCAAGCCGTCTATCACCAGGCCCGGCAAAATTCCCGCCACCAGGCACAACCCCGCCAACACAAACATTGCTGTCAACGAATAGCGGTCGGTCTCGCGCGCCTGTGCAGCGACCGGCGAACGTGGGCGACCCAAAAAGGTGATCCCGAAGGCTTTAACGAAACAGGCAGCCGCCAATGCGGCGGAGAGTGCCAACAATGCACCGACCGCCGGCACAAGAAACTTGAGAAACCACTGCGGTAATTCCGGGCTGATTAAAATCGCTTGAAAAGTCAGCCATTCCGACACGAAACCGTTCAGTGGCGGCAATGCTGAGATGGCTGCCGAACCGATCAGAAAAGCCAGCGCAGTCCATGGCATGGGGTGAATCAAACCACCCAGGCGCTCCATATCTCGCTCGCCGGTCGCGGCTAAAACTGCACCCGTACCAAGAAACAGTAAACTTTTAAATACCGAGTGGTTAAGCACATGAAACAGGGCAGCGGTTAGGGCCAGCGCTGCGTTGAAGTACATCAAATTGGCTTGAAACGCCAAAGCCAACCCCAAACCGATGAAGATAATACCGATGTTCTCCACCGTGTGATAAGCCAGCAAGCGCTTGAGGTCGTGCTGCATCAGCGCATACAGCACACCGAGTACGGCGGTGATGCCGCCAACGGCCAGCACGACCCCACCCCACCACCACAGCACCGGTTCGCCCAACAAGTCGAAGACGATGCGGATGAAGCCATAGACCGCGACCTTGGTCATCACGCCGCTCATCAGCGCCGAAACATGGCTGGGGGCGGCGGGATGGGCCAGCGGCAGCCAGACGTGCAAAGGCACCAGGCCGGCCTTGGAACCGGCTCCTAGCAGAGCGAGCGCGAGCACCAGCGCCGACAAACCCGGCGTCATCTGGTTACCGCGCATGGCGGCGAAATTATAGCCTCCGTCAGGGCCGGCCAGCAGGCCGAACGCCAGTAGCAGAGCCAATGTACCGAAGCAGGCCATCACTAGATACAGATAGCCGGCACGGGCGTTGGCGGGATCACGATGATGGGCCATCACCAGCGCCCAGGAGCCGAGTGACATGAACTCCCAAGCAAACAGAAAGGAAAAGGCATCATCGGCCAGCAGCACCAGATTCATACCCGCTAAAAAAGCGGGGAAGAACGGCAGCACCCGTTCTGGTGCGCGTTCGTGCCGACCATAGCCGAGCGCGAACAGACTGGCAACCGCCCCGCCCAAATTGACCACGACCAGGAAAAATGCCGATAGCGCATCCAACCGGAAATGCATCCCCAACCACGGTAGGCCGAAGGGAAGCGTCAGCGAGAAGGCTTGCGGGCGAACCGCCAGGTAGCCGGCCGTTAGCAACAGAAAGACGGTACAGATAACCAAAGTGGTGGCGTAAACGCGGTGGCTGCCTTCTGGGTACCGTGGCGCGACAATGCCATAAGCGCCGACAGCGAGCAGCACAACGGATAAAATCAATAAAAAGGACAACAACATAGCTGTGAAATGTAATTCCGCGAGTACGCGGCAACCCGCGTGATGGAGAAAGATGCAAGCGCCTAACCGGACGCGGCGATCCCCATAGGCTTAGGAGACCTGCGTTCCCGTATAGTCGATAATAATAGCAAAGCTGTCACGTCGCTTCCTGGAACTGTACAACAATCTTTTCATGAAAAACGCCTGTTGGGGTGATCCGGTGTATGATGCCGACCCTTCACCACGCTAGTGGTTTTCCAGGAGGTGTCCCATGAAATCACATATCAAACCGCTGATGTCCTTTCGAGGTCTCCAGTAAGCGCCGTAAAGGTTTCCCGTCTGAAACTCAGGTCAAGAAAGGTGATCGAGTGGTCGGCGGCTGCAAGGAATTATTGGAGAAGCTAGGGCGCAATGACCCTTGCCCCTGCGGCTCTGGGAGGTTGTTTCAAGCGGTGTTGCCTGAAATCAGGTAGCTTTTGACGGATCAGGCCGCAATACTTATATCCGTTAACCATCAGAGGCCTCCGGCTTTTTCGGAGGCCCACCTGCTCGTCAAGAGCAATATTAATCAAGGCAATTTTGATTAGTGCGGTCCTCATGGCACGGATTTTACTCTTTGCAGACTTGAACAGCCCGCTCTATTGAGCACATTGCGCTAGAGCAAACCATCATGACGCCCCCGAAACTCACCGACGCACTATTACGGCTGGAAGGTCCTATAGCCACCCTCACACTTAACCGCGATGACGTGCGCAATGCCCTGACCGGTACTGCGCTAATCACCGATCTCATCGCGGTGGCGGAATGGGTTAACCGTTGTGACGAGGTGTCGGTGCTGGTTATCACCGGAGCAGGTTCGGCATTTTGCGCCGGTGGCAATATTAAGGATATGGCCGAGCGCCAGGGTGATTTTGCCGGTGACGCCGCCGAAGTAGCAACCCGCTACCGGCGCGGCATTCAGCGCATCCCGCTGGCGTTGCAGGCGGTGGAAATCCCCATCATCGCTGCCGTGAACGGTCCTGCCATCGGGGCTGGTTTTGATCTTGCCAATATGGCTGATCTGCGCATCGCGTCCACGCGGGCGAAATTCGGCGAAACCTTCCTTAATCTTGGCATCATCCCCGGCGATGGCGGCGCGTGGTTCCTGCAACGCCTGATCGGCTATCAACATGCCTTCGATCTGACCTTGAGCGGCCGCCTGGTAGACGCCATTGAGGCGAAAGCCTTGGGTATCGTGCTGGAAGTGGTCGAACCCGACCAGTTAATGACCCGTACCAACGAGATCGCCGCTCGCTTCGCCGCTCAGCCCCCGAAGGCTCTGCGGTTGACCAAGCGGCTGATGAAGATGGCTCAGCGTATGGAACTGAAGGATTTTTTGGATCTGTGTGCTGCGTTTCAGGGAATGTGCCATAACGAACCGGAGCATCTTGCTGCGCTGCAACGCGCTATGCGCAAGCCGTGAGTGTGACTGATCAGCGATAACTTACTGTCGTTCCGCTTTCCAGCGGGCGAGATCGCGCCGCCGAACCTTGCCGTTGGCGGTACGCGGCAGGTGGTCGGTGAAAATGACTTCGCGTGGACATTTATAGGCCGCCAGATGCTCGCGGGCGTAGGCTAGCAGCGGCGCAGCGTCTACCCCCTCCGGCTCGTCGGGATCGCGTGGCACAATGAAGGCCGCGATCACCGAAACACCCTCCCGCACCGTCAGTTCGGTGACGGCCACTTCGGCCACTGCCGGATGCTGGCTCAGACAATGCTCGACCTCCAGCGGTGAGACACGGTAGCCCATCGCGTTCATCACGTCATCGTTGCGGCCGTGATAGATCATGTAGCCGTCGGTGTCGAAATGGACCAGATCGCCGCCGAGAAACCACTCGCCGCGATAGACCAACTCTTCCTCATCCGGCCGATTCCAATAGCCGAGCATTAGACCCGGATCGCTGCGATGCACTGCCAACAGACCCGTTTCACCCGCCGGTAACGGCTCCTCACCGCCCTCAATCGGCAACGCCACCACACAGCGGCCTTGCTGGGGCTGGCCGGGGCTACCTGGTTTGACCGGCACACTCGGTGACGACGAAATGTAGGTCGAGCATTCACTCATCCCCAAGGCTTCGTATAGCTCCTTGCTGGTCGTCATCCGCCACTGCTCCAACAAGGCCACGTTCAAAGCCTCGCCCGCCGTCAGGCCATGCCGCAAGCTGGACAAGTCAAAAGCACGCAAATCGGTGTATTTTAAAATCTGCCGGTAAACACCCGGCACGGCGGCGAACAGGGTGGCGCGAAATTTTGCCATCAGCAGCGGCCAGACCGTGACATCGCGTGGGCCGTTGTAGAGCACCGTGGTCGCACCGTTAGCCCAAGGATCGGTCAAGCCGACTCCCAGCGTGTACGTCCAATTGAATGCACCAGCGTGCAGGATCACGTCATCTGGGTGAATGCCATACCAACCCTGGTACATCGGTCGCCTTCCCCACGCCGACCGCTGGGCGTGCAAAACCCCCTTAGGCTGACCGGTGGTGCCAGAGGTGTAGACCAAAAACGCGGGATCATCGGCAGCAGTATCAGCGTAGGCCATCGGCGGATACTTCGCTCGCAATGCCGCAATCTCAGCGGGGCCGAACACCCGCACCCCCGGTGATGGCCTAATCGCCAGTTCATCGGACATGACGATCAGCTGCGCCCCGGAATCGACCAGCAGAAAATCCGCCTCTTCCTCCGTCAATTGCGCTGATGAAGGCAAGGGTACACAACCGGCGGCGATGGCGCCAAAAAACAGCAGCGCGTAATCGCTGGTATTACCCATGCGAATCATCAACCGCTCGCCCGGCTCCAAGCCCAAACCACACAGACCTGCCGCAATCCGCCGCACCGCATCATCCAACTGACGATAGGTCCAACGCTCCGCCTGCTCGATGGGAGCATGAGCATCGGATACCACGATCAACGCAATTTTATCCGGCGTGGTTTGCGCCGCGTTTGCCAGGCAATAGTGGGCCATGTTGAAGCGCGCGGGCGGCTGTGCGCCGGTGTAACCCCGTCGTTCTTCGCTCATAGCGTTATTTCCAGAAGTCCGGCAGGAACAACAACAGCAGGGGAAACACCTCAAAGCGACCGATCAGCATGGCCAGGGACAACAGCCAGGTGGCGGTATCATTCAGCGGCGAAAAACCGACCGCTGTTTCGCCCAAACCGATCCCCATGTTATTTAAGCAGGCCGCCACCGATCCGAATGCCGTCACCAAATCCACACCGGTGGCAGTCAAGGCAAGCGACAAAAAGCAGTAACTGAAAACATAAAGATAATAAAAACCCCAAACCGCCTGCATTACTCGGTCTGACACGGGTTGTGTTCCTAATTTGACCGTAATCTGCGCGGCGGGACGAATGAGTAGCCGCGCTTCACGCACACTCTGCTTGTACAACAACAGAAAGCGGATGGCTTTGATGCCGCCACAGGTCGAGCCGACGCAACCACCGAAAAAGCTCCCCAGCAACAACAGCAGCGGTACAAAGATCGGCCAGTCGGCTGGATAGCCGATAGTGCCCAGTCCATTATCGGTAATGACCGAGGCGGCCTGAAAAAATCCGCGATGAAAGGCTTCCCAAGCTGGAAATTTGCCGCTGAAGTACAGATAAAGACAGGCGGTCGAGATCAGTCCGCCAAATACTGCCATGCAAAACTTGAATTCAGGATCTTGAAAAATGGCTTTCAGGCTGCGGGCACGCCACGCCAGAAAGAAAAGTGCGAAATTGACTGCCGCGACAATCGAGAAAAACCCGGCGACCAGTTCGATGGCCGGGCTGTTGAAAAAACCGATGCTGGCATCGTGGGTCGAAAATCCTCCCAATGCCAAGGTGGCGAAACTGTGGCAGATGGCGTCGAAGAAACTCATCCCCGCAACCCAGAACGAGAGCGTACACAGACCGTTGAGCGCTACATAAATGAACCAGAGATTCTTCGCGGTCTCCGTGATGCGCGGGGTGAGTTTTTCATCCTTCATCGGGCCTGGAGTCTCGGCCTTGTAGAGTTGCATCCCCCCAACACCGAGCATCGGTAGCAGCGCCACCGCCAGTACGATGACGCCCATGCCGCCAAGAAAATTGAGCTGCGCCCGATAATAGAGGATGGCCTTTGGCATAGTGTCCAGTCCAGACAACACCGTACCGCCTGTAGTCGTCAAGCCGGACACCGTTTCAAACACTGCGTCCACTAACCGGACGTGGGGATTTTCCGAGAGCATAAACGGCAAAGCGCCGATCAGTGACAGCAGAAACCAAAACGCCACCACCACCGCGAAACCGTCTCGATTGCGCAGATCGAGTTTGTAACGGCAAACCGGCAACCAACACAATAGACCCAAGCCCAGCATCACCCCCATCGCCTGAGCAAACGGCAGCACGACACTTTGGCCATCGTAATACCAGGCCACAGCCATCGGCGGCAGCATGGTGGCACTAAAGAGGATCATGAGGACGCCGACCATATAGAGCGCCGTTTTGAGGGGCGAACGCTGGCTAACGATTTGCCATTGAGGGTTATTTTGCTTTAGAGGCCAATGGGCCGGCGCTCTAACGGGGGCCGCAGCCGGTTTGGGCGGCTCACTGTCCGGCGATTGTTTTTCGTTCTCCGACGGGTCGAGAGTGGCTTCGTTCATTTTGATGGAACCTTTATTTCCAGAAATCTGGCAGAAACGGTAATAACAACGGCAATAACTCTAGCCAGCCGATCAGCAGTGACCATCGTAATACCAGGCCACCACTCACGGCGGCGGCACGGTTTTGCTGCACAGTTTGTTTTAATTGAGCAAGGATCAATGCAACGTGCCCAATGCCATCGACCCAAACCCGATCACGGATCGGAAGGGACGCGAAAATCCGCTTGAAAGTCGCGCGAATCACCATAATATGATGGATAAAAGAGTATGGTCGCAAAAACCCATACGATGGCTCGGAACCCTGGCGCAGGGCGGCTTTTTTCTGATGATGCCCCGCCAAACCGACCGCTCCTTTTACTGGAGTGCCTCGGCCTGGTTCCTGGAGGCGCGGTCTTGCCGAAACAGGCAACCGCTTTTTCCGCCCACCACTCTATCGCCCACCAAGGAGAATTTCATGTATCTCACCAGCCCGGCGCTGCGCGATCAACAGCCGATTCCTGCGGAATATGCATTCGGGGTCGTTGATCCCAAGAATCATGTGGCGCTCAGTACGAACCGCAACCCACCGCTGGAATGGGGAGGCTTGCCGGCCGGCACCCGCTCGCTGGCATTGATTTGCCACGACCCTGATGTACCGACCCGTGCGGATGATGTGAATCAGGAAGACCGACAAGTTCCGCCCGACCTGCCCCGTGCCGATTTCTATCACTGGATTTTGGTCGATCTGGCTCCCGAACCCGCACGGATCAACGCTGGTGAATTTTCCGATAGCATCACGCCGGGAGGCAAACAAGGCCCCGCCGGCCCGCGCGGTACTCGGCAAGGGATCAATAATTACCGTGAATGGTTCGCGGGTGATCCGGCGATGAGCGGCAACTATTTCGGCTACGATGGCCCCTGCCCGCCCTGGAACGATAGCCTCGTCCACCATTATGTATTCACCCTTTACGCGCTCGATTTGGAGCGTTGTCCAGTCGAAGGCCAGTTTACCGGACCAGAGGTGCTCACCGCGATAGCCGGCCATATTTTGGATCGGGCCAGCCTGACGGTTACCTACAGTTTGAACCCGGCCGTGCCGGCTTGAACGGCAGCATCCCCGCGACCGTAGCACCGGTCCCGCATCGGCGACCTGATATTTTTTCGTTGCCAAACACCCTCGTCGGCCAACCCGGCCGGCTACCGACCAATCAACACCCGTCAAGAGGTCCCAATGAGTAGCGATGACGCTTCAGGAGCTGAAAAACGCCGAGTTAAACGCTGGTATCTGGTCATGTATTTGCGAGTTTACGATCAGGAGACTAACCAGCTACTCGGTCATATCGTCGATATCAACAAGGAAGGGATGCGCCTGGTCAGTGACAAACCTATTCCACTGAACAAAACCTTTCATTTATGGGTAGACATCCCCAAGGAAGATACGCCACGCCAGCGTTTGGAAGTAGAAGCCGAGAGCCTCTGGACAGGCCGGGATATCAACCCGGATTTCTACGATACCGGCTTTCGAGTGCTCAGCATCAACACGCAAGCCCTGGTACAGCTTCAGATTCTCATCGAGGAATTCAAATTCGGTTAAATGCCACTACGAGGCGGGCGCATCCAGCGCCCTCCCCTTATCTCAAACCATCCCGCTATTTGGCCAGATTGATGGAAGGTCTACCCGGCCTCTCAAACACATCCCGATAGCTGGCATACACCGCACCGACCGTGACCGGTCCTAAAACGAAGAAACCTAGTCCGAGCGGGATCGTCGCCAATACCCCCAAAACCAGATAAATCAGCCCAAATATCGTGAGTGGTAGAAAGTTGATCCAGCAAGCAGCGATGCTATCTTGCAAGGCGGGCCAAACCTGCTGGCCTGCCAACATAACCAGCGGTACGCTATAGAAGAATGCCATACCGATCAGGATACAAAGCAGGAGAATAAGCAATAGCGCCAGCAAACCTGCGCCAGCAAAAAGACCCGTCATGGTTTGCGGAGGAATGATCGCACCGGTCGTATCCAAGACACCGCCCAATAGCAAACCGCCCCCCATGAACAGGAACAGTACCAACCCTGCCACTACACCACCCGCCAAGCCGATCAAGCCAAGAACTACCAGCGGCCCCATGCGGTCCTGGTCCTTAAAGCCCTGAAACAGATGCCCAACCTCTAAAGACTGGCCCTGCGCCAGGGCGGCCGCGCCATACAGCATTCCGCCGGCCAGCACCGGCCCCAACAGGACCGAAGCCAAGGTGCCAACGAAGGGGATGAACGACAAAACGATGCTGATGGCAAAATAGATCAGCATGATGACCAACCAGATTCCCGGCGCTTTGACGAACAAGCGCCAACCCTCAACGATCCAGCCCCAGCCGCGACCGGCCTCCACACGCATTGCCACCATAGCCCACATTCCTTCTCGTTCGGTTAAAGCGCCTCAAACACGCCGGCGGCGCCCATGCCGGTACCGATGCACATCGTGACCATACCGTATTTTTTACCACGACGGCGTAGCCCATGAAGCAAGGTGGCAACTCGAATCGCACCGGTCGCGCCCAAGGGATGACCCAGCGCAATGGCGCCACCCAGTGGATTGACCTTGGCCGGATCGAGTTTCAGTTCGCGGATCACGGCCAAGCTTTGAGCAGCGAACGCCTCGTTCAGTTCGATCCAGTCGAGATCAGCCTGTGTTAATCCGGCTCGTTCCAAGGCTTTTGGAATCGCGGCAATCGGGCCAATACCCATAATCTGCGGTGGCACACCCGCCACGGCGTAACTGACAAAACGTGCCAACGGTTGCAGGTTCAACTGCTTGACCATCCGTTCACTCATCAGCAATACCGCCCCCGCGCCGTCGCTCATCTGCGAGCTGTTGCCGGCAGTGACACTGCCACGAGCAGCGAACACCGGCTTGAGCTTCGCCAAAGCCTCCAAGCTGGAATCAGCGCGCGGGCCTTCGTCATGTTCCACCACCCGCTCGCGGATTTGCACCTGCATCGTCCGGCTGTCCGGCGAACGCTCGATCACGGTATAGGGCAAAATTTCCTGTTTGAATTCACCGCTCTTGATGGCGGCAGCGGCGCGGCGATGGCTTTCCACCGCAAAGGCGTCCTGATCCTCACGGGAAATCTGCCACTGCTCCGCGACCTTCTCCGCCGTCAGGCCCATACCGTAGGCGATGCCGAGATGCTCCTGCGTGGCAAACACCGCTGGGTTGAGCGCGATCTTGTTACCACCCATTGGAATCAGGGTCATGGTCTCGGTGCCAGCGGCGAGCATGACCTCGGCCTCGCCCAGGCGGATGCGGTCGGCAGCCTGCGCCACCGCCTGCAACCCGGAGGCGCAAAAACGGTTGATTGTCAGGCCCGGCACGCTGTCCGGCAAACCGGCCAGTAACAGACCGATGCGGGCGACATTCATCCCCTGCTCGGCTTCCGGCATGGCGCACCCGACGATCACATCGCCGATCTGCTGGGGGTCCAGCCCCGGACAGTGCGCCAAGACACCACGCAACACATGGGCCAGCAAATCGTCCGGGCGGGTGTTGCGAAACGCGCCGCGCACCTTTCCCACCGGGGTACGCGCGGCGGCTACGATATACGCATCCTGAATCTGTTTGCTCATTCTCATCTCCCCCGCGATCAGTTGCGCAACGGCTTGCCAGTCTTCAGCATGTGCTCAATCCGGGCTTGCGTTAGCGGCGTCTTGGCCAGCTCGACGAATGCCTGCCGCTCCAAACCGAGCAACCAAGCCTCATCGACCCAAGTATTGGCGTCCACCTCACCGCCGCATAAGGCGGTGGCGATCTTGAGGCTGACTTGATCGTCATGCGCTGAGATGAAACCGCCATCGCGCATATTGACCAGCGCCATCTGGAAAGCGGCCATACCGGTGCGGCCCGCTACCCGGATCGGGCGCGGCTGCGGCGGCCGGTAGCCGGTTTCTGCCAGTGCCCGGACTTGTGCTTTGGCGACATACAGCAGTTCGTAAGGATTGAAGATGATCACATCGGACGGTTTGAGATAGCCCAGTTGCTGGGCTTCTTCGGCGCTGCGCGACACTTTGGCCATCGCCATCGCTTCAAAGTACGGCCGCAGAAACGGCAACAAATCGCCGCCTTTGGCCTCATCCATCGCACGCCGGGCGAATTCTTTGCAACCGCCACCGGCCGGAATCAGGCCAACGCCGACCTCGACCAAGCCGATGTAGCTTTCCAACGCGGCCACCACCCGGTCGCAGTGCATCAAAAACTCGCAACCACCGCCGAGCGCCAGCCCTTGCACCGCCCCCACTACCGGAATCGCTGAATAACGCAGTGCGGCAGTGGTTTGCTGGAATTTGGCGACCGCTTTCTCAAAGCTAACGAAATCACCAGCCAAAACCACCGACACGGCCTCGGCCAGATTGGCTCCGGCGCTGAACGGCGCTTCGGTCTGCCACAGCACCAAACCGGCAAAATCCCGTTCGGCGATGTTCAGGCTTGCCAGCACAGCCTCCAACACGTCATCGCCGATGACATGCAGCTTGGTCTTGAAACTCAAGATGCCGATGCCATCGCCAGTCGTCCACAGCCGCGCGCCGCTGTTCTCGAACACGGTCTCGCCGTAACGGTGCGGCGCTTCACCCAACACCGGTTCGGGATAAAGCTGGCGCTGATAGACCGGCAGGCTCGAACGCGGCTTGTAAGCATTTTCCGCCGCCGAATAGGAACCTTGCGGTCGATGCACCCCGTCCACCTGATCGACCCAGGCCGGTAGCGGGGTAGTCGTCAATGCCTTGCCAGCGGCGATGTCTGCGGCAATCCACGCCGCGACCTGCTTCCAGCCAGCCGCTTGCCAAATCTCAAACGGCCCCAGGCTCCAGCCGTAGCCCCAGCGGATCGCAAAATCGACATCACGGGCGTTATCAGCGATTTCCGCCAGCAACACCGCTGCGTAATGAAATACATCGCGGTGAATGGCCCACAGGAATTGGGCTTGTGGGTGGTCACTGGCCCGGAGTGCGGCGAATTTTTCGGCGGGATTTTTGCGCTTGAGAATCGCCTGTACCGCCTCATCCGGCTTGGCTCCGGCATCCCGATAAGTGCCCGTGGTGGGATCAAAAACCTGCTTGCCTTTGCCGGCGTAAAAACCGGCACCACTTTTCTGACCGAGCGCACCCTTTGCGATCAAGGTATTCAACCAATCAGGCACCTGGTAATACGAGCGCCAGGGGTCTTGCGGCAGCGCGTGCGCCGAACCCTTGAACACATGATCCATGGTATCCAAACCAACAATATCGGCGGTGCGGTAGGTGGCACTTTTGGCCCGACCTATCGCGGGGCCGGTCAGCGCGTCCACCAAATCCAGCCCTAAGCCAAACACTTGGGTCTGGTGCATGATGGCGGCCATCGAAAACACGCCGATGCGGTTGGCGATGAAGTTGGGCGTGTCCTTGCCTCGCACCACGCCTTTGCCCAAGGTGCTGACCAGGAAGGTTTCCAGCAGATCGAGAATCGCGGGATCGGTGGTCGCGCACGGGATCAACTCCACCAGCGCCATGTAGCGCGGCGGGTTGAAAAAATGGATGCCGCAGAAGCGCGAACGCACCGTGTCCGGCACCGATTGCGCCAGCGCACTGAGTGGTAAGCCGGAAGTGTTGGTCGCCAGAATGGCCCGGTCGTTGAGATAGGGCGTGACCCGCCGGTAAAGGTCGGCTTTCCAATCGGGCCGTTCGGCGATGGCCTCAATCAGCAGATCGCAAGTCCGTAGCGCTTCCAAATGCTGGTCGTAATTGGCCGGCTGGATAAGCTGGGCGCGCTCCTTGATCGCCAGCGGTGCGGGGTTCAGCTTGGCCAGATTAGCAATCGCTTTGGTGGCGATACCATTGGGATCGCCCTCTTTGGCCGGTAGGTCGAACAACACCACCGGCATATCGGCATTGGCCAGATGCGCGGCAATCTGCGCGCCCATCACACCCGCCCCCAGAACCGCCACCTGACGGATGGCTGCTGCGTTATTCATGCGTTCATACCCTCGCTTCAGGCTGTCGAAACCCACAACCACACGGAAAGCAGTATCTCTCGGTCTACCCCTAAAAATAAAGCCGGGGTAAATCCCCGGCTTTATCGGTCTGATGATCGTCGCTAAGGCTTAAAACCGGTAACTGGCCTGCAACCCGATCAAATGGCCCGTACCGTCATAGTCAAGCCGCAAGGTGTCGGTGATGAGTCCAGGGGAAGTCGGGATCAAATCGATGGTATTTTCCGTATGAGCCTTTTTAAACGCGATGTACATGTAGCCGAAATCGACAGATAGCCATCGGTCAGGATGATAGCTGAAGCCCAGCGCGAAGGCATTGCGATCATTGTCAGGAATGCGCGGCGTGCGATATTGCGCCGAAGGAACCGGCGTCTGTTCGTAAACGTAACCGGCGCGAAAGGTCCATTCCGGGCTGTAATCGTAACTGGCACCGATGCTGAACGCCCAACTGTCCTGCCAATTTTCTGGGGTCACGCTGCTCGTGCCATCACTGAAATCGGTTTGCAGCTTGTCGAACAAACTCCAGTTGGTCCAGCGTATGCTGCTCATGACCGCCCAACGCTCATCAAGCCGCCGATAAGCGGCCAACCCTACCCAATCGGGCAAGGTCACGTCGGCTTTACCGGGTAAAACGCCGTTGCGGCTGGCGATGTAATCGGAGATGGTCCGTTCGCCCTCCACCGAGTGTTTGATGCGCGAGCGATAACTGAGACTGAACCGGGTATTTGGATCAAGCTCGTATAGCGCGCCCAGATTGTAACCAAACCCCCAGCCATCAGCCTCAACCTCGGCATAACCATCCTTCACGAAAGCACTCAAGGGATTAAACAGCGCCTGAGTGAGCCGTGCCTTGGCATACTGCGCGCTGACACCAGCCCCGACCGAGAAATGTTCGTTTATTCGATAGGCTAGCGAGGGATTGATATCGACCGTCAGCAACTCCGACTCAACCGCATGGTAACGGCCCACCCAATTTCTGCCGTAGTTGGTGCTGACCGCGAAGGGAGCGGTAATGCTGAGGCCAAATCGCATCCGGTCATTGAGATTGGTGGCATAAAAACCGTTGGGGACCAGGCTGTCCGTTCCTCCATCATCGGCGCGCCCCACTGCCGGCGTCGTGACAAAGACCGGAACAGTGCCGGTTCGAGTGAGCACGGCGTTCAAATTACCCGGCAGTCGGACTGACGAGCCGGCGTTGTTTGTCTTCATACCGATCCCGATAAACGTCATCCCCATCTGTACCTGATTTCCCTGATCCAACATCAGATCGGCGGGATTGTAGTACGCAGCGGAAACGTCGTCGTTGACCAACCCGCCCCCTGCAAATGCGCGGCCCAGGCCAGTAACGCTCTGTTCGGAGATTTGCAGGCCGGCGGCGGTCGCCGGTTCGGTCAGAGCCAGGCTTGCCATGACGCCGAGCGCAAGCGCCAGCAGATAAGTACACGATGTTTGCCTTGTCATTGATTTACCTCTTGCCAAAAAGTGACTTATCGCCACGCCATCAAAAGGCCAAGCCAATTCTTGGCCGGTATCCGACCGCCGCAGCACGGGAATACGAGTACCATAGAGATCCAATAGATCCTCATGATCGGCGATATCCACACACTCGACGGTGACGCCCGCCGCGTGCAGGAAAGCTTCGGCTTGCTCACAGAGATGGCAGCCATCGGTCCCATAAAGCAATAGAGCCGATTGGCAAAGCGGTGGTCTCTGCATGGCAAGTTCTCTCCAATAAGCGCGGATGGCAGAGCCACCTATTATCTCACTGCGGCGGGAAGGACTATCATTAGCCCCGTCCATCCGTATTCATTCAAGTTCATTCGCCCGAATCCTCCATGGTCAGATTGCTGCACGAACTTATTCTGGAACAGGCAAATCACCGCCCCGATGCGACCGCCGTGGTCCATCGGCAAACCGCCCTTGATTACGCCACACTGGCTGCGGAGGTTCAGGCCGCTGCGGGCGGGCTGCGGGCATTGGGCCTGCGGCGCGGTGAGCGCATCGCTGTCTATCTGCCCAAACGACACGAAACGGTGGTCGCCCTGTTCGGTACGGCTTTGGCCGATGGGGTGTTTGTACCGGTCAATCCGTTGCTGAAGCCGGAGCAAGTCGCCTACATTGTCCGGGATTGTAACGTGCGGGTTTTGGTCACAGCCCGCGACCGCGCGGAAACTCTACAACCCCATTTCGCTCAATGCCCTGACTTGCACACTCTGATTTTAGTAGACGCTGCTGCGCTGGGGGAATTGAATACTCTGAAAACACTGAGTTGGCCCGATCTGCTAACGGCCAGCGCCGCCGGTGAAGGCAGAACCCACGCCATCGACATCGACATGGCGGCCATTCTCTATACCTCTGGCAGTACCGGCAAGCCGAAGGGCGTCGTCCTCTCCCATCGCAACATGATCACAGGCGCGCACAGCGTGGCAGATTATCTGGCCAATCAAGCCACCGACCGCATTCTGGCCATTCTGCCTCTGAGTTTTGACTACGGCTTAAGCCAACTAACCACGGCTTTCGCAGTCGGCGCATCCGTCATCTTGATGGATTATCTGCTGCCGCGTGATGTCATCACTACTGTCGTCCGCGAAAAGGTCACCGGGTTGGCGGCCGTTCCCCCAATGTGGGTACAACTGGCCCAGCTTGAATGGCCCGGCGCGGCGGCAGAAAGCTTGCGCTATTTCACCAACTCAGGAGGCGCGATGCCGCGTGCGACATTAGCGGCTCTCCGGCGGGCCTTGCCCAACACCATACCGTTCTTGATGTATGGCCTGACCGAAGCGTTCCGCTCTACCTATTTGCCGCCTGAAGAAATCGACCAGCGGCCGGACTCCATCGGTAAGGCGATTCCCAACGCCGAGATCCTCATCGTGCGCGAAAACGGCACACCGTGCGAACCCGATGAACCCGGCGAACTGGTCCATCGGGGTTCATTGGTCGCGCAGGGTTACTGGAATGATCCCGCCAAGACCGCCGAACGCTTTCGTCCCGTTCCTGGACAAGACCCCGGCTTGCCCCTGGTCGAAATGGCCGTTTGGTCAGGGGATACCGTGCGCGCCGATCAAGAGGGCTTTCTATATTTCATCGGCCGCAAAGACGATATGATCAAAACCTCCGGCTATCGAGTCAGTCCCAGCGAGATTGAGGACGTACTATACGGCAGCGGCCGCATCGCCGAGGCCGCAGCGCTCGGTATCCCGCACCCGGCCTTGGGTCAAGCCGTTGTCGCTGTCATCAAATTGCTGGAACAGGGGCTAAACGAGAGCGAACTGATCAACCACTGTAAACAACACCTGCCGAACTTTATGGTTCCGCTGCAAATCATCACGCGCCAAGCGGATTTGCCCCGCAATCCTAACGGCAAGATCGACCGCAAAGCATTGGCCGCAGAGTTATGTGACTTGTTTGTAGAGAATAAGCCATGAGCGACGGCCGCCCAGTCCATCCACCTCTAGCCCAGTTTCCGGTGATTGATGATTGTTTGCAGATCGGTGGTATGCCACTGACCCAACTGGCTATGCGAGTCGGACAAACGCCCTTTTATGCCTATGACCGGCATCTCCTGACCGAACGAGTGGCGTCACTGCGTGGCGTACTGCCGTCAGCTGTCGAGTTGCACTATGCGATTAAAGCCAATCCGATGCCGGCTCTGGTGCAGCACATGGCCGGTTTGGTGAATGGTTTCGATGTCGCCTCACTGGGCGAACTGCACATCGCATTGGATGCGGGAATGGCGCCTGCGGCAATCAGTTTTGCCGGCCCTGGCAAAAGGCCAATGGAACTGGCGGCCGCTATTGCCGCCGGCATCACTATTCATCTGGAATCCTTCAATGAAACGGAAACCGTCGCTCGGTTAAGCCAGGAACAGCAACGACCCGCGCGCGTGGCGGTGCGGGTCAATGCCGATTTCGAGCTAAAAGCCGCCGGCATGAAGATGGGCGGCGGCCCTAAACCCTTTGGAGTCGATGCCGAACAGGTACCGAGGCTGCTGCGGCAAATCAGCGATCTAGCACTTGATTTTCAAGGCTTTCACATTTTCAGCGGCTCGCAGAACCTGCGGCCCGCAGCCATCATTGAGGCGCAAAATCAGACTTTTGAACTCGCGCTGCGCTTGGCGGTGGATGCGCCCACGCCGGTCTGTTCGCTCAACATCGGTGGTGGTTTCGGCATCCCTTACTTTCCTGGCGACACCCCCCTGGATCTAGCGCCCATCGCCGCCAATCTGGCTCGCTGGCTACCGATAGTGAAGCAACAACTCCCGGTGGCGCGGGTGATCTTAGAGTTGGGTCGCTATCTGGTGGGAGAGGCGGGTATTTATGTCGCCGAAGTGATTGACCGCAAAGTATCACGCGGCCATACATTTCTGATCACCAATGGTGGCTTACATCATCATCTGGCGGCTTCCGGCAACTTTGGCCAGGTGATTCGTAAGAACTATCCAGTCGCTGTCGGTAATCGCGTTATTGGAACTGAGCGGGAAACCGTGACGGTCGTCGGCCCCTTGTGTACGCCACTCGATATTCTTGCCGAGCGGATGGAGTTACCGAAAGCGGATATCGGCGATTTGATCGTCGTCTTTCAATCCGGCGCCTATGGGTTGACCGCCAGCCCAACGTCGTTTCTTAGTCACCCGCCCTGCCCGGAAATTCTGCTGTGAATGCCAGGAGGCTTTGCAGCTAACCCTCAATGATCCGGTTATAAGATTCATTTGGGCGCGCCAACGCTGCTGCGCTTTGCTCGGCCCGCCGGGGACAAGCGGGTAGGCATCGGCTAAGATGTTCTAGGGCCGCCTGCCACAAGGCGGCTCCCCGCCCCTTTGCTGCGCCGTCAGTTTTTGCTGAGCTGCTCAGCACACTCCCTGCCCAAGGATACAGCGGGTCACGCACAAACCCGCTTCCCAGCACGAAAGCCAGTGCCATGTAGTGCATGATCTCCCGCTCACTGACCATTCCGTAGCGTTTCGCGCTTTCATAGCCGTGCCGAACCAGCTCGCGCAGCGGCCCTTCGCCGATGATACGATAGCGCTCCGGCCCCAGCATCTGTAATAACAGCAACAATCGGTGACCGAAACTTGGCGCAGAAGGGACCTCATCAAAGATCCGGGCTTGGCATAAAGCCTCGACCGTTCTCTGCAAAAACTGATTCTCCGCACCAACCGCCCGATCCAGAAACTTCATGGCCTGGCCGTATAGACCTTCGACGTGGGCATCGGGGCTTTTCTGGTCAATAGCCTGCTCTTTCTCGGCTTCTCCTGCCACTTCCTCGGACGGCACGGGTTCCGGTCGCCAGACCACCCATGGTAGCTGCGGGTCCTTGTCAAACTCGCTTCCCAGCATCAACAGCAAGCCGGTGTACAAGAAAACCGCCCGCTCCGTCTTCAGATTGCGCCGCGCCGCTTTTTGCAGAGCATGATGGATAACCCGCTCCAATTGAGCCGGCCCCAAAACCTCGGCGTGGCGCGGAAAAAAAGTCCGTACATGGGCAAGCAACGCTTGCTGAAAGTGATCTACCGCCACCTTCTCGAAAGCCTGTACCTGGGTATCACGCATCACCAGCATCGCCACTCTCCCGCGCTGACCTTGCGGCCGCCAACACCGTCCGCTCGCTGACCAATTGGCCGCCCGCAATCCGATAGCTCAGCACATGGCCCACCTCATCCTCACACAGCAGGCGCGTGATAGGGCCGAACAGCGCCCAGAGTTCATCGGTATCGCATGTCGGCAAATAGACGCGCAACACCCGCGGATCGTAATAGCGGAAGTAAAGCGGTTGCTGGTCAGGAGAATAGGCGACGGTTAAAGCGCACAAATGCTCACGCATCGCGCGCCAATCCGCACGACCGAGCGCAAAAATACCCCAATGCCGTCCCCAGCCTTTCTGCAACAACCAATGCGTGAAGCCAGATTCCCGCTCTAAAAGAACCTGGTAGGGAGCGGCCTTAGCCAGCGTAGGGATCAAAGTGCCACGGTATAAACACACCGGCTCAATTTGATATTCCTGTAATTTTTCCAACAGGTCAGGGATAGCGGCGCCATCCAGCACCGCATAAACCCGTGCTCCCCCATCGGCAAAGAGGTGGCGACTTAAAATCTCTGGTAATGGGTCGGTAGCCACGCGAATAACCTATCAATCCTTTTCTTTATCCTGGGGTTTTCTAGGGAGAATCGGCTTGGCTGCTGGTTCCGGCGGCCGGTAAAAAGGCTTACCGGTGTCGCTGGCCTTCTGGGCGGTTTTTGCTTGCTCGTCTTGTTCTGCTTCTTGCGCCCGTTGCGCGGGGGTGGGTGGCGGCACTGCTGCTACACCAGTGCCGCCGGCCGCAGAATCATCCTCCTTGGGGGCGTGCGCACCAGCTCGTACAGAACCCAACTTCTGCGCCTTCTGTTGTGCCGGACTCTGCGCCTGTGCATCGCTGACTTGGCCAGATTCAGCATTGGCCGCTTCTTTCGGCTCGTCAGGAGCGGTGGGCGGCGATGGCGATTGCGGGGAGCAACCCGCACCGGAACCAGCGGCACCACTGCTGTTGATCATCACCATCGTTCCCTGGATAAAAACACCGCCCGGATTGATATTGATGAAGTTGCCACCCACTTTGATCGTCAGCGATACGCCAGCCTCAATCACGGCCGTCATGCCGGCCTTTAAATGAATCTCCATCCCCGCATCAACGGCGTGTTTCATGCCGACCTTTTGCTGCAAATCCATGCCAGCATCCATCGAGATGGTACCACCCGCCTTGATATTCTGGCGGCTACCGACCTTCAGGTGTTGGTCGCCCCCGATCTCTTCCTTTTGATCGCCACCGACTTTCAGCGACACCGCGCCGTCAACTTTCTCGTTTTGATCGCCTTGGACGGTTAAGTGTTTTTTGCCTTCCACTTTCTCAAATTGATGGGATTTGACGATCAAATGCCGCTCGTTGCCGATCCATTCGAATGCATCCAGCTTGACGCGAGTATCTTGATTGCGCTCGGCATGGACAAAGACCTGTTCGCTGCCTTTGGTGTCATCCAGGCGGATCTCGTTGAAACCGGCGCCGCCTTTGCTGGAATTGCTTTTCAGGGTCGAGGTGGTGGCCTTCGCCGGTAACTCGTAGGGCGGCATGTTAATACCGTTGTAAACCCGACCGGTGATGATCGGCTGATCGGGGTCGCCTTCGAGAAAATCGACGATCACCTCCTGGCCAATGCGCGGGATATTCATCGCACCCCATTGCTTGCCCGCCCACAATTGCGATACCCGAATCCAGCACGAACTGCTCTCATTGGCCTGGCCGTAGCGATCCCAATGAAACTGGCACTTCACCCGGCCGTATGGGTCGGTATAAATCTCCTCGCCCGCTGGACCGACCACAATCGCGGTCTGTGGCCCCTGCACCATCGGCTTTGGAGTCACCCGCGGCGCTCGATACTGCGCTTGGGCATCAATGGCGGTGATTTCACCCCGATAAGGTTTATCGGAGACCGGCGCGCTGGTCAGGGTTTGGTATTCGTCGGATTCAATCTCGTGATGGGCCGACACAATGAGATATTTACGGTTCTGGTCCTCGCGCGGGCAGCCGGTCAGGCTAAACAGATAACCAGCCGCCAACCCGGCGGCGTCACCACGACCCACCGCCACCTCGTGTTGCGCCAGTAACTCCTCCAGGCGGATTTTCGAATAGCTGTTGCCATCACCCAACTGGGTGTATTCACCCGGATGGTCATACATCTCGAAACCGGACAGCGCATGGGATTTAGGTCGGTTCAAAACCGCCCGCAGCGATTTGCGCGGGGCTGTGAAATCATAATCGTTCAGAACATAGGCGCCAGGCTGAACGCTTTGGTCAACGAACCATTCCGACAGGTTATCCCGTTCACGATGAGCGTGGATATCCGGTGGAAAATAGGGAACAGTTTCATATTTGGGGAACTCGCTGTGGGAGCCGACGTTATCGGACAACACCAGAATATGTTTGCCATTTTCATGCGAGAAGTAGTAGTAGATTCCCTCTTGCTCCATCATCCGGCTGACGAAGTTGAAATCCGTTTCTCGGTATTGGACGCAATACTCCCATTCGCGGTAGCTACCGCTCAGGGCATCCTTGAAATCACTAAACCCCTGCTCCCGAAAAATTTCCTTGATAATGTCCGGCACGGTTTTGTTCTGGAAAATCCGGCAATCGGACGTGCGGGTCAGAAACCATAACCAAGGACTCAACTCGGCGCGATAGAAGCCATAACGCACGTTGTGAGTCCCTTCATAACTGAAGCGAGTCACCAAGCCATTAAAATAACGGGTTCCCTGCTGATAAGGCAGCTCAAAACGAACCGTCATGTTGGTGCCCAGCACATCAGCCAGCTTGATATCCCTTTTCTCGCTGAACAGATCCAAATGGCACTCAAACACCCGGCTCATTTGTTCCTTGACGGTCATCCGCCCAAGCAGCAACACATCCTCGCCCAAGATGCTGTTGACGGCGGCGATTCGATGTTTTTGAGTGGTAGCCATATTGTTAGACTCCGCGTCCCCGCTGCGCCAAGCAGCCCGATGGTTGAGTTTAGCAGCAATCCCCGGCAAAAAAGGCGTCGGTCATCCGGCAAAAACACCAGTACCGCACTAACCTGTTAGTATCCCCGCTCAGCCAGGAGAGCCAATCCCATGCCAGATCGTATCGAGTTTCGGTTGACCTTGCCGACAGCGATTTCGACACCCACTCAACCCGATCCAGAGGCACCATTCCGCATCTTGATCATGGCCGATTTCAGCGGTCGGGCTGCCGGAGAAACACCGGCATCTGGGCTTGACCGGGCGGGTCGCCCGCCGTTGCCGGTGGATATGGATCGTTTCGCTGCCGTTATGTCCCGACTAGCTCCCAGGCTCTCTCTGCCACTCCATGGGGAAACAAGTACCGAGGCCATCACGCTCCGTTTTAGCGAACTCGACGATTTTCACCCTGATGCCCTGTGCCGCCAATTAGAAAGCTTGCAAAGCCTGTGCCGTTCTCGCGCCAACCCGCCAAATTTAGCCGATCTTGCCCAAGTCACCCAGCCGCACCCATCGCTCACTGTGGAATCGCCAAACCCCTCACAACCCCCCACAGAAGACCACAACGCCTTGTTAGAACGGTTATTGGGGAAAACGCCTAGTCACGCTCAGACTGGAACCGGTTCGGGAGTCGGCGCGATTGATGGGTTAGTCAAGGCCATCGTCCAACCCCATATTGTGCAGCCCGATCACCAACAAGCGGCATGGCTGGCCGCGACCGACGCATTGCTTGGAGAACGGTTACGAGCAATCCTGCACCACCCGGACTTTCAAGCCCTGGAAGCCACCTGGCGCAGCACCTACGATCTGGTGGCCCATGTCGATAGTGATGCGGTGCAAATTGAACTGTTCGATATGACCCGGAACGAGTTGTTAGCCGACTTGCGCGCAGCAGGCGATGATCCGCGAGCGACCCGACTCTACAGCATCCTCATTGACCAGGGAGTACGTGCGGCAGACGGGCACCCCTGGTCTTTATGGGTTGGAGACTATCACTTTGGCGCCACGACTGAGGACATAGCGCTACTAGCTAGCCTGGGCATCTTGGCCGCTGAGGCCGGCGGACCCTTTTTGGCGGCGGCGGCACCGAGTTTATTGGGTTGCCCAGCCACTGCATCCCTGACTGATCCAGCCCTGTGGACGCCACCCCTGGCCGAACACCAACGAGACTGGCAAGCTCTACGCACCAGTTCGATAGCCCCCTGGCTGGGTTTGGCGACACCGCGCATTCTGCTGCGACTGCCCTATGGCCAAAAAACCGATCCTATTGAACAATTTCCCTTCGAAGAAATGCCGAGTGGACGCGATGCAGATGCTTATCTTTGGGGCAATCCGGCCTTTAGCTGTGCGCGGCTGATTGCTGATGGCTTCATGGAAAACGGCTTCGAGAACGGCTTGAATGCCCCGCTCGCCCTTGATGATCTTTCTGCCCATAGTTATCAGCAGGCCGGGGAACGGGCATTACAACCCGCTGTTGAAGCACTGCTCGGCGAACGGGCAGCGCTCAGTATTTTAGCGCACGGCGTCATGCCGATCTTAGGGAGTCGCCAGCATAACAGTGCTCGACTGGCCGGATTCCGCTCATTAGCCAACCCAGCAACCGGGCTGGCGGGTCGCTGGCAGACTTGATGCGTGGACCGCTAAAATCCAGTCCAACCGGTTAGGACTTTGCAAACATCACAAGAGTGGGTGCTCTTCAACACTGGCTTGCGCCGATCTCTTGTCATCGGCAAACGGGGCGTCGCCAAATTTATCATCAAGGAAGGGGTCATCCATACGATCTTGCTGGTCGATGCGCCGCCTCATATCCGCCAATTCACGTCGCAGCACGCGGACTGCCGGCTCCACTTGGGCCAAGCGTCGCTCCATACGTTCTAACTGGGCATCTTGCCATTCGGGGTGCTGCAACACCGTCTCCATCGCTTCTTCCAACTCGATCAGGCGTTGCTCCATGGCATGGCTGACCCGCAACAGCGAACGGTTATTACGGCCCGCCCCCTGTACGCCAACTTCGCGGCCTTGCTCCAACTCTTGGCCGACCGCTTCGACAGCGGCCGGCGAGAACTCTCGCAACTCTTCCAAAAAACCATACAGCATTAGGCGGTCAGAAAAAACGTTGATCAGACGCGGAATGCCCTGGGTAAAGCGATGGATGGCCGGATAGACGCCTTCGGTAAACATCGGCTGTCGCCCATCCCAACCGACAACCCGCAGCCGGTGTTCGATGTAATCCCGCGTTTCTTCCTCGGTTAACGGAGTCAAGTGGCTGGAAGCGATTACACGCTGGCGCAGTTGTTCCATGCTCGGCTCTTGCAACGTATGGCGAAACTCTTCCTGGCCTAATAGAAAACTCTGCAATAACGGCGTCTCGCCAATCTGGAAATTTGACAGCATTCGCAATTCTTCAAGCGATTTAGGCGGCAAATTCTGGGCTTCGTCCACCACCAATAAAACCCGTCGCCCCTGCCGAGCATGACCGCGCAAGAAATCCTCGAAATGCTTAAGCAATGCTGCCTTTCCCATACCCTCGTAAGGCAATCCGAATGAGGCTACGACACTTCGCAACAGTTCATCGGCTTCCAACTGAGTCGTTACTAGCTGGGCGGCTACGACCTGACTTGGGTCCAACTCCTGAAACAGGCTTTTGACCAAGGTGGTCTTGCCGGTTCCAATGCCGCCGGTCACCACGATGAACCCTTCACCCTGGCTCAAACCATAGCGCAAATAGGCAAGCGCCCGTGCGTGAGCACGACTTCCGAAGAAAAATCGCGGATCGGGACTCAACTGAAAAGGCTTGGCATTGAAGCGGTAATAATCGGTATACATGGCAAGTTCAAAACTTCATGTTAAAGCGGACATTGAGTCGATTCTCGCGAAACTCCTGCTCAGCCGAACCCGCGTCGTTTTGATAGTAGCGATAACTAATCAACCCGCCAAAGTTGGGAGTAAAAGCTTGAGCAAGGCCCACAATCGATACCCAATAATCGTTCCGTTGGGCTTCCTCTCCTAAATCATCGTGTTCCCAGCCACCACCGATAAACGAGGCCACCTGTGGCGCAAACCGCCACGTCCAAAGCGCGCCAGCACCATAGGTACTTTCAATCGATTTAGCATCTTGCGTCTGGCGCTCTTCGCTGAATGCATTCACTGAGATACCCGTAGGCCCTCGCCGATAGACCACACCGGCATCCAGGCGCTTGCGCCGAAAATTCCGATTGGTCAGACCGAACGGCCCTTCGGCAGAGATGCTCTGGCCCTGTTCCTCCAAAGCCAGTGGTTGGCCATCCGCACCGACCGCAAGGAGGCTGCTACCGAGCAGTTGCTGCTCGTTAGTCACTTCATCAAGGTAAGTGACTGACCAGGTGCTCGCACGGGCCTGATGCTTGAAAGTTCCTTGCCAATGAACCCCGGATTCGACGCCGACGTTCCGGTCGCGCCGCCTAACGTCCAGGGAGGTGCGGGTGGACGGATTCCAACGCAGGGCGATCAGGTTCACGTCAGGCCCGTATAAACCACCTACCTCCAGGAAACGGTTGGGCGTCCAAATCGCACCCAAGCCCCAGTAGCTACCATCCCGCGCATTTTCAAAACCTGTAACTTGGCTATCCTCATAGCCCGCGTTAGCCAACAAAGCCCAATACTGGCTTAAGCGATAGGTGATTCTTGCATCCAAGCGCTCCCGGCGATCCTCGCCATTAGCCGTGACGTTGCTGTCCGTTACGTTATCCAACTGTTGGCGCTGGTAAAAATAACCTATATTCCAGTTGAGTATGTTAAACCGCCGACCGCTGTTCAGATCAAGCGTCAGCGTATTGACCTGACTATCGGCATTAACAGTTTGCTGCTCGCCTTGTGTAGTCGTTACCTTATTCTGATCACCATAACGCACACCATCGTAACGATAGCGCAGCAGCCCTTCGACCCAACCGCCGATATCCTGGCGCCAATAAGGACTTATCCCATAACGATAGCCTGTGGTTTGGTTATCGGTCAGGGCGATCTCGTCGGAAGTCCCAAAAGACTGAAACAACCCGGGCACACCGGGCAAGCCTAAATCCAAATTACTCAAAAAGGCCAAGCTGGCGGGTGAACCGGTTCTACCTGACGAGGTCGCCGAGACCTGGGAGATAGCGCTATAGGCATCCAAAAAGAAATGTTTCTGAAAAATTTCGGCGCTACCAAAACCCTGCAATTGATGATTGACGGTATTGGCGTCGCTATGATTGGCATACAGTAGACCCTGAGCCGTGTAATCCAAACGGAGGTCAAGCCGACCCCCTCGTTTGCGGATCGAAATGCCCGGCTCGACGTCAAGCACCAAGTCGTCCTCTGCGGCATTTGCCGGTGCCAACTTGATATTATCCGAATAGATGGCACCCACACTGATTCGAGGGGTAATCTGCCAGGCATTTGACCCACCACCATCGCGGCTCTGTTGCGCCTGCCCCGGCATGCAAAAACTCACGCCGAATACGACTGATAAAACAGCTCCCCGCACTATCAGCTTGCAGGCCGGCTTTTGCCCATAAGGGTGATTACTAGTCCGTTGCATGGTTGAATTCCGTGATCACCCGATTGAACCCGCTGGAGGCAAGGTGCCAAACTCCTGCCCATCGTGGCCATCATAATCCTTCCCGTAATAGCCCGATGTAATCAAATCGCGTGACTTATTGAGAACAAACCCACTCATCTGATTCGGGTTCAGCAGACTCAACGCTTCTTTAACGTGCGCTCTCAGCGTTCGCTCGGCTTCAACCACCATCACCACCTGGCCCATAAGGCTGGCTAAAATACGCGCTTCAGTGGTTGCTAGTAACGGTGGTGCATCAAAAATAACAATCCGGTCAGGGTAGCGCTGGCTCATCTCGGCCGTTAATCGACGCATGTTATCGCCGGCTAACAACTCCGCCGATAAATGGTGTTTGCTGCCGGCTGGCAACACCGTCAAGGAAGACATATTGGTACTCACCAACACGTCCGCCAATTCCATTTGATCGTCGGCCAAGAAATCCACCAATCCCTGATCCCCTTCGAAACCGAGCATCTTTGCCACGGCGGGTCTGAGAATATCAGCATCTACTAACAAGACCGTGCGATTGCGCTCGGAGGCGATGCTCAAGGCCAAATTGCAAGCGGTAAATGTCTTACCCTCACCAGCCCGAGCGCTGGTCACCCCGATCAAATTGGGATGATCGACTTTAGCCGCTCCTTTGCCATCAACATTCATCAGCAAAGGCCGCTTGATTTGGCGATACTCCTCCTTGATCCGACTGCGCTGACTATCCGGCACCAGCAAACCGGACGCCCGAATTCTCTCCATGTCCAAGGTCACAGAGCGCCGAGTACGCCTGTGGGCCTCCGGCAGGTTGGGGCTGGTAATCGGAGCACTGCTCGGCAAGTTCACAGCCCGTTCAATCACATCCTCTCGGCTTTGTGGAACGGGAGGAATCACAGCAGGTGGGCGCGTAACCGCGCTAACTGAGCGGCCGAACATGGCTTTTTCGATGCTATCCATCAGCGTAGCCTCATTAGCCAGCAAGAAAGTTATAACGAGTTCCAAAGAGTTGCCAAGCCATTAAACCGCCATAAGCTAAAAATAAAGCGCCGACCGATAAGGCGTATACAGCCACCATCCTGTGCTCCCGACGCAACGCTAGAGGGGACAACACCACGCCGACGCTGCCGAGTACTGGGATATTAGTGATCTGCATCAGGCTGCGCCGGTTGTCAAAGGTCGGCCAAAGCTGAGAAACCAACAAGGCCAGCCCCACCCCAGCCCCCAACCCTACACCCAGAACCAAACTCATCAACAACAAGCGTTTGGGTCCACTGGGTATCGGCGGTACCCGAGGCGGTTCGACAACCCGGTAACGCACATCCTGCTTGGATTGCTCCGCTTGCTCAGACAACCGCAGCGATTCACGCCGTGAGATCAATTCGTCATATTTTTTCCGATTAATCTCGTAATCGCGATTTAAAGAGGTCAGTTCAGCTTCCACTTGGGGAAGAACGCTGGCTTGGCCGCGCAGCTCGTTATACCGCTTGGCATATTCGGCCGAGCGTACTTGCAACGAGGCGATATTAGCCTCTTCTTCAGCTAGTTTGACTCTCAGCTCATCAATAAACGAATAGGTTTTCGGCGTCCGGCTAATGACGGTTCTACTTTGTGGAAGGCTCGCCGTGTATTGGGCGCGCTCTTGCGCCTGCTGTTTCTTAAGATCAGAGATGGTCTTGCGCAAGATATTAACGTCTGGATGTTTGTCGGTATACTGGATCAGCAACTGATCAAGTTGCCGCTCAAGCGCCTGGATGCGCGTATCGACCGGCAGCACCACCGCTGCTTCGGGGGTTTCACCACCCGCTGCGCTATCGCTTTTGGCCTGCTGCTGTAAGGCGGCGCCCAATTGTTGTTGCAGGGCCGCACGGCGATTCTCCGCCTGCGCCAGATCCAAGCGGATGGCTTCTAAATCATTAGAGGCTTGCTGCATACGGCCGTAATAATTCTGCCCTTCCGAAGGCATGCGGCCAGCATTTTTGATTTTGAAGGCTTTGAGGCGCTCTTCCGCTTCAACCAAACGGGCTTCGTACTCGCGAATCTGTTCACCCAAAAACCGCAGAGCGGTATCGGTACCTTGCTGGGTATTGCCGACCAGGTTTTTCTCGAATACATCGACAATGGTTTGCACCATTTTCTTAGCCAATTCCGGCTGAGGGTCTGTATACGTAATGGCATAGAGATCCGCGCCACTCTTGGCAAAACCGATGTCCTTACTCAATCGGGTCAATAAGCCATCCAAAGCCTCGGCGTCTTTCGCCTGCCTGTCCAAGCCTGTCGATTGGGCAATCTTTTCTAAATTGGGCCGACTCAATAACGTGCGGGTGATCAATTCAACCTGGGCATTAGGGTTAAGATCGACGGTTAAGCCCTGCAACACAGGACGAAGAACGGTCTGGGTATCCACATAAACCCGGGCAGAAGCCTGATATTGGTCGGGCAAAAGCAAGACCACCCCCCACCCAATCAGGCAAACTAACCATGTACACGCAATAGCATACCAACGATTGCGCCAAATCCCCCGCAGATAGCTCAGGATCTGTTCGATCAATTCATTCATCGTGGATTACTTCCTTATCCGCCGATCAACTGGCTTAAAACCAGGCTTCGGGAATGATCAGAATATCCCCGGGAAAGATATCCACGTTGGCGGTAATATCGCCATTGAGCAGATCTTCCAATCGCACCTGGTATTCCTGCTGCTTGCCTTCGACCACTCTAACCAGCTTGGTGTTATTCCCAGCGGCAAATTCACTTAAACCACCGACAGCGACCATCACATCCAGCAGGGTCATTTTGTAGCGGTATGCGATTGCCCGAGCTTGAGCACCAGCGACTCGCCCGCCGCCGCCTTGCTGTGACCCACCGCCCACTTGGCCAATCACACGGATTTGCTCACTGTAAGGCCCGATACCACCGGCAACGATGACGGTGACAATTGGCTGGCGGATATATGTCTCCAGCGCTTTTTCCATATCGCGGGCCAACTGGTTGGGGGTTTTCCCACTCGCTTGCAGATCCTCCACCAGCGGGGTGGTGATCTTCCCATCCGGGCGAACAACAACACTCTGGGAAACCTCAGGATTTCTCCAGACAAAAATCTGAACCTGATCGCCAGGCCCTATCTGGTAATTGTAAGTATCCGGCGACGAGGTATGGGAACTATAATTGGTCGATGGCGGTAACCCAGCCTGCTGCTGCCTGGCACAAGCACCGAGTAAAAGAGTAATTCCCAGCGAGAGAGCGATGGCCGCCCCTCCAACCCACAGCCTACGCTTTTCCATACGAGGACTCCCAAAGCCTTTGAAAATATCTGATCTTAAAATATCCCAGAAACGCTATTCAGCCCACTCTAAATCATGAAACCATTCAGCCGCATAACGTGAAGTTGCGCGACCTCTAACAGTAGCAAAACTCAAGAAATAGGTTGAACTTACTGTCGCTCAAAGACAACCCACTCAGCAGCTAATTTAAATTTAAAGCTTTTAATTGATGAGTTTAGATGGAAACCCCAACTCCGGCACCCACTTTTGTCTCAATTCGTAATCTTAGCAAAGATTATACTGAAGGAGATAAAAAGCGGACCATCTTCAACGGCATGAATTTGGATATTGGCCGGGGTGAATTTGTCGCTTTGCTCGGACAATCCGGCTCTGGCAAATCCACGCTCCTTAATTTGCTCGGTGGTATCGACTTGCCCGACGCCGGGACCATCTGGATCGAAGACCGGTCGCTGGCGGCTTTGACCGAGAGCGAGCGCACGCACTTCCGGCGCCGCCATATCGGTTTTGTGTTTCAGTTTTTCAATCTTATCCCAACTTTAACCGTTCAGGAAAATCTGCTGCTGCCGCTCGAGCTTAATGGGCTGACCGCCGAGGTGGAGTATTGTAGGGCGGCAGAACTATTGGCCTATATCAATCTTAGGGACCGGCGCGACAGCTTTCCCGAACGGCTATCAGGCGGCGAGCAACAGCGACTGGCCATTGCCCGCGCCATGATTCACCGCCCACTGCTCTTGTTGGCCGATGAACCGACAGGAAATCTGGATACCACAACCGGTGAGCGCATTTTGGAACTGTTGTTGGACCTGCACCGCCAGGCAGCCACGACCATCATCATGGTCACGCACAGCCGTGATGTCGCGGCGCGGGCCGACCGGGTACTTTATCTGGAATCCGGCCAGATTCAGGATATTACGTTGTGACGCCCTTGTTGTGGCGAGCGCTGCTCCGCCATCCCCTGCACCACCCCTGGCAATTGGGTTTATCCATCCTCGGTATCGCGCTTGGCGTTGCGGTCGTCTTGGCCGTCGATCTCGCCAACGCCAGCGCCCGCCGGAGCTTCGATCTCACCATGGGCCGCATCACCGGCCACGCGACCCATCAGATCGTCGGTGGTTCGAGTGGCATTCCCGAAACCCTTTACCGCGCTTTGCGGGTTGAACGTGGATTTCGGCTTGCAGCACCAGTGGTGACCGGCTATCTGCCACAAAAAGGCCAACCTGGTCAACTACTGCAAATTCTGGGTATCGACCCTTTCGCCGAAGGGCCATTTCGTGCCGCCGCAGCCAACACCAGCGACGGTAGCATGAATTTAAGCGCCCTGATCCAGGAACCTGATACCGCATTGATGCCGTCCACCCTGGGCGAGCAAATCACCTTACAACGGGGCAATCAATCCTTCACGCTAAAACGCGCTGGCACCCTAGACGGCCCGGAGATGGAAGGTCTGCTCATCACCGATATCAGCACCGCACAAGTCTTGCTAGGATTGCCAGGTCGGCTCAGTCATATCGATCTGATCCTGCCGGATGGCCGTGCCGGTGCACGGATTGCCGACGAGTTGCGCGCCTGGCTGCCGGGCGGTTTTCGGCTTGAAAACGCCCAAGGACGCAATCAGGCAACCGCTGATCTAAGCGCCGCTTTTTCGCTGAACCTAACAGCAATGAGCCTGTTGGCGCTGGTGGTCGGCACCTTCTTGATTTACAACGCGACCTCGTTCTCGGTGGTACAGCGGCGCAGCCTGCTGGGGATGCTACGAGCGCTGGGCGCCACGCGCGGTGAATTGTTCGTGGGTGTGCTGGGTGAGGCGTTACTGCTCGGTTTAGCCGGTGTCTTTCTGGGTGGTTTATTGGGATTGTGGCTGGGTTCGGGACTGGTAAACCTCGTCACCCGCACCATCAATGATTTGTATTACACCGTGAGCGTCCGTGAGTTCTTAATCGATCCGTGGTCATTGCTCAAGGGCGCAGCGCTGGGCATCTCAGCAACCTTGGCAGCGGCTTGGTTACCGGCGCGGGAAGCAGCGAATGCACCGCCTGGCGCAGCATTAAGCCGTTCGTACTTGGAAACCCGCTGGCAGGCTGCGGTGCCTCGGTTGGCGCTGGCCGGATTCACGAGCCTGGGCGGTGGTAGCTTGATCTTGACTCTTTCAGATTCACTGGTGTCCGGTTTCATCGGCTTGTTTTTGCTGATTTTCGGTTGTGCCCTGCTGACCCCACCTACTGTGGTTTATGTTGTCCGCATCAATCAATCGCTCGTGGACCGATTGAATCTATTAACCCGGATGGCCAACCGGGACGTTGCCCGTCATCTCAGCCGCACCGGTATCGCCGTGGCCGCATTGATGGTGGCATTCGCCACCACGGTCGGGGTTGGCGTGATGGTGGATAGCTTTCGCGGTGGCGTGGCGATCTGGATCAAAGACTTGCTTAGTGCGGATTTATACCTCGCGCCAACGGGCACCGAGGGCGGCAACAACGCTGAGGTATTACAAGCGGTAACGCTGGCTGCTTTGCGGACTACGCCGGGTGTGGCGACGGTTTCCACCTACCGACGCGCCAGCGCTGAACTCGGCGGTCGCCCAATCCAACTGATCGCCGCAGAACTTGCCCCGGCGGCGCAAGCCGGTTATCGCCTGATCGCTGGCGATCCAGCCACAGCTTGGCACGCCTTCCAAACTGGCGAGTCGGTGTTAATCAGCGAACCCCTCGCCTACCGCCAGCGGCTTAATGTGGGCAATTCTCTACCCTTGATGACGGCTGATGGCTTGCATGAATTCGCCATTGCGGGGATCTACCTGGACTATGGCTCCGAACACGGCCGTATTTTGATCCAGCGCTCCAGTTATGAACGGTACTGGCACGATGCTGATATCGGCTCGGCAGCCGTATTTGCGGTCGTGGGAGAAAACCTGGCGACGTTGCGCGAACGCTTGCAGGAGCGGCTAGGCACCCTTCAGCCGCTGATGATTCGGCCGAATCGGGATATTCAGGCTAGGACGCTGGAAATCTTCGACCGCACCTTCACGATTACCAATGTCTTGCGCCTACTGGCGATTCTGGTAGCGGTGGTCGGGGTGCTGAGCGCGCTATCGGCTTTGCAACTGGAGCGTGCAAGAGAATTCGCCGTGTTGCGCGCCACCGGCATGACTCCGCGCGAGATCGGCTTCTTGGTATCGTTGCAGACGGGCTTTATGGGCGCCGTGGCAGGCTTGCTGGCTTTTCCAGTCGGATTGCTGCTCGCGGCTGTGCTGATTTTCGTGATCAACCGGCGGGCCTTCGGTTGGACTCTACCCTACCATGTCGATCCCTGGCTGCTCCTGGAAACACTCGCACTGGCGATCATCGCGGCCCTGCTGGCAGGGCTTTATCCCATCTGGCGCATGGCTCGCACCCGACCGGCCGACGCGCTGCGAGCCGAATAAATGCGCCGACTTTATGGATGGTTGGTCGGCTTGCTCGGGGTGGCTTTGCTGATTAGTGTCGCCAACCAGTTGTTTCGACCCAGCCCAGCCCACTTAACCGCCGGGATGACGGTTGGATCGGCCCTGGGTGGTAACACCGAGATAACCGGCTACGAGCGCGCTTATGCGCCGCGCCCCTTCGCGTTTCCAGCCGATCATGGCTCACACCCCACCTTCCGTAACGAATGGTGGTATGTCACCGGCAATCTAGCCGATCCCACTGGACGGCAATTCGGTTATCAACTAACCCTGTTTCGCATCGCTCTCGCACCACAGCCACCGGTCAGCGATTCAGTTTGGCGGACGAATCAGGTCTACATGGGCCATTTCGCACTCACCGATGTCGCAGGCGCACAGCATCATGCCTTCGAGCGATTCAGTCGCGGCGCGGTGGGTCTGGCGGGAGTGCAAGCCACACCGTTTCGAGTCTGGCTAGATGACTGGGCCTTGACTGGAACTGAAACCGGCGCCTTTCCACTGCGAGTTCGCGCCCAGCAAGACTCTATAGCGCTTGATCTAATACTCAACACCACCAAACCTATCGTACTGCAAGGTGACCGAGGTTTAAGCCAAAAAAGCGCCGAACCGGGCAATGCCTCTTATTACTACTCTTATACCCGTCTATCCGCCCAAGGCACGGTTCAGGTCGCCGAAAAGACCTTCCAAGTCACCGGCACCAGTTGGCTGGACCGTGAATGGAGTACCAGTGCCCTGGGGCCGGAGCAAAGTGGCTGGGACTGGTTCGCCCTGCAACTGGATGATGGGCGAGACCTCATGCTCTATCGGATGCGCCACAAAGATGGCAGCGCGGACCCGTTCAGCAAGGGAACGCTAATCACGGCCGATGGCCAAACGCGGGCGCTAAGCTGGAACGAAATGGACTTGCAGCCGTTGGGCGAGTGGGTCAGCCCAAGGACTGGCGACCGTTATCCGGCCCAGTGGCGCTTGCGTTTGCCGGCCGAAAGCTTGGATTTGACCATTACCCCAAAGGTCGTGGATCAGGAAATGCGGCTAACGGTGCGGTACTGGGAGGGTGCTGTTGCAGTGACTGGGCGTTTCGGAGATCAAAAAATTGGCGGTCAAGGGTATTTGGAAATGACGCGCTACGAAAAGCCGGTCAGGCGCTAAACGCCCGCTGCCGCCGCGCCTCGAACAGAAATATTCCTGCCGCCACCGATACATTCAAACTCTTGATGCCACCGGCCGCCATCGGAATCTGGACCAGGTGATCACACAGTTCGCGGGTCAGACGGCGCAGCCCTTTTTCTTCGGCGCCCAACACAATGGCGGTCGGCACCGTGAAATCGACCGTGTAAAGACTGGTTTCCGCTTCTCCCGCTGCACCAATCACCCAAATGCCCCGCTCGCGTAAATCGCGCAGTACCCGTGCCAAATTGACCACTTGCACGAATGGCACGATGTCCGCCGCACCGCACGCAACCTTGCGGACCGTCGCGTTCAAACCCACCGCCCGATCAGCGGGAACAAGCACAGCATGGGCGCCCGCCGCTGCCGCGCTACGCAAACATGCGCCCAGATTGTGTGGGTCCTGCACCCCGTCCAACACCAGTAACAAAGCCGATCCGGCCACTCCCGCCAGCAAATCCGCTAAATCGTCCTCAGTCAGCGCAGGCCGGCGCCCGGCCAAGCGGGCCACAATGCCCTGATGTCGCGCCCCACCGCTCAGTCGATCCAACTCGGATCGTTCGGTGTAATGGACCGCTATACCAAGGCCCATCGCCTGCTCCAGCAACGTCTGCAAGCGCCCATCCCGTCGTTGCCGCTCTACCCACACCCCGCTTAACTGTTCTGGCTCGTACTTCAACGCCGCCGCCACTGCATGGATGCCGTGGATCGATTCCTCCAGCACTGTATTCAACCCTTTTTGCGTGGGCCGCGACTCCGCGGAGATCGCGGTTTTTCATCGCGGCGCCCGCTCTCAATCAATTCAAAATCGATCTTGCGCTCATCCAAATCCACCCGCACCACCCGCACCCGTAAACTATCACCCAGACGGTAAATTTGCCCGGAGCGGTCGCCGCGCAAGCGCTGGCCGACCGGATCGAATTGGTAGTAGTCATTGCGCAAGGCGGTCACATGGATTAGCCCTTCAACGTAGACCCCGCTCAGTTCGACGAACAAGCCAAACCCGGTTACGCCGGTGATAACGCCATCGTAAACCTGACCGATCTTATCCAGCATAAACTCGCACTTGAGCCATTCCACCGCATCGCGCGTTGCTTCATCGGCCCGCCGCTCGGTCATTGAGCAATGCTCGCCCAAGCCAAGCAAATCCGCTTGAGTGTAGGGAAAATCAGCCGCCTTACCGCCATTGAGGATATGACGAATGGCACGATGCACCTGCAAATCGGGATAGCGGCGGATCGGCGAAGTGAAATGCGCATACGCTTCCAGCGCCAACCCGAAATGACCGGCGTTCGCAGGACTATAAGTCGCCTGAGCCAGCGAGCGCAGCATGACGGTCTGAATCAGATGGGCGTCTGCTCGGCCCTTAACACCTTCCAAAACTCGAGTGTAATCGCGTGGTGTCGGCTTCTCACCCCCGCTCAGCCCCAAACCCAACTCACCGAGAAAAGCCCGCAGTTTTTTCAAGCGCTCCTCGGTAGGTCCCTCATGAATCCGGTAAAGACCTGGTATCTTGTTGCGCTGTAAAAAACGCGCCGCCGCCACATTCGCGGCAATCATGCACTCTTCAATGAGACGATGGGCGTCATTGCGCTCAGTCGGCAAGATTCGCTCAATTTTGCGATCCGCGCCATACTCAATCACCGTCTCCTGGGTGTCGAAATCCATCGCGCCGCGCTGTTCGCGTGCTGCCTTTAGCACCTGATACAGCGTCTGTAGGCGGTCCAAATGCGGCACTAGGGCGGCGTATTCCTTGCGGACATGCGGATCACGGTCGGCAACGATGGCCGCAGCGGTATCGTAGGTCAACCGGGCCTGTGAGCGCATCACCGCTTCGGCGAAGCGTGAGCGAATCATGCGACCTTCGGCGTTAAAAGCCATCTCGCAGACCATGCACAAGCGATCCACAGCGGGATTGAGTGAGCACAGACCGTTGGAAAGCACCTCCGGCAACATCGGGATGGCGCGATCCGGGAAATACACCGAATTGCCGCGCTTGCGGGCCTCTTGATCCAATGCCGTACCGGGCTGCACATACCACGACACATCGGCGATGGCCACCAGCAAACGCCAGTTGGCCCCACGCTGTTCGCAGTACACGGCATCGTCGAAATCGCGGGCGGTGATGCCATCGATGGTCACCAATGGGATCTCACGCAGATCCCAACGGCCTTGCCTGGCATCGTCCGGCACTGTATCGCCGTAATGGCTCACCTCCGCCAACACCGCATCTGGCCAGTCTATCGGGATACCGTGGCTGGCGATGGCGATGCGTACTTCCATGCCCGGCGCCATGTGTTCGCCCAGCACTTCCTTGATCCGGCCGAGCGGGCGACTTTGCGAGCTGGGCTGTTCGATCAACTCGGCGATGACGATTTGGCCGGCGCGGGCCTCACCACGTCCATCCGCCGGTACCATGATGTCCTGATTGATCCGTTTGTTGTCGGGAACGATGAAGAACGCCCCGCGCTCCTCGCAAAAGCGCCCAACCACTATTTCGGTGTTGCGCTCTAGCACTTCTACGACGGCACCTTCACGCCGACCCCGGTAATCGACCCCGATCACTCGCGCCACTGCCCGGTCGCCGTGCAGCAGTTTGCGCATCTGGCGGGGTGAGAGGAACAGATTGTCGCCGCCGGCGTCAGGGATCAAAAAACCATGCCCTTCTGGATGACCGATCACTCGCCCCGGCACCAGATTCATCTTGGCAACCGATCCATAGCCTTCGCGACGGTTACGGATCAATTGGCCGTCTCGCTCCATGGCCCGCAACCGACGGGAGAGCGCCTCGACTTCCCAACTGTCACTGATCCCCCACTCAGCGCACAATTCGCCCAACGTTAGGGGCATTCCCCGCTCTTCCAAATAGTGCAGGATAAATTCTCGGCTGGGCGAAGGACGACCGTATTTCTCTTGCTCTCGGTTGAGAAAGGGGTCCATGCGGCGCCAGGCATCACGTTTTTTTGCAGTCATTAAAGGTATCGGTAGCGGGTTAAGAGAGGGAAGGGAAAAATTGACAGCGTGAGAGGCAATCCGTATAGTGCGCTCCCGTCGCCGCTGAACCGGCGACTTTAAGCCGAAGTGGCGGAATTGGTAGACGCGCTAGGTTCAGGTCTTAGTTGGGGTAACCCAGTGGAGGTTCAAGTCCTCTCTTCGGCACCAGATTTTATCGAAAGGCCCGGTTAACGCCGGGCCTTTTGTTTTGGCGGATTTCAGGCACCAAAGGGATCTCGCAATACGATGGTATCAGCCCGATCCGGGCTGGTGGAAACCAGGGCGATAGGCCGCTCAGTCAACTCTTCAAGCCGCCGCAAATAAGCCAAGGTATTGGCTGGCAAATCTTCATAACGGCGCACGCCAGCAGTGGGCTGCTGCCAACCGGGCAGCTCTTCGTAAATTGGCTCACAAGCAGCCAAGGCTTCAGCGCCCAACGGGGCACAATCGAGTCGCTCCTGGCCGTAGCGATAGCCCACACAGACCTGGATGCTTTCCAAGCCGTCCAGTACGTCCAGCTTGGTCACGCACAATCCTGACACACTGTTGTTCAACACCGAACGCCGCAACACCGCTGCGTCGAACCAGCCGCAACGCCGCCGCCGGCCGGTGGTCGAACCAAACTCATGGCCGCGTTCGGCCAAATAATCGCCGGTTTTATCGAACAATTCAGTCGGGAAGGGTCCGCCTCCCACCCGCGTGGTATAGGCCTTGGTGATGCCCAACACGTAATCGAGATAGCCTGGCCCTAACCCGGTTCCAGTCGCCGCACCGCCTGCTGTCGTATTCGAGGAGGTGACATAGGGATAGGTGCCGTGATCAATGTCGAGCATCGCCCCTTGCGCGCCCTCGAACAGCACGTTGTGGCCACGCCGCCGATGCTCGCCCAACAACGCGGTGATATCGGCGACCAGTGGACGCAACCGTTCCGCCATCGTCAGCGTTTCATCGTAGGTCTTCTGGAAATCGACCGCATCGACCTGAAAATAATGTTGGAGGACGAAGTTGTGATACCCCATCACCTCGGTGAGCTTGGCAGCGAAACGATCCCGATTCAGCAAATCACCCAGCCGGATTGCCCGCCGGGCCGCTTTATCTTCATAGGCCGGGCCGATACCGCGTCCGGTGGTACCGATGGCTTGAGCGCCGCGTTTTTTCTCACGGGCCTGATCCAGCGCAACGTGATAAGGCAAAATCAGCGGACAGGCTTCGCTCAGCCGCAATCGCTCCATCACCGCCACACCGCGTTTTTCGAGCGCGTCGATCTCGGCCAGCAAAGCTTCTGGCGAGAGCACCACCCCGTTGCCGATCAAGCAATCGACGCCATCCCGGAGAATGCCGGAAGGAATCAGGTGCAAAACGGTTTTTTGGCCACCGATCACCAAGGTATGGCCCGCGTTATGCCCGCCCTGAAAACGGACGACCGCTGCCGCATGTTCGGTGAGCAGATCCACCACCTTACCTTTGCCCTCGTCACCCCATTGCGCGCCGACGACAACTACGTTTTTGCCCATGTTTGCTTCCTGAAAGTGGCTCAATGAATCCGGCCCTGTCCAACAGGCTCTTCTGGCACCGGAGCAACCACCCACTCCTCTCCCCGGCGCACCAATATCCGATCACACCCCAAACCGGGCGGCGTTTCGGCACCACCGGACAAAGCCCGCACGACCCGCTCCCCCTGCATCCGTAAGCTCACCACCTGCCGCTCCAAGGCCGGATCGTCCGTATCCGGTGCATAGATTCCGCGATGAATCCGACCCGGCGGCTCGCTCAACCGTAACAGTGTCGCCAAATCGGTGCTAAATCCGGTTGCCGGGCGCGCTCGGCCGAAGACCTGGCCGATTTCGTCGTAACGGCCACCCTGCGCCACCGCGTGCCCTCGACCCGGCACATAGGCGGAAAACAGGACGCCGGTATGGTAGTGATAGCCCCGCAATTCTGCTAAATCGATATGGATCGGCAGCTCTGGTCGGTAGCGCTGTAGCGCGGTGACCAGGCGCCGCAGCGTGACCAAGGCCGCATCAATTGCCGCCCCGGTTCCGGCTAATAGCGCTTCAGCCTCAGTCAGCACCGCCATATCCCCGTTCAACTCCGCCAAATGCGATAGCAGCCGCTCGGCCGACGGCGCAAGACGCCACGCCATTAGCTGTCGGCGAATCTCTGGCAGTGCTTTACGTTGCAGCGCTTCAAACAAGATTTTTTCTTGGTCGTGATCCAGGCCCGCTTGTCGAACCAGTTCTCGAAAAATCGCCACATGCCCCAAATCCAGATGCACATCGGCGATGTTAGCGACCGCCAAGGTTTCCAGCATCAGGGTGAGGACTTCCAGATCACTTTCGTAGCCACGATGGCCATACAGCTCGACACCGGCCTGATAAGGGCTACGCGAACCGCCGAAGCCATCGGCGCGCGTGCGCAGCACCGTGCCCATGTAGCACAGGCGCGCAGGCCCATCCCGTTTGAGCAAATGAGCATCAATCCGCGTCACTTGCGGGGTCATATCGGCACGCACACCCATCATGCGGCCACTCAGTTGGTCGGTGAGCTTGAAGGTCTGCAATTCCAGATCATTACCGGTCCCGGTCAGCAGCGATTCGAGAAATTCGATCAGTGGCGGCATGACCAGCTCGTAACCCCAGCTCGTGTACAGATCAATCAATCGGCGGCGTAGCCCCTCCAAACGACTGGCGGCAGGCGGCAGAATTTCTTCAATGCCCTCAGGCAACAGCCAACGATCTTCAACGCTCATGGCGGGCCGATGATAGATTCGGTAAGGGTGAATAAAGGCGACGCATCGACTTCAGCGAAAAAAATACAGCACCATCAACCCCAGTATCATGCTGCCTAAGCCAATCAACCGCAGTAGACGATCCTCCAACTGGGTTATTCGCAAGAGGCTCTGGCGCGAGGCGCGCGGGTTCAAAAAGGGCAAAATTCCTTCAAGTACCAACATCAAACCGAAGGCCGCCAGCAAGTCATCCCACATGGCAAAGGCCGACCCCTGCTGGCCGATGGCAGCCCACAGTACAGCGCATCGCTAAGATCATTGCGCTTTGTTGAAATAGCGCAAGAACTGGGAATCCGGCTGCAACACCAGGATGTCATCTTTATTGGCGAAACTCTGCCGATAGGCCGTCAAACTGCGATAGAAACTATAAAAATCCTGGTCCTTACCATACGTTTGGGCATACGTGTCGGCCGCTTGCGCATCGCCCTCACCGCGCTGACGCTCGGCATCACGGTACGCTTCTGCCAACACCACCGTGCTTTGCCGGTCGGCATCGGCGCGGATGCGTTCAGCCGCCTCGCCACCCCGAGAGCGGAAGTCCTTGGCGACCCGCAACCGCTCGGCTTTCATGCGGCTGAATACCGAGCTGCTGACATCCGCCGGCAGATCGATTCGCTTGATCCGCACATCGACTGCGGCAATCCCCAGTTGGGTCGCTTGCTCCCGCAGCAACCGGCTGAGCGTCTCCATGATCTGATCCCGATCACCCGAAACTACTTCCTGGATCGTCCGCTTGCTAAATTCGCTGCGCAGGCTGTCTTTAACGATTTGATCCAGGCGCACATTGGCTTGGGCGGCATCGCCACCGACGGTCGTGTAAAACAACCGCACATCTTCGATCCGCCACATGGCGAACGAATCCACAATGACGTTTTTCTTTTCCGCCGTTAAAAACCGTTCTGGTTCGGTATCCAGTGTCTGCAATCGCCGATCAAATTTGCGGACGTTGTTGATGAGCGGCCATTTCCAATGCAAACCTGGCGGATAGTTGTCTTGAACGATCTCACCCAGTTGGAACCGGATGGCGGTCTGGGTTTCATCCACCGTAAACAGAGACATCGCAAGCACTGCGACGACGCCGATCAGCGTGCCCAGCAAGGCATTACGCGATAGCGACAAGAGCGAGGAAGCCATCAGCGTACCTCCCGACTACGATTCAAATCACGCAAGCGGGTGGCCGCCGCGCTGCCATCAGAGGATGGTGACTGACCCGTCGGCGGCAACGCCTCGGCCGCTGGAGTCGCGGTGGTACCGACACTCGCCCCCGATACCGGCTCCACCGGCCTAAATAGCCGATCCAGCGGCAGATACAACAAATTGTTGGTGCCGCGCGTATCGACCAACACCTTGCTGGTGCGCGCCAATACCGCCTCAACCGTCTCCAAATACAGCCGTTCTCGCGTCACTTCAGGTGCTTTGGTATAGGCTCCCAACAATTGAGCGAAACGGCTCGCTTCACCCTGGGCCTGGGCGATAACCTGTTCTTTGTAAGCTGCCGCTTCCTGTAAACGCCGCGCCGCTTGACCGCGCGCTCTTGGGATAATCTCATTGGCGTAAGCTTCCGCTTCATTTTTCAGCCGTTGCTCGTCCTCACGGGCTTTGATGGCATCGGCGAAAGCATCCTGGACCTCTTCCGGTGGTTGGGCGTCCTGGAGCACCACAGTAATGATCTGCAATCCGATACCCTTACCGCTGTTGGCTGAAATCGGTGGCTTTTTGTCTTTTCCATCATCGACGGCTGGATCAGGCTTTTTTTTCGTCTCCAGCGTACCGGCCAGCTGGAGGGGGCCGGGCGGATAGTTGTCAAGAATGCGCTGACTCAATGACTTGATATTGGCCACGATGTCACTACGACCCTCGGTCAAGACGAAATCCATGGTGCTTTTGCCAATCGTCTCACGGGTTGCACTCTCCACCACCTGCACCAAGACTGATTCGGGGTCAAACACGTTAAACAGGTAGGATCGCGGATCATTGATTTGGTACTGCACCGCCAAACGCACATCGACGATATTCTCATCCTGCGTCAGCATGAGGGCTTCTTTCGGCACTGAACGGAGCGCCGGCTGCCGATTGCCCCCACCCCCGCCCCCGGATCGATAGCCGACCTCCCGGAAACGCCGCTGTTCAACATTCACGATCTCCACCCGGTCGATAGGAAAAATCCGCAGATGCGGTCCCGGCATCGTGGTCTCCAGGTAGCGACCAAAGCGCAAGACTACCCCGCGCGTCCCTTCATCAACGATGTAAATGCTGGCGATCAGCCAACCTATCACGGCCATAGCACCAACCACCAGGCCGATACCGGCAAACCCTGAAGAGGAGGAACCGCCGCCGCTACCACTGCTACCGCCGCCGCCACCACGCCGACCACCCAGCAGCGCGCTAAATTTGTCGGACAGCTTGCGGATCACCTCCTCCAGATCAGGCGGCCCCTGATCCCGACCACCCCCACTCCAAGGATCGCGGTTACCGCCTCCCGGTTCATTCCAGGCCATGTCATACCCCAAAATCGTGTTTCGGTCTTTCGGATTGTTCATCCTAGATTCACACCGCCGGGACATCGAATCCCGAACGCACCCATTCTGGCCGCAACCCGTAACGGCGGCGCAGAAGTTCCACATTACCGCGCGACATGCGCACTTCAATCAACCACTGGCCGTCCGCATCGGTATGCTCACCGAGCACGGCACCCAACCCGAACAGGCGAGCGCGCAAGCGGGCCGCCGTGACCGGCAAGCATAACCAACCGTACACACCTTCGCCGCGCAATCGCTCGGCGATGGCCACCGCCAGTAAATCCATTCCCGCGCCACGGATGGCCGATAGCCAAACTGCCCGTACTTGGCCTTGTGCATCTCGCTCCAACCGGGGCGGCTCGCCGGTCAGGTCAATTTTATTGAACACTTGCAGGCACGGCACCGCGTCCGCACCGATTTCCGTCAACACGCCTTCGACTTGCGCGATAACGGCCTCGCGGTCGTGATGGCTGGCATCAATGACATGCAGCAAAAGATTAGCCTCACACGTCTCGCGCAAGGTGGCCCGAAATGCGGCCACCAGCTCGTGCGGGAGATCACTGATAAAGCCGACCGTATCGGCGAGAATCGCCGGCTCCATCCCTGGCAAATCCAGCCGTCGTAGAGTCGGGTCCAGCGTGGCGAACAACTGGTCGGCCGCGTAGACGCCCGCTTGGGTCAAGGCGTTGAATAAGGTCGATTTGCCAGCATTGGTATAACCCACCACTGAGACGGTGGCCAAATCGGCTTTGCGTCGCGCCCGTCGCCCCTGTTCGCGCTGGCGGTCAACATGTTCCAGTCGTAAACGGATTTGGCGGATACGATCCGCCAACAAACGCCGGTCGGTTTCCAACTGGGTTTCGCCTGGGCCGCGCAGACCAATACCGCCGCGCTGCCGCTCGAGGTGAGTCCAGCCCCGCACCAACCGTGTGGACAAATGGCGCAACTGTGCCAACTCCACCTGTAGCTTACCTTCGAAGCTACGCGCTCGCTGCGCGAAGATATCCAGGATCAAACGAGTCCGATCCACAACCCGACATTGCAGGAAAGCTTCGAGATTGCGCTCCTGTCCGGGGGTCAAGGTGTGATCGAAGATGGCCAGATCGGCCGCGTTTTGACGAACCGCTTCGCGAATTTCCTCGGCTTTACCGCTGCCGACGAACAAACGGGGATCGGGAGCTTGGCGTCGCCCGGTGATCAGGGCCATACACTCGGCACCCGCCGACATCGCCAGTTCCCGAAATTCGCTAAAATCTTGCTCGCCTGCGAAGGCTTCGAGCTGCACATGCACCAAAACGGCGCGCTCACCGCCGCGCGGACGCTCGAACAAACCGTCCTCCGCAAACTGGGTCAAGCCGTTCAGAGTTGATCGTTGCCGGCATTATTCTCGTCCATCGCCAAATTCAGTCGCACATTGCGTGCGGGCACGACAGTGGAAATAGCGTGTTTGTAAATCATTTGGCTGACGCTATTTTTAAGCAGCACCACAAACTGGTCGAAAGACTCGATCTGCCCTTGCAGCTTAATCCCATTGACGAGATAAACCGACACGGGAATCCGCTCCTTGCGCAACGCATTCAAGAAAGGCTCTTGAAGAGAGTGACCTTTTGCCATCACCGAATTCTCCCTTGTTGTTATAGGCCCGAACAGACCCGCCAAAACCAAAGATCAAGATATATCTTTAGGAGTTACGCAGTTGGATCTCTAACGCTCTGATTTTAAAAGAAATCGACTTGTGCGGCAGACAATCGAAATCTTCTGTTAATCAATAACTTAGAATTTCAACTGCGTAACTCCTAATCTTGCAAAAAGAAAAACAGCTAGACGCCAAAATAAAACAGTGCGGCGACGCCATACACGACATTCGCCCCCGCAGGGCCGTCCACCCACCACTGGACCATCACATTCCCATGATGTGTTACCCGCGAGAATAACAATAATGCATTGAGCGATATAGACAGTTTGATCAGAAAACGACCGAGCACCGACTTCAATAGTCTATCACAAGCCATCAGCACCTTTGCGGAAAAACCCTTTCACTCGCAGTCGGTTCAGGCTTTTTGCCAGCAAATCCGGATCAGCACTTTCTAGCCATTCCGCATCCTGTTCAGTGCGCAGCCAGGTCATCTGCCGCTTAGCCAACTGGCGAGTAGCGATGAGGGCACGCTCAGTCATCAATGCATAATCCAGACCACCCGTCAAATACAGCCAAACTTGCCGATAGCCAACCGCACGCATCGAGGGTTTATCCAAATCAAGATCGCCACGCGCCCGTAACCGTTCCACCTCACTGATAAAACCTTGCTCTAGCATCTGGCGCCATCGTTGTTCGATGCGAGTATGCAACCAGTGGCGATCCGCCGGGGCCACAATGAGCTTAATCATTCGCCATGGCAATGATTCGTCCCGTGGCAGGGCACAAAGTTCCGTCAATGATTGACCGGTGATTTCATAGACTTCAAGCGCCCGCTGGACGCGCTGCGGGTCATGAGGATGAATCCGTTCGGCAGCGATTGGATCGACCCGCGCCAGGCGCGCGTGCAAGGCCGCGCTGCCCTGCTCGGCTAATTCAACCGCCAGTCTGGCGCGCACGGCCGGATCGGCTGGGGGAAGCCGGGACAAACCTTCCGCTAATGCTCGAAAATACAGCATGGTGCCACCCACCAGCAGGGGAATACGCCCCATCCGGTGGATTTGAGCGATCTCGCGCAGAGCATCAACCCGAAACCGCCCAGCCGAATACGCTTCGGCGGGATCAAGGATATCTACCAACCGGTGCGGGATCAGGCGCCGGGTGGCCAAATCCGGTTTGGCGGTGCCAATATCCATCTCTCGATAAACCAGCGCGGAATCTACGCTGATAATCTCCACAGGCAACCGCTGAGCCAGCGCCAGCGCTAGGGCGGTTTTACCGGAGGCGGTTGGCCCCATCAAACACAAGACCGGCGGATAAACCGCTGGGTTCGAGTCAGCCGCCACCTTCAGCGTCCCCGCTGAAATAACCGATCCAATTCCGCCAATTCAAGCTGCACCCAGGTCGGCCGACCATGATTGCATTGGCCACCATGCTCAGTGCGCTCGATATCCCGCAGCAACGTGTTCATTTCCAAAAGGTTGAGAGGACGGTGAGCACGCACGGCCCCATGACAGGCCAGACTGGCCAGTAATCCCAAAATGGCCGTTTCAGCCCGATCCGTCGTATCGTGCGTGGCCAAATCGGCAAGCATGTCGCGGACCAGGCCGGCCATATCAGCGCCCGCCAGCAGCGCTGGAATTTGCCGCACCACCAACGTCTCTGGCCCCAACGGCTCAACCAGCAAGCCCGCTTGCGCAAATAATTTAAGATTCTCCTCCGCCAACCGTATCTCACCAGCGGTGGCTGCCACGGTCACCGGGACCAATAGGGATTGGGTTTGCACAGCGCGCGCACCTAGATCGGCTTTGAGGCGTTCATAGAGGATGCGCTCATGGGCTGCGTGGGTATCGACCACGATCAAGCCCTCGGCATTTTCGGCTAAAACATAGCAACCGGCCAATTGGCCTAACGCATAGCCTAGTGGCGGGCGCTCAGGCAGGGGCGAGGGATCACCGCTGACCGGGGGTACCTCGCTGGCGGGTGAGGTCTGCGGATGCAACTGGCCGTAGACCGCGAATTGCTCTCGCACTCCCAGCGGTAACGGGCGCTGACCCGTCATGAAACCACCGCCGCCCCCGAACCCGCTCGACCACCCGCGCACCTCAGATCGCAGAACAGGCGCTGGGGCCGTGCCCGGTCGCACCTCGGCCAAGGCGGTTTGCACGATGCGGCGGACAGTCTCATGGATTAGCGCTGATTCCCGGAACCGAATTTCGTGTTTGGTCGGATGGGCGTTGACATCGACCAGGGTCGGGTCCAGCTCAACATAAAGCACCACGGCCGGGTGGCGCCCCTGATACAGCACATCTTGATAGGCTTGACGCACGGCGTGGGCGATGGTGCGATCACGTACCGGCCGACCGTTAACGAAGAAAGATTGCCAATCAGGCTGCGCACGAGCCACGGCCGGCAATCCTAACCAGCCGGTAACCCGCAAGCCGGCCGCTTCGTTGTCGATCCAAAGGGTAGCGGCAACAAAGTCACGGCTATAGAGCGCTGCAATTCGTCGAGTGCGGGCTAGGTGATCAGTCGCCGGCGGCAATTCGAAAACAAGCCGCTGGTTATGCCACAAACCGAATCCGGTCATAAACCGGCTCAAGGCCAAGCGACGAACAGCATCTTCAATATGGCCGAATTCAGTACGTTCACCGCGTAAAAACTTGCGGCGGGCAGGCACATTGAAGAACAGATCGCGGACTTCGACCGTAGTCCCTATCGGATGAGAAGCCCGCACAGGCTCACGCACGGCGTCACCACCATCGCCAACCATCCGCCAACCCGTGTCATTCTGCAACGTTCGGGATGTCAGCGTCAGACGCGCCACCGAGGCGATGCTGGGTAGCGCCTCGCCACGAAAACCCAAGCTGGAAACGTGCTGCAAATCCGCAAACGAAGCGAGTTTGCTGGTGGCATGGCGGACTAAGGCTAACGGCAAATCATCAGGATGAATGCCGCCGCCATCATCACGCACTCGGATTAATTGGACGCCGCCCTCCTCGACTTCAATGCGCACGGTGCTAGCGCCGGCGTCCAGGCTGTTTTCAAGCAGCTCCTTGACGATGGAGGCCGGCCGCTCGACCACCTCGCCCGCTGCGATCTGGGCGATTAACTGCGGCGGCAACCGCTGGATGCGTGCGCCCAAGTTCGATAGCTCCAACTAGGCCCGGCTTCCAAACTGACTCGACCAAACCGGTCGAGCCAGCCGACACCAGATCACCGGATAGTCCGTTGTACCGCTTCCAAAACTTGCCGAGCACCCGCCGAGGAATCAGGCTGGTCAGCGCTGTCACGGACCACAACCACGGTCTTTCCACTTTGACCTGCCAAGCGCACCCGGTAGCGAGTACCGGGTGGCGGTGCCTGCGGCTTGCTGCGCCAGAATGCGAGCTTGGCGAGCCAACCTTCATCGCCAGGCTTTTGGTTTTCCTTCTCTGGATCACGATACTCGACGACGTAGAGACCCTGGCCGCGATTTTGCTCCTCAACTGCATAATTGCTGCTGTCCAGAGCCAAGCCAACCAATCGCCAAGCACGGGAATAGTCTTCCCCAATGACGAGCTGACTTTCCGCACCTTGCTCAATGAGGCGAACGCGCGGCCCTGGCGTCGTTCCAGCTTTAGCCTGTTCAGTCGCGGTACGCTTTTCAGATGCGCCAAGGTAGACCATCAGACGCTTGAGCATCTCGGCTTCCAGCTCTGGATCGGAAGGGCGCCGCTGCCAGATGTAGGTGTTGGTAGCACTCGCGGTCGCACCGCCAACCGCCATTTCCTCTACCCCGGAGTGCGCCAGATAAACTTCTGTGGCGCGACCCTCACCGACCCGTTCCAATCGGACCCGAAATCGATCACGAGTAGGCGCCGAATACAACACATCCAAATATTTCTTCAAAACCGCGCGGACCCCATCCTGAGGAATATCCGCCCGATTTTCCATCCAATCGGTCTCCATGATCCCGATGGTCGGATCATCGCGCTTCAACGCAAACCCATTGCTGGTCCAAAATTCCCGCACCTTCGGCCAGACCCGATCCGGCGGTGCCGCAACGGTCAGCCAGCGCTGATTACCCGCCTGCTCCAGGGTGATCCCCGCTTGCAGCGGCAGCACGGCTTCTGCCTTCACCGGCTGCGGCTGGGCACCACCGCGCTCGCTGGCATAAGCCGATAACTTAGCCGAACCAGCCGGGTTAAGTTCCGGCACCACTAACGTGTCGTCGATGGTAGACGCCGTGAGGTCTGGCGGAATTTCCAGCGGCTGGGCCAGGGTACTCTTCCGGTAATCCGGTCGGCGATCCGGTAGCAGAGTATCGAGACTGGTGGAACAAGCGGCCAGCATCGTCAGCGTGACGACCGGGACGACGGCACGCCACAAGGGCGGATTAAAGCGCGTAATCAGCATATTTCAGATGGCTCCGGCCTGTTGCAGCGCCGCCCGCACCGTCGGATAAAACACCTCGGACAGTGGAGTCAACGGCAAACGGATACCTGGTGGGATAAGGCCCAACTGGCCAACGGCCCATTTCACCGGGATAGGGTTGGATTCGACAAACAGTGCCTTGTGCAACTCGGCTAGTCGGTCATTGATAGCCTGGGTCTGGGCACGATCCCCGGCCAAGGCGGCGACGCTTAGCTCGTGCATGGCACGCGGCGCGGCGTTAGCGGTCACCGAAATCACGCCCTTGGCGCCGCTTAGCATCGCCTCGGCCGCAATACCGTCGTCACCGCTGAAGACATCCAGGCGATCACCACATCGCTGCACTAATTCCTGGATTCGCTCCAGCGTGCTGGCTTCTTTAATACCGATGATGTTGGGGATATCGGCAAGCCGCTCGACGGTTTCCGGCTTGAGGTCACAGGCAGTGCGCCCAGGCACATTGTAAAGAATCTGCGGGATCGGCACCGTCTTGGCGATCATCTGGTAATGGCGGAACAGCCCTTCCTGAGTCGGTTTGTTATAATACGGTGTCACCAGCAAACACGCATCCGCTCCGGCTTCCATGGAACGCTGGGTCAGATGCAATGCCTCGCTGGTCGAGTTGGCGCCGGTACCGGCAATCACCGGAATGCGCCGCTTGACCAGTTCGACGACCTGGCGTACCACGCGAATGTGCTCCTCAAAATCGAGAGTCGCCGATTCGCCAGTGGTACCGACGGCAATGATGGCATCGGTGCCATTTTCGATATGGAACTCGACGAGGCGCGCCAGCGCCGCAAAATCCAGCCCGCCATCCGCGCGCATAGGGGTGACGATTGCCACCATACTGCCCCGAAACATGGTCTTCCACTCCCCAAATTCAGCCTAGCATCGCGGCATGGTACGGATACGGGGCCTGCTTGACAAGCGCCTACAGGACGCCATAAGGAGCGGTTTTCACCCCTCCACGATGCCTGTACACTGGGACCGGCAAATTCTTCTCTTTTTGTTAGGAAGCTTCGTCCGTGAAAAACTATCTCGTCGTTTCCGCTCTGGGCCAAGATCGGCCCGGCCTGGTCAACGATCTATCGCGTGTCATTTTGGAATGCGATTGCAATATCGTAGACAGCCGTATGACGGTGCTGGGCGTCGAGTTTGCCGTCTTGCTTTTGATTCAAGGTAATTGGAACACCCTGACGAAGCTGGAAATGCAGCTCAAAAAACTGGAGCAGACCTTGGGCCTGAACATCACGGTCAAACGCACCGAAAGCCGCGAGCCGTCAGGTGATGTGCTGCCCTACGCGGTGGAGGTGGTGGCGGTTCACCAACCCGGGATCGTCCATCACCTGGCGAGCTTTTTCGCCAATCGCTCGATTAATATTGAAGATATGATGACCCGCAGCTACAGCGCACCGCACACCGGAACGCCGATGTTTTCCGTCAATCTGGCCATCGGCATTCCGGCCACCACCCATATCGCCATGTTGCGCGAGGAATTCCTGGATTTTTGCGACGAGCTAAATTTGGATGCGGTACTAGAACCGATTAAGGGCTAAATCGAGATGGGCGTCGAGATAGGACAGGCTGTTCCTGATTTCAGCGCACCGGCGACCGGCGGCCAAACCGTGCGATTGTCCGCGTTGCGTGGCCATCCGGTCGTGCTCTACTTCTATCCGCGCGACAACACACCAGGCTGCACGGCTGAAGGTCAACAATTCCGCGATTTGCATGAACAGTTCGTCGCAGCCAACGCTATCGTGTTGGGCGTATCGCGCGATAGCCTGCGTAGCCACGACCTGTTCCGCACTAAACACGCTTTACCGTTTCATCTGATCACGGACGCGCATGAAGCGCTATGCCGACTCTTCGACGTCATCAAACTAAAAAAGCATTACGGCAAGGAAGCGCTTGGGGTCGAACGCAGCACCTTCCTGATTGATGCCGATGGTGTGCTGCGCCGAGAATGGCGCAAGGTCAAGGTGGATGGCCATGCAGCCGCCGTTCTGGCCGCGCTGACCACCCCGCCAGCCGCCGCTTGAGTCGCATTGACCCGAACACACGGCTTAACACCCCGGCCGGCGCTGCAACGACTCGCCGTAGCCCCGCTTCGTCAAATTTTCCTACCCTCAACCTTCCGCCGAACCACCGGCCAGACCCGCTCATGACGACCACTGCCGCCAAATTCCAGATTTCGCCCGCTCTGCGCAATCCCCGTAGGTTTGTGCTCGATACCAACGTCCTGATGCACGATCCGAGCGCTCTGTTTCGCTTCCAGGAACACGATATTCATTTGCCGATGATGGTGCTGGAAGAACTCGATCATGCCAAAAAAGGGGTTTCCGAGGTCGCCCGCAATGTCCGCCAAGTCAGTCGGTTTCTTGATGAATTGATCGCTGGGGCCAGCAAAGACGCGATTGATTTAGGTTTGCAACTGCCTGGCTTGCCAGGTCAGCAAGGCAAGCCATCCAGCGGTCGGCTGTTTTTCCAAACACGGCCACTTCGACCTAACCCCTCACTCCAACCGCTACCCGGCAATACCCCGGATCACGATATTCTGGGCATGGCGCTCAGCCTGCAACAGGACTATCCCGACGGTCGGGTCACCCTGGTTTCCAAAGATATTAACCTGCGGATCAAGGCGGCCATCCTCGGCCTGCACGCCGAGGACTACTACAGCGATCAAACGCTGGATGACGTTAACTTGCTTTACAGCGGTACCTGGGATTTGCCGGTTGATTTCTGGGAAACCCATGGCAAAGAGCTGGATTCGTGGCAAGACAGCGGCCATACCTATTATCGGGTACGCGGCCCCGACGTGACTCACTGGCACCCGAATCAAGGTTTATTCCAAATCGACCCACCGACCGACTTTATCGTTCGCCAGATCAACGGCGAGGAGGCGGTGATCGAAATTCTTAAAGATTACACGGCTCCTAATCATTCGGTCTGGGGTATCGTAGCCCGTAACCGTGAGCAAAATTTCGCCCTTAACTTGTTGTTGGACCCCGAAATCGATTTCGTGTCTCTGCTTGGCGCCGCTGGCACCGGTAAGACCTTGCTGGCACTGGCTGCGGGGTTGGCGCAAACCCTAGATAGCAAACGCTATCGAGAAATCATCATGACGCGGATTACCGTACCGGTCGGTGAAGATATCGGCTTTCTGCCGGGTACCGAAGAGGAGAAAATGACGCCCTGGATGGGCGCGCTCATGGATAATCTGGAGGTGCTCGCACCCCAGGAAGGGGGCGAATGGGGCCGCGCCGCCACCGCAGATTTGCTCAGCAGTAAAATCAAGATTCGCTCATTGAACTTTATGCGTGGTCGTACCTTTCAGAATAAATACCTGATCATCGACGAAGCGCAGAATCTCACACCGAAGCAGATGAAAACCCTCATCACCCGTGCCGGCCCCGGTACCAAGGTGATCTGCCTTGGCAACATCGCGCAAATCGATACGCCCTACTTATCGGAAACAACCTCCGGTTTGACTTATGTGGTTGACCGCTTTAAAGCCTGGCAACATGGCGGTCATGTGACCTTGCGGCGCGGCGAACGCTCACGTTTGGCGGAGTTTGCATCGGAGCGCCTCTAAACCATGTCCTCCGAGCATTTACTGACTTTCTTGTGGCTGGCGTGGCTGGTGTGGTTGGTTTTGGCCGCAACCGCTCTGATTTTAGAGCGCCGCTCGCCAGCGGCCACGTTGGCCTGGTTACTGGCGTTGCTGTTCTTGCCTTACATCGGCGCTGCCGTTTATCTGCTGCTTGGGCCGCGACGCTTGCGGCGGCGACGGTTGCGCTACGACCGTGCTCGCAATCGCTTAGTCCAATCCGCTTCCCATCGTTTGCGTCAAGATGAACAGACCCCACCCGGCTTCCCCGACACCGCTTTGGAACAGCAGTTGGCCCTGTTGCTCAAGCGTTCCGGGCAAGGGGTTCCGGCGGCGGCTCTCGATATCCATTTGCTGGAAACCGGCGATGCGTGTTTTCAGGCGATTGAAGAGGCCATCGCAGCGGCTACTCATCACATTCATCTGGAATATTACATCTGGCAACCGGACGGCATCGGCACTCGGCTGCGCGATTTGCTGATCGAAAAAGCTCGTGCTGGCGTGCAGGTCCGGTTGCTGCTGGATGCCATCGGCTCTAACCGCGTCAACCGCCGGTTTCTAAAACCGCTCGAAGACGCCGGTGCAGCGACTGCCTGGTTTAACCCGATCAGCGTGGCCCGACTGCGGCCCACACAGCTTAATTTTCGCACGCATCGCAAGATCGTGGTGTTGGACGGCCAAATCGGTTTCATCGGTGGCATCAACGTCTGCGACAACCACAGCAGCTTCAGCAGTTCCGAGAACGCTTGGCGCGACACACACCTGCGCATTGATGGGGAACCGGTACACCGTCTGCAATTTATCTTTCTGGAAGATTGGTACTTCGCAACCGATCAGGCACCATTCGAGCTGGCGTTCTTCCCACCATTTTCTGAAGAATCCCAGAGCAGATTTTGGTTGCAATTGCTCGAATCGGGACCTGACAACACTCGCCACGCCATCAGTAAGTGCTTTTTTGCGATGATCGCCGGTGCCCAACACCAGATCCTGTTGACCACGCCCTATTTCGTCCCAACTGAGGCGTTAACGGCCGCTCTGATCACAGCGGCGTTGCGGGGAGTGGAGGTACGGCTTCTCGTCCCTCACAAAAGCGATTCGCGCTTAGTCACCGCCGCTGCACGCAGTTATTACGATGAGTTGGTTAGCTCAGGGATCAAGATCGACGAATATGGCCCACCGATGCTGCACGCTAAGGTGTTAGTGGTCGATAAAAAGATCGCCGCCGTCGGCAGCGCCAATTTCGACAACCGCAGCCTATCCCTCAATTTCGAGATTATGGCCACGATCTATAACGAGCAGATCGCCGCTCAGCTTATTGAGACTTTCCAGGCCGATCTAAAACTGGCCCGACCTTACGTTAAACCGGGCCGGCGAGCCACTTTCGGCCAACGGCTGTTTGAAGCGACGGCTCGTTTGTTGTCGCCGCTTCTTTAATCACGTCGGTTCGGAGGTGTTATCAGCCTTTTCGGTAAAAGCTTTTTCACTAAGCCGATAGATCTGCTCGGAAAGTTCGTTTGACACCACCGAGGAAAAAGACTGCATGATCTTTCCCATCTCGGCTAGAAAAATGGGCCGTACCCACCCTACTACGTTATCAATCACTTCCATAAGGGGCGATGTCCTGGGCACTTCTTCGCCAAGAGACCCTTTCTTCCTTTCTCCTCGCGTCAGATCACCGATGACAAAGCCCACACTGCCCGCCACCAAGAGCGTGACCGGGGAAGCGATTTTTTGACGGATATGCTGGTTCAAAAGGCTCCGGCGTAACCCGATCAATCGCTGGCGATTCTGAAGCCGCCGTTCGATCTCCGCAATCTGGTCGGCTAGAGAGCCTTGTGCCTTCCCCTGAAGATCAGTACCTGCCATTAAGATAGGCCCTCATAAGATTCCTTGGATAACAGCGCCTTAAGGCTACGACTGGTGGCAGGAAAAGTGATACGGCTACTGCGGCGATAAGCGATGAAGATCAGCAGAAAGGCCAGGAGCACGTTAAATCCGACCGCGAGCGCCAAAGCGGTACTGCCCATCATCATCCCGCGTTCGACCACAAAAAGAACCGCTACTCCCATAAGTCCCAACCAAGCGCTAAACAGTAAAATAGCCGCGCCGACACCTAAAGCCGCCAGCGTTATTAATGTGGCACCGGCTTGCTTGGTTTCTAACGCGGCAAGTTTTACCTGATCCTGCACCAACCCGCTGAACTCGGAAAGTAGCCCTTGCACCTCTCCCATCACCCCAGAGTCAAGCTCTGGGGTGTTGAAAACAGCACGAGATCCGGCAGTTTCATTCACGGCGTAAGATCGCCTCACAATAGTTGAGAATTAGCGGCCTCTCAGAACACGGCTCAGCAAGAAACCGCCGACCGCAGCAATGGCTAACGCCTTAACCGGACTTTGCTGGACATACAGCCGCACCGTTTCCAACAAATCTTCCTGAACATCTTTTAGCTCCTTCTTCTTTTCATCGACGGTTTCAGCGACTTGGGCCGCCATACCCGATGCTTTTTCCGCGACGTGGGCCGCCACATTTGAGGCTTTTTCGCTCACTCTAGCGGCCATATCCGATGCTTTTTCCGAAACTTGTGCAGCCATGCCCACCGCCTTTTCAGCAGCTAAATGAGTCGCGTCGGCAGCTCTATCAACCGCGTAATGCGCGCTTGCGGCTTTGTTGCTCATGCCGACAGCTACATCAGACGCTTTTTCTGAAACATCAGCCGCCACCCCGGCTGCCCTTTCCGCCACCGAAGCGGCAGCACCGGTCGCTCTATCGACAACCTCATGGGCACCGACCGCCACCCGATCAACCGTCTCAGTGACCGTATTTAATTTGCCCGTTAATTCCATAACACTCTCCATTAACAATTAAGTTGCGAAAATAGGGCTAATCATGATTTCAATGAAGCGATAAGCCCCATTGAGGCACTATAACCATCAGAAAGTTCCTTATCGATGTGACTATCATGAGAGCATTTTGATGCTTAAAATCCTAAGATTTTAGACACTCTTTAACTCGCATCATTCCATTAACGGTAAGGGCCTTGGCCAAGCTTTTAAAATAGACTGCACCACCGTTGCTAAGGGAATCGCAAAAAAGATACCCCAAAAGCCCCAAAAACCACCGAATACCAATACTGCGGCGATAATCGCGATTGGGTGCAGGTTGACTACCTCAGAAAAAAGCAGTGGCACTAAGATATTACCGTCAAGTCCTTGAACAATCAGATAAACACCGAGTAACCATAAAAACTCCGAACTCCAGCCCCACTGGAAAAAAGCGACTAGCGCTACCGGCACCGTCACCACCACTGCCCCAATATAGGGCACAATCACCGACAAACCGACCATTAAAGCCAATAACATTGCATACTGAAGGCCCATATAGGCGAAAGCCACATAGGTGGCCACCCAGACCACTAAGATTTCCACGCATTTGCCGCGCACGTAATTGCCCATTTGATGATCCACTTCCCGCCAGACTTGCTGCGCCAACGTGTGGTCATTGGGAAGAAAACTGTGGACCCATTGCAGAATCAACTCCTTATCTTTTAAAAAGAAAAACACCAACAAAGGCACGAGGACCAGATAGATGGTAATAGCGATTACGCCCATACCGGCCGCTAACGACCAGCTCACCACATTCTGGCCCCAAGTGGCAATTTCAGTTTTTACCGCATTGATCACACCTAAAACCTGGGCTTCTGAAATAACCTCTGGATACAAAGCCGGCAAACTGAGCAACAAATTTTGCCCTTTGACGATCATGTTCGGTAGCTGTTGTATGAGTTGGGTGAACTGTCGCGAAGCGAGCGGCAAGAGGCCAAATAACAGCAACAGCACGAACGCGAGAAACAGCACAAAGACTAAGACAGTGCCCACCAGCCGAGGCAAATGTAGAGATCTTTGCAGGAGTTGGACTACACCTTCCAAGAGATAGGCAATGACAAGGCCGGCGAGCAACGGTGCCAGATCTCGCCCCATCAACAAAATGACGCTGGCGCCGAAGGTGAGCACCACGATCAAGATGACCGCTTGCGGATCGTTAAAAAGCCGTTGAAACCACTCGCTAATAATCTTCAATGCAATTGCCTGTTCACGTTTTCGATTCGGTGCCGGGTTCGCTGCACAGTAAAGTCATGGCAGAGATCCCACCAACCTGCTAAAGGATCTCGAAACCACGCTTGGCGGATCTGGTCCAAGCCCGCGTAGACTCTCCATGATCAAGGCAGGATTCTGGCCATCTATGCCTGAACGAGCACTACGTTTCCAGAGATTCGCTAAATTGCGCGGCAGGATGGTGGCGCCGACATGCCCGTTTTGCTTGCGCGAACCTCAAAAGTGCGCAGCAGCAGCCCCTGAAAGGTATTTTGAAGCGTGTTTTCTCAGCCCACAAAATTTAGCGGACGAGTATAGGTCTAACAAGCTGTTCATAGGCTATTCAGTGCTAAATCTATAAATAACTTATTGATTGGTTGATTTTTATCAAAAACAAAGAAATTGTGAATCCACTTGACCCAACGGCCAGATCATACGCAAGTAGCCGCCGATTGAATCCTAGCATATTAATTGCATGAAAATTCCTGATCGATAGCCCCATAGTGATTCACAACACGCTGATCTTGAATACTAAAACTGGAAGCCGTCGCACTTCTCCGATTACAGCGAGGTATACCCGATGACCCTTTTCAACCGCTATCTCTCGCGCTACGAACAAAGCCGCGAAGAAAACCTCACGCTCCAGGAGTATTTGGATCTCTGCAAGCGGGACGCCAGCGCCTACGCCAGCGCTGCTGAACGGTTGCTGATGGCCATCGGCGAGCCGGAAATGGTCGATACCCGTAACGATTCCCGCTTATCGCGCATCTTCCAAAATAAAATTCTTAAAATTTATCCCGCCTTTCAGGAATTTTATGGGATGGAGGAAGCCATCGAGCAGATCGTTTCCTATCTCAAACATGCCGCGCAGGGGCTGGAAGAAAAGAAACAAATTCTCTATTTGCTGGGTCCGGTGGGCGGCGGAAAATCGTCACTGGCGGAACGGCTCAAGCAGTTGATGGAAAAAGTGCCGTTCTACGCCATCGAAGGCTCGCCGGTGTTTGAATCGCCGCTGGGGCTGTTCAATCCCGAAGAAGATGGCCAGATTTTGGAAGACGATTACGGCATCCCACGCCGTTATCTGCAACATATCATGTCGCCGTGGGCGGCCAAGCGTCTGCGTGAGTACAACGGCGACATCACCAAATTCCGGGTGGTGAAGCTGCGGCCGTCGATCCTGCATCAAATCGCCGTCGCCAAGACCGAACCCGGCGATGAGAACAACCAGGACATCTCCTCGCTGGTCGGCAAGGTGGATATCCGCAAGCTGGAGCATTTCGCCCAAAACGACCCCGACGCCTACAGTTTTTCCGGTGCCTTGTGCCGTGCCAATCGTGGCCTGATGGAATTCGTCGAAATGTTCAAAGCACCGATTAAGGTGCTGCATCCCTTGCTGACCGCGACTCAGGAAGGCAACTACAACAGCACCGAAGGGCTGTCGGCGATTCCGTTTGAAGGCATCATTTTGGCGCATTCCAACGAATCGGAATGGCAATCCTTCAAGAACAACAAAAACAACGAGGCGTTTCTCGACCGGGTTTACATCGTCAAGGTGCCTTACTGCCTGCGGGTATCCGATGAGGTGAAGATTTACCGCAAGCTGCTGACCCACAGTTCGCTGTCCGCCGCCCCTTGCGCGCCCGGTACGTTGGAGATGATGGCACAATTTTCGGTATTAACCCGGATCAAGGAACCGGAAAACTCCAACCTGTTTTCCAAGATGCGGATTTACGATGGCGAGAACCTGAAAGACACCGATCCCAAGGCCAAGTCGATGCAGGAGTATCGGGATTATGCCGGGGTCGATGAGGGAATGACCGGCATTTCCACCCGCTTCGCCTTCAAGATTTTGTCGCAGGTGTTCAACTTCGATCATGCGGAAGTAGCGGCCAATCCGGTGCATCTGTTGTACGTGCTGGAGCGGCAAATCGAGCGCGAGCAGTTCAGTAACGAGGTGGAGGAAAAATATCTGTCCCATCTCAAGGGCTTTCTCGCGCCGCGCTATGCCGAATTTATCGGCAAGGAATTGCAGCAAGCCTATCTGGAATCCTATTCGGAGTATGGCCAGAACATCTTCGACCGCTACGTCACTTACGCCGATTTCTGGATTCAGGATCAGGAATATCGCGATCCCGACACCGGCGAGTCGTTTGATCGAGGGTCGCTCAATACCGAATTGGAAAAAATCGAGAAACCAGCCGGCATCAGCAACCCGAAAGATTTCCGTAACGAAATCGTCAACTTCGTATTGCGGGCGCGGGCCAACAATGCGGGGCGCAATCCGGCCTGGACCAGTTATGAGAAGCTGCGGGCGGTGATTGAGAAGAAAATGTTCTCGACCACCGAGGATCTGCTGCCGGTGATCAGTTTCAACGCCAAAGCCAGCGCCGAGGAGCAGAAAAAACACGCCCAGTTCGTGGATCGAATGGTCGCCAAGGGGTACACCCCCAAGCAGGTGCGATTGCTGTCCGACTGGTACTTGCGGGTGCGCAAGGCGTCCTGACCGGGGAGATCATTCATGGCCACGCTGATCGACCGGCGGCTGGACGGCAAGAACAAAAGTGCTGTCAACCGGCAGCGCTTCATTCGGCGCTTCAAAAGCCAAATTAAGAAAGCCGTGACCGAGGCCATGAATGGCCGCAGCATCACCGATATTGATAACGGCGAGAAGATCAATATTCCGGCCCGCGATCTGTCCGAGCCGGTGTTCGGCCACGGCGCGGGCGGGCGGCGCGAAACCATTCATCCCGGCAATAAGGACTTTATCAAAGGCGACCGGATGGCGCGGCCGCAAGGCGGCAGTGGCGGCGGCACGGGCAAAGGTCAGGCCAGCAACAGCGGCGAAGGCGAGGATGATTTCGTATTCGAGCTGTCGCGCGAGGAATTTCTGGAACTGTTTTTCGAGGATTTGGAGCTGCCCAATCTGGTGCGCACCCAACTGGCCAAGGTGGCCGAATTCAAGTCGGTGCGAGCCGGTTTTAGCAGCGTGGGCAATCCGTCCAACCTCGACGTGGTGCGCTCGATGCGGGGCGCGCTGGCGCGGCGGATCGCAATGGCGGCGCCCTATAGCCGCCGCTTGCACGAAGCCGAAGCCGAACTTCAGCAGGTGTTGGCGGCAACGCCGGTGGATGAACCCCGCGCGCAAGCATTGGTTGAGGAAATCGAGCACCTGCGCGCCCGCGTGCGGGCGGTGCCGTTTATCGATACGTTCGATCTACGCTATGTCAATCGCACTAAACAACCGCAACCGAGCACCCAGGCGGTGATGTTTTGCATCATGGATGTGTCCGGCTCGATGGATCGGGCGCGTAAGGACTTGGCCAAGCGCTTCTTCACCCTGCTCTATCTGTTCTTGAAGCGCAATTACCAGAAGATCGAGGTGGTGTTTATCCGTCACCACACCGTCGCCAAGGAAGTAGACGAACAGGAATTTTTCTATTCGCGCGAAACCGGCGGCACGGTCGTCTCCAGCGCATTGACTTTGATGGCCGACATCGCAGCGGCCCGTTATCCGCTGTCGGTCTGGAATATTTATGCCGCGCAAGCCTCGGACGGCGATAACTGGCATCACGATTCACCGGCCTGCAAGGACATCCTGCTCAAGCACATCATGCCGTTCGTCCGTTATTTTTCCTATATCGAAATCACCCCAGACCGCCACCAAAGCCTGTGGGAAGCTTACGAGGAAGTGCGCGAGGTGCATCCCAATTTCGCCATGCAGCAGATCGACGGGGCGGCGGATATTTACCCGGTGTTTCGGGAGTTATTTAAGAGGCGCGTGTCATGACAACGAGCCGACTCATTACCGATTCCTCGGAATGGACCTTTTCGATCCTGGAACGCTACAACGAGGTGATCGGCCAGATCGCCGCCAATGAGTTTAAGCTGGATACCTACCCCAACCAAATCGAGATCATCACCGCCGAACAGATGATGGATGCCTATTCCTCGGTGGGGATGCCGCTCGGTTACAAACACTGGTCTTACGGCAAGCAGTTCGTGCTGACCGAGAAGAACTACCGGCGCGGCCAGATGGGGCTGGCCTATGAAATCGTCATCAATGCTGATCCTTGCATCGCTTATCTCATGGAAGAAAACACCGCGATGATGCAAGCCCTGGTGATCGCCCACGCTGCTTACGGTCATAACTCCTTTTTCAAAGGCAACTATTTATTCCGCACCTGGACCAGCGCCGACGCGATCATCGATTACCTGCTGTTCGCCCGTAATTACGTGGCCGAATGTGAGGAACACTATGGTGAGGAAAACGTCGAGTTGTTCCTCGATTCCTGCCATGCCTTGATGAACTATGGGGTGGATCGCTACAAGCATCCCGCGCCGTTGTCGCTGGGTGAAGAAAAACAGCGCCAGCAGGAACGGGAAGCCTATTTACAGTTGCAACTGAATGATCTGTGGCGCACGGTGCCGGCCAGGCCGAGCGAACGAGTGCTGAGCGAAGCGCGCTTCCCGACGGAGCCACAAGAGAACCTGCTGTATTTTATCGAGAAAAATGCGCCGTTACTGGAGCCGTGGCAACGCGAAATCGTGCGGATCGTCCGCAAGATCGGCCAGTATTTTTACCCGCAACGGCAAACCCAGGTGATGAATGAAGGCTGGGCTACGTTCTTCCATTACACCTTGCTGAACGCGCTGTACGATCAAGGCTATGTCAACGACGGCTTTATGATCGAGTTCCTGCAATCGCATACCAGCGTGATTCAGCAATTGCCGTTTGATCATCCCTATTATTCCGGCATCAATCCCTATGCGCTGGGCTTTGCGATGATGAGCGACATCAAACGCATCTGCCAGCAACCGACGGCCGAGGATCGTTATTGGTTCCCCGATATGGCCGGTCAGGATTGGCTGAGGGTGCTGGATTTCGCAATGCGCAATTTCAAGGATGAGAGCTTTATCGCCCAGTATCTTTCGCCCAAGGTCATGCGGGATTTCAAGCTGTTCGCGGTGTTGGACGACGAGACCCAGGACGAATTGGAAGTGACCGCCATTCATGATGAGGCCGGTTACCGGCGCTTGCGACTGGCGCTGTCCGATCAGTACAACCTAGGCAGCCGCGAGCCGAACATTCAAGTATGGAATGTGGCCCATCGCAAGGATCGTTCGCTGACCCTGCGCCATACGCCCTACAACCGCCGGCCTTTGCACGATAATTTTCAGGAAGTGCTGAGGCATTTGCACCAGCTGTGGGGATTCGCAGTGCGGCTGGAGACGGTGGACGAATACGGCAAGGTGGAATTGGTGGGGGAATGTCCGCAAACGCGCGAACGCTAAAAACCCCTACAGCACTAATTGAATCTGATCGGCTTGTAAGTTAATGAACCCCAGGTCACGCAATCCTTTTAAATCCGGGGACTGCCCAAACACCTATTCCTTAGTTAAGCTTATAAGACTCAATTGCACCCGTGAGACTGCTTGATGAAAGCCACCCGATTTAGTGTCCTATCTATCCTGCTAGTGCTCGTGTTCGCCTCAGCCCAGGCCGGTAACGGCTGGAGTGATGTCGGTTCACCCCTATCGGGACAGCCTGAGGTGATCGGCTCGTTCACCTCAGGCTGCATCGTCGGCGCACGAACACTACCGCTGGTCGGAGATGGTTATCAAGTGATGCGCTCCAGCCGCAATCGCTATTACGGCCATCCGGTGCTGATTCAGTTTCTGGAGCGCTTGAGCCGACAGGCCGCCGCCAACGGCAGTCGGCTGCTGATTGGTGATTTGGGCCAACCCCGTGGCGGCCCTATGCCAGGCGGCCATCGCAGCCATCAAACCGGACTGGATGCCGATATCTGGCTGCTGCAACAGCCCCGTGACCGGCTATTGCCAAGACCGAATACCGAAAGCCTCGGCGCACCCTCAATGATTCGGGCCACGGAAGGTACCCTAAATTACGCCAACTGGTCGCCCCGGTATCGAGATACCTTGCGACAAGCGGCGCTCTCGCCGGAAGTGGATCGGATTTTCGTCAACGCTATCATCAAACAGGGCTTATGCAACAGCGAAACCGACCGGAGTTGGCTTAATAAAGTCCGGCCCTGGTGGGGACACGATGCCCATTTCCATGTCCGGCTGGCCTGCCCACCTGGGTCGCCGCAGTGCGATTCGCAAAAACCAGTACCCTATGGCGATGGTTGTGATCCTGATCTGGCGAATTGGGTACGGGACATTGTGAACTCAGCCCGCAACCCTAAACCCCAGAAACGGCCAAAACCACCCTCAACCGAGAATCTACCGGCCGCTTGCTATCAGGTGCTCAACGGCGGCATGGCGCAACGGTATGGTCAAGCTCCATCCGGCGAATCAACCTTTCCAGTACGATCCAACCGCAACGACGCCGAATTGATGCAATAGCGCAAACCGGTCGGCTTGGGGCCATCGTCGAACACATGGCCCAAATGGGCACCACAATCCGCACATACCACTTCGGTGCGGCGCATAAAAAAACTGCGATCCTCGGCAGTGGCCACATTGTCGGCTTGCACCGGTTGCCAAAAACTGGGCCAGCCACTGCCGGAATCGAATTTGGTATTGGAATCGAACAGGGCTTTACCGCAACACACGCAGCGATAAATCCCTGGCTCGTGACAGTCGTGATAGTGGCCGGTAAAGGCCCGCTCAGTCCCTTTCTCACGGCAAATGGCAAACTGCTCAGGGGTCAACTGGGCACGCCATTCGGCTTCAGTCTTGCTGATTTTGTTGCTCATGCTGAGTTCTCGCCGGTTTTTGATCTGCGGAAATAGACCACGGTAACGCCGATTGGTGTCAGCCTAACGTGCTTTTGGCCGGTGCGGGAGCGCGTTTTTCCAACGCTTCCCAGACATGCTCAGCCAAACCAACGCCGACCTCGTTGAAAGCCAAAAAGGTCATATCGGCCCCAGCGGCCTTGAGCGCTTTCTCTTCTTCGGGATAGCTGCTGATCGCCCCAATCAGACCCTGAAAGCCATGCTGCCGCAATTGTTCGGTGGCAATCCGCTTGGCTTCTGGATCGGGCATCGCCAGGATGACCGCCTTCAGTCGGTCCAGATGCAGCCGATGCCAAAAGCCTGGATCTTCGGCGTCGGCATACACCACGCGCCGACCCTCGTGGATATGGCGCTCGACCTTGACCAAATCGGAATCAATACCTGAGACCAGCCGTACCTTGTGGACTTCCGGCGTATTTTGCCGCTTTTTGAGAAAATCATACGCAGCGGTACCGGTATGACCCATCCCCAAAATGAGGATTTGCGTTTTACCCAGTGACACCGGCTGTTCGTCGGGATGCCGCTCCGGCCGCTCGAAACGAGCCAGCCACGTTTCCAAGCGCTCGTACAGGTCGTGCGCATAATGGTTCAGCGGGGCGGCGACCACAAAGGACAGCGCTACCGTCAGGGCCAGCACCACCAACCAATCCGGCCCCAATTGCCCATTACCGACCATAAATTTGGCCACGATCAGGGCAAATTCACTGTAGCTGGCCAGCGCCAGCGCCGTCAAAAACGCCGTGCGTGCGCGCAGCCGGAACCGGATCAGGATGATGAAAAACAGGATCGCCTTCAGCGGCAACAACGCGGTCAACAGGATCGCTCCGCCTACGCTGCCGATACTCGGCCAGCCCAGTAAGCCGATTTGCAGAAAAAAGCCGACCAGTAACACTTCCTTGAGTGCCCACAAAGACCGGGATAATTCCACCGCGCGCGAATGACCGGACAGCACGGCACCCAATAGCAGTGCGCCTAATTCTGAACTCAGCCCGACTTGCTCGAAACCCAAGCCGCCGACCACCAGCGCCAGCGCCAGGCCGTACAACACCAGCAACTCATCGTGCCCAGTCCAATCCAGCACTTTGCCGATCAGCGGCCGCAACAACGGTAATCCCAGCACCAGCAAGGCCCAGGGCGTGGGTAGCACCCCACCCGCCAGTGTCATCAAGGCCAGTGCCGCCAGATCCTGAATGATGAGGATGCCGATGGCCAACCGGCCGTGAAACGCCCGTAATTCAACTTTTTCCTCCAACACCTTGGCGGCCAATACGGTGCTGGAAAATCCCAGCGTAACGGCGAGGACTAGACCCTGACTGAAGGAGAGCGCGGTCACACCCCACAACAACAAACACAGCACCATCGCGCTGAGAATCAGATGCAGTCCACCACCGCCCCAGACATCCGGGCGAATCAGGCTTTGCAATTTCAGTTTGAGGCCGACACTGAACAGCAGGAGCAAGACACCGGCATGAGCAACCTGATCCAACAGCCCACTACTTTGTTGCCCCAGGGCATTCAAGGCAAAGCCCGCCACGAGATAACCGACCAGCGCCGGCAATCCCAACTGACGGGCTAACAACCCTAATAGAAAAGCAAGTGCTAGCCAAAGTGCATCCATGGGTGAGTGAGCGTCGGGCTTCTTAGCTCTTTTTCAGCACGCCGACCGCGTAAAGCAAGACGACGGCACCGACCGTAGCGGTGATGAGATGACCGATCAAGCCAACGGCGGCGAAACCGATCAACCGGAATAGAAAACCGCCCACAAAAGCGCCGACCACACCAATCACCAGATTACCGACTAAGCCCATGCTGCTACCGCGCATGTAAATCGACGCCAACCAGCCCGCCGCCAAACCGATCAACAGAAATCCAATCAATTCCATCTTAAACTCCTAAAGTCGCTGTAAAAGGTTGGGTCGATCATAAGCAGTTTTAATGACAAAGACGAAAATTCGACGCTCCCCTTTTCCCACTCTCTTTGGGGAGTTAGGGCAAGGGAGATAACCCATTGAAGACAAACCATCATCCCCGGTTCCTCTCCCAGAAGAAGAGGGGATTTGCGTATAGACTCTTAATCCTCTAACAATCTTCCAGCCTGTCGATAAGCCAGCGGCTCCCGCCCTGCCACCTTGCAGAACTTCTGCCCCGGCCGCGCCAGCCGCTCGGTCATACGGGCGAATAGGAGGCCATCGGTCGCAGCACGGATTGGGTGACGAGCGGCGCCAAGCGGTTCGCCGAACAGATCCACCACCTCCGCTACGACCTCGCCCGCTGCGACCGCCTCCCCCAACTGCTTGCGATAAACCAGCACACCGGCCGCCGGTGCCGTCAGCACATCCACACCGTTTAGCGGCGTTGGTTCGCAGTGGGATTCCGGCAACGGCCCCGGTTCACCGGCGATCACGCCGCGCCGTTGCAGAAAGCGCAGCAGCGCCGCCGCATCCGCCGCTGCATCATCATCGCGCACATCGGCCTGACCGCGCAGTTCCACTGTAGTCGCAAAGCAGGCCAGCGGAATCGGCGCTTCATGTTCCAAAGCCGCGCGCAGCTTCCACCACGGCCCGGCGCACGCTTCATCAAACGGATTTCCGCCCGGCTCCTCCTCCAGCAGAATCACCGCCGCCCCCAATTCTGCACCTAAGACGCGCCCCTCGTCCGAATGCCAGCGCGAGGTATATAAATGCAGCAACGATTCGCTGTCACAATGCAAATCGAACACATAATCAGCATCCACGGCCAAGCTGAGCAAAGCCAGTTTTAAGGCGCTGGTCTCCCGAATGGCCTGCTGTTCCGCCAGCACAGCCCGCAGTGTTTCCCGCACTGTAGCAATGTTCTTGGCTGGATCAGCACTCAAACATCCGCGCAAGCGTTCCGCCGCAACCGCCGCCAAATCGGGAAAGCCGCGATTGAAATTGCCGGTACTCTCGAAATCGAACCGCCCCAGCAACCGGCCATTGAGATGCTGCCCCAGACCAATGGGATTGGCCACCGGCACCACCACCACCTCACCACTGATCCGGCCTTCGGCTTGCGCTTGTTGCAGCCCTAGCAACAGATGCTGTGCCACTAACAAACCCGGAATTTCATCGGCGTGCAGGGCCGCCTGAAAATACGCTTTGGGTCGTGCGCCGGGCGGGCCGTAACGGTGAACCCGTAGCATCCGCCGGGTGCCGGGCGCGGGTGAGGGTAATTCAATCTGAACCGTTGCCATGATGTGTTAGCCACCCATTTTAATTCAACGTATGGGCCTGATGGGTGGAACCCACCAGACATGCCAAACTCCAATACACTGTTTAACGATTCCGAGACATTTTACAGACGGTTTTGGAGTCTCTAAAGCTAGACGCTCTTGTGGTTCTGGTCATCCCGTTTTGGCTTTCTCAATCCCCCACTTGGTTTTTGGAGTTTCAATGACTGCCCAATCTACACCTCCCACTGACGGAAAACGCGGTAACGCGGGCGAACTGCACCAGCACGCCGGCGGTTCCCATCCTGCTTTGACCACCAATCAGGGCCTACCGATCTCGGATAATCAAAACTCGCTGCGTGCGACGCCGCGCGGGCCGACGCTGCTGGAAGATTTCATCCTGCGCGAGAAGATCACTCACTTCGATCATGAACGCATCCCGGAACGCATCGTTCATGCCCGTGGTTCGGCGGCTCACGGCTTTTTTGAATTGACCGCCTCGCTCGCCCAATACACCACCGCCAAGGTGTTGACTGAGGTCGGCCAGAAAACTCCGGTCTTCACGCGCTTCTCCACGGTGGCCGGTGGCGCGGGATCGGTGGACACTCCGCGCGATGTACGCGGCTTTGCAGTAAAGTTCTACACCAAGGAAGGCAACTGGGACATTGTGGGCAACAACATTCCGGTCTTTTTTATTCAGGACGCCCTTAAGTTTCCCGACCTGATTCATTCGGTGAAGATGGAGCCGGATCGCGGCTTTCCGCAGGCGGCCAGCGCCCATGACACCTTCTGGGATTTCATCTCGCTGATGCCGGAGACCATGCACACCCTGATCTGGGCGATGAGCGACCGCGCCATTCCGCGCTCGCTGCGGATGATGGAAGGCTTTGGCGTCAACACGTTCCGCCTGCTCGACGCCCAGGGCAACTCCACCTTCGTCAAATTCCACTGGCGGCCCAAGCTGGGCCTGCAATCCACGGTCTGGGACGAGGCTGTGAAACTGGCCGGAGCCGATCCCGATTTCCACCGCCGTGATCTGTATGAAGCCATTGCCAAGGGCGATTTCCCGGAATGGGAATTTGCCGTGCAACTGTTTAGCGAGGAAGAGGCCGCCAAGTTCCCCTTCGATCATCTTGACGCCACCAAGCTGATCCCGGAGGAACTGGTTCCCTTAAAGATAATCGGCCGCATGGTGCTGGATCGCAATCCCGATAACTTTTTTGCCGAAACCGAGCAGGTGGCGTTCTGCCCGTCTCACATCGTGCCTGGCATCGATTTTTCCAACGATCCGCTGTTGCAAGGCCGGTTGTTCTCGTATCTGGATACCCAGCTTTCCCGGCTGGGTTCGCCCAACTTTCATCAGATTCCGATTAACGCGCCCAAGTGTCCGTTCCACAACCTGCAACGCGACGGCCACATGCAAATGGGCGTACCCAAGGGCCGGGTCAATTACGAGCCGAGTTCCCTACAAGCCGATTCACCGCGCGCGACGCCGGATGGCTTCCGCACCTTTGCTCAAGCCGACGACGGCAAGAAAGGCCGCATCCGCGCCGAAAGCTTTGCCGATCATTACAGTCAGGCGCGGCTGTTCTATCGCAGCCAGAGCGAACTGGAGCAGGCGCACATCGCGTCAGCCCTGGTGTTTGAACTCTCCAAGGTCGCCACGGTGGTCATCCGCGAGCGCGTGGTCGGCCATCTGCTTAACCTCGACCCGGCTTTGGCCAAGCGCGTGGCGGACGGTCTGGGTATGGAGCAACTGCCGCCTGCCCCTGCGCCCGCTGCGCCGGTGATCGACATGAAACCCTCGCCAGCCCTGCAACTGATCGGCAAGATGAAGCCGATTCTTACCGGTCGGGCGGTCGGGATTCTGGTGGATGATGGTTCCGACGGTGCGGCGGTGATGGCCTTACGCAAGGCCGCTGAAGCCGCTGGTGCGGGCGTCAAAATCGTCGCGCCTAAAGTGGGCGGGGCCAAGCTGGCGGATGGCAAGACGCTAGCCGCTGACGGTCAGTTGGCCGGTACGCCGTCTATCGTATTCGACGCCGTGGCGCTGGTGCTGTCCGCTGAAGCAGGCAAGCGGCTCAGCAAGGAAGCCGCCGCCGTGGATTGGGTGCGCGACGCTTTCGGCCATTTGAAAGCCATCGCCGCCGATGCCGGTGCGCAGGCGGTATTACAAGCCGCTAGCGTACAAGCGGATGCAGGCGTGCTGAAAGCCAGCGACTGTGCCCCCTTCGTCGAGGCTGCGAAAACCCGGCAGTGGGCGCGTGAGCCGAAGGTGCGGCAACTGCCGTAAGCATCCATCGCCGTCGCCGCATCGTCGGAAATTCCCTTGTATGTTGGGGATTGGTTAAAGTGTAAGGGCGACGTGGTAGCACGAAAACCCTGAGGGACTGCAGATCCCGTGGGAGAGCGAGAAGCGCCACG